>NZ_WVIC01000020.1 GCF_009939295.1 Petrachloros mirabilis ULC683
TGAGGGACAACCTCAAATTTATTTCATCCCATGCCACACCTGCTGAATGTGGGCACCAACGCAGTGTTAGCACGCGCCGCAACCCTGATCTTGCGTTGTGAGATCTCCTATCTGATGAGTCTCATGTGAGAACAAGTAGATCCTTGAGCTTGTTTTTCAAGTCTGGCGACACCATCAGTGGTTTGTAAACTTCGCCTTCATAGGGATGCCAAACGTAGCCAGAACTGAAGGGTCGAAATAAGGTCGAGGCTCCGAGCGATCGCCAAACAGTCTCCGCTAAAACCAAACCTGGAAAACTGGTTACAGGAATTTCTGTAATCAACTCACTATAGGTTCTAAATTCATCGGCTTCCACGCCAACTAGGGCATAACGAAAGGGTGGAGCAAACTGCAAACGCTGATAAAGTAGAATACCTAATTCTGTCATCTGGTAAGTTAATGTCGGACGCATCAATGCCAACTTCACTCATGCCACTTGGAGAAACACGACTCCACCAGTTCTCCTCAAAATCTTGAAAAAGGGTTGTATGACATTGGTACTGAGTATCATTTGCAAGAATCCAGGCAAGACCATCAAAATGCTGGGCGAATTGCTCGGCAGCAATCTGCTCTTCACCACACTCAGCCGATAAACTAAATGTCCAAGCCACCTCAACCCACCTTTTGCCAGTCGTTCTGGGTACTTGCCAATGCAGTCTCGTACTTTTCCAAAAGCGTTTGGTAAAGATAGAAAGCCATCAAATCCGGTATCAATTACGGTATTGATGAATTCCCGCTGATCAGATGAGTTACCAACTACAAGGGAAAGTGTGGCTTCGCGGCGCAAATTCACAACTCAATGTATCATGAATTCTTCTTTAAGCTCCGCGAACCAAAGTGATACACGGCACGGTGTCCAATCCGAATTCCAAAAGGCTAGGCATCAGGCTTACGCTCAAATAGCCGATTGGTTGCAGCTACCACCGTTTCATCAACCTCAAACTCTCCGGTTTCGATGTCGATCGCCACAATTTTACCCTCGTTTCCGGCTTCGACTTGTTGCCGAATACCTGACTTATAGAGTTCTTGCCCGCGCCGAGCTATCTCTTCTTTGCTGTAACGCCGTTGCCGAATTGCCATAGGCTTGACTTAGTTTCCGCTGTACTCCTTCATTTTAGACTGGGCGACCGCTTAAGCGTATACGGCTGCAATCGTCCTCTATAAACTGAATGGAACGATGCGTTACGCTGGTGCTTTTCTGGTATTCCAAAGGCTTTGCGCATCCTATGAGTCGGCGATCGCACTCGTCTAGAGACCAGTACCATTCAGCATTCGCATTACCACGTCAATAAATTTTTCACCCCAAACAATTGATAGTAAGCCGCACAATATAACTAGCAATGATGCAACACCCGCATAAACAAGTCCCAAATCGTTAAATGTCCCATATGTCACAGGGATGAGCAGTACAAGAGTGCCAACTGTAGCGCCTCCAAGAAAACGATAGATAACTTTTAAAAATGAACGTTGTTTGGAATCGGTGTTGTCAGAGGGTATACGCTGTTGAACTTTCGCTACCTAAACAGAGTATCTAGCGGTCTAACAACCTTTAACCTTCTACTTGACTCATTCTGCGAAGATTCAATACATCGCTCATCTTGCGGATTTGGGCAAAGATTTGATCTAATTGGTCGCTATGTTCAATATCTAAACCGAGCTGAATCAAAGCCGTTTGCCCCGGAAAGGTCTTAACTTGGGCATTGCGAACGTTAACTTTGTTATCGGTGAGGCGAGTTAAAATATCTTTGAGCACACCAACTCGATCAATTACCTCAATTTGCACATCCACAGGATAAGTCTGGAGACGCCTACCCTGCGCTGGCAGTGGGTTCCAGCGTACTGGAATCAAACGATCTCCCGGAATAGACTCAACGTTCTGACACCCTTGACGGTGAATTGAAATGCCGCGACTGTTGCGGGTGACTATGCCAATGATGGCTTCGCCGGGGACGGCATGGCAGCAGCCAGCCATGTGGTAGAGCAACCCCTCTACCCCTGCAATCGGTGAGTGGCTGCCCGACCCAAGGGGCGGACTGGGTCGGCTGGGAGGGGTAGGCAGCACCGGGTACTCTGGTGTCGCTGTTTGTAACACGGTTTGCTGGGTGATTTCACGGAGGCGATTAACTACCAAATTTAGGGTCACTTCACCGTAGCCCAAGCCTGCCAAGAGATCTTCAGAAGACTGATAGTTACACCGCTCTGCTGTGGCTTGCATGGGGGCAGACTTAAGTAAGGCGTCGAATCCACTCTTGCCCAGCTCTTTCTCCAGCATTTCTCGACCGCGCAAAATATTCTGATCTCGATGAGAGCGCTTATACCACTGACGGATGCGATTACGAGCGGCGTTGCTCGTGACGAAATTGAGCCAGTCGAGACTAGGATGGGCATTTTTTTGAGTGAGCACTTCAACAATATCGCCATTGCTGAGAGCTGTATCCAGGGTTACCATCCGAGCATTGACCCGAGCCCCTGCACAGTGATTTCCCACCTCAGTATGAATCCGGTAGGCAAAATCCACAGGGGTTGCCCCTTGAGGCAGGGAAATTAAATCTCCTTTAGGGGTAAAAACGTAGACCTCACTCTCAAAGAGGTTGCCTTTGACATGATCCAGGTACTCTTGGGCATCTTTGAGATCACTTTGCCACTCTAGAAGCTGACGCAACCACACAAATTTTTCATCGTCGGCTCCCAATTGCACTGCGGTTGAACGACCGGTTTCCTTGTACTTCCAATGGGCGGCGATCCCATATTCGGCAATATGATGCATTTCTAGGGTGCGAATTTGTACCTCTAGGGGCTGTCCCCCTAGTCCAATCACGACAGTGTGCAAGGATTGATACCGGTTGGGCTTGGGCAGGCCAATATAGTCTTTAAAGCGCCCCGGAACGGGGCGAAAGCAGTCGTGAACCATCGCCAAAGCTCTATAACACTCTTCGTTGCTTTTGACAATCAGGCGAATGGCCGCAACATCCAGAATTTCATGAAATTCTTTTTGCTGCCGCATCATCTTTTGGTAGATGCTGTAAAGATGCTTAGGACGCCCGCTAATTTCCAGATGCTCAAGCGGGAGGGGATCGAGGCGTTGATGGAGTAGGCCAATGGCGGCTTCGATCTGGGCTTCTCGATTGGCTCGTTTTTCAGCAACGAGGTCTTGCATGCGGCGGTAGTCATCTGGTTCTAGATATTTGAAGGCCAGATCTTCGAGTTCCCATTTGAATCGCCAGATGCCCAAACGATTCGCTAGGGGGGCAAACACATCTCTAGTTTCTTGGGCAATGCGGTGCTGTTTGACTTCAGCGAGATGCTCTAGGGTGCGCATGTTGTGCAGGCGATCGGCTAATTTGACGACGATGACCCGAATATCTTGAGCCATGGCCAAAAACATGCGGCGGAAATTTTCGGCTTCTCGCTCGGTTTTGGTGGAGAAATTAAACTTAGAGATCTTGGTGACCCCTTCCACCAACTGGCGCACTTCAATGCCAAATTGGGTTTCGATGTCTGTTGCTGTGATGTCGGTATCTTCAACGACATCATGCAAAAATCCGGCGGCAATCATGGCGGCACTGCCCCCGAGGTCTCGCAGCAGCTCGGCGACGGCGACGGGATGGGCAATGTAGGGTTCACCAGATGCACGTCGCTGTCCTTCATGAAGTGCATAGGCAAAGTTGAAGGCGCGACAAATGAGCTCTTGATCGGCAGCGGTTTCATCACACTGCGCTGAAGATTGCATACAGGCCCGCAGCCAGGGAGGTAGTTCAAGATCAGGGAACAAGGTGGGGGCCGTCAAGCTCATGGGTTCATTTGGGGAGCGGCGTCAATGGGCGGATGCTTTGTCGGAGAACTTACTTGCAATCTAATCTATGGGGGTAACAATCATAGGGTTTTCGCCAGTTTCCGCAGACAGGTGTTGTGTAGCGACACCACAGGATTTTGGATGGTTAAGATCTATCTTAGAGGAAATTGCGCAATCTGAGATGGCATGCTGGTGGCTTGGAGCTGTGGGGTAGGCCATGACGTTGCCTAGTTGATGTGTCTGTCTGATTGCAATGCAGCCCCCCAAACCCAGATTCAGGTGTGAGTAGGTACTATTGACGGTGACCCCTTTCAGCCAAGCTACTTCAAGGTTTTACGACTGTTGTCTGTCAACTGGGGAGCAGCCAAGTCTCACAGTGGCGGCTTTACAAGGGCTTCATGACTGTTTTGTGACCCAACTCTGGATCCCTGATTGGCCGACGCGGTGGCCTGAGCAGGGATCTCGGTTAAGGGCTGTGCTGCTGGAAATGCACCGCGAGCTGCGCTTACTCCAACGGGATATGGCGTTCTGGCAGGTGGCTGGTTCGGGAGGGTCTCGGCAAATGCTGGCGTCTCAAATGCGCGATCGCATCCACACCCTGACCCAATTTGCTGAAGTCCTGGTGGATCTGTCTCAACCCCTGCCCTGATAGGAGCGCAGCCCGTCGAGGCAGTCTTGGAGAGCCAGAGCCAACTCTTCTGCACTAGCAAATCGCTGCGAAGGTTGGGGAGAGGTTGCCTGGGCAATCACCGCTCGCAGAGGGGCAGGAATGAGGGAGATGGTTGAGACATCAATGCGATAGCCTAGATCGAGGTTGATGTGAAATTCGCCCGGATGTTGTCCGGTTAAGAGATAAACCAATGTAGCACCCGCCGCATACAAATCAGACTGGGGGGTGGGATTGCCTAAACGCTGCTCTGGAGGACTGTAACCCTCAGCCGCAATGTAAGTGCCAGGGGTGGGGCTAAATTCTTTGACAACACCAAAATCAATGACACAAATTTTGCGATCGCGAACCCGAATTAGAAGATTACTGGGCTTGAGATCCCGATGAATAATCGGGGGCTGGCGTCCGTGTAAATAGGTCAAGACCTCGCACACCTGAAGCATCCAGTCAATGGCTTGGGTAGGCGGAGCCGGTCCATTGCGACTCACCCATTGGGCTAAACTGCGCCCCTGAATCATTTCCATGACCAGGTATAGACGATCCCCTTCTGCAAACGCATCGTACACCGCAGGAATATTGTCATGATTCAGGGTTTTCAGAATGCGACCCTCTCGCTGAAATAGCTCACGCGCTTTGGGCACTGGAATCATCTCTTCGTTCAGTTCTTTGAGCACCTGGAGTCGGCTGGGAGAATCAGCGGTTGCAGGGGTCCAGGCCAAAGCCGTTGTTCCCATCCCCCCTTTCCCCAGAATGCGGAGAATTTGATACTGGCGCACCTGACGCTGAGTTTTTAAGGGGATGCCGCATTGGATGCAAAACAAATTGCCAGGACGATTTCCCGCGTGAAGACAAGGCTGATCCCTGGGGGGGGTTTCGGCTTCAGTGGACACCCATTCAAACTTCAATAGTGGTCCTGTCAGCCCCAGTTGAATCAGGCTACCGCTATTCAAAATTCCCTCAGTAACCAGCTTGCCATCCAAGAACGTGCCATTGGTGCCCAGATTGTGAAGTCGCCAGGACTCCCTGAGAGAGCCTGAGTCCACTGGGCAAATTTCGAGGTGGTAGCGAGACACTAGAATGTCTAATAAGACAATGTGATTATCGATTGAACGCCCAATCCGAATTTGGGTGGCAGTTTGAAACGACCACTGATTGAGGGGAGTGCGGCTCTGAGGGTTTAGAAGGGTGAGAATAACCACCGAATCCCTGAATACTATCTATAACAATGAGCTGCCAGTCTGAGCACAAGAGGCATTCATGGCCTGAAACCTTTATGTGCTGGCAGATAGACCAACAACACCAGAACTAGACATTGGGATGTGACCCACACCAAGCATAAATTTGGGGCTTTAACTCAGCGATCCTGATTTTTGGTGATTACCAAAAAATATTTCTTCTATCTTAAGCGGGGTTGGCTCTCTCCCCATTCAGTCATCAAAATTTAACCATCAGAAATGATCAGATCTGGATGGAGCTTGTACCTTTACCCGAATGGCGATGGCAGTGATATTGTCATGACCATTATATTGATCGGCGGCAGTGAGTAAACCCTTCAGCCCAGCCTGCAAATCGGTGTCAAAATTGAGTAGAGTCTTAATCGTATCTTGGGCTTGGGTTTCTAAGAATTGATAGTCAGTGAGACCGTCTGACCCCATGAGGAGTAAAGTGTCCTCCGTCACTAGTAAGGTTTGCACCTCAGGTTTTAGATCTTGCTCATGACGAGGACCAAGG
Source organism: Petrachloros mirabilis ULC683 (assembly GCF_009939295.1). Lineage (GTDB taxonomy): Bacteria > Cyanobacteriota > Cyanobacteriia > Thermosynechococcales > Thermosynechococcaceae > Petrachloros > Petrachloros mirabilis. The sequence continues at coordinate 6,231 of NZ_WVIC01000020.1, forward strand.
GCCTGGGTTAGTTGATAGGCATTCGGTCTGGCATAGGCTAGGGTGGGCGTCATGCCCCGCTGAATGTCTCGCTGGCCAATTTCATGGTCGCGGGTGAGCTGTTCAAGGCCATGGCTGGCGGTGTATCGATAGAGGCGACTGTCTCCGACATGGGCAATGCGAAGTTGGGTGTCTTGGATAAGTGCCAAAACCACCGTGGTTCCCATGCGTTGTTGTCCCTGGCGAATTTGAGCCTCGTTGAGGGTATAGAGGGCTGCATTGGCCGCATAGATTGCGGAGAGTACCTCCGTTTCGCTGGGCAATTCTGCTTGCCAGTGTTCCCGAAAATATGCAGCCAGGGTCTCTGCTGCCAAGGAACTGGCTACTTCTCCTTCAGCATGACCCCCGATCCCATCACAGAGAATATAGAGACCTCGTGCCTGCAAAGATTGGTTCTGGGGAGTTGTTGTCTCGCTAAGGTGGGTTTTCAGGACGAAAAAGTCTTCATTTTGAGAGCGTTCGCGCCCTGGGTCGGTGAGCCCAGCGGCCTCTAGTCGCACGAGGTGATTGGGCAGAATCAGGGTGGGAATATTGTCTACTTCTGCATCGTCAAAGTCATCAAAATCAAATGCTGGCTCAAGCCAACCAGAGTCTGGATCTGAGTCGGAAGGAGAGTTGTTGGCTGAAGGAAACAGATCCATCACGGGGTTTAAGGACTGAAGGATGCGCACAATATTCTGGCCAAGATAAATCTATGCTACTGTGCCGTCCCTTCGTTGAAATCCGATAAATTACGGATCTTTAGATGAAGATGAGCTGAAATTTTGGGCTTACAGGTGTAGCATTGACCCCTTGGATCGAGAAGGTTGCACCCATTGATGTAATTTTTGGGACTCAAGTGGGGTTAAAGATCGCCACTGCCCAGGTTCGAGTCTATCTAAGGTGAGGTGTGCGATCGCACACCTCACCAGTCGCAGCGTTGGAAACCCCACAGCCGCAGTCATTCTTCGCACTTGGCGATTCCGCCCTTCCGTCAAAGTCAGCTCCAACCAGGTCGTCGGAATCTGCTTACGAACGCGAATCGGGGGGGTGCGCGGTGGCAACACAGGCTCAGAACCCAACAAACGGACTTGAGCAGGACGGGTACGATAGTCCTTCAACTCAACCCCCTGACCCAAAGCTCGAAGGGCAACCCCATCGGGAATCCCTTCTACCTGCACCCAGTAGGTACGGGGATGCCGAAATTGGGGATCACAGAGGCGGTGCTGTAACCCACCATCATTGGTCAGCAGAAGTAATCCTTCGCTATCGCGATCGAGGCGACCCGCAGCATAGACCCCAGGAATTGGAATATAGTCTTTCAGGGTGGGTCGAGGGGATGCCTGGGCGTCGGTAAATTGGCATAAAACCCCATAGGGTTTATAGAACAAAACATACTGATGCATCAATCGTGACAACCTCCCCCATTCGCCGAGCGAATGCACAACAATCGATTATCAATATAATGGAGATGACCCCAGTGCCCTAAGAGCGTGTTTTAAAAGTCTCATCAACCCTGCATTAGCCCCCCCGACCCCCCAAGTTTGGGGGGAGAAAGGCGAGAACTCTGACCCTAGCCCCCCAAACTTGGGGGGCTAGGGGGGCGAGTGCAAGATCTAAGCACCTTTTCAAACACTCTCTAAGTGTCTCTCTTGATTCTGAGCCTTCTCTGCATGGATCTGCTGCGCTCTCTTCCCCTAGGGCTGTATTTAGAGAATCCGACCACTTGGCTGCACCATTTAGATCCCCGTGTCAAATTGGCTTGGTTAATGGCGTTTCTCTTAACCCCGCTCTTAGCCAATCCTCTCTGGCGAATCACCCTGGTGGGTTTACTGCTCGGACTGACGATCCTCGCTGCTATTCCCCTACGGGTTTGGCGTCAACAGATGGGGTGGCTAGTAGCACTGTGTTTGGCAGTATTGGTGGTAACCTCATTAATGCCCGATGGCCTAGCAACCCGGTACCAACCTCGCTTGCCCGCAGACGCACTCTCATTTTCCCAGGCGCAGTCAGACTCCCCCATGGCCGCACTCCCAGAGCGGCTGGCTCAAAACCTGGCTGAAAACCCTGATTTCTCTAGCTTTAACCTTGAGAGCCAGTCCCCATCCTATCGCTACGTTTTGCTCAATCACGGCCCAATTACCGTCACCCGTCGCTCACTACAATTGGGAGTGGCACTGAGTACCTGGCTTTTTACCCTCATTTACGGAACAAACCTCTATTTGTTGACCACCGCCCCCGAAGAAATCACCACCGCAATTGAGCGGCTGTTATCTCCCCTGAGTCGCTGGCTCCCCATCACCGAAGTGACCCTCACTCTCACCCTAGCCTTACGCTTTATTCCCTTGGTACTAGAAGAAATTCAAAATCTTGTGCGTTCGGTGCGCACCCGAGCGATTAACTGGCAGAAGTTGGGGATACGAGGCGGGGCTCAAATCTGGCTTCTGCTCGCCGATCGCCTCTTAGAAAACCTATTACTCCGAGCCGAGCAAATTGCCAGCGCCATGCAAGTGCGTGGCTTTACCAGTCCCAACCACCACCAAGTGCAGTGGAACCAATTACGAATGCGCCGTCGAGATTGGGTCGCGTTGGCAAGCACTAGTGTTCTCATAGGAGCCCGACTCTGGTTTGGAACGGATGCAACCTGAGCCATCTGGGTGCCCAAGACTTGACGCCAACTCCTCAATCTCTCCCTATGAAACCATTTCCCCTGCCTTGGGTATGGCGATCTCAGCCCTTGAAAGGCCGGAGTGGCTCGGCCATCTTTGCCGCTCTCTTTCAGCACCACACCATTGCCACCTTACTGGAAAGTCCAGGACAAGCGTCTACACTGCCCCACAGCCGCTACTCAATCTGTGCAGGCCCCCCCCGAAGCCAGAACCAGCATCTCTGGACCCCTCCCCTGGGACAAGTCTTAGCCTGGGTACAAGATCAGTTTCAGTCCTGTGTACTCCCGAACCCCACTCTAGATCTGCCCCCAGACCTGCCCTTTATCGGAGGCTATCTGGGCTGGTTTGGCTATGACCTCGCTTGGGAAATTGAACATCTGCCCTGGCAGAAGACCGATCGACTCCCCTTCCCGGTGGCCTACTGGTACGAGCCCGAGTCCTTTGCCGTGTTAGACCATCAGCAACAGCGACTTTGGCTGGCGGCCAGCTCTCGGGACTCATTACAAACTTTAGAGCTGCGTTTAGAGCAGGCGCTCTCTGCCCAAGTTGATCATTCACCCTTCATCCCTGAAATTACCCTCTGTACGCCCCAGTCAGTCTATGAAGCCATGGTGCGTCAAGCCCAGACCCACATTCGAGCGGGTGATATTTTTCAGGCCAATTTATCCCTGCGCTTTGGCACCCAAGGGGAGATCCATCCCTGGTCTTTATATCGCCGCCTCCAGACGATCAACCCCTCTCCTTTTTCTAGCTATTGGCAAACCCCTTGGGGAGCCGTCGTAAGCTGCTCTCCGGAGCGGTTGGTACAAGTGCAAGGACAACAGGTTCAAACTCGTCCCATTGCGGGAACGAGAGCAAGGGGAGCAACCCCCAGCCAGGATCAACACCTTAGCCAAGAGCTACTCCAGAACGCCAAGGAGCGCGCCGAGCACACGATGTTGGTTGATCTAGAGCGCAATGACTTAGGTCGAGTTTGCCAGTGGGGCAGCGTTGAGGTGGACGAGTTACTTGTGATTGAGCGCTACAGTCACGTGATGCATTTGGTCAGTAACGTGCGGGGAACCCTAAAGCCTGACTGGTCTCCCTCAGACTTGTTGCGAGCCGTTTTTCCAGGCGGTACCATTACCGGCTGCCCCAAAGTCCGCTGCATGGAAATTATTGAAACCCTAGAGCCAGTACGACGGAGCTTATTTTATGGATCCTGTGGCTATTTTGATTATCGGGGGCACTTAGATTTAAATATTTTGATTCGTACCCTTTTAATCGTACCGGAGTCTTGTGAGGCTAGGGCACAGTTGGCCAACATGGCCATACCAGCTCAAGTCTGGGGACAGGTGGGTGCAGGCATTGTTGCCGATAGCCACCCCACTCAGGAATGGCAAGAGTCACTCCATAAAGCCCAGGCTCAACTTGCCGCTTTGGGAAATCTGGTTGCTCCGGGCTGTTAGAGTGCCAACATTCTCTTTGAGCCGATGAAGGAGGCAAGAAAATTTCTGGGGCATTGGGTTAATCTACGATTCCAGTATAATTGATTGTTGTCTATGCCTTAGTTCGTGCTGAAGATCTGCCTGAAATGCAGGCGTGATCCCCAACCCCCTTGCCCATGACCCCAAATGAAACTTATCTGAACCATCCAACTTTTGGCCTCTTATTTAGCCTGTGTGTGATTGAGGAAGACCGGGCGCTGTTTACAACCTTGTATGCACAGCGGCTCTTTTTCTTGGTATCGACAGCTCCGGAGGGGCTAAAATTTGAGTCTGTGAGCCGGAATGAAGCTCGCATCGTGGTCGAAAATCGACTCCGAGCCTTACGCCGATCTGGCGATCTCAAAATTTACAATCAGCTTCAGGTGATTCATCAACAAACCTTTCAATAATGAGTGATCTCCTTGTGTTGAAGGGTTCTATTGCTGAGCGGGTCGCTTTGATTCGTCAATCATTGCCCGCTAAGGTTCGGTTGATTGCAGTGACCAAGCAGGTTTCGGTGACGGCCATGCGTCAAGCCTACGCGGCTGGTATTCGAGACTTTGGGGAAAACCGACTGCAAGAAGCCCGCGACAAGCAAGGTCAGCTCCAAGATTTGACCGATGTGACCTGGCATTTTATTGGTCATGTGCAGCGCAACAAAGCTAAAGCAGTGGTGGAGTCGTTTCACTGGATTCATGCCGTGGATCGCCTATCTCTTGCCCAACGCCTCGATCAACTAGCTGGGGTTTTAGAGACTAGGCCGAAAGTCTGCTTGCAGGTGAAACTGTGGTCAGACTCCACGAAGCAGGGTTGGAGTGAAGCAGATCTACGAGCCGCTCTCTCCCAACTTTATGCCTGTCAGCACTTAAACTTATGCGGCTTGATGGCCATTCTGCCCTTGGGGCTAACTTCAACCGAAATCTTGAGTGCCTTTGAGCAGGTCAGCAACCTGGCTGCTCAAATCCGCCATCATGAGAACTATCCCTTGCCCATACATCAACTCTCTATGGGAATGTCGGGAGATTTTCAGGCTGCGGTGCAGGCAGGCAGTACCATGGTCAGGCTGGGACGAATCCTTTTTGGCGAGCGCTCTTCACTATAAAGATTCATTGCAGCGCCTGCTGGTAAGGTGCAAGTTTGAAGGTTTGGTGTATAATGCTGAATCGACAGTCTCTTGCGACCTGGAAGCCTCAAGTCTGGGTATGCTTGCATTGGCAAATCCAAATGCCTAATATGAAAGGTCAAGGGCAGGCAAACGGTATCTTTGAATACATTTAAATCGATAAAGTCTAGATTTTTTTCTCTTCTTGGTAGAGTATTTTAATAAATTCTAATTGACCGAAGTTAACCAAAGACTGTATGTTACACAGATACCCTAAAAGCAACTAAAGTCAAACTGCTTGTATGCAGGGGGTCTTCTGTGTGCAAAACGTCTTTAGAGGGAAGTAACCGTTAAAATTGTCTATTAATGGAGCCTGAATCGTGAGTGGTATTTTGGAAAAAGTCCGGAAATTTGTTCTACCTGATCCAGAGGACGACTATGCTTACTCGGAAGAAGGCTATGATGACATCCAAAACAATGATGGCTTTGATGATGGCTATTACCCCTCCCATGAGTCTGGAATGGACTTAGAACAAGAGTTTCTGACTCAGCCTGTTTCAGTCTCTAGTGAAACCAATTCCATGAATTCAGGACTTAATAATGTGATCGGAATGCCCAACAATCGAATTTGGGGATCAGCCACTGAAGTTTTGGTGATGGAGCCCCGAGCTTTTGAAGAGATGCCCCAGGTGATTCAGGCATTGCGCGATCGCAAGTCTGTAGTTTTGAACCTAACGATGATGGATCCTGTCCAAGCCCAGCGAGCAGTTGATTTTGTAGCCGGTGCAACATACACCATCGATGGCCACCAAGAGCGTGTGGGCGAAAGTATTTTTCTGTTTACCCCCAGTTGTGTTCAGGTCAGTACCCAGGCTGGGGTTGTCCATGAGGTTCCGACACCGACGACTGCCCCTCGCCCTGCTCAGTCTTGGCAGTCTGAGATGCCCATGCGACTAGCTCAGTAAGCTGGAAGAAAGCTCGAAGTCACTTGTATTTTGGCAGTTTTTTTGAGATTCACCGTTAATGAATACTGTCTGGCCTAACCTCACAATCGGTATTGTGGGGGGTGGGGTCATGGCCGAGGCAATTCTGTCTCGGCTGTTGTCGGGGATGTCCATCCGCCCCGAACAAATTTATGTCAGTGATGTAGCCGTTAAACGGCTAGCGGTTTTAGAGTCTCGGTATCAAATCCAAGTCAGCAATGATAATGCTGCCGTAGTTCAAGCTGCGGAGATTTTATTACTCGCTATCAAGCCCCAGGTGTTTAGCACAGTGGGGCCAGAATTGGCTCAGGTTTGTGCAACATCAACCTTGGTACTGTCCATTTTGGCAGGCACTCCCCTGAGTCGATTAGAATCCGAGTTTGATCAACAGCCTGTGATTCGGGCAATGCCCAATACGCCAGCAACGGTAGGGGCAGGCATAACTGCCGTTGCCGCCGGAGCGCGAGTCCAATCGACTCATCTGGACATTGCCCAGGCTTTATTTGCCGCCGTGGGCGAGGTGGTGGTCGTGCCGGAAATGCTAATGGATGCCGTGACTGGCCTATCAGGATCTGGCCCAGCTTTCGTTGCCATGGTGATTGAAGCCCTAGCCGACGGTGGCGTTGCCGCCGGACTGCCCCGAGCCACGTCACTCCAGTTGGCACTGCAAACCGTCCGGGGAACGGCGGAATTATTAGTGCAGACGCACAACCATCCTGCCTTGTTAAAAGACCAGGTGGCTAGCCCTGGCGGCACCACCATTGCAGGAGTGGCCGCTCTAGAGCAAGCTGGATTACGCAGTGCCCTCATTCAAGCTGTGATGGCAGCCTATAGGCGCTCTCAAGCGCTAGGTCAGGGATGAAAGATCCTCGTGTGATCTTGCCTAATAGTCTGTCAACTTTGCTTTGAAGGATCGATGAGTGCCCAGAAGTTGATGGGGGTTAAATTTTGAGGGTCGCAGACCCCTCAAAATTTTCCTGACGGAACACTAATGATCTTGGCAAAAATAAATGGGGCAACCTTTCAGGCCAGTTGATCAGGCCAGTTGAATTTCAGCGACAATTGGCAGATCAGCAAGATATTGGCGATCTTCGCTAACATGGGTTACTTTTAATTGAATTTCCGACGCCCCTGCTTGAATTAAACGCTGCCGTAACTGCTCAAAACTGCCTGGTGCCAAAATTCTCAGTCGTGGCGGGGGTACATCCATCCGACGCATCACCTGATAATGGGGATTTTCTTGTTGCAGTTCTTGATCAAATGCCTGCAAAAAAGTTTGGGGATTATTGATCTCAGAGCCAGGGATCAACTCAAGATTAACCAGATAATGAGCCGGAATTTCCGTGGCCGAGAGGGTTACACAAAAGTCATCTAACGTGACTCCAAACTGAGCTTGCAGTCGGCTCATAACCTGAATCACATGAGATTCAGTGGTTTTCTCACTGGTAGAAGAGATTTGCCCTCCTTGGCGATAGCGAAATATGATTCGGGGGGTTTTTTCATAAAATCCGACTACTTCCACCACATCACCGATGTCATAGCGATAGAGTCCAGCATAATTTGTCACCAAAATTCGGTAGAGAGCCCCGACTTTAACCTCTGAAGGCAAGAGCGTTTGAGGCATGAGTTGATTCCATTGATCGATGGGAACAAATTCAAAAAAGCCACTTTCTAGAGCCAGAATGCTGCTGTCTTGATTCACCTCTGAAAATAAGCTGTAGGTGGCCTCAGAGCAGCCATAAACCCCCCCGAAAATGGGGGTATCCCCGATATACTCCGGAAACTGTCGAAAATAAAAATCAGAAGTGCCCCCCCGAGCCGTAGCCACAAAAGCAAGATGGGGCCAAATGCCCTTGGGGGTAAGCTTGCCCGCCTTATTCAAGACAAATCTCAACTCGTCTGCCCGCTGGGGCTGCGGGAAACAGCGCTGTTGAAGCTGGGCGCGTTGCTGGGGTGAAATTTTCAGCCAGTCTGCAAGGGTTCCTCGCTCTAGGTCAGCAATCAGACTTTCTGCCTGTTGCTCTAAAATCTGGCAGGTGCGCAGAAACAACATGGGAAAGTTGGCGGTCATCCCCCGTACGCCTGGATCTCGCATCGAAAATAGCAGACTCAAGTAGGTGCGCGAAAGACTCTCTTCAATTTCAAAGATACGATAGGGAAAGGAAAAAATGAGTCGGCTGAGTAGTTTCCCCGAACGAATGCTGTTGGCGCTGGCCAGACCATAGGGAATCCCTGCCGTCGTTTGGCCTAAAATCTGAGCAGAACTAATGGCGTGAGAGCGACCAAACCTAAGGCCGCGCTGCTGCAATTCTTGCCACAAGAAGCCAAAGCTGGCAAAGTTGGCTCGCTGCATCGATTGCTGAAACCGTCGGGTTAGAGGAACCCATTTACGCTTGCCGGTGGTGCCGCTGGAAATACAGAAATAGTAGGGCGACTCCGGTGTGAGCAAATTGGGCTCTCCTGCTGCTGTGCGCTCGATCCAGGGCTCGTAGTCTGCGTAGGTTGAGGGGGGGATGCGATCGCGCAACTGATCCACCGAGCGAATCTCCCCAATCTGCCATTGTCGCCCCCATACCGTATGACGATGAAACTGTAGTAACCCCTGCAAAAACTGAAGTTGAACCCCATCTGGTTCACGGGTCTTTCGCATAAATTGGCGTTGACACCTGGTCACATAGGCACCCAGTCCCTTCAGAAACAAGCTAGACAAAACAGGCGGCATCTAATAGCCACCCCCAAACAACCAATGCACATTGACACCCACCACTGGATCAGACTGGGCAGCGATACTGCTGAAAGAATAGCGACCCGCAGCATTGCTGCCGTAGACATCCACACCCAATTTGAGACCTGGGTCAAAGTACCGCAGCCCCACGCTCCACACCCCCGTTTCTCCCGTGAAGAACGGCGTATACTCTCCCAGCACTTGCAGTCCCCGCCAAATTTGGTAGTTAATGCCCAGCCCAGCTCCAATTAAAGTATCATTCCCAATCACCCCAGCCTTGGGATTGAGAATCAAGGCCAGTTCTGGGATAGGACGGTACTGAAAAATCCCCTCTGCCATCGAAAACCCCCGTGGTGCTGAGACTTGCTCCCCAAAGCTACCCTTAATACTGAACGAAAACGGATCCCCCTGCACCTGGTCTAAAAAGCGAACCTTGGCAGCCGCCCCCACCGTAACCTCGTCAATGCGGTAGTTTTCTTTTGTTTGGTCGAAATCGCTGAGCCACAGCTCCACCTGAACATCGTGGGTGAGAGCCGTGGCAACACTGCCCCCCACTCCGGCTCCAAATCCCCCTTGAGCCCGCAGGGTTCGGGGCAAAAGGGTATCTGCATGGGTGAGGGTAATGCCATCTAAGACTAACTGAGTGTCCCGAGGCGTCAGCGGCGTGCGCTCTCCGCTGCGGAAATCTTCTGCATAGTTTTGGCCAAAATCAGGGTCAAAGTTAAGACTCACGGCAACGGCAGCTTGGTCACTCCCTGGCATTAAGGTGAGAATGTTGGTTGCAGGGGTATTGCCAAAGGCATTCGTCAAATAGATGTCAAGACTAGAGGCCGGATTGAGGAGATAGCGCAACCCCGCACTCCAGACGGGGCGGTTCACAATTTCGGCATCCCGAGCGCGCACCGTATTCCCCCCTGGCCCAAAGGGAACCTGCACATCCCCAAAAAAGCCCAGACGCTCTAGGGGCTGCCAGCTTAAACCAGCCCCAATGCGAGCCACCGTGCCATAAAAAGGCGCACCATTGGAGGTGCTCGGAAAAAATGAAACGGCTGGGGTAACGTGAACTTGAAGCGTCGGGTTAAACGTGTAAGTGAACGGCACCTGTACCGAGCCTGCAAACACGTTGTCCGTGAGAAAGCCGTCGGTGGGTATCCCCGACAAAAATGAGGTGGTGTTGGTACGAATATTGAGCAGCTCTGCTGACCCCAAAATAGCGACATTAAAACGCTCTGCTTCGATGACTTGATATTTAGCGCTCAGGGCACCACTGAGATACTTGAGATTGACCGGATTTCCGACAATTCGATTGGGTAAAATATCGGAATAGAGGTTGACTGCAGCCCCGACCTGCAATGAATCAGTAATCCCCCAATCTACGTTGAGGGTATTGACTTGCAGCCCAGAGCCGCCACCAAATTCCCCTTGCTCATTGAAAAATAGGCGGGTTCCCAGGAAAAATGATAAGCTTCCCCCCGGCTGCTGGTTGGCAGTTTCAAGATTAAACAGACGAATGGGGGGCTGCTGCTGGGGTGCCAGGGTCAAATCAGCAGCCTCATCTGAAGCAGTCGCAATGGGGTCTCCAGCTAACACGGTGTTATCGAGCCGAGTATTGGCAAGGTTGGCCTCGGTGAGCGTTGCGGTTTCTAACTGAGCACCGGTCAGGTTGGCATTACTGAGGTTTGCCTGAGTCAGATTGGCCTCAGCCAAGTTGGCAGATACCATTTGCGTGCCGGACAGATCCGCACCAGACAAGTCTGCATTGGACAGGTCGGCATTGCTGAGACTGGCATTGGTTAAGCGCGCCCCGGAAAGGTTAGCCCCGACTAAATTGGCATCACTGAGATCGGCTTGACTGAGATCCGCCGTGAGCAGGCTGGCATTGCTGAAGGTGACATAGTTTAGGGTGGCACCCCCCAAGGTAGCAGCGGTGAGGTCAGCGTTCTCTAAGTTGGCTCCGGTTAAAGTTCCCTCGCTGAGGTCAGCACCCCGTAGATCGGCACCGACTAAATTGGCCAGATAGAGATTTGCTTCTGCCAACACGGCATTGCTCAGACTGGCTCCACTGAGGTTGGCGTTGCTAAGGTTGGTGCCCCGCAGGTTGGCGTTGCTGAGGTTTGCGCCACTCAAGTTGGCGTTGCTGAGGTTGAGGTTGGAGAGATCAGCCCCTTCCAAGTTGCACCCTTGGCACTGGTTGGTTTCGATGAGCTGAGTCACCCCAGGGGCAGTGCCAAGATCTTGGGCAAAGACCGCAGGCGTTAGGCACAAAAGGGTAAACGTGGTCGCAGTTGCCAGGGTCTTCAGAGTCATGTGATCACTCCCAATAAATAAGTCTGCTAGGGGTTAAACCCAATTCAAGCTAATAGTGTATAGCCAGATCTAAAAATTGAAGCCCCTACGCGCAATAAATCTTTTGCACTTTACCCTGTTGTGGCAGAACTCTCAAGGATTTTTACCAACGGACTTGATCTTGCAACTGTTCCCGGAGCTTGGGGCCAATGCCTGGCACTCGCTCTAAATCAGCGGCAGAGGTAAAAGGAGCTTGTTGACGGGTCTCAATAATTCGTTGGGCTAGGGCTGGGCCAATGCCGGATAGTTGTTCGAGGTCTGCCGCGGTAGCCGTGTTGAGATTGAGGCGACTATCATCGAGATTGCGGAAGCTATTTTCTCCTCTTTTTGTCTCTTCTAAACCAGAGCGCTCAGCCCCCCTTTGATGGGATGTCTCAACTTGAGAGCAGGATTCTGCTTGTATCTCTAGGCGATCTTGCACGGTTGCTGGCAGACCTAAACGACTCTTGGCATAGAGGTGTTCAAACTCTCGATGGAAGTGGGCCGCGACTGTCGGATCAGAGAGGATCAGTAGAGTTTCGTCGTTACGAAGGTTGGCAGCCTCTGACCAGTTTTGGGAGCCGGTGATCACGGTGATGCCATCCACCACGCCATACTTGTGATGGAGCAAATCTCCCCTAGGCAGTTGGGGAACACCTACGCTAGACAACGGCTGCGACCAAGGGCGGTTATTGGGGTCAAATTCACAGGGCTCTCCGGTTTCGGGACGGGTGCGACTTAGGGCAACTCCCAGCATATCCAAGGCTTCGCTGTAGTACCGAAAGGCAAATTGGGCGTCAATCAAGGCTCGAATCTGTACGCCCTGCTGGTGTTGGGCTTTGAGAATGTTGGAGAGGGGTTGCTCAGAAAACACAAACAGGGCGAGTTCGACGGTGTGCTGGGCTTGTTGTAGGGTTTGCCCAATGAGGCCATTGACACTCTCTATCCAGGGCTGAGTGCGTGATGTGGGTGAAAACTGGACTTGAATTTGGGCGTCTCCAAGGGTCAGACGTTGGGGAGGGCGATAGGGCTTTTGCAAGCCAAATAAGCTGTTGGGCTGTCCCCCGGGACCGTCTCCCCACATCAGGTTAAATTCATGGGTAAAGTGCGATGCAAGGGGGGCACTCTCTAGGATTACCAAGGCATTGGGATTGCCTCGACTTTCGGGGTGGGAAAAATCACCATGGAGATCAGACAGGGTGAAGTTGGCTGAGGTCACCAAGACTTTTTGCCCGTCAAGGGTCACAAATTTATGGTGCATCAGACCGCTGCCAGCACTGCCATCGGCAGTGTCATCTAGCCAGGGAATGCCTGCATTGCGGATGACTTGAAGGGCGTCATATTCGTTGATTTCAGCTTCTGAGAGCTGGCCATCACTATTGCGATCGATGAGCTGTAGATTTTCGCGGTAGCGCTCTTGCTGGCGGGCATCTAGGGTTCTGATTTCTTGAGGGGTAAAGCTACTGATGGGGCGGCTGTAGTTATTTTCTAGGATGACTCGAACCGATAACCCAGCTTGGGTGCGATCGCGCAGAGCCTGAGCAATGAGGGGCGATCGCAGCTCCTGAACGGCCACATCTACAGATCTGCGTGCAGCTTGAATCTGCTCAGCAATAATTTGCTCTAGATTATCCCCAGGGCGGTGAATGTGGCGGTAGGGATCTGTATAGGCATCCGCCGGATTTTGATTGAAATAGGCCTGAATGAGGGGATGTTGAGGCAGGGCTGGGACTGGCGTGCTGATAATGGGCAGAGACTCGAAGCGCCCAAACAAAAACACCGCCAGCAAGAGACCTAGCAGGAGAAGCAGACCATATCGAAACCAGCGTGGAACTTGCTTCACAGCTTCATGAGTTCCCAGTCTATCGGCATATAGCGGTTCTCACCTGACTGAGGTACGGGGTGTGGGGGTGGAACCCCCACGCAGGGGGCACTGCCCCCTGCACCCCATGTACTCCATTGATCTGTAAACCGCTGTAGGAGGATTTAAACCTCCGGTTCCTCGCACAACGTTGAGAAAACCTTCTCATCCCTTCTGCATCTTGAGCATAGCGGTTCTCAATCCATAACCCAACTTAGCCGCTTCGAACCAGCCAAAGACTGGTGGCTATTCAGTCCAGTGATCTTCAGAGGCAGTTTGAAAAGTTTCTAACGCTTTGCATCCGCCCCCTAAATCCCCCATTCTGGGGGACTTAAGCGTGATCAAAGCACCTCAAAATGGGGGGTGGGGGCAAATATAGAGCATGGGAAGACTTTAAGATAGCCTCTCAGTCGAGAAAATTAATTGCTCTAATTTTTATTTTTAAGAAAGAGAAAAGTTTTTGTTGTTTGATGATACGTATTTGCTCAGATTAAGATTGGTGTGCCTATAATAAAATCTTGGATTTTTTAAGGTAAATCAACATATTTTTCTGCTCTGAAGCTAGGCAAAGCAGCTACAAATCTTCGTTCTCAAAAACAAAAATCCCTAAAAATATACCCTAGGCAGGATGACCAAATCATTTCCAATTCAAAACGTTTTGCATTTGTTTGAGCAACAAGCAGTGCGTACCCCCCAAGCCATAGCGGTGATCTATGGGCAACATCAGCTTAGCTATGCAGCCCTAAATCAGCAGGCCAACCAATGGGCACGAGTCTTGCAGCATCGAGGAGTGACACCGGAAACCCTGGTGGGTATTTTTGTGGAGCGATCGATTCCAATACTGGTGGGAATCCTAGGTATTCTGAAAGCAGGCGGCGCTTATGTCCCTATTGATCCTGCCTACCCCAAAGAGCGACTGGATTGGCTCTTGGCCGATGCTCAGATGCCCTTCCTGCTGACCCAGGCTCATTTGCGATGGCAGCTTCCCAGTCACGGCATCCACTGCCTTTGTTTGGATGCTTTGCAGTCGTGTGTGGCCCAGGAGCCCGATCACAACCTAGACAAACAGCCGTTGCCGCACCACCTAGCCTATGTGATCTATACCTCAGGCTCAACTGGGAAACCCAAAGGCGTCATGGTTGAGCATGAAGCGCTCTTTGACTTTGTGCAGTCTGCCGCTGAAGTGTATGGCATTCAGGCGGATGGAGACACAGCGCATCGCCTGCTGCAATTTGCCGCCATCAGCTTTGATGCAGCAGTCGAAGAAATTTTTGTCACCCTGACCCAGGGTGCTACTCTAATTTTGCGCACCCCAGAAATGGTGCAGACCCTCTCTCAATTTGTCCGCACCTGTGCCCAACTAGAGGTCACGGTTCTGGATTTACCCACGGCCTTTTGGCACCAGCTCTGTGCAGAATTACCCCGGCTGACGCTGCCCCCCACGTTGCGCACCGTGATTATTGGCGGAGAGCGGGCAATTCCCCACTGGGTTGAAGTGTGGCAGCGTTTCTGTCCGCAAGTGCGGCTCATCAACACCTATGGCCCCACTGAGGCCACGGTGGTAGCCACCTGCTGCGATTTGGCTGGACCCAATGCGGTGACCCTAGGAGATCGGCTGGTGCCCATTGGCAAACCCCTGCCCCACATGCAAGCCCATGTGCTAGATGCTAACGGTGAACCGGTGCCGCCACAAACCACAGGAGAGCTGTACTTGGCTGGCTCGGGGCTGGCTCGGGGCTACCTCAACCAACCCGAAATCACCGAGCAAGTCTTTGTTCATCGGATCTGCCCAGATGGCTCCAGCGCCAGACTGCATAAAACCGGAGATCTGGTTCGGTATCGCGCCGATGGCCACCTAGAGTTTCTGGGCCGGGTCGATCACCAGGAAAAAATTCGCGGTTTTCGCATTGACCCGCACGAAATTGAGGCGCAGTTGGAAACCCACCCAGCCGTTCAGGCAGCAGTGGCACTAGTGCGAGAAGACAGCCCTGGAGATCGGCGACTGGTGGCCTATGTGGTGGCTCACCCCAACCCTGAGCTGACTCAGGCTCACCCCCAACACCTAGAGGCTGAACAACTAGATCAATGGCGGCTGATTCATAACGATGATCAATTGAATCCAGCCAAAGCCAATTGGGATCAGACCTTCAACATCAGCGGTTGGGTGAGCAGCTATACCGGTGGGTTGATTCCTGATGCCGAGATGCAGACCTGGGTAGACACCACCGTGGAGCGGATCTTGGCGTTGCGCCCGCAGCAGGTGCTGGAACTGGGTTGCGGAACAGGACTTATGCTGTTCCGGATTGCCCCCCACTGTCAGCGATATGTGGGAACTGACTTTTCAGAAGCAGCCCTGGACTATATCAAACAGCAGTTGCAAACCCCCACCCTGGAATTGCCTCAGGTGATGCTGCAACAGCATTCTGCCGATCACCTACAGGACTATCTCCCTGAGTCTTTTGACACCTTGATCTTGAATTCGGTGATTCAGTATTTTCCCAGTATTGATTATTTGTTGCGGGTGCTGACCCAGGCCGTCGAGCTGATCCAACCCGGTGGGGTAATTTTTATGGGGGATGTGCGTCACTATGGCCTCCTAGAAGCCTTTGCCCTCTGGGCAGAATTGAGTCAGGGGGCAGCAGATCTGCCCACCTCAGAGCTGTGGCAGCGGGTGCAGCAACGCCTGATCCGAGAAGAAGAGCTGACTCTGGATCCGGGCTTTTTTACGGTCTTGCCCCAAGTCCTGCCCCAAATTGGCGCGGTACAGGTCTTGATGAAGCGGGGGCAAGCAGATAATGAACTGACCCAATTTCGGTACGATGTGGTGCTCCATGTGGGTGCGATGCCTCGTCCCAGCGACCCGCCCCTTCGCTTCAATTGGCAGGCAGCAAAGCTCACCCTACCCCAACTGCGTCATCTGCTCTTACAAGAGCGTCCCCCCGTTTTGGTGTTGGAACAGGTGCCTAACGCTCGGATTGGGGGTGCGATCGCAGCCCTCAACCTCCTCCGCTCTAGCGACTGTCCCCTCACCACCGCAGACCTCCGCACTCGCTTATCGCAGTCTCAGGGGGTTCATCCTGAAGCCCTGGCTGCCCTCGCCCAAGACTGCGGCTACGACCTAGAACTTAGTTGGGCAGAGGGGGCTGTCGATGGATCCTATACAGCATTTCTGAGTCAGGCTAATCGCAATGCCTCAGCATCTTCGGCTTGGACCTATACTCTCGTGTCTGCCGCTCCCGGCACCAACCAACCCCAGCCTTGGCATCACTACGCCAACAACCCCTTACACAGCAAAATGGCGCATCATCTGGCGGCCCAACTGCGCCGCCACTTGCAACAGCGCTTACCCACCTATCAATTACCCGCTGCCATTGTGGTACTCGAAGGGTTTCCGCTGACAGTGAATGGCAAAGTCGATCGCCGGGGTTTACCCCTACCCAATACCCAACGTCCCCAGCTTCATACCCCATTTATGCCGCCAGCAACTCCGATCGAACAAGAACTGGCTCGGCTCTGGTCTAAAGTATTAGGCGTCCATGAAGTCGGCATTCACGACAATTTCTTTGATCTGGGGGGAGATTCACTGCGGTTGATGCAGTTACTGGGGCAAATCGAAGCACTTTACCCCAAAGTGATTGCCTTTAATCAGTTTTTTGAGCAGCCCACCATTGCTGGCCTCAGTCAGCAAATTGCAGTGCCAGCCCAGAATGCCCCTGAGGGGGCAAGCGAGTTTATGGCGCTGTCCCAACTGCTTGCAGAGGCGCAACTATCGCTCCCCCCCGTTCAGGTCAGGTGGGATCACCAGAAGCCAGTCGAAGAGTTTCACATGGGCTGGATGGGACCACAACGCATCTTGTTAACAGGAGCCACCGGGTTTATTGGTCTGTTTTTGCTGCATGACCTGTTGCAGCAAACTGCTGCCGAGATTTATTGCCTGGTGAGGGCAAACACCTCCGCTGCTGCTCGCCAAAAGCTACAACAGCGCTGGCAGCAGTTTTTACCTCATAGCCCCTTTCCCAGCCATCGCATCATCCCAGTTCTAGGAGACCTGAGCCATCCCCAACTAGGACTTTCAGAGCCGCAATTTCATCAGTTGGCCGACTGCATTGAGGTCATTTATCACGCTGGTGCCAACGTCAACCTCCGCTATCCCTATGGCGCACTCAAGGCCGCCAATGTCGTAGGCACCCAATCAATCCTAACCCTGGCCATGACCCGCAGACCCAAACTGGTTCACCATCTTTCTACCCTAGATGTATTTGAATCAGCAGTGGCGACCGGGGCAGCCATGATCTACGAGCAAGATACGATTGCCCAGGGACCTGGACTCTCGGGGGGCTATGCCCAGAGTAAATGGGTGGCAGAGGCTCTGGTGACAGCAGCATCTCACCAGGGGTTGCCAGTTTGTATTTATCGACCTGGGATGGTGACCGGGCACTCTCAAACCGGAGTAGCCAACCCCGAAGACTTGCTCAGTCGCCTGTTGATCAGCCTGATTCAACTGCAATGCGCGCCCCAGATTCAGCTCAGGGTGGATATGACTCCAGTCGATTATGTCAGCCGTGCGATTGTGGCACTCTCCCAACAGCCGCAGTCCTGGGGTAAGGCTTTTCATTTGGTGAACCCCTATCCCCTGGCGTTAGATGAACTGGTGTCTTGCTTAAATGACTGGGGGTACGGTATTCGCACCATTCCTTATGCGGAGTGGCAGGCGCGATTACACACCCCTGGGAACGCCTTGGAGCCGCTGGCTCCAGTACTGACAGAAGTGATCAATGCGGATCACCAAACCCGCTTAGAGGTCTGGCTATCAGGGACTCAAATCTTTGACTGGCAAAACACCCGCATAGGGCTTCAGAATCACCCATTGCCTTTTCTAGCCATAACAGCGGCCTACCTCGAACAATACTTTGGCAAGATTCCCAATCTGTTGCGAGGTAGTGCTCTCATGAAGAATACAGGCTAAGCCCCATGGGGATAGGGATGTAGCAGGTTGCCAGTCTCTTGTCTGAGGGTCTCGATGTAGCTGGTGAGGATTTCTACAGCATTTGGTTCTGTAGACAGTGCTCCAGAGCCAAACACAGCCTTGATCGCCTTGTCGCATTTGCGGACGGGCACGATCTGATCGCGCACGGATTCAAAGCCGTAGGTTTCGATGTCTCGAAGGATGAGTTGCTCTAGGCACCAAAAACGGTGAGCAAGAATTTTCTGAAAGGTTGGGAAATCAACGGCGGCTAGGGCACGGAGATAGTTTTTGTCGCCGGTGAAGATAAAAGCCTGAAACTCTTCATCCTTTTGCAGAATTTCAGTGATATGGACGGTCAAAATCGCCTCCCCCTCATCTATGCTCTCGCATTGGGAGATTTGAATAAAGAGGTCTTGGTCAACCTCCAACTGGCCAATCTGGGGGAGAGTCGTCGCTAACTCGATCGTTCTCTCGTAGTTTACAAACAGTGCTTCAGGTTTTCTAGCTTTACCCTTTTTTATCTTGTCCCAATCACCCTGAAACTTATATTTTGCCGTTTCCAGAACCCTGATCTTCTCCGGGGTAGCATTGAATAGGCTTACTGTTTTGTCGAATAGGTCAAAGGTGGCGAGCTTTTTGAGAATATCATTATCGATGCAGTAGATGGAGCCAGCCAAACCTATTCTCCCAGGATGCGCTCTAGATAATCTACGTTGTCATCGCTTAGGCTATCCCAGTCCAAATGCTTTTCTAGAAACTGGTTGATGATGATATTGCCATCTTCAGCACAGTGAAGGCTTTGGACAGCTCTATTAGCAAGTCCATAGTTTTTGGTGTGCCAGGCGTAGTTAAGAGCAAGAGCGCAGGCATCAACTGTAGGATCTGATTTCAGCTTCTCAAGTAGCTGTTGCTTGAGCTGCTCGTTATTATAAAGCTTTTTATTTTTGAAGCAGTTATCGAATTGATTGACTAAAAGGCAAACGGCGAACCTATTGGCTTCCATTTCCTCTAAATCAGTAGAGTCTTGATCAATTTCATCATCGATTAAAATACCGTCTTGAACATGGCCTAGGGCGAGGTGCGCCAACTCGTGGGCGAGGTGAAAGCCTAACCAGGCGGGATGGGTCCGTTTGTGGCTAAGCACAATGACTGGGCGATCGCCCTGCCACTGAACCATGCCGGTGATTTTGCGGGTGTTGTCTGGGTAGTCGTTGAAGTAGACCACGGCAATGCCGTGCTGCCAGCAGTAGTCTAAAATCGCCGCTAGAGTGATCTGGGGATAACGCTGGAGAATCTCTGTGCGAACCTGGGTGACGCTGCTGGGAATGGGAATAAAGGGTTGCTTAAGGCTGCAGGCGACCAGTTCTGCCACCCGCGAGGCGAGCTGGTGGGAGGTGCTCGGAATATCGGCCTGGTCTTGGACGTGATATTTGAAGTTGGTTTCGGGTAAAGGTTTAAACCGAATGTCTTGATCGTCTTTGATCAAGCTCTCTAGGTCTAGGTTCAGCCGCTTGGAGATGTGCCCAGCGCCTTCTAGCACGGCGGCGGGTTTGTCGTTTAGCTCATCGCTCCACCAGCTTGGCAGGCCAGCCCTTCGCACGTAGCTAGCACTCAGCCCCACGGCAGAGAGCTTTTGGTAGAGCTTATCCATAGATAGCGTCTGGGTCATGGGCTTGCCCTCAGGATGAGAGCCTGCACGGGTTCCTACATTAGAGGTGGGGAACAGCGCAACTCCTTAAACAACCGTAAGTTTTACTTCACTTTCCACTGTATCAATCAGGTGTTCTGTCTGTCTTGTGTCAGTTATTTCTGATATTCCTGGCTTTGACACATTGCCTTGATGCTGAAACCTCATGGCAACAGCTTGAGAAGCGGAGTACGGTTACGCCAAAGATTTACCCTGCCGTCTTTGCAGATTTTGGCGATATAAAAGAGCTTGGCTACCTCTCGTCTGTTCTTTTAGCCTGGACAGCACCCTATCGAACTCACATATTATTAGTTTTTCAGAGAAATAAAAGTGAGTCAGAGCGCTGATCAAACCCCCAAAACAGTTGGGCATAATTGGAGTACCCATACGTAGGCGTGTGTCTTCAAGCTGCCATCACCGATGTTCGGGGGACGGCTAAGAGGGTGTTTGAAACGGTGCTTAGATCTTGCACTCGCCCCCCTAGCCCCCCAATTCTGGGGGGAATAGGGTCAGAGTTTTCGCCTTTCTCCCCCCAAATTTGGGGGGTCGGGGGGGCTAATGCAGAGTTGATGAGACTTTTTAAGCCGCCTCTAAAATAAGTGACCACTGCCGCACTCAGGGTGCTATGAACCGAATCATGGGTGGTTAATGCCCCTCTCTCGAAAGCTAGATGCCTATCTGCAAGGGGTACCGTTACGATTGGTACTAATTGTTCCGTTTGTGGTTCAGATTGTCTCAGCGGTCGGCTTGGTCGGATACCTCTCCTTTAGAAATGCCCAAAGTTCGGTGAACCAGTTAGCTCAGAAGCTTAGTAGTGAGGTCGGCTATCGGGTTGATCAACACCTGGATACCTATTTAACCCTGCCCCACCAACTGGCAGAAACAGCCGTTGACTCCCTAGAAACCGAGGTTTTGGCGCTCCGAGACTTTGAAGGCGCTGGTCGCTTCTTTTGGAAGCAGGTGCAACTCCACGCTGAGATTGGGTTTTTGGGATACTACCTGGAGAGTGGTGAAGGGGTGGCAGCGCAGCGATGGCCCCCTGGCACCGGAGTCAATATCGTGGAGCATTCCCTGGCCGATGGCAAAGACTACAACCATGCCACCGATAACCAGGGCAATCGCACCGAGGTCATTGAGAGCAATAACTACTTTGCCCCTGAGGATCAGTGGTTCATTGACGCCAAAACCGCAGGCCAGCCCACCTGGAGCAGTATCTATACGGCTGAGGGCTTTCCGGACTACGTTGCTATTTCGATGGCGCATCCCCTCTATGACGCTAACCAAAACTTCTTAGGAGCCTTGAGTGTCGATTTGTTGTTGAGCGACATCAGCAACTTTCTGCGGATGCTGGATGTAAGCCCCAATGGTCGGGTGTTTATTGTGGAGCGCAATGGCTTGCTGGTGGGCAAATCTAGTCCCCATGACACCTATCAGGTGGCTGAAGAGGATGCCATTCGCATCAGTGCATTGGAGAGTACCGATCCGGTGATTCGCTCAACGGCTCAACTGTTACAGGCTGAGTTTGGCAGCTTCGATGCCATTCAAAGCGCAGCATATCTGGATGTGCACAAGCAAAATCAGTCCTTTTTTGTGCAGGTGCTTCCCTGGCAGGATGACTATGGGTTGGATTGGTTGGTGGTGGTGACCATTCCTAAGTCCGATTTTATGGCTCAGATTGATGCCAATACCCGGATGACGCTGTGGCTGTGTTTGGGGGCGTTTGCGATCGCAGCCCTTCTGGGTCTCTACACCTCTCGCTGGATTGCCAACCCCATTTTGCGGCTCAACCAAGCCAGCCAAGCCTTAGCCCAAGGTGACTTTAGCCATACCGTTCAAGTCAAAGGCACCCAGGAACTGAGCGAGTTGTCCCATGCCTTTAATACCATGGCTGCCCAGCTCGAAAATGCCATGGAAGGGTTAGAAATGCGCGTGAGTGAACGCACCGCCGAACTGGCCGAAGCCAAACAAGCTGCCGAAGCCGCCAATAAAGCCAAAAGCCAGTTCTTAGCCAACATGAGCCACGAACTGCGCACCCCCTTAAATGTGATCCTGGGCTTTACCCAAATCTTGAACCGCGACGCCACCTTAAAACAGATTCAGCGGGATCATCTGGAGAAAATCAGCCGCAGCGGCGAGTATTTGCTTTCGCTGATCAACGATGTCCTGGAGATGGCCAAAATCGAAGCCGGACGCATTGTACTCACCGAAGCCGAACTCGATCTCGATGGCTTGCTGAGCACCATTGAAGATATGCTGCACCTGCGCGCCACCAGCAAAGGGCTGCAACTGATCTTCGAGAAGGAGGAGAGCATCCCTCGATTCATCCAAGGGGATGGCAAAAAACTGCGTCAGGTGCTGCTGAACCTTCTCGTCAACGCCATCAAATTCACAGAATCAGGCACCATTACCCTGCGAGTCACCCGCAGCGAAACCCCGGAAAAGTACAGTCTGTCCCCTGAAACCCAGTCCCGACTTCAGTTCGAGATCGAAGACACCGGCATTGGCATTGCCCCCTCAGATTTACCCACCCTCTTTGATCCCTTTGTCCAGACTGAAATTGGGATGCAGTCTCAACAGGGGACTGGACTAGGGCTGACCATCAGCCGTCAATTTGTGCATCTGATGGGGGGAGACATTCAGGTCGATAGCGTTGTCGCTCAAGGCACCTGCTTCCGCTTTGATATTCCCCTCAAACTGGGCACAAGCCTGCCCAAACTCCAGCCTTCCCCACAGCGAGTGGTGGGTCTTAAACCCGGCCAGCCCCAGTATCGGATTTTGATCGTTGACGATCGCACCGAGAACCGGCAACTGCTGGTAGAGCTTTTGCAGCCCATTGGGTTTCAACTCCAGGAGGCCGCCACTGGTCAAGAAGCCATTGACCAATGGCAGCGCTGGCACCCGCACCTGATCTGGATGGATATTCGGATGCCAGTTCTCAGCGGCAGCGAGGCCGCTCAACACATTAAACGCCAGATTAACAGTCATCCAACCATTCTCATTGCCCTCACCGCCAGCGCCCTAGAGGAACAACGCCAAGCCATTCTATCGGCAGGATTTGATGATCTGATCCGCAAGCCCTTTCTGGCGGCAGAAGTCTTTGCCAAAATGGCTCAATATCTGGGCGTTGAGTATATCTACGCGCCTGCTTCCATCCCCGCTGCTACAGGGTCTAGTTCTGCACCCTTCAGCCCTTCTACTCTAAAGATTATGCCTCGGGAGTGGATCGCTCACCTGCTAGACGCTTCCATTCAGCTCGACCAGGAGCGGATTCTGCACCTTCTAGACCAGATTCCTCCTCAGCAGGAAGCCCTTAAGCATCACCTGCAAACGCTGGCCAATGACTTTGATTTTGATCTAATTGCCACCTTGGCTCAACAGGCGACGACGATATGAACAACGTTTCATCCATAATCCCCAAGATCTTAATTGTTGATGACTTCATCGACAATCTCCGGGTGCTTTCTCAAGCCCTGGATGAGCAAGGCTTTGACGTGCGCTGCGCCAAGGGCGGTGCCATGGCACTCAACAGTCTGCAAACCACCAAGCCAGACTTGATTCTGCTCGACATCAAAATGCCAGAGATGAATGGCTACGAAGTCTGTCAGCGAATTCAAGCCGATACCCAAACCCAGAGCATTCCCGTGGTGTTTATGAGTGCCCTAGATGATGCCTTGGACAAGGTGAAAGCCTTTGAAGTCGGCGGCGTTGACTATATTACCAAGCCTTTCCAAATTGATGAGGTGTTGGTGAGAATTCGCCATCAATTGTCTCTACAAACGGCGCACCAAGAAATTCAGCATTTGAATGCCACCCTGGAACACCAAGTCGAGCAGCGTACAGCGTTACTTCAGATGGAAATGGTCGAGCGCACCCAAGCTGAGCAGCGACTCAAAGAAAGTGAGCAACGCCTCGACAGCATTCTCAACGCCCTAGAAGAAGTGGTGTGGTCAACCACTGCGCCTGCTGCGGTTTCGGTGATCGGGGAGCCAGACCAAACAAAGGTGCTTTACCTCAACAAGGCAGCAGCCCGCATCTACGGACGCCCGCTGGCAGAACTAAAACGCCAGCCCCATTATTGGCTGAATTTAGTGCATCCCCAAGATCGCAACCGCGTCGTACAAGAGTATGCCCGCCTTGCGCAAAAAGGTAGTGTGAGAATGCGATACCGAATTGTGCGGCTCGATAGCGAAATCCGCTGGCTCAAGCACCGCAGCCAGATCAGTTATGCCCCAGATGGTACAGCTATTCGAATCGATAACACAATCTCTGACATTACGGTGCAACAGCGCATTGAGGCACAACTCCGCCATGATGCCCTTCACGATGGGTTGACGGGGTTGCCCAATCGCACCTTGTTTATGGAGCGGATTGACCAGGCAATTAAGCACAACCAGCGACATCCGGAAGATCTGTTTGCGGTGCTGTTTATTGATCTCGATCGGTTCAAACTTGTTAATGATAGTTTAGGTCACGGGGTTGGAGATCATCTCTTGATTACGATCGGCCAAAGACTTCAAACTTGTCTCCGCAGTGCCGATACCCTCGCTCGGTTGGGGGGAGATGAGTTCACCATCTTGCTTGAAGATGTGCAGGAGATGACCGAGGTGATTCAACTGGCTGAGCGCTTGCTGGCGGAATTGGCACACCCCCTGACGTTGCAGGGACAAACTCTGGTGGTGGGAGGGAGCATTGGCATTGTCTTTAATACCAGTGGCCATGACACGGCGACAATGCTGCTGCGCGATGCCGATATTGCTATGTACCGCGCTAAAAACCAAGGCAAAGGTCGATATGCCATTTTTGATCAGGTCATGTACGACCAGACCTTAAAGCGCCTGGAAATTGAGAGCGATCTGCGTCAAGCGGTAGAGCAATCGGCCTTTTTTCTTTGTTATCAACCCATTTTTAACATTCAATCGGGTCAGCTCTATGGGTTTGAAGCCTTGATTCGCTGGCAACATCCCCAAAAAGGGCTGGTTTCTCCTGCTGATTTTATTCCCACTGCCGAAGAAACTGGGTTGATTATCCCCATTGGGAAATGGGTGCTGCGAGAAGCCTGTCGGCAACTGCGTACTTGGCAAGTCCAATTCCCTGAAATCCCAGATCTAAAGCTGAGTGTCAATTTATCGGGCAAGCAAATTCAGGATCCGACGCTGCTCACCACCATTGATCAGATTTTGGCTGAGTCAGGACTCGATGGCAGTTGTCTGCGCTTAGAAATCACTGAAAGTATGCTCATGGACAGCGGTGAGGACTCGTCTCATCTGTTGTTACAGTTGCGCGATCGCAGCATTCTCCTCAGCATTGATGACTTTGGTACCGGCTATTCCTGCCTCAGCTACCTGCGTCGTCTGCCGGTCAACACCCTCAAAGTAGATCGCTCCTTTGTAGATCAGATGACCCAGGATGTAGAGAGCTACGAGATTGTTCGCACCGTGATCACCCTTGCCCACACTTTAGGCATGACTGTCGTTGCCGAAGGGGTTGAGACTGCGGCTCAAATCGAGGCGCTCCAGGATCTCGACTGTGAATTTGCCCAAGGGTACTTTTTTGCAAAACCTCTCCAACAACAAGTCGTTGAAGCCGCCCTAGAACGGTATCAAGCTCAAGGTCAGTGGATTCCTGGTCCTGTTCAATGTGTAAGTCCTGCGGTGACTCATTTGTCCTCTAACCAACTCTGAAGCACCGAGGCTATTCGGTCTGCGGCCCCAGGGAGACCCATGCGATCGCGTCCCCATTGTTGCCAAAGGTGAGTCGAAGTTTGCCGGATTTGGGCGAGTGCTGTTGGCACCTGTTCCGGTTTATCTAAGAGGGTGATGTTTGCTCCCAACAATCGAGCTTGGGCATGGGCAAAGGTTGGGGTAAATTGAGGGCCTTGTCCCGGCATGGAAATGACAGGCTTGCCCATGCCAACACACTGCTCTGTGGCAGTGCCCGCCATGGCAATGGCCAGGTCAGCTTGGTGCAGACAATCGCCAAACCGACTCGTGAGCACCAGACGAGAGTGGTGATGCCTAAACAGCTTTGCCCCCCCAAGAGAAGCTGGAATGGCTTGGGGTTGCCAACCCTGGCTGATTAAACTGGTTTGCAAAGGGGGCAACTCCAAGGCTGGAGCTAGGGCACTTAGAAATAAAAACCGCTGATTGCAAGGGGTCAGGGGTGCGATCGCAGCCAAGATCTGCCCCCAGTTTCGGTAGGCTTCTGGCGAGCGAGAACCGGGTAATAACAAAATTGTACAGTCTGGGACAAAATCGAGATCATTCAAGGGGAGTTGTCCCGTGGGGTCAAGACCATCCAGCATGGGGTTACCTAGGTCAAAGACCGGAATTGGCCAGCGTTTTAGGGCATCGGATGTGACGCGATCGCGAGGAAACACCCCATGACACCGAGGCTGCTGCATCAGCCAGCGCTCCCAGGGATAATAGACACAGCCTCGTTCCCAGAAACGGGGAGAATATTCTGTCTCTCCTGCCCTAGGGTTGCGATAATACTGAGACTTAGCCGTGCCCACAAAGGCATAGTTTGTGCCACTCCACCAAGCGTAAAGCAGGGGCACACTATCTCCTACGGCTAATACCTTTCCTCCTCGCTGCACCCAAGTCCGTACCTGCTCAAGCTGGTGGCGAGTGAATTGCCACAGCCCCCCTTGCCAGTCTTGCCACACTCGTCTGGGGTTCATCGCCCAAAATCCTCCAGAGGGCAGGGACGCTCCTGGGGCTAGACAGGGAATATGTTCCTGTTGATAAGCTACTCCCGTGCCCACCAACGGCAATGCTTGAATCCCTACAGTAGAGCAACGACGACCAAGGGCTTGAACTAGATTCACCGCCACCTCATCTTCACCATGGCCATTGCTGATCACCAGCAGGCGTGTCGGGTTCATGTTGGAGCAAACGCCATCACAGGTTGATTGTTCTGTCAGAGGTGGTTTGAAAAAGGTGGGGCGTTCTAGGTTGTTGCCCCTTGGGTTCTGGCTGCTCTCACCATGGCGATCAGGGTTTGATGGGCGTCCTCAGAATCCTGAAGAACATGATCAAACTGAACCCGCAACGATTGGGCTTGATCGTGAACCTGAGCCATTAAATCCATGCCTTCTGGGTCAATTTGAACCATCCTTGCCTGGGTTGCTGCGGTTGCTTGTCCATAAACCTGGGCATAGAGTAAGACCGCATCTCCATGATCTTCGTTCATGTGCTTGCAGATGCGTTGACTGATTGTCGCTGTAATGGGATCTGACATAGAGATTTTTCCTGAACTTCTAGGTGCTAGAGAGTCAACCTCGAAAAAGGACAGTCTTTATTGCGCCAACTTTATTGCGCCAAAACTAGACGAGCAGGCTTAAGTTTGCTGCGATCGCATCCTTCATATCATATCGAATCGAAGGCGCATCACCGGCAGCAACAGCAGATTTATAGCCATCGCTATATTTAGCCCCAGTCAGTAAAGAAAGCTTCAAATTTCAGTCAAAAGGCAAGCTTGTGGCTAGAATTAGGGTGCGTTTTGCCTGGTTCTCAGGATATGGTAACCATTTACTGGGTCTGTTTTTTAGTGGGGGGTGCCTTTGTCGCCCTAGCAGCCATCAGCGGTTTAGATGGTGCCGACTTTGAAGTAGAACTAGACCCAGATGTAGAATGGGTCGATCGCCGACCTTCTGCCACCCATCGTAGACGTAAATACCGCTGGCGCACCCTTCCCTTAGTGGGACTGTTGACTAGCTTTAAGTTTTGGACCTTTGGCAGTTGCTTCTTTGGCCTGACCGGAGTGCTTCTTAGCCAAAGGCAGCCCCCCCTTGAGTCAACCCAAGTGTTGACCCTTGCCATCATCATGGGTCTATTTTTAGGCATCTTGGCAGCAGCAGTGCTGCGAGCCCTAGGTCAACGCCAAGTAGACAGTCTTCTCCATGACGATGAATTACTGGGTGCCATGGGCACCGTTGAAATCCCCTTTGATGCCCAAAGCCGAGGTAAAGTTCGCCTTGCCGTTAAAGGAGCCACCTTAGATATGATCGCCTTTACCCGAGATCCTGCACCACTCAACGTGGGCGATCGCGTTCTCGTTGTAGATCTAGCTCGCGGGGGCGTGTGGGTCATAGCAGAAACCACCTACACTCAACTGCAGGCACTCGACGAAGACAGCACTTGAGATTCCCCACTCCTGAGTCATCCCTCTTCATTGTGAAATCTGGATATTTGTTATGTACGGACTTGCCAGCTTAACGCCCACAACACCCCAGGCCACCCTACCTGTGGCACAAGCGCAAAATCAACCGGATCCCAACCGCACCGAATCGAACAATCCCCTCATTGGTGGGCTGCCCATTGCCCTCACCATCTTTGGGGTCATCGTGGTGCTTTGGTTCTTGAACAACTTCATGCAGATTTGCAACCCTAATGAGATCTTGATTCTCTCGGGGCGTAAACATCGCACCAAAGGAGGGCAAGAAATGGGCTACCGCGTCATTTTTGGGGGTCGCGTCATTGCCATTCCCATCCTCGAAAAAGTCACGCGCATGGATCTCACCACCATGCCAGTCCCCGTAGAAGTCAAAAATGCCTACTCTAGAGGGGGCACGCCTCTCAATATCCAGGCCATTGCCAATGTCAAAATTTCTAGTGATACCAAGGTAGTGGGCAATGCCATTGAACGCTTTCTCGATCACAATCGCAATGAAGTCAAGCGAGTGGCTCGGGAAACTCTAGAAGGCAACCTGCGGGGGGTGGTAGCCACCCTCACCCCAGAGCAAATTAATGAAGACCGGCTAGAATTCGCCGAGCGCATCGCCCAGGATGTCTCCCGCGATCTGATTAAACTGGGGCTACATCTTGACACACTCAAAATCCAGAGTGCATCTGATGATGTTGACTACCTCAGCTCCATTGGTCGCCGTCGCATCTCTCAGATTGTCCGGGATGCCGAAATTGCTGAATCTAACGCCATTGGGGAAGCCGAGCGAATTGAGGCTCAGTGTCAACAGCAAGCAGAAGTGGCTAAGACCGAAGCCCTATCCGTCATTCAAGAGAAACAAAACGAGCTGCGTAAAATCAAAGCTGAACTGGAGCAGCGTGCCCGCTCCGAAGAGGAGCGTACCGAAGCCGCCGCCAAAGAAGCACGGGCTCGCGCCGAGCAGCAGTTGCAAACCGTGCGCGCAGAGCTCGAACGCCTGCGACTAGAAGCCGATGAAGTTCTGCCTGCTGACGCCCAGCGCCAAGCTCAAGAACTCAGAGCCAAAGGCAATGCAGCAGCGCTGGCTGAAAATGCCAAAGCCTCGGCACAAGTCAACGACATGCTGGCCAAAGTCTGGAAAGAAACTGGAGCCGATGCCGCCGAGGTCTTTCTCATTCAGCAAATTGATATGGTGCTCAAACAAGCTGCTCAAATCCCCAACCGGGTGCATATCGAGCGCGTCAATGTCATTGACAACGGGGATGGCCGCTCCATCTCGGGTTTAGTGAATGCCTATCCCGATATTGTGCGCCAGTTTTTAGAGCGGGTCGATCAAACCTTGGGATTGAACGTTATTGGCATCCTCAATCGCCAAAGTCATCCCTCCCGAATCCCTGAGCGTCTTTTACCCCCTGATTCCGCTGACACCACTGAACTGCCCCCTTCCCCAAATTGGCCCCCTAATCCGCCAGGAGATGATCTATGGAACTCGTAATTCTGCTGCTAGCGATCATGGGCATGGGATCCGGGGCAATAGTCTTGGTGATCCGCAACCTTTACTACATTTGTCAGCCCAGCGAGGTGCTAATTTTTGCAGGCAGCACCCAGCGAACTCGCCAAGGCAAACGGGTAGGCTACCGCTTGGTCAAAGGTGGCAGCAGCATTCGGGTACCCCTGTTAGAGCGGGCGCTGCGCATGGACTTGACCAATATGATTATTGAGCTGCGGGTTTCCAATGCCTACTCTAAAGGGGGCATCCCGCTCAAAGTAGATGGGGTAGCCAACATCAAAATTGCCGGCGAAGAGCCCACGATTCACAACGCCATTGAGCGCTTGTTGGGTAAAACCCGCACTGAAATTGAACAAATCGCCAAGGAAACTCTGGAGGGAAACCTGCGGGGCGTTTTGGCCAGCCTCACTCCCGAGCAAGTCAACGAAGATAAAATTGCCTTTGCCAAAAGTTTACTCGACGAAGCCGAAGACGATCTCGAACGGTTGGGTCTGGTGCTAGACACCCTCCAGATTCAAAACATTTCCGATGACGTGCGTTTTCTCGACTCTCTAGGTCGCAAGCAACAGGCAGACTTGCTTCGAGATGCCCGCATCGCTGAAGCTGAAGCCCAAGCAGAGTCGAAAATTCAGGCCACTGAAAATGAAAAACGAACCTCCCTAAAGCGCATTGACCGCGACATCGGCATTGCCCGTGCCGAAGCGGAGCGGCGGTTTAAGGATGCCCTCACCAAGCGCGATGCTGTGGTGGCCGAAGCTGAAGCTGAAATTGCCTCAGAACTGGCTCGAATTCAGGCCGATGTGCCCGTGCAGCAAGAACGAATCATTCAAGTACAGCAGCAGTTGCAGGCCGACGTGGTTGCCCCTGCCGAGGCTCAGAGCAAACGGGCTATTGCCGAAGCCAAAGGAGAAGCCGCGCCCATTATTGAAGATGGCAAAGCCATGGCCGAAGGAACAATGAGTCTGGCCAAGTCCTGGAAAGCTGCTGGCTCTAGCGCTCGGGATATTTTCTTGCTCCAGAAGCTAGAGACGCTGTTGACCACCCTCACCTCCACGGTGCCCGATATTGCGGTGCAGAATGTCACCGTTATCGATGCCGCTGGGGGCAACACCGCCACCAAGGCTGCCGCGTTTGTGGAGCAACTGCGCCAAACCACCGGCATTGATCTTGGCAGTGCCGTCCGGGGACTGAGTTCTGGATCTCAGCCGACGTTAACCTCTAATGACTTTGCAGCCCTAAAGCAAGATCTCGATCGCATCCTTACCCAGGTGGCGGCTCAAAGACCGTCTCCACAGGTGGCCGGGGAACAGGTGATTGAAGTTCTAGATCAGAGTCCAACACTGAAGCGGCAACTGCAACGGGCACTCAAAGCCGGGGGCAATGCGGCACTCACGGCACTGCTCGATCATCCAGTGGTCGATATTCCGATTGTGATGGTGGAGGCTTGGCTGGCGAAAGAACCCCTATAAACCATCACTGCTTCACTCTGTATTACTCCACCCTAGCCCTCCCCTTAGCAAGGCTACGGTGTACACACAAGTCTTGAAAAGATTCAAAATCTTTGCGCTCGCCCCCCTAGCCCCCCAATTCTGGGGGGAACCAGCCCTAACTTTCGGATTTCTCCCCCCAGAATTGGGGGGTTGGGGGGGCTAATGCAGCGTGGAACACGGAGAACTAGAGATGTGTATACCCCGTAGCCTTAGCAAGGGGAGGGAACAAATATTTTTCGGGTTCTTGCCTAAGCCCTGCGGGCAGGCTTCGCCAAGGGCAAGGGGGGATTAAGGGGGTGATGTAGGATGTGCGCAGTTAATTCGACTTGTGTGTACACGGTAGCCCTAGAATTGGGGGGGCTAATGTAGGTTGGAATAGATTTGTCTTGAGACCTGTGTAAACCGTAGCTCCAGAAAAGACTCGCTGAATCATGTAAGGCTGGCTGTTGGCAAAAAACTCTCAAAAGCCCTTGCCAAATGATCCCAATTCTCGTTACGATTAGGTTTGCGTTCCTCAGTAGCTCAGTGGTAGAGCGGTCGGCTGTTAACCGATTGGTCGTAGGTTCGAGTCCTACCTGGGGAGTTTAACTCGTAAAAACTGATCAATCTGATTGGCGATCACTTGTTGACGCTGCGAATCAGTAGTAGCCGAAACACTGATGGGTCGTTGCTGCCCCCCAGCCAGAACCAGGATTACTCGGTAGAAAGTGGTTCCCGCAATGCGATGGTGCTTGACCTGCACCGCCCTAATCTCGGCGATGGAATGCTTCCAACGATATTGCTTCAACCAATGCTGTCGGGTGAAGGTCACAGAGTCTTGATTTAAGTCAAAAGTACAGGTTTCGGTTGGTGTGAGCACCCCCATCAGGCTAGCCATTGCCATACACCCGCCCCCAAACCAATCCACAGGGCTTTCAAAGACCATGAACATAAAAAAACCAATCAAGGCAGTGCACAAACTCAAGAGCCAAATGCCCCAGAGCTGCTCTTGTACCACTAAACGTTCGGGGGTGTAAGCAATGATATTCATCGGGTTGCCGAGACTGTGAATGATAAATAGCGGTTTACCGATCAATGGAGTACATGGGGTGCAGGGGGCAGTGCCCCCTGCGTGGGGGTGGAACCCCCACACCCCGTACCTCACTCAGGTGAGAACCGCTGTAAGCTTAGTATTGACAGCTTGGATGAGCAGCTATCGCTGCTGGGTTCTTGAGCGTGAAGGATACCCATGGTCTGCCTGTGGGCATGTTGACTTCGAGAGTTGGGCAAAATGACGAGTCTGGCTCTGAATGTACTTGTGACGATGGAGTTGGGCAAAATTAGGATAGGGCAGGCTGCGATAGCCCTGTAATCCTCCGTTGAGCTGTTCCTGTGAGACTCTGGTGAATGAGCTACTGCTTAAATCCAGCCTGTGCTAATCCCAATAACCCACCTAGCGTTTCCCTTTGTCAGGCTTGTGGAACCTCCTTGTTGCTGCGAGACCGCTATCGAGCGACGCGAATTTTAGGTCGTGGGGGCTTTGCAACCACTTTTTTGGCAGAAGATGAGGGCTTGCCGGGTCGTCCGACTTGTGTAATCAAGCAACTGCGACCGGTTTTGACGGCTGCCCACATCTTGGAAATGTCTCGGGAGCTGTTTCAGCGCGAAGCCACTACCCTGGGTAAAATTGGCAACCACCCCCAACTGCCTCGACTCTTAGACTTTTTTGAGGTGGAAAAAGAATTTTACCTAATTCAAGAGTACGTTAGTGGTGCCACACTTCAGCAGGAAGTCCGCCGATCTGGCCCTTTTGATGAAGGCATGAGCCTGGAAGTCCTCAAAGAGGTGCTGCCGATTTTGGACTATTTACATAGTCAAAAGGTCATTCACCGGGATATTAAGCCTGCCAATATTATTCGACGCACCATTGATAACCGATTAGTGCTCATTGATTTTGGAGCCGTCAAAGACCAGGTTAGCCAGACGGCGGTGGCTCAAGAAGATGAAGCGTTAACCTCCTTTGCGGTAGGCACGCCTGGATTTGCGCCGCCTGAGCAAATGGCGATGCGCCCAGTTTATGCCAGTGATGTCTTTAGTTTGGGAGTCACCTGCGTTTACTTGCTGACTGGAAAGTCCCCGAAGGATTTAGGGTATAGCCAAACAACAGGTGAGTTGGAGTGGCAGAGCTTAGTCTCGCTCAGTCCAAATTTTCGCGCTTTGCTCAATAAAATGTTGGCGGGTTCGCTGCGCGATCGCTTTACTTCAGCTAAAGAAACCCTACATGCGGTCAATACCCTGGCACAGGCTTCGCCTTACGCAGAGCCAATGAATTTTCAATCTTCTGGAGGCTCTACGCCCATCCGGTCGTCCTCAAATTCAGGTCGTCTATCGCCTTCTGCACGGGCGGCTAGTAATATTCGCAGTCAGCAGACTCGCAAGGGCGGTATTGATCCACTCAGTGGCAGTGTGTCGAAGGCATCTCAACAGCCCTGGCTCCCAGGCTCACGCTCTCTGGATCTATCGGGTGATCCCCGGAGTCAGATGGAGTCGCAACTGTCGGTTCCTAAGGTGTCTAAGAAATTGACGGCCTCAACCTTGAAGGGAGCTTACGCCAAAGGACAGCGCGATTTTAGTGGCTGTAATTTGAGTCATCTGAATTTACAGCGGTTTCAGCTTACCCAGACGATCTTTCACGCGGCGCAGTTTAGCCATACAGATTTACGGGAAGCGATTTTAGATCAGGCCAATTTTGGCCGTGCCAGCCTGGTTGGGGCTGTGTTGTCCAAGGCAAAGCTCTGTGAAGCCTATATGGCTTATGCCGATTTAGAAGGCGCTGATTTGCGGGGGGCGGATCTCTCCAGAGCACACCTCAGCAATGCAAATTTGCGGGGGGCTAATCTCTGTGGTGCAAATTTGCGGGGGGCTACGCTATCACCGAACCAGCTTGACTTTGCCCATACCAACTGGCGGACGGTGATGCCAAATGGGAAGCGGGGCAAAAAGAATTGGTAGTGTGGCTTCCCGTTGATGTGGATTCCAGTGGCCAGACGCGCTCTAGGCTGTGGGGTTGGTCACAAATCAGGTTAGGATGGGGTTTGAACTTCTTAGCGATCATTGCTGACAGGAAACACAATGGATATTTTGACACTGGGCTGGGTTGCGATCCTGACGCTATTTACCTATTCCATTGCCATGGTGGTTTGGGGTCGTCATGGCATGTAAGGGAATTTTTCTGTTGTAGAGAAGACGAAGGCAACTGTGGAAAATATGTTGCTCAGTGCTCTGGCGCTGTCGGCCTTGGTTTTGCTTGTGGTTGTGACTGGCGGTATTGGCTATTTGACGTTGTCGGAGTGGCGAGATCGTCGTCGTCAAGATCAAGAAAAGCGTGAAGGACGCCGTCGCTGAGATGCTGACTAATCTGGAATATTTGTCAGCTCAAGTGCGTAGGGCGTTGACGTTGGCTTTTGGAGCTGAAGTCTCTGGGGCTGACCCGCTCTTGAGCGAGGCCAGCAACCCTAAGTTTGGCGATTACCAAGCCAATGTGGCGTTGCCTCTGGCGCGGCAATTAAAGCAGTCGCCTCGGCAGGTGGCGCTTGAGATTGTCAATCATTTACATGTGGCTGAGCGGTTTGAGGTGCCTGCGATCGCAGGCCCTGGTTTCATCAATTTCACCCTCAAGCCCAGCTATCTGGCCGCCCAGATGCAAGCCATTCAGTCTGATCCACGCCTTGGGGTTGCCCTGGTGTCTCAGCCCCAGCGGGTGGTGATTGACTTTTCCAGCCCCAATATTGCCAAAGAAATGCATGTGGGTCATTTACGCTCCACTATCATTGGCGACTGTTTGGCGCGAGTTCTTGAGTTTCAGGGTCACACTGTATTGCGCCTGAACCATGTGGGCGACTGGGGCACCCAGTTTGGCATGTTGATTACCTATTTGCGGGAGGTGTGCCCCGAGGCGCTCACCACTGCCGAGGTCATAGACTTGGGCGATTTGGTGGCCTTTTACAAACGAGCCAAGCACCGCTTTGATGCCGATGCCGACTTCCGGGAGGCAGCCCGGCAAGAAGTGGTCAAGCTACAGGCAGGGGCTGCAGATACCACTCAAGCCTGGAAACTCTTGTGTGAGCAGTCTCGACAAGAATTTCAAGTCATCTACGACCGCTTGCAGGTACACCTGAGTGAGCGGGGCGAGTCGTTTTATAACCCCCTATTGCCCCAGGTGCTAACGGATCTAGATGCGGCTGGGCTACTGGCGCAAGATCAAGGGGCACAGTGTGTCTTTTTAGAGGGCTTTACTAACAAGGATGGTAACCCCCAACCCCTCATTGTCCAAAAGTCTGACGGGGGTTATAACTATGCCACCACGGATCTGGCAGCTCTGCGCTATCGCATTCAACAAGATCAAGCCCAGCGCCTGATCTACGTCACGGATGCGGGACAAGCCAACCATTTTGCCCAAGTGTTTCAGGTGGCCCAGCGCGCTGGTTGGATTCCCCATGATATTGAGATTACCCATGTCCCCTTTGGATTGGTTCAGGGGGAGGATGGCAAAAAGCTGAAGACCCGTTCTGGGGAAACCATTCGACTCCGTGACTTACTCGATGAAGCCATTGTCCGAGCCAAGGCTGATTTGGAAGCACGTCTGGTGGCCGAGTCGCGGCGCGAAGATCCCGAGTTTATTGAGTCGGTGGCCGAGGCCATTGGCATTGGGGCGCTCAAGTATGCCGACCTCAGTCAAAATCGCACCAGCAACTATATTTTTAGCTTCGATAAAATGCTGGCTCTACAGGGAAATACCGCCCCCTACATGATCTATGCCTACGTTCGGGTGCAGGGCATTAGCCGCAAAGGAGGCATTGACTTTGGCCAACTCACTCACCCAACCCTGGTTCTGGAGGCTGATGCGGAACTCACCCTGGCCAAACATATTCTGCAACTGCCGGAGATTGTGCAGCAGGTTGCCTTAGAGCTTCTACCCAATCGGCTCTGTCAGTATCTCTTTGAGCTAAGTCAAAAGTTTAATCAGTTTTATGATCGCGCTCCCGTTTTGTCTGCCGCCGAGCCGCAGCGAACCACCCGACTGGTGCTGTGCGATCGCACAGCCCAAACCTTAAAACTTGGGCTAGCACTCCTGGGCATCCAAGTCGTTGAGCGCATGTAATCCATTGAGGTCATGCACCTTTGACGACAAGCTTGCCCAGTTGACGCTCTAGCCATCCTCTCTGATTTTCTGTACACTGCTTGCAACCTCTGGGTACCAGAATGTATTCATGACCAAAAAGGGTTGAGCCCATCGTGAAGTCAAGTCTTAAAAATCTCAGCGTGTCGATTTGGAGTCGTCGCCTCCGGGCGGCGATTTTACTAGCCGGTCAAGCCGTGTTGCATTTGCTCCAAGGCCGGATTCATCGGCGCAATACCTTTGAAGAAATGGCTGTGGTGGGTCCAGAGTCCATTATGATTGCCCTGCTCACCGCCACCTTTGTGGGCATGGTGTTTACAATTCAGGTCGCCCGCGAATTTATCACCTTTGGCTTTGCCCAGGCCGTGGGTGGGGTGCTGGCCCTGGCCCTCACCCGGGAGCTAGGCCCTGTCTTGACCGCCGTGATCTTGGCGGGTCGCGTTTGCTCAGCTTTTGCAGCTGAAATTGGCACCATGCGGGTCACCGAGCAAATTGATGCCCTACAAATGCTCGATACCGATCCGGTGGACTATTTAGTGGTTCCCCGATTGTTGGCCTGCTGTGTCATGCTGCCGATTCTGACCTTGATGTCCCTGGTCTCGGGCATCTTGGGCGGAGCCTTTGTCGCTCTCAATCTCTACGACATTCCCACCAAAATGTTTTTTGAGTCCGTGCAAGATTTTCTAGTGGGGTGGGATTTATGGAGCGCCATCATTAAATCAGTGGTGTTTGGGGCACTGATTGCCATCATTGGGTCAAGCTGGGGACTGACCACCACAGGGGGAGCCAAAGGGGTGGGCAAGTCCACTACCGCTGCCGTGGTGACCGCGCTCCTGTCTATCTTTATCAGTAACTTTTTTCTATCTTGGATTATGTTCCAAGGCACTGGCAATACCCCTGGTGCTGCCTAGGATCCCCATTTCCATTCTCAAAGGAGATACTTGGCCATGAAAGCTGATCTGTCCGCGCTTGCCAGTGAAACCGTGGTTTTATCCCCCAGCTATGGGGTGCCCGTGGGGGTTGCGATCGCAGCCCTTCCAGTTCTTTGGCTCAATCCTTGGGCGGGACTTCCCCTCATCCTATTTGCCACTTTTCTGGCTATCCAGGCTGCCACCCTGCGGCTACACTTTACCGCCACCGCCCTCGAAATTTACCGACAGAGCACCCAAATTCGCTGTTTCCCCTATGCTGATTGGCAATATTGGCAGATCTACTACCCCCTCGTTCCCGTGCTGTTTTACTTTAGAGAAGTCCAGAGCATCCATTTTTTGCCCATTTTGTTCAACCCCGTAGAGCTTAAGTACTGCCTATCCAGAGCATTGCCCCCCAGTCTTTAGTTGCCCGTTTCTGCGTAATTAACGGGCCGTTGACGCACGCTAGCCCCTAGGACATGATGAACGCCGACAACTCCCCCGCCAATGCAGCCGACACTCCCCCCCCAGCAAGCAACCCCCCAGAAGATCTCACCGCCTTGCACCAGGAAGCCCAAACCCTGCGCCAAGAAATTGCTACCCTCAAGTCAACCCAAACCACCCTCTTGCAGCAGCAGCTTCGAGAGGTGCAAACAACCGTCGAAAAACTAGCCACCGAGCAATTGCAGCAACTCACCGAGCGCAAGCAAAAGCTGGAAGTGACCATTGACCAACTCGAACGCCGCCAAGCGCGCCTTGAAGCTGAAATGCGCCAGAGTTTCGCAGGTGCTTCCCAAGACATGGCGATTCGGGTGCAAGGTTTTCGAGACTATTTAATCAATAGCCTGCAAGAGCTGGCCAATGCCGCCGAGCAAATCCAACTAGCCACCCATCCAAACCCCCTTCTGGAAACCTCTGCGCCCCGCGCCACCAGCCCCGCCGCCGAACCCGCCAATCCCCTCGTAGAGATCGTGCCCCCCCAAACCCCGCACTTTGCCACCCAAAGTTTCCGAGAAGAAGCCCTAGAAATTCGAGACTTACTCGATCAGTACCGCAACATGCCCAATTACTACGGCCCCCCCTGGCAACTGCGGCGCACCTTTGAACCGATTCATGCTGAGCGCGTCTCCACTTGGTTCTTCACCTTCGGAGGGCGAGGAGCCCTGCGAGCCCTGGGCAGTCGGTTGCAAAACATTTTGGTAGCCTCAGCCGTGATCTCAATCTTGAATCACCTCTATGGCAATCGCGTCCGCGCCCTGATTTTAGCCAACTCCCCCGAGCGTCTAGGAGACTGGCGACGAGGACTGCAAGACTGCCTAGGCATCTCGCGCATGGACTTCAGCCCCGATCGGGGCGTGGCTCTGTTTGAATCACCAGAACCCCTCGCCCAAAAAGCCGACCGCCTCGTCAAAGAAGATCAAATTCCCTTGATTTTGCTAGACGACGGCGAAGCAGAAGTCAGCCTCTCCGTGCTGCAATTTCCCCTGTGGCTCGCCTTTGCTCCAGAACCCCAACTGCGTCGAGAACGCTCTGGCAACTTTGACTGGTTTGAGTGAGTCCTAAGGGCTTGCTTGAGAAGTTGCTTAGACCTTGCACTTGCCCTCCTAGCCCCCCAAAATTGGGGGGAAATGAGCAGAGTTTTTGGCTTTCTCCCCCCAAAATTGGGGGGTCGGGGGGGCTAATGCAGGGATGAATGAGGCTTTTCAAACGGCCTCTAAGAGCTTCAACGGACTCTGGTAAGCTGAGTGAGGGCGTTTCCACCGAATCTGTATGGCCACCGTTAACGATCATTACCTCAAACTCAAAGCTGGCTACCTCTTTCCAGAAATTGCTCGCCGGGTGAGCGCCTTTGCCGAAGCCAATCCTGAGGCCCCGCTCATCAAGCTTGGGATCGGCGATGTCACCGAACCCCTCCCCGAAGCCTGTCGGCAGGCCATGATCCAGGCCGTTCAAGACCTGGGCAGCCGCGACACCTTCAAAGGCTATGGCCCTGAGCAAGGCTATGCTTGGCTGCGAGAAAAAATTGCCACCCATGACTTCCAGGCTCGCGGCTGTGACATTGACGCCAGCGAAATCTTTATTTCCGATGGCTCCAAATGTGACACCGGCAATATTTTGGATATTTTTGGGGACAACAACACCATCGCCGTCACCGATCCCGTCTATCCCGTCTATGTCGATACCAACGTCATGGCCGGGCACACCGGGTCTACCAATGAACGGGGCGAATATGAAGGGCTAGTCTACCTGCCCATCACTGCTGAGAACCAGTTCATTGCTGAGATTCCCAGCCACAAGGTCGATCTCATTTACCTTTGTTTTCCCAATAACCCCACCGGCTCTGTCGCCACCAAAGCCCATCTGCAAGCCTGGGTCAACTATGCTCGGGAGCATGGCTCGG
This sequence comes from Petrachloros mirabilis ULC683, assembly GCF_009939295.1. Lineage (GTDB taxonomy): Bacteria > Cyanobacteriota > Cyanobacteriia > Thermosynechococcales > Thermosynechococcaceae > Petrachloros > Petrachloros mirabilis. Next base: position 45,666 of record NZ_WVIC01000020.1, read on the forward strand.
TTATTTTCTTTGACGCCGCCTACGAAGCCTTTATTAGCGATCCTGAAATTCCCCATTCCATCTACGAAATCGAAGGGGCTCGGAACTGTGCCATTGAGTTTCGCTCATTTTCTAAAAATGCGGGCTTTACGGGCACTCGCTGCGCCTTAACCGTAGTGCCCAAAACCCTAACTGCCAAAGCCGCTGATGGCACTGATGTGGAACTTTGGAAACTCTGGAACCGTCGTCAGTCTACCAAGTTTAACGGGGTCTCGTACATCGTCCAGCGGGGCGCTGAGGCCGTTTACTCAGAAGCCGGTCAGGCTCAAATTAAAGCGCTGGTAAACTTTTACCTCGACAATGCCCAGATCATTCGAGAGCAACTGACCGCCGCAGGACTCCAGGTCTACGGTGGTGTCAATGCCCCCTATGTCTGGGTACAGACGCCCAATGGCCTCTCCAGTTGGGACTTCTTCGATAAGCTCCTACACATTTGCCATGTGGTGGGCACCCCAGGGTCTGGGTTTGGTGCCGCCGGGGAAGGCTACTTCCGCATCTCGGCATTTAACAGTCGCAACAATGTAGAAACTGCCATGCAGCGAATTACCCAGTAACCCAAGCTCAGTCTTGCTCACCTCAACTCTGAAGCTGCCGTGTACACACAAGTCTTGAAAAATTCAGAATCTTTGCCCTCGCCTCCCTAGCCCCCCCTCGCGCAGCGTGCCCGAAGGGCGTAATTCTGGGGGGAACTAGTCCTAACCTTCGAATTTCTCCTCCCAAGGTTGGGGGGTCGGGGGAACCAATGCAGCGTGGAACACAGAGAACTAGCGATGTGTGTACACCGTAGGGAGTGCGCGTGAGTAGATTATCTTATCCTTAACCTACTCTTTGTTGTTTAACCCTTCTCCAGAGTGATAAAACTTTGAAGACGATCCAGTAATGTTGCTGGTTCCCCTGCAAGCCTAAGCCTGTATTTTCGTCCGGAGCCATTCTCAGATATAATCAGCGAGAATGAATATCATTTTCGATTAAACCTGCTGCTGTTATTTGACTGCGGCAGTGTTTGCTATGGCTCATCGGGGATTTTAGTTCGCTCCTTTTAGATAGAGGCTGTTTGGCCTCAGTATGTGGTTCTTGTGAGGATTTTTGCTGCTATGTTTTCAACCGCTCGCCAATTGCGCTGGGCTAGCCCATTTTTGCTAGCCTTGGCTACCCTGATTCCGATCAACTCTGCTTCAGCTCAGGTTATGGGGTCAGATCTTGATCTGGGCTGGGAAGCAGATTCAACCGCTGTCGATCAGCTTGACCTCCATGATGACTCCATGGCCCAGGTCACCTCTGTTTCTCAGTTATCAGATGTACAGCCCACCGATTGGGCTTTCCAAGCTTTGCAATCTCTAGTGGAGCGCTACGGCTGTATTGCGGGCTATCCAGACGGCACTTTTCGAGGCAACCGCTCTGCCACTCGTTATGAACTTGCAGCCGCTCTCAATGCCTGCCTAGACAACATCAGCGATCGCTTTGCCACCCGCGAAGATCTAGAGGCGATCCGAGCCTTACAAGAAGAGTTTGCCGCTGAACTAGCCCTTGTCCGGGGTCAGGTCGATTCCCTGGAAGCCCGCACCGCCACCCTAGAAGCCCAGCAGTTTTCCACCACCACCAAACTGAGTGGAGAAGCCATCTTCACCGCCGGATATGCCGTTGATGAGTCTGGAATTGAGCGGGATCGGGTCTTTGCCGCCTATCGGTCACGACTGGCCTTTGATACCAGCTTCTCGGGGCGCGATCGCCTACGGGTACGACTGCAATCCGGGAACATCGACAACTTATCCGGGCCGACGGGCACTAACATGGCTCGCCTGGGCTACGCCGCCGACACCGGGAACGATGTTGTACTCAATAAACTGTTCTACAGCTTCCCAGTCGGCGATCGCGGTCGTGCGATGGTACACGCCTTTGGGGGCGACTTTACCGACAACTTGCAAACCTTTAATCCCTATCTGGCCAGCAGTGGTAGCGGAGCCTTGTCTCGCTATGCCCGTTATAACCCTTCCTTGCGTCAGGGTGGGGGCAGCGCAGGCGCGAGTTTTACCTACAAATTCAATGACGCCTTCAGCGTCGGCCTGGGCTACCTAGCCGATGAATCCGAAAGCCCCACCGGGCCACGGGGAGGCTTTATCGATGGCAGCTTTGCCGCCATTGCCCAAATTGCCGTGACCCCGGTGGAGAATGTTGCCTTTGGGTTGAACTACATCCGCAGCAACGATCAAATCGGCAATGTTGACCTAACCAGTAGTACTGGCAGTGCCCTGACGCGACGGCCCTTTGGCAATGGAGTGCGCACCTCCGCCGACCATTTAGGGTTTCAGTTCACAGCTTCTCCGGCAGAGTTTGTGAACTTCTCCGGTTGGTTTGGCTATACCTTCAGCCGCTCGGAGGCAGCAGGGGATAACCGCAAAGCGGAGTTTCTGCACTGGATGGTTTCGGCACAGTTCCCTGGCATCCTCAGAGAACGGGATCTGGCCTATGTGTCCTTTGGCCAGCAGCCCTACATTGTCAACTCTACAGGGATTGCCGCCCTAGCCAACAACAACGGCAAGGAGCCTGATCCTAACTTCCACCTAGAGGCCGGGTACAAGTTCCCGGTTAATCGCAACATTCACATTACCCCAGGCGTAATTGTGATTTTCAATGCTGAGAATGGCCGACTGGTCACGAATCTCGGCTCGAATAATGACACCGTGATTGTGCCTGTGATTCGGACAACCTTCTCGTTCTAGGGCTGCAACGGCTGCGGGGGCTTCAGATTCCCCTTGGCTGCATCGAGGAACGAACAGTTTTGTTCCTGATTGATGACAAGTAAGACCCTCACCCCCAGCCCCTCTCCCAGAGCGGGCTACCTTGTACACACGTGAGTTCGACGACTTATCCGCCCTCACCCCCTAGCCCCCTCTCCTAACATTGGGAGAGGGGGAACAGAGCAGAAATTCAACGTTTTAGCCCCTCTCCCAATCCTGGGAGAGGGGTTGGGGTGAGGGCAGACGAGAGCTGTCGAACTCACGTTGTACACACAAGTTGAGTTAACTGCGCACATGCTGCATTACCCCCCTTAATCCCCCCAATTCTGGCTACGGTGTACACACCCCTCTGAATAAACCCATTCCACTCTGCATTAGCCCCCCCGACCCCCCAATTCTGGGGGGAGATCAGTATGGCCTGGGACTAGTCCCCAGGATTACGCCCTACGGGCACGCTGCGCGAGGGGGCTAGGGGGGCGAGTGCAACAGCGTTTGGGGTTCAAGACTTGTGTGTACACGGTAGCCTTCTCCTGTAGGAGAAGAAGGGGCTAAGGGGATGAGGGCGATGAGTTTTGCCAGCCAACTAGGTTAGGGAGAAGTCATGGGGCTGTTCTGGATTAAAGCCTACCCATCAGGAGCTTGAGTGCAAACCCATTTTGGAGTGCTGGGTGCCAAGTTGGTTTTCAAATTCCAAAAAGTGTTGTATAAAGATCTTAGTGGTTTTTTGGTATTTCAAAAGACAATTGCATATCATTCTTGTCTTAACAAATATTTAAATTCTTGTTAAGATATTTTCTCGAAGAGGAGCTTTGATGGTCTTGTGATCTCAGTTGTCTCTATCGAGCTGATATGTGAAAAAATATATTTCTACGATGTAGACTGATCGTCATTTAAATTTCTGAGCCGATTCCCCTAGTTCAAAGAATTCAGGCATGTCATCATCTAGTTTAGATGGTTATAGCGGTTCTCACCTGTGTGAGGTACGGGATGTGGGGGTTCCACCCCCACGCAGGGGGCACTGCCCCCTGCACCCCATGTACTCCATTGATCTGTAAACCGCTATAACAGCTTACTCAATATAGAAATCCTAAATCAGTTTTGACTTTCCTGAATTTCTGCAATGACAGCTAGATTTTGCTTTATTTGTCCGAAACTCTTGCCAGACATTAAATTCATTGAAGCCTGCTTTGGGCGAAACAGATCTAATAGCTAATCTTAAGTAAAAATCCTAAAAAAGTAATATCTAGTTAACTTATGTCCATCACCCATTGTGACAGAACGGGAGAGTAACTCTTAGTCCTAACGGTGACTACTGAAATGCAGAAGATCCAACTCCCCCATGTGCTGCATCTGATTTATCCAACATGGCGGCGACCCGCGCAACAGGCTCTAGACTGTATCAGCCTGGGGGTGGCATTTTGGCTCGCCTTGGCATTGCGATTACAAAACCTGTGGCCCAGAGTGTTAATCGAGAGTGCTTCTCTCTTGCCTTGGATGCTGCTGGCGGTGATCTGCCTATTCCCCAGCTTAGGGCTTTATCGCTCCCTAACTCGCTGCTCTGGCAGTTATACCTACTATCGCTTGGTTGCGAGCCAAACCCTGCTCACAGGGTTGATGTATTTGGTCTGGGAACTTAAAGGTGAATCGGGATTCCCCCGAACCAGTTGGCTGATTTTCTGGAATCTCAGTCTGATGTTGCTGGTGGGCTGGCGGGTGCTCCTGCGGGATGGTCTGCTGTTTTGGAACCAGCGATCGCACCCCACTCGGCGGCAGCCTGTGCTGATTTATGGAGCTGGGGCTGCGGGTCAAGAACTCTTGCGGGCTCTGCGCCAGAGTCCCGAGTTCAAAATTGTGGGGATGATTGATGATGACCCCAAGTTGTTGCATCAAGAACTCAACGGGATGCGCATTTACAGTCCTTATCAGCTTCCTCAGCTTCGGCATCGGTTTGGTTGTGAGACAGTGCTGCTGGCGATTCCGTCGCTGAGCCCCATGAGGCGACGGCGGTTAATTCAAAATTTGGAGCAAGACCGCTTTAAGGTGCTGACGATTCCGGCTATGACGGATTTGCTCAGTGGCAAGGCACAGGTCGATCAGCTGCGCCCCATTCAAATTGAAGATTTGTTAGGTCGCCATCCAGTGCAGCCCCTAGAGAAGCTTCTGCGCGCCTGTGTCTATCAAAAAAGTGTGATGGTTACAGGGGCGGGGGGCTCTATTGGCTCGGAACTGGCACGTCAAATTCTGGCACTTCACCCCCAGCGGCTCGTGTTGTTTGAGATGTCTGAGTTTGGGCTTTACCAAATTCATCAGGAACTCACTCAGCGCTTTCCCCAGGCAGAGCTAGTTCCGATTCTGGGGACGGTGTGCGATCGCACCCTCCTAGAACGAGTCATGCGTCGATTTCAGATTCAGACCGTCTACCATGCCGCAGCCTATAAACATGTGCCCATGGTAGAACTCAACCCCATTCAAGGACTGCTTAACAACACCTTTGGCACCCTGCACTCAGCAAAAGCTGCCATTGCCGCAGAAGTCGAAACCTTTGTGCTCATCTCCACCGATAAGGCCGTCCGCCCCACCAATATCATGGGAGCCAGCAAGCGCCTGGCAGAGCTAGTGCTCCAAGCCCTAGCCCAAGAACCCCATGCCACCCGATTCACCATGGTTCGTTTTGGCAATGTCTTGGGGTCGTCGGGGTCAGTTGTGCCCCGATTTATGGCTCAAATTCGATCCGGAGGGCCAGTAGAGGTCACTCATCCAGAAATCACCCGCTTTTTCATGACCATCCCAGAAGCTGTGCAATTGTTGCTGCAAGCCAGCGCCATGGGCAAAGGTGGAGATGTATTTCTCCTGCACATGGGTGATTCCGTCAAGATTGTAGATTTGGCGCGCCAGATGATCCAATTGGCAGGCTACACCGTCCGGGAACCCGGCCATCCTCAAGGCGACATTGAAATTGTGTTCACCGGGTTGCGACCCGGTGAGAAACTTTACGAAGAACTACTGATTCAGGCAGAACACTTGTCCACAGAGCATCCCCTCATTTTTCGAGCTGAAGAAGAAGGTCTGAGTTGGCATCGACTGCGAGCGACCTTAGAGCAGCTCGAGGCAGCCATGGCCATTCAAGACTATGAATTCATTGTGGCTCTGCTCCACCGACTGGTGGCAGGCTACCCCGCCAATGCCCCCATCCATGCGCTGCTAAACAGTCCCCAGCGCCAGCAAGTTTTGGTCTAAACTATCCCCAACAGCCTGAAGCACCCAGCCAAGTCCTAATACGCTTTACATTGACGTTGCTATCCAGCTTATGAACGCCGAATCTGTCTCCCTTCCTGTTGAACTTCAAGCCAATGACGACGAAATCAACTTGGCTGACCTTTTGCAAACTCTGCGACGACGTTGGTTTGCAGCTTGTTTAACCTGCGGAGGTGTGATAGTCGTAGCAGCACTCTATACCCTGACGCGCACTCCCATCTACGAAGCTGAAGGGCAGATTATTCTTCAAAATATTGATCGAACTTCAAACCTAGCAGGGCTGGCAGAAACGCTAAGTGACCCGACAGGGTTTACACGCAATTCTAACCCCCTTGAAAATGAAATCCAAATCTTGCGCTCTTCTCCGTTGTTAGAGCAGGTGATTAGTCTTCTGCCCCCGGAAGATCCAGATAAGCCCCTCACTGTTCGAGGTTTCCGGGAGGTCATCAATATTTCCGCCACGCGAGAAGCTGACGTACTGCAGTTGCGCTATCGCAGCGCCAATCCCCAACTGGCTGCCATGACAGTCAATCAGTTGATGCAGACCTACTTGCAAAATAGTGTGCAATTGAGTCGTTCCCAGACCCAAGCCGCTCGCCAATTTATTGAAGAGCAATTGCCCCGAACGGAGACAGAATTGCGGCAGGCAGAGCAATCTCTGCGCCAATTTAAAGAAGTCAATGGAATTGTCGAGTTGAGTCAAGAGGCTACCGCCACCGTTTCAGAATTATCTGGGCTCCGAGGGCAAATTTCAGAGACTCAAGCTCAATACCTAGAGGCTCAAGAAAATAGCAGTCAACTGCGCCAACAATTTGGCATGACAGCAGCACAGGCACTAGCAGTAGGACGCTTGAGCGAGTCGGCTGGGGTTCAAGGGACACTCCGAGAATTGCAAAAGGTTGAAGATCAGCTGGCGGTGGCTGCCACAATCTATGCAGAAGCTCATCCCGAGCTAACAGAACTTCGCAATCAGCAAGCCGCACTGCAACAGACCCTTCAGGGGCGGGTCAGCGAGACGGTGGGGGGCAATGCTCTGGCATCCAGCTCAACGCAGATGGGAACTTTTAGCCTTGACTTGGCCACAGACTTGGTTCGGGCTGAAGTGGCTCAGCGCAGCCTAGCAGAGCGCTTGGCTGGGCTACAGTCTGAGTTTGCAGCCTACCAAAATCGAGCGCAGATTCTGCCCGGTCTTGAGCAGCAGTACAGGCAGCTTCAGCGCCAAGTAGAAGTCGCCCAAATAACTTATCAAAATTTACTGAAGGGTCTACAAGACGCCCAGCTAGCTGAAAATCAAACCATTGGTAATGCCCGGGTTCTAGATCCCGCAGTAGTGCCAGACAAAGCCGTCTCACCCCGTATTTTACGAAATTTAACCTTAGGCGTTTTTTTTGGCTTCATTTCTGGAGTGGGGGTTGCCCTGCTTCTAGAAACCCTAGACAACCGCGTCAAGACCGTGAAAGATGTGCGAGCCATTTACAATTTTGTGTTGCTAGGTTCGATTCCATTGCTGCGCGAGAGCCGATCATCGCTCTGGAAAACTAACGATCCAGACAGCAATCCACCACTCCTCACCCTTAGAGATGACACCCACTCCATGAGTAGTGAAGCCTATCGCATGCTTTTGGCCAACCTCAAATTTGTCCGCTCAGATCAGCCTCTGAAGGTGATGATCATGACCAGTGCCATGCCCGGTGAAGGCAAAAGTACAACTGTTGCGAACCTAGCTCTAGCCATGGTCGAGCTCGGAGCCAGAGTTTTGATTATTGATGCAGACTTTCGGCGCCCCTCTCAGCATCATTTGTGGGAGCGACCCAATCGCACTGGGCTTAGTAATGTTCTGGTAGAACCCAGCACATTTCCCTATGCACTGATTCGCAATGAGACCGAGAACCTAGATGTGCTGACAGCGGGGGTACTGCCCCCCAGCCCGGTGGCGTTGCTCGACTCCCAGGCAATGCGATCGCTCCTTGAAAACGTGAAAGCTCAGTACGACTATGTGCTCATTGACACCCCCCCATTAGCTGCAGCAGCAGATGCCCTGATTCTCGGTCAAATGGTCGATGGCGTAATTTTAGTGGCGCGACCCGAAGTGCTGAACCGCTCAGCGGCAGTGATGGCACGCGAGGCGCTGCAGCAAGCCCATCAGCCAGTGGTGGGCATGGTGATCAATGGCGTAATTCCCGAGAATGAGGCAGATAGTTACTACTATTACTATGCCCGTAGTTACTATTCGGGAACCGAGCAGCCCCAGTCAATGGCCACAGAGCAGTTGCGATCCAAACAGTAAAACCTCACTAAGCAACTAACCCTGCCCTCCAATCTCAAGAAACCACAGTTGTTGATGTTAGGGCGGTAATAGGTTTACAGATCAATGGAGTGCATGGGGTGCAGGGGGCAGTGCCCCCTGCGTGGGGGTGGAACCCCCACACCCCGTATCTCACTCAGGTGAGAACCGCTATAACACTCTCCTCCTGTCAAGGTGTAAGTTGCAAGACTAAATGTACCTTGATGTTTTTAGCACGGGCTACTTATCAGCAGTTTCAGCAAATCCTTCAGCATTTGGGTGTAGAGGTTATCCCCTGTGATAGGGTGCTTGCGGAGATTGCATTCCAAGCTTGGTGGCAATATGGTAAGGAACGCCATACGGCTGGCTTGAATGTTTTGCCTATGCGTTGGCTAAACAGAGAAGTGAGCTGCCACTCTTCAAAAGACAAGATTTCTCCCAAACTGATATCAAATCAGCGCTTGACTGTGTAACCTAATATTCAAGCTTTTCCCCACTCCCACCTTCTAAGCCACTCGTGCCCAAAACCAACTCATGCGCCAAAAAAAACATTCATTGCTGGCTGATCTGCGGCAGCTCTGGGGACATCTAAAGCAGCGGAGACAGCGGCAACTAGGCATGTTGTTGCTGTTACTGATCATCTCCGCTCTGGCGGAGATGGTGACAGTGGGGGCGATTTTTCCGTTTTTGTCGGCTTTGGGCAATGCGCCCGCGATGTTGCAGAACCAGCAACTGCAGCCGGTGTTTGCAGCATTGGGCATTGCTACCACCCATCGGCTGGTGCTAGTGATGGCCTTGGGGTTTGTGGCGGCGCTGGGGGTGGCGAATGGGTTGCGCTTATTGGCGCTGCATGCGCGCTACAAGCTGGCGGCAGCGATCGCAGCGGATGTGAGCAGTCGGGTGTACTACACTACTCTGTACCAGCCCTATAGCTTTCATGTGCGGCAGAATAGCAGCGATCTGATTCAGACTGTTACTCTAGACACCGATCAATTGACCAATGACATTCTGATTCAGTTTGTTGACTTTCTTGCCAATTCGCTGCTGGCACCAGCCCTGATCATCACCCTGATGCTGATCAATTGGCGATTGGCGATCGGAGCAGCATTGATTTTGGGCACTGTCTACACAGTTATTTTCTGGATGCGGCAGGGGTTGTTAAAGCGCAACAGTGCTCTGTTTTCTCAGGCGGGGCAGCACAAGGTGAAGGTCGTGCAGGAGGGCATCGGCGGTATTCGTGAAGTCTTGCTAGATCATTCTCAGTCCTTTTTTCATCACGCCTATCAGCGGGATGAGCAGAGGCTGCGACGAGTGCAAATTACTAATAGAATTATTTCCCAGTCTCCTGTGTTTTTGATTGAGTTTATTACTTTAGGATCTATTTCCCTGCTGGCTCTCAGTCTAGGAAGGGATGGCGACTTTAGCGAAGCGGTGCCAGTGTTGGGCAGTTTAGCTCTGGGAGCCAAGCGGTTAGTGCCTGCCTTGCAAAGGTCGTTTTTCAGCTTGGCGACGATTCAAGGGGCAAGAGCCTCATTGTTGCGTGTGCTGGCAGCCTTGAATCGTCCAGTTGATTCATTACTACTGTTAGAGCCAGAATTCGCTCCCCTAAATTTAAGTCAAGAACTCCAGTTAGCGGGGGTATGGTTTCGCTATGGCGATGACAGCCCCTGGATCTTGTGGGATTTGAATTTAACCATTGCGGCGAAGACCACAGTGGCGTTTGCGGGTAGTACGGGCAGTGGTAAAAGCACCACGGCAGATTTGATTTTAGGATTGTTGCAACCGGAGAAAGGACAAATTTTAGTGGATGGAGTGCCCCTGGAAGGAACGCGGTTGCGCCAGTGGCAGGCGGCGGTGGCTCATGTGCCGCAGCAGATTTACCTGAGCGATAGTACCCTGGCAGAGAATATTGCCTTTGGCATCCCCGAGAAAGAGATTAACTTTAATCAGGTGCGGCGAGCAGCCAAATTGGCTCAGATTGATGAGTTTATTGAGGGGTTGTCGGGTGGGTATGATACTTACGTAGGGGAGCGAGGGATTCGCCTGAGTGGAGGGCAGCGGCAGCGGATTGGGATTGCGCGGGCACTGTATAAAAATGCGTCGGTGATTGTGTTTGATGAGGCGACCAGTGCGCTGGATAATACCACTGAGAGGGAAGTAATGGAGTCAATCAATAATTTAAGTCATCAATTGACCATTATCTTAATTGCTCATCGACTCAGCACAGTTGAGAAATGCGATCGTATCTTCGAACTCGATCAGGGTAGGATAATCTATAGCGGTACATTTGAGGAGTTGCTGACACATTCTCCAACGTTTCGGAATCATGCAGCAATGCAGGGCTTTCTTGCATAAATACCTGCAAGCCTTATGGCTTTACAGAATTCAGTATACCGAAAAACTTTCCAAAAGCCGCTAATCTCGTGACCAATAAGCTTTTCAGATTTTAGCTAGCATACCAGATCCGGTAGAGCCATCCTTATTCAGCAAAAATTGTCAATTGTAAGTTCTTATTGACAAAGCCTTGTATGGCAAGGGTTTCAATCAAAGGTCGGATCCCCCTAATTATGCAACAAAGTCGCAATGCAGTAAGAGATCTCTGCGATTGAGAAAGGAAGAATTGTGAAAAAGTTAATGGTCACAGGAGCGGATGGTTTCATTGGCTCCCACTTAACTGAAAAACTGGTACGCCAAGGTTATGATGTTCGTGCCTTGGTTTTGTACAACTCTTTCAACTCCTGGGGCTGGCTCGATCGCTGTGCCGAGGATGTTCGGGGTCAGTTCGATGTATTTGCTGGTGATATTCGCGATCCTAATGGGGTGCGGACTGCGATGAAAGATTGTGATGGTGTTCTGCATCTGGCTGCGCTCATTGCCATCCCCTACTCCTACCACTCTCCCGATACTTATGTAGATACCAATGTGAAAGGGACGCTGAATGTGATTCAGGCCGCACGGGATCTCGGCGTTAGTAAAGTTGTTCACACCTCTACCAGTGAGGTATACGGTACAGCTCAGTTCGTACCGATCACTGAAGATCATCCGCTGCAAGGCCAATCCCCCTATTCCGCCAGTAAGATTGGCGCCGACCAGATGGCGCTCTCATTCTATCGTTCCTTTGGAACACCAGTGAGCGTGATTCGACCTTTTAATACCTATGGCCCTAGACAATCTGCTCGGGCAGTCATCCCAACCATCATCACCCAGATTGCCAAAGGAAAACGACAGATTAAGCTGGGCGCAGTGCAACCGACTCGGGACTTTAATTACGTGGCCGATACTGTGTCGGGGTTTATTGCCATACTGGAGTCAGATGCCTCAATTGGCGAGGTGATCAATATTGGCAGCAACTTTGAAATTTCCATTGGCGATACTGCTCGTACCATTGCCAAGGCGATGGGAGTAGACATTGAAATATTGACGGATGACCAGCGGCTACGCCCAGAAAAGAGTGAGGTAGAACGCCTCTGGGCTTCTAATGAAAAAGCTCAAAACTTGTTGGGCTGGGTGCCTAAATATAGTGGACTAGAAGGATTTCGTCGTGGGTTGGCTGAGACGGCCGCATGGTTTCGGGAGCCCTCTAATTTGGCGGCATATAAGGCAGATATTTACAACCTATGATCGCTATTCTGACAAACTCTATCGTTAAAGCTATTCAACAGGTGGTGGGGAATGCTCCTGTTCCATTGCATGAACCTAGGTTTGCCGGACACGAGTGGGACTATCTAAAAGAATGCCTGGATTCGACTTTTGTCTCTTCCGTCGGAAAATTTGTAGACCGATTTGAAGCTGAGCTAGCCGATTATACAGGTGCTAGTCACGCCGTTGCAGTTGTCAATGGCACAGCAGCATTGCACGTGGCTTTGTGTCTGGCTGGTGTGCAAAGCAACGATGAGGTTTTGATTCCTGCCCTGACCTTTGTGGCTACGGCCAATGCGGTGGCCTACTGTGGGGCTGTTCCCCACTTAGTCGATAGTGAAATGCATACGCTGGGGCTTGATCCATTGGCATTGCGGGACTACCTAAAGGACATCACTGAAATTTCTGAGGGACAGTGCATTAATTGCCTAACGAACCGGGTAATTCGTGTCTTGCTGCCGATGCATACTTTTGGTCATCCGGTGGATCTAGAGGGGTTGCTATCAGTTGCTCGGGATTTTCACCTGACCCTGATTGAAGACGCTGCAGAGTCGCTGGGTAGTTGGTATCACGATAAGCACACCGGCACCTTTGGGCGAATGGGCACGCTCAGTTTCAATGGCAATAAGACCATTACTACGGGTGGAGGTGGGGCAATTCTCACGAATGATGCAGAATTGGCTCAGCATGCGAAGCACCTGACGACGACCGCAAAGCGGCCTCATCGCTGGGAGTATGTTCATGATGAGGTTGGATATAACTATCGTATGCCCAACCTAAATGCGGCGTTAGGGTGTGCTCAGCTTGAGCAACTACCTAGCTTTTTAGCATCAAAGCGGAGGTTGTTTGAGCAATATCAGGCTGCCTTTAAAGATATACCCGATGTGCAAATCGTAACGGAACCGAATGGGTGCCGGAGCAATTATTGGCTACAGACGTTGATGTTAGACGAATCGGTGGCGGGTCACCGTGATGACATTCTGACAGCTACCAACGAAGCTGGACTGATGACTCGACCCATTTGGAAGTTAATGCATCGGCTGGCGCCTTATCAAGACTGTCCAAGAATGGAGCTGTATGTCGCTGAGCAATTAGAGCAACGGTTACTCAACTTACCTAGCAGTACGGGATTGATATAGGAGCCATTGTTGACTGTGGAACCCATTATTCTAGTCGGCTCTGGAGGTCACGCCAGAGCTTGCATCGATATTATCGAGCAACAAGGTCACTTCTCTATTGTGGGTTTAGTAGGAATCCCTCATGAGGTTGGAACCTCTGTTTTAGGCTATCCGGTATTGGGAACCGATGCGGATTTACCTGGGCTCCGTCAAAAAAGTCCTAATGCATTGGTTACGGTGGGCCATATTAAGACACCGGCTCCTCGCATTCGGTTGTTTGAATCGTTAGCAAAAATGGGATTTTGCTTGCCGACTATTCTCTCCCCGCGTGCCTATGTTTCGCGTCATGCCAGTGTGGGCAAAGGCACAATTGTGATGCACGGGGCACTAGTCAATGCTGCGGCCTCCGTCGGACATAACTGCATTCTCAATACCCATGCAGTAGTTGAACATGATGTAGTCATCGCAGATCATTGTCATGTATCTACGACAACAGTAATTAACAGCGGTGCGCAAGTTGGGGCAGGTACTTTTATTGGCAGCAACAGTAGTTTACGAGAACTGGTTAAAGTGGGCAAAAACTGTCTGATTGGGATGGGACAGCGGGTCTTAAGTGATGTTGAAGATGGTAGTCGGATACTGAATAGGTAAGTCATATGAGGACTTTAGTTATTGCTGAGGCGGGTGTCAATCATAACGGCGATATGGCGATTGCTAAAGCTCTGATCGATGTTGCAGCAGACGCCGGGGTCGATCTAGTCAAGTTTCAAACGTTTAAAGCTGATCGGCTCGTAACCACTCAGGCAAAGAAGGCTGAGTATCAGAATCGGATGACGGCTGCAGATGAGTCGCAGCATGCGATGATTCGTCGGCTGGAGCTAACCCGTGAAATGCACGATGTGTTGATTGCTTACTGCCAAGAACGCGGAATCGGATTTTTCTCAACGGGCTTTGATCCTGAGAGTGTGGATCTGTTAGTTGAACTGGGGCTAGACCGATTTAAAATCCCTTCCGGTGAAATTACGAATCTGCCTTATCTGCGGCATGTTGGCCGTTATGGCAAACTGATTATTCTGTCTACGGGCATGGCGACGCTGGGGGAGATTGAGGCAGCTCTGGAGATATTGGAGCAGGCGGGTACGGCACGCGATCAGATAACAGTGCTGCACTGTAATACAGAGTATCCTACTCCCATAAAAGATGTGAATCTGCGGGCGATGGTGACTATCCGAGAGGCGCTGGGGGTGACTGTGGGGTATTCAGACCATACGTTGGGGATTGAAGTGTCGATCGCAGCAGTGGCACTGGGAGCAACGGTGATTGAAAAGCATTTTACGCTTGATCGTAATCTGCCAGGACCAGACCATCGTGCCAGTTTGGAGCCGGAGGAGCTGAAAGCGATGGTAAGGGCTATTCGTAATATTGAGGAGGCCTTGGGAGATGGGCGTAAGCGTCCCAGTCAGAGCGAAGTCAAAAATAAACCCGTTGCTCGCAAATCGATTGTTGCGGCTTGTGCCATTAAGGCAGGAGAAGCCCTAACACCATCGAATATAGTAATAAAAAGACCGGGTACAGGTATTTCGCCAATGCGCTGGGATGAGATTGTGGGGCGAAAAGTGACCCGTGGTTTTGAGACGGATGAGTTGATTGAGCTATGAGCCGCAAAATATGTGTTGTTACTGGCACCCGTGCTGAATACGGGCTCTTACGGTGGGTGATGAAGGGGATCCGACAAGCACCAGACCTGGAACTGCAAGTGGTTGCGACGGGGATGCATCTTTCGCCGGAGTTCGGGTTGACCTACCGCGAGATTGAAAAAGATGGCTTTAGCATTGATCGCAAGATAGAAATGCTGCTCAGTTCGGATACGGCGACTGGTCTAGCGAAATCCATGGGACTAGGAATGATTGGCTTTGGAGATGCTTTGCAACTCCTGCAGCCGGATGTGATGCTGGTATTAGGCGATCGGTTTGAAATTTTTGCCGCTGTGGCGGCTGCTATGGTTGCGCGAATTCCGGTTGCCCATTTGCACGGTGGAGAAGCGACCGAAGGAGCCTTCGACGAGGCAATTCGTCATTCAATTACGAAGATGTCCCATCTGCATTTTGTGGCAGCAGAGAAATATCGGAAGCGGGTCATTCAACTGGGAGAGCATCCGGATCGGGTCTTTCTGGTTGGAGGTTTGGGCATTGATAATATTAAGCGGTTAAATTTCCTGGATCGGAAAGATTTAGAGGCCGCTTTGGGATTTAAGCTTGGTGCAAAGAATTTATTGATTACCTTTCATCCAGTAACTCTAGAGCAGACACCCGCTGTTGAGCAGATGGCGGAATTGCTAGTTGCTCT
This sequence comes from Petrachloros mirabilis ULC683, assembly GCF_009939295.1. Classification (GTDB taxonomy): domain Bacteria; phylum Cyanobacteriota; class Cyanobacteriia; order Thermosynechococcales; family Thermosynechococcaceae; genus Petrachloros; species Petrachloros mirabilis. Next base: position 61,085 of record NZ_WVIC01000020.1, read on the forward strand.
TGATACTCTCAAAGAGACTCACCTGATCTTCACTATGCCCAATGCGGATACCGATAGTCGGGCATTATTTCACCTGATTGAGACTTTTGTCGCGACTCATTCAAATGCTCGTGTGTATACGTCTTTGGGACAGCTACGCTATCTATCTTGTATTCAGCATGTCGATGGTGTTGTGGGAAACTCTTCGAGTGGGTTGCTAGAAGTTCCTAGTTTTCGCAAGGGTACTGTCAATATTGGCGATCGACAAGAGGGGCGTCTGAAGGCAGACAGCGTTATAGACTGCTCTCCAGATCGTCATGCTATCAGTGCAGCGATACAGCGCCTCTATAGTTTTGAGTTCCAAGAGAAGCTCAAAATGATTCGTAATCCCTATGGCGATGGTGGTGCTAGTGACAAAATTGTCCATGTGCTGCAAATGTTACAGTTAAACAACATTTTGAAAAAGAATTTTTTCGATGTTTCAATTTCATGTTGACGAAACTATGATTAATTACGCGAGTGCCACGGACGATCGCTGGCGTCAAGCCTTGCTCTCGATTGATAGTACTTTAGAGCAAGCAATTCGCAATCTTGATCAATCAACCTTGAAAATTGCACTGGTGATGACTCGAGAGGAAATGTTGCTCGGTACCCTGACCGATGGTGACATTCGTCGAGGGTTGCTCCGCGGTTGTGACCTACAAAGCCTAGTAGATTCGGTTGTAAACCGCAACCCGATTGTGGTGCCGCCGGGTCTGACGAGAGATACTGCACTGCGAATTATGCAAGCAAATGGTATTCAGCAGTTGCCAGTAGTCGATGAAGAGCGCCATGTAGTGGGCTTACACTTGTTTGATCAATTAGTGCTGCCAACCCAGCGTCCTAATACAATGGTAATTATGGCAGGTGGTAAAGGCACTCGCCTAATGCCTTTGACCGAAAACTGCCCCAAGCCTTTGTTGCCAGTCGCTGGCAAACCTATGCTGGAGCACATTATCGATCGAGCTAAATCTGAAGGCTTTCAGCACTTTGTCATCGCCGTTCACTATCTGGGTCATATGATTGAAGACTACTGCAGTGATGGTAGTCGTTGGCAGGTGCAAATTGAATACCTGAGGGAAAAAATTCCTTTAGGGACGGCTGGTGCAATTAGTCTGTGGGATGCTCATCCCAAGGCTCCTTTCCTTGTAACCAATGGTGATGTACTAACCGATATTCGCTATGGAGAAATGATTGACTTTCATCGTCAACATGCGGCAACTGCCACCATGGCTGTTCGTTCGCATGAGTGGCAAAATCCTTTTGGGGTTGTTAATACCAAAGGGGTAGACATCATTAGTTTTGAAGAAAAACCAGTTGTCCGTAGCCATGTAAATGCAGGCATCTATGTGCTGAGTCCTGCAGCTCTAGATGACTTGGTACCTGGTGAATATTGTGATATGCCCTTCTTGTTTAGTCGATTGCAAGAGCGGGGCGATCGTACTATTGTTTATCCTATGCACGAACCTTGGCTAGATGTTGGTCGAGAGGCGGACTTGCAAAAAGCTCAATCCAAACTTTCTGCTGCCACACAACAAATGTCGTAAGCGTCCCTAGAACTTAAGGAAAACGGCTCTTTCGGCCTGACTATGGAAGCTGAAAATCTAAAATGCATAAAACCCTTTCATACCAATGCTTATTATCCCTAGTTCCATAAAAGGAGCCTTGAAAACTGATTTTTGCTGAAAGCCTTGTATAGCAGTTCTTTCAGGTTATCGTGGAGAAATTTGCCATACTCAAACCGAAAGAGCCATACATTGCTAATCTAAAAAAATCAGCAAATTTAAAAATAGTTAATAGAAGTAAAAAGCGGAGATAAGACATGAAAGACAAGAGTGTCTGGAAGGTTTGGGACGAAAATAACGAATATGGTGAAGTCTTTTACAAAAGAGCTACTGGCCAATTGCCTGAAATGGAAAGCAGTAAAGCTGCTGCAAAATTGATCAAGGACGATGTAACTGAGGGAGACAAGATTCTTGATGTAGGCTGTGGATCCGGTCACTATCTTCGAAGTCTTCGTTCAGCTTTGAAAATTAACTTTTTTTACACCGGAGTAGATGCCACTTCCAATTACATCAATTTGGGGAAAAGAGCATTTGTGAATGACGCTGGAGTTGACTTTTGTCTTGGTGACATTTATAATTTGCCTTTTGATGAGAATTCTTTTGATATTGTGATGTGCAATAATGTGTTGCTACATTTGCCATCTATACAAAAGCCATTAAATGAGCTAATTCGAGTATCTAAAAAGACGGTTTTAATTCGTACTCTAATTGGTGATAGATCTTTTAGAATTCAAGATGTTTCTCCAGCTAGTGAGATTGAATTTAATGGTGATGGTGAACCTACATCTTTCTATTACTATAACATTTACTCACAAAAGTATCTGAACTATCTTTTGAAATCAAGTGGTAAGGTAAATAACTTTCAAATTATCAAAGATGTTTTTTTTGATCCGCAAAACATAGAAAGTTCTACTTCTGAACATAGAGATGCTCATAACGTTACTAAGATCATAGGAGATTTTCAGGTAAACGGATATATTATTCAGCCCTGGAAATTCCTGAAAATCAACATTATAGTTCCAAAAAATGGTAATGTATTAATGTAAAGGGTAACTACTCAGGCTGAGACAGTGGTGATTGAGAATTGCCAGCAAATAGGTTGAACAGAGCATCAAAAACATTGAGCCTCTGCTTGCGCAAGGTCGCTAGATAGCCCCGAATGCGACAGAACTGTCTAGACCCATCCTCAGACCGAAAGCCACCCGAAATTTTCTGCTTCAGTTTCATCATGCGTAGATCCCGCTCAGCTTGGTTGTTGTCAAAGGAGAGGCTGAAATTCTGCATTAAGTGCCGACCCCTGATGCTTCTGTAAACGCTTCAGCAGGTTACGCGGGGGCGAGCGTTTGGGTCGTCCCCGTCTTCTGGCTCTGGTCTTAACGGGTTCAGGGAGCGGATTTGCAGCAAAACCCTTCTCCAAGATAGCTTGATAACGAGCCTCAAAGGCAACAAGCGTCCGCAGTGGATAAGGCACTTTCACCCTCAGCTTTGAGGGTCTCAACCCAGTGGTAATAGAGCCCACTCTTGGCCATAGTGCTCTAGGATGTACTGCAACTCACTTAAGTGATGGGCATCACACAGAACATGCTTTGCCCTCTTTTGTCACTTTCATGGGAGAAAACTTGTGATGCCAAAATCCCGCTCCTACAACTACGGTGTCATAGGCTCCTTAGAATCAATAAGTGCAGGGTTCAGGTTTCCTCTGGATAGAGTGACAAAAGAGGGCTAAGTGCAGAGTTGTTTAGTTTATAATCGTAAGGTGTTCACGGTTACTGAGCATGAAAATCCTGGCAGTTGTTCCTGCCCGCTCTGGTTCTAAACGTCTACCAGGTAAGAATATTCGCTTGTTAGGTGGCAAGCCTCTCATTGTCTGGAGCATTGAGGTTGTGTATGGGATTCCTGGCATCTGCGATACGCTCGTTTCTACAGACGATCCTGCGATTGCAGAAATTGCTCGTGCAGCAGGTGTACTTGTCCCTTGGCTACGTCCAGCAGACCTAGCTACAGATATAACATCCTCTGTAGCTGTTTGTCTCCATGCTTTGGATTGGTACGAAGCCGAAAAAGGAACAATCGATGGGCTACTCCTCCTACAGCCTACCTCCCCCTATCGTAGTCAAGAAACTGTGAGGAAAGGCATTGAACTATTTTATCGCCACAATAATCGTCCAGTGATCGGCGTTTCCCCTGCCGAATCCCACCCAATGCGGTGTTTCCAGATTGAAGGCGATACAATGCGTCCTTTTATAAAAGGAAGTGGGCTGATGTTGCGATCTCAAGATCTTCCACTAGCGTATGCAGTGAATGGAGCCTTCTATCTGATTGCTCCTGACGATTTGCGGAAAAGACAGTCATTTTATACCGATAACATCATGCCCCTTCCGATCGACTCTGCTGCAGAAGCGATCGACATTGACACGGAGTGGGACTGGAAAATGGCAGAAACTATTCTTTCTGGATTCCAGAGCTGCTCGCTCTCTAGCTCGCGCTTCGGCTAAACGGAGCTCTAACTTCTGCTGTGGTCACTGGTGGTGCTGAATTCTTAGACAGCATTTTTGTTTAGAATTACTTGAGCTAGGTACCAGAGTTGTAGTAGTAGAGCACATCCAAGGGTTAGAAGAGCCTACAAAGTCTCGTTGTATCACCGAGCGAAGCTTGGCCGTTTCAGCTTCACCTCCCCAATGTCTGGATGCGCCCCATTTGCAACTAGCTTTTATATTTTGGAGTCTCTTATGGAAGTACCTATTAAACTAAGAAGAATTGCATCAAAAATTCTCTACAGGAGTAAAACTTTAAGGAAAATATATGTCAAAACTAGATTCTCTGAAGAGATTAAATTTTCATATAATACAAGTAATTCTATAGCATTAAAGAGTAAAAAAAGTATTCTGTTCTTTACGACACACAAATGTGCCTCTATGTACGTAGGTAAAACTCTAAAAAAAATATTAAAGCCTAACAAAGACATGATTTTCATTGATCTAAATGCCTATCGTTCAGCAAAAGGATCAATAGTTTCTTCTTTAGAAAGTATGTTTGTCGGAGCGCCAGAGAATATAGATGATCCTTATCTACTAGAAAGAGTCTATTTTGAACCTTCAGGATACTTTTTTGGACCTCTGAGACATATAGGTTATTTAGATTTGGTTAAAAATATAGATGATTATAAGATCATGCTAATGCTGAGAGATCCAAGAAATATGCTGGTCTCCCTATATTCTACAATTAGGTATAATCATATACTTCCTTTTGCTTCAGTGAAAGATAGAAAAAGAATGATAGAAGATAGAAAAAAAGTTTCTTCTCAAACAATAGATGAATTTGTGTTAGACCAAAAAGATTTTTGGCTAAACAGATATCAGCTCTATTGTAATAAGCTTCTCGGAAAAGAAAATGTACTCTTTCTGAGGTTTGAGGATATGGTTAACCAAAAAGAAAGTTGGCTAAGTAGTATAATTTATTTTCTTGATGTTCATCCAGACGAAAAAATGACGAGTAAAATAATCAGAGAGTATAAAACTGAGCAAGTAAATATCTCAAATTATAAGCGAAAATTAAGATCAGAAACTATAGATATTCTGAATCATGACTTTCATGACATTTTGAACCTGCTGAATTACGAATTATAAGCTAATCATTCTTGTGGAGATATCATTTTTTAAACAAAAATCTCTAAACAATTGGTAAGCAAAATTTAATCATTAATCATTTTTGACGCTAGAGATATGACAAGGTTATTGATATTTGCCCGGCGTAACACTTTCTCGGCATGGAGATATATTTCTCAAAGACTGACATTTGTTAGTGATAGTGATGTTAGGATACTTACTTGCTTTTCATCTCAAGGCGATATTAATCTTATGCCTTTATTCTATAAATATTATCAAAAGTTTTCCAAAGATGCAGAGTTGGAAATTCTTGAGGAAAGTTTTTATCGAGATGTTATTCAACGTTGTCGTCTGCTAAGAAATCATAAGCATAAATCTGCACTTAGAATGATTAACTCAACATGGATGGCTCTGGAAGAAATTATCAATACCTTTCAGCCAAGTCTGACATTATCATGTTGTACTGATTTCTTTGTAGTCGATTTACTCGAGCGTGTAGGCAATAAGAATGGAATCCAATTCATTGGTCTTGCTAGACCCTCTGTCAAACAAAGAGTTATGTTCTTGTCTAATCAAGAGTTTAGAGTTCTAGATCATCCTGATACTCAAGATATAAATAAAATTGCCGAAGAAATTACAAATCCAAATTTTATGCCAACTAAAAATAATTTTAACATTCCTGGTTCGACAAGATTTTTAAAAGATAAATCTTTGTGGATTATAAGGCGTCATTTCTTTGATTTTCTTCGTATTGCCACTAGAGATCCATTTAATCCTGAATATTTGTTGAACCCTAAGCCAGGAGATGACTACTATTTTACTCTAGGTGATTATTTGAAGATGTCTCAACTAGCTGACTCTGATTGGAAAGTAAAGCTAAATAATACAATTTTTGAAAAACGTCTTTTTATTGGACTTCAAGTAAATCCGGAATGTACAGTTGATTATTGGATTAAAGATCTTGAATTAGCTCAATATAAAAAAGCACTTAATAGACTAGTTAAGTGTCTAACTCGTAAAGGATATACAATCTTTTTGAAAGAACATCCTGATATGTATGGAAGAAGAAAATTTAGTGATTTTAGAGATTTGATTAAATACCCAGGCTTAGTTTTTGTACCTTTCAATATTAATGCTCAATACTTAATTGACAATTGTAAGTCTACATTTACTTGGACTGGTACTATAGGTATGCAAGCTGCTATACATGGAAGATGCGCTATAATTGCAAAGAATATGTATTACTCTACACAATATGACTTTATTCATGTTACTTCGATAGATGACATTGATGATTTACCAAAGCGTATTGAAGATTTCAAACTACCTCAAAATTTGAAGCCGACTCACGAAAGAATAGCTTCTAAAATTGCGTCAACTAGTGTTCCGGGCAGCAGATCTATATCAATTAGTAAAGATGATATTGAAGGAACAAATATTCTTATTAATTCTTTAAATAAATATCTGCCTAGCTGCATCTTCTCTTGTTCCTGAGCACAACAATAAAAATGCAAGGAAACAGTACTTTATCAGTGAAATCATTATGATGAAATCTAGAATTTCACATTTTCTCGCAAACCCTTTCTCAATAGCAGCTTACAATTATCTTGTTCAGAGACGAATTACATATCCGCCCCTACGATATTATCTTTCCAAAAAAATTGCAAAGTTCTATCCTTCTGCTGAAGAGATTTCGCCTAAAAATATATCAAGCTTTAAAGATTATGATGTAGAGCAATATGTAAAAAGTCTTGATCAAGAAGGTGTATGTTTTTTTGATGCTTTAATCGATTCTGAAATTGTTAATGATATAAAAGCTCATTTGAAAGACAAATGCCTAAAATCTAAGTCGCCTGCTAATATTCCATACGATTTTCTCTTGGAGAATGCCCCTAAAAACGCTAATCTAGCTGAATATCATCAAAAAGATCTTCTTAGTTGTAAACATATAGTTAATATTGCAAATCATCCTTTTTTGCTAAACATTGTATCTCGATATTTAGAGTGTAAACCTACAATTTCTAATGTAAATGTTATATGGAGTTTTCCTGGAGATAAGTTGAAGCCACAAGCGGCACAGAACTATCATAGAGATGTTGATGACTGGAAATTTCTTAAGCTTTTTGTCTACTTGACTGACGTAGAAACAGATTCGGGACCACATTGCTTTGTTCAAGGCTCACATAAATATTTAGGGTTTACAAAAATTGGTAGGATCAGCGATCATGTGATCAATAGTACATTTGAGGATTCGAAGAAGTTAGAAATTCTTGGCCGCATGGGATATGCTTTTTTAGAAGATACTTTTGCTATACACAAGGGTAAATTTCCAGAGGTATCACCTAGATTGCTTTTACAGATAGAGTATTCCCTTAACCCAAATGGCGTCTACAATTATGTAAACAAGATACCTTTGAAAATCATTCAAGACTTAAATTTAGATCCTTATGTGAATAGACTTTATATGAATGGCAATGACGTAAGGCCAAAATCGGCATAACAGAGTATTAAGACTTCAGTGGTTCTAGCCCAGGGCTGTTTCATTCTAAATTCTGAAGCTTTATGCCTCTACGAGAATACGCCATTATAGGTATCAGGAATTTGATCGATCTGTGGCTGGAATTACCTAAACTCGTTGCCTAAACCTAGAATGAAATGACCCTGGGTTCTAGCCGTTATCCATGCTTATGCCAATGCCATTTGACTTTATATTAAAACTTAAATTCAGAAACCTCTCTCTAACTCTAAGAGTACATTTTCGAGTACATTTTCTAACTTAATTAAGGATGAAACAATTGGTTCGAAAGTTAATGGTGTATGTAATCTCACTTTCTTTAGTTAGATGTTTGATAAAAATCTTTCTTTTTTGTTTTCAATCTGTAGAAGCTTTTATTTCTCTTTGTTCTATTTCTTTGAAGTTTCCCTCTAATACTACTGTACGAAGCCACTACTCTACAATTATCACTTATTCTGACAGAATCAGCCTTGGCAAACATGTATGGATCGGGCGAAATTGCATACTTGGTGGCATAGGAGGTATTAAAATAGGTGACTTTGTTAGAATCTCACCTGGTGTTGTAATTCAAACAAGAGGACTGGAAATCCATCAGAGCAATGAAATTCCTTACCCCAGCAAGGCAAAACCAATCTGCATAGGTAATGGGGTATGGATTGCATCGCGTGCTGTCATTCTAGGGGGTGTTACAGTGGGAGACTACGCTGTTATTGGTGCTGGAGCCATCATTACAAAGGACGTTGAGAGTCATTCAATTGTTGTAGGTTCGCCAACTCGTTGCATTGGCAAAGTCAAGAGGAAAACTTTGCAGTATGAATTGTACGACATATAAAATATCATGTTGATTGGGAAATCCGTAAAATTTCTTTTTCGTACGCCATCTAGATGTTTAGTGTCAACTTGGTTAATTTGGCTTTTGCTTTATGTGTTTGGTCCATTTCGTTACACAATACCTTTAAATCTTTTTGTTTTTCTTTTTATAGCAATTTGCATAGTTTCATTTTGCGTTGGGGATAGTGTAGCTTCTCATTTAGTAAGTCGGCGGACGAACAAATCAAATGCACTTTTTAGTGCAATAGAAAGTCTAAATGATCCATTATATTTTTATAAAGCTAAAGTTCGTCTTAGTAATTTTTTGATTTATATTGTTTTCGTTGGATTTTTGGGAGGTATTTTCTTTATTATAGTAAAGCTTTTTTTTTCAGGCTTAGATTATTCACAAGGTGTTTCTGCTGCAAGATTTCAATCTCAAGTTACTGATTTTCAAGGTGGAGCATCTGTCTCAATAATTGCTTATTTATCATATGTCTTATTCCCGTTTAGCATTGTTGCCTTTTTAGCATCTTTTTTGACCGATTCATTATCAAGAAAAGCAAAGATATTATCTAGATTGTCTTTCCTTATTCCTGTAATTGTTAACGTTTTGACTGGTGGTCGAGGAACAATCCTTCATACATTGCTTCTTGCCCTTAGTCTACCACTAGCAGGCCGAAAAAATAGAAATATCTTCAATGCTTATCAACTTTTTTTACGAAAAATATCAAATAAGCTAAGCTTGAAGAAAGTTTTTAAAATTTTGTTTGTGTTGATGATAATCATCCTGTTTCTTTACTATTGGATGTATATATATGTTGATCGAAGAAACCTGAATGCGAATAATGATGCGCTTGTCTACCTTGATTATGCAAAGTCGACTTATGGTATCTATCCCGGCAAACTTCTAGAGAACCTAATGGCAAGAGGTTTAATAAGTCCGGAGTTGGTGCTTAATATGATGCAAAGTTTTTACTATTTTACTCATGGCCCCTTGGTCTTTTCGAAAATGATTGATTCACAGGTGAGTGTAGGCCCTTATTTTGGACAATATCAAGTTCCTTTGTTGATGACTTTGTCTAGAATATTTCTTCCAGATTTAAGTGTTTCTACCCAAGTGATTTTAGAATTGAAGCAAGCTGGAACATATGGATCCTTTCCTTCAGCCTGGGGTTCCTTTTTCTTAGACTTTGGTTGGATCGGCGCTTTGATAGAAGCATTTCTCCTAGGATGTATGTGTAAGATAATTTATATTTTTGCTGTGAGTAAAGATCAGCTGGGAGATAAATTATTTTTATTATTTGTAATGACTTCCATATATATAAGTCCTGCTGTTCCACCTTTGGGAATTAGTCTTAATGCCTTTGTTTTTGTAGCTTTTCTTTTTACTAGAAATCCTTTGAATAAGCTTAATAAAAAAGTTTCCTTATTCAAAGATACAGTACGTGCTTGAAAATCTAGAGAAATGCAATATTTACAATATGAATTCCATGTTTTGGTTCTTCCGCTTCTGACTGCCTAACACAAGTATATAGAAAGCTTATGGGACATGAGTTTGAGAAAGACTAAGGGTAGGGATTCATGAGATGCTCATTGTGACTAAAATAAGAGTGAACCCTCATGAAAGAGCCTACCCACCTGCATCGTCAGATATTCAGTCTATTGAGTCAACATATTTAGTATCGAGATTTACGACACCTAAAAACCCTGGCATGGATGGTGAGTGCCCTGATTGGGTCGCAAATGCTGAGCTTGCCTGCGTGGGAATCTTACGTGCAAAGCACAGCACAAAAAGCGCAAAGCTATGAGAGACAGTGGAAACGCTATCATGAGCAATACCCGTATTAACGGGGTGTGATCAGAAGTAGTAGGTGAGAGCCAAATTTGTAATTTGTCACCGCAATAAGAAAAATAAATGAGAATAGCCAGAACAGTTGCCTAGCCAGTTGTCTAACTAGATATGGAACTCAATGATGCCCAACTGCAAACTCTAATCGCTGATCCTGACTTTGAACCTGAGCAGCTAGGAGCCCGTTTCTGGTTTGAAGCCTATGTGCAACAACGGCAGCAGTTGGCGCAAGTCCAAGCAGAATTGGAAGCACTCAAAGAAAAACTCCATAAGCTAACCCAACGCAGCAGCGAGAATAGCTCCCAACCCCCTTCCCAAGACGCCTACAAAAAGCCCAGCAAAGGCTTTGCCATAAAACCCAAGAAGAAACGCAGCTCCAAATATGACCATCGGGGCACCACTTGCAATGGATTTGAGCAGGTCGATATCCGAGAAGTATTGCCCCTAGAGAATTGTCCCGTTTGTGGCAGCCCCGTTGAAGCCGTGGTAACTGCCCCCGTGCGTCGGCATCAAGTGGCTGAATTAGTGACTCAACCGGTTGTAGTGACCGAGTATGAACGAGCTCAATACCGTTGCTCGACTTGTGGCTGGCAAGGATATGGAGCCTTACCCCTGGGGTGTCGGGAAGATTTTAGCTATGGGGCCAATCTCAGTAGTCTGGTGGGATGGCTCGGGTATGGAGGACATCTGAGTTGGTAAGCAGCGCTATGTGGTGGAAACCATCTTGAGCGTGCCCTTGTCCCAGGGAAGCTTGGCTAAAATGCGCGTCTTGGTTTTGCCAAAGCTTGTACCCCAGCTATGAGCAGTGGTGGAGGCTCATCCAGGAACCCGGGGTGCGCTGTGTCGATGAAACCAAAAATCAAAAACCTCCGGTAAAACCGGAGGTTTGAAACGGAAGCCCCTCAAAGGGGCATTCTTTAATTCCTAAACAAGTTCATTTCTAGTTCCAACTCATTTTGTGTGAGTTGACTGTGGCAAGGGTCTTCGGCCATTT
>NZ_WVIC01000071.1 GCF_009939295.1 Petrachloros mirabilis ULC683
TGTCTCATTAGTTGGCATTTTCCTTCGGTCGCTGCATAATAAATCCGGTAGAGCCTCATAGGGTTGCTTTCAATAATGTCTGAAGCTGCGATCGCTAATCCCTACTCATCTTCTTCAGAAAAATCTCCTAGCACTTCAAGTCAAAATCTTAGCGTTTCAACGGATAACAACTCTAACGCAAGCTCTAGTGCTCAAGGAAATCTTAATCAATCAGGATCCCTAATCAATACTCAAGTGAATAACTATTCTTTAGGCAGAAGTATTGTTGGTCGAGGAATTGCTGACTGTACGAGTAGTGGGCTGGCTATTTCAGCCTATGGTTCAGGCTATGGTCCTTTTCAGTCGGGTAGCATCGGGGGCACGGTTACCTATACCCACTCCTTTGGGATGAACACCTGCAAAGCTTATGCTAAAACGCAACTGAGCCTGGCAAAATTAGAAACTTGTCTGTTGCTCATTAGCAACTATTCTCAGATGACAAAAGCAGGACTAGAGGTTGATTATCAAGAACTACAAGACATTGCAAATATTGAATGTCCAACCGTCAGCTTTAAGCCCAATATCTCAGCTCACGCTGTAGAGTCAAGTCCGGTAGTACTCCCTCCTACCAATACTGGAGGAGCAGATTTGTCTCCGCCGGAACCTGTGCAAGGTTTATGGTGAATAATGCTTATCTTTGATTATGTCTGAGCCGAGAGTTGCTCTTTAATCATCAATAGATGAAGCACGGTTACTAAAATACTGACGATATAGATCGCAGGTAGGCATCACCTTGTTACCCACCAATTTCACTAACCCCATACTGTGTAGCTTAAAGGCTAGAAATTGCTCAACCTCAATGGGTAAACTCGACTGCACAACTCTGGTTAGAGGCTCCACCAGTTGAGGGTATTGCTGAAGCGTCTGTAAATGACAATGCAAGTGATTGTGATAAATGCCTGCATCTGTCGCAGCAGTTGCTAAGAGCTGAGTTAATGTTAAATCTTGCTGAGCTAGATGGTGAAAAGCCTGTCGCAAAAGGTAGGGATGCCCTGACACGAGCTGCATCAGGTCAATCAGATTATCTTCTGACAGGTCTAAACAATAGCGTTGGGCTAAATCTAGGGCTTGAGATGGTGTAAACCCCGGTAGTTCAATTGCCAAGCCAACGTTAAACGGAGATTTATTGATATCGAGCGGAATATAGACTTCTGTAGAATGCACTAACACGAGCTTCAGCTTTTGCCAGAGACTGTTACCACTTTCACCATAGGCTGCTTCTTCATACCAAGAGCGCAGAAGTGTAAAAAAATCATCGGCAATTTCAGGATGCGAAAAAACTTGATCTACTTGATCGATAGCCAAAACTAAAAAACCATTTAAATCTGACAGCAGACAGTCTTCAAAATAAGTGGTGCAGTTACTTTTACTACCAAATATCTCGCTCCAATGGTCTTCGACGCGATGGGATCGCTTGAGCTTACGTGCCACTGAACCACAAAACCACTGCAAAAGTCGATCTAGATTGCTAAAGACGCTACTATCTGCCCGCTGCAAGTTTAACGCTACAGTATAAATCTTCTGAAAATCAGAGTCTGGCGTATGCTGCTTTCTAGCCTGATTTAGAACTCTTACCATCAACGAAGTTTTACCCATTTGACTCGGTGCTTTGATCCGAATCAATGCTCCTGGTATCATCACTTCCTGATAACAGCGAGACTCGATGGGGGGACGCTCTACATACAAATTGGAATGCAGTGGAACGAGACCCACCGGAGATTCTACGCTTAAGATGTTTTTTTTACTTGTTGGTTGCGCTGCATTAATTGAGGTTTGTGCTCCATCCCCAGCGTGATTTTTCTGCTTAGACCACTGTGTCAGACACGCAATCAAACTTGTTTTACTCACCTTCTCGCCAAAGCTAGCAGAGAGAAGCTGCCAGAGCTTAGGTCCTACATCATGCTTGATATACTCAGGCGCATAGCCACATTCTTGGGCAATTTGGTCATAGGTTTTGCCTTGCCAGACTCCCTTAAGTACCGTCACTTCAATATTTTTAAGGTGTCTGGAGGCTACAGCAAGCACAGCTGTATCTGCTGTCTTGAGCACAGTTTCAAAGGAAAGAAGAGATTCTTTGTCTATACCGCTCATGAAATCAGCTCAGTCCTTATCGCTAGGCTCTTTTTTAGTCATCACCGTACATTACTCTGGGCTTTCAAACCAAGCCTCCAAATCGGCAATTGTCTCAAACTCCAGCAATGCTTCGCCCAGAGTTTCCGGTTGCTCCAGAGAAAGGGTGGCAAGGCGCGATGACATCGGCTCTGGCATTTCTCCTAGCCGTCGGATGAGTTGTCGCAGAATCAGCGATCGCTCGCCTTCCTGGCGACCCTCTTGGCGACCCTCTTGGCGACCTTCTTCCAAAATGTCTTGATAAATCCCTGACTCTCGCATGATGCCCTCCCGAAACACTTGCTGAATCAACGCCTTCTCAAATTTTAGCCCAGCTAGAATCTGGGTGTATCCAGACACCTCTTGACGTTCTTCTTCGTGCAGTTCCTGCACTCGCTGTGCCACCCGCTGTAATAGTATCTCTGCCTGAATCGCTCCTGCCAGAGGTGCTAGGGGTAACAATGCTGGATCATTCAGGGCTGAGCCAGTAGGGCCTTGGCAGCGGACAGGGGATTGTGTGTGTGGTGGTTCAAGCGCCCTCTTGCACCACCACACCTGAAAGTGCAGTGAGCACGGCATCGTGGATTGAGCCATGGCTGACGATGACACCCCGATTGTTCACCAGTTTGGCACCCTGGGAAAAGTCTAAAGGTTGTCCGTGCATATCAGTGACGCGACCGCCAGCTTCTTCAACCACGATCACCCCTGCCGCATGATCCCAAATTTTTTCTTGATAGTTGGGATATTTTGAGGTGGGGAGTCGCAGATAAAGGGCTGCTTTGCCCGCAGCAATCACGCCATATTTTGCCTGACTGTCAATGCGTAGAGACGGCTGGGTAATGCCAGCCGCTTGAGCAATGCTGGCTTGCAGGGCTTGATTGCTGTGGTCTGCCTCTACGCCTTCTGTAAAACGGGGGTTGAGGCTATCGGCCACCACCTGGAGGGGTTGCGTGGTGCCTGAAGTGAGGGAGATCATCTCGGTGCCAGCACCACGCACAGCCACAAACATCAGGCCAGGGGGTTCGTCACCGAGCGCCAGGGCTGGGCAGCCGAGAACCCCCACGTTCACTTCGCCGTTTTCAATTAAGGCTAGGGCGATGGCATATTGATCGCCACGCAGAAACCCCTTGGTGCCGTCAATGGGGTCGAGGGTCCAAAACCGAGGGCTGGGGGTGCCGTTGCCATGATCAATCCAGTCCAGAACTGTCGTGGGTGTGGCAGATGCCACTTGAGCCTGAACATAATGGGTGACTTGATTCAGCATCGAAGCCATGGGGGCTTGCCGGAGTTCCGTTGCATCTTCTTCTCCCACGACTGGATCCTGGGGAAAGGTGTCTGCTAGGGCTCGACAAATTAAGGCCTGCGCGCCAAAGTCCGCAATGGTCACTGGGCTACGATCCTGTTTTTCAATGGCGCTGGGAACAACCTCTCTGCGGACTTGTTCGCACAATAGCACTGCCTGTTGCACTGCTGCGATCGCAACTTCCCTTTCTAAGGCATATCGCATCTCTTTGGATCCTGAGTAACCGAATTTCCGAGCAAAGCACTCCTTATCCTAAGGCGTCCTTGACCAAAATATCTAGCTACCCTGATCAAAAGTTAGAAGAACGGGTCAAACTTAGAGAGGGGGTCAATTTACGACTTATATCTGTTTATAGCGGTTTACAGATCAATGGAGTACATGGGGTGGAGGGGGTAGTACCCCCACACCCCGTACCTCACTTAGGTGGGAACCGCTGTATATCTGTGCTGTTCCGGTATGGGCTGATTGCATGACTCAGTTTGCGCGACACGCAACTTCAGATCCTCCGTTGATGATTTTGCAACAGGCTGTGGAGCAATTTCAGGCTCAGACTCAGGTTGAGCCACTCGTGAATGTGGCGATTCAGGCGCTGCAAACTGCTTTTGATTTTAGTGTGATTTGGATTGCCTTTTATGATCCTCAGACTCATATTCTCACCAGTGTTTCAGGTGTTTCTCCCAAGGGTGAGTCTGAAATCTCTCGCTTGAAGCTCACCGTTGTACCGGGCACTCTCTTTGATCAAGTCTTGATGACGGGCCAGTCCTTAGCAGTGCCCAATTTGCAGGCCGAAAGCCGCGCTGACAAGTGGCAAGCCCTAGCGCAAACCTTCAATGTCCAAGGCACGCTGCTCTATCCCATCTGCTATCAAAAACAGGTCTTGGGTATGGTGCTGCTAGGATCGCCTCGCTGGGGTAATAATCCTCGCACCGAAGAGGTGATGCTGCTGTCAACGCTCATCACCCTACTGGGCACACACCTCTACACGTTACAGGATCACAACCAACCACAGACCTCTGATCATCTGGCCACCGCCTTGCTGAGCAGTCTGGCAAAAAGTACAGAGTTACACACCTTAGAAGATCGCATTCGGGTGTTGTTGCAACAACTGCATCCAGTCTTTAATCCCAGCCATACCAGTTTTTATCAGTTTGACCCCGATCAGCAGCGCTTTTATCGCCAACTGACCCAACAGCCCCGAGGCAAAGGGCGGCTCGGAACAACCCGCAGCTCCAAGGTGGAAATTGAAGTCCAGGAAAGTCCCTCTTTTTTTCAGGCACTCCAGGCTGGACAGGTGGTGGCCGTCAGCGATATTCACAGCTTTGCCAATTGTCCGGTGCCCAATCGGTGGATGCATCAACTGCAAATGCGATCTCTGCTCAGTGCGCCCGTGATCTTCCAGGGCCAGCTCCTGGGATTTTTGGCCCTTGAGTGCAACTCTTCTCGACTTTGGCAAGAGTCTGAAAAACAATTCTTGCAGGGGGCAGCTCAGGTTTTAGGTCTGCATTTGCGATCGCAGGCTGGAGGATCCTCCGGGTCTTTACACCCACAGGCCACCCCCATAGAGTGGCTTCTGTCCCTGCTATCCGCCATGGGGCAAGACAAAGCCTGGGAAGCTGCATTACAGAAAGCTCTCCTCGATCTATGCAAACGCTTTCAAGCTCAGCGAGCCATCCTCTGCGAATATCACCCAGATAGCCAACAATACATTCCCCGCGCTCAGATCCACACCTCAAATAAACAAAAAGGGCTGGAACTTCCCCTCAAAGCCTTGAGCACAGTAGATACCCAAATGCTCACGCGCAGTACCAGCGCCACTGCCATTGGCAACCTAGAAGAAGATCTGCGCTTTGTAAACTGGCGAGATCACCTGTTGGCAATGAAAATACAGTCACTTATGGTTGCCAACCTAGTCACTGGCCAAGCACCAGATTGGGTTTTGATCTTAGGCTCTTCAGAGGTTCGCCTTTGGTCAACCACCGAAGCCGATCAACTCCAAAAGATGGCAGTAGATCTAGCTCCCCTGCTCACCCAACATCAGGCATTAATGACCGCTGCCCGTCGTGATCAGCTCACTCAACAGATTCACCAGAGCCTGCAACGCCTCCAGACACAACCTCAAAACCTCAGCGCACAACTGCTGAATATCCTGACCCAGCTCTATCCAGCAGCAACTTCAATACTGGTGTTGTGGGAAAAATTGGAGTCTGCGGCTATCCAGCATCGTCTTGACCCAGACCCAATCTCAGCAGCCATTCCAGAGGCACTTCAAGATCCCCTACTGGAGGGACTTCGTGAGCAGGGAACCATTCCCTATCGATTGCTTGCCCCCTCGCAACTGGCACCCAGCACCCGAGATTGGCTGGCGCTCCCCAATCTCAAGCACCTGTTGGTGATTCCTCTTAAAAATGACCCAGACTCTCTTGGCGTTCTGCTACTCAGCCATTCTCGACCCTTGGGCTGGAGTGCTGAACCCATAGAACCCTGTGTGCATCTCGTGCAAACATTTGCCCACCTCTACCACACCCAACAAACACTCCAGCGGCTCAAGCAAAACAATACAGCCTTAGAATGCCTAAACTGGTATAAGCAGCGCCAGCTTGAGTTCCACTGCCAAACCATCATGACGCATTACGAGCATCTCTATGACGTGATGTCTCATGTCACTCCACGTCTTAGCCGGGACAAACGCGAACTCGGCGCATTTGCACTCCTCGATAGCATTAAAGCCATTGAGACTTTGCTGAAAGCCGAAGGCTGGCGACTCCAACAAGATCAGACCCCCATCGCCATCACCACGCTTCTGCGGCGGCTCTTAGAACGCATTGAGCCCGTTACCCAAGGTCGGCGGCTATGGACTAAAGTTCATAACCAGACCCAAGCCTTGACCTTGCACACCGCTGTCGCCAAATTAGAGCTCATCTTACTAGAGTTGCTGTTGGCTGCCTGCTATCGATCTCAAGTCGGACAGAGCATTGACCTATGGTGTCGAGTGCTCAACGACCAGTGGCTAGAGTTTTCAATTACCGATGCTGGGCATGTCAACCCCCAACTACTAGAAGACTTAGAGCAAAGCCGCCTCCTAGAGGCATTTGCCCCCGACAGCCTTGAACAAGTGCCAGGCCGACATCTGCGCATCTGTCAGAAAATGGCTCAACAGTTGGGGGGACGCCTTGAAATCCTTCAGCTTGAAGATGGTCGCACCCTCAGCCGCATGACCTTACCCCTCACCCACTAACAGTTACCGTGTATACATAAGTCTTGA
>NZ_WVIC01000021.1 GCF_009939295.1 Petrachloros mirabilis ULC683
AAGTAAAAAACAAAGGAAATGCTATTAATGTAGTTTAGATGCACAACAGCTTATGCTAACCTAAACCTTTACAAGATAAGGTTGTTTGGGCTTCTTCGGAAGTCGAATTAATGGAAACTTCTCCCCAAGCTCGGGGTCCGCCAGGTTGACCTGGAGGGTTTGGGCTTCTTCGGAAGTCGAATTAATGGAAACCCTCCTTCTCCTTTTTAGGAGTAAATTACATTTGTAGTTTGGGCTTCTTCGGAAGTCGAATTAATGGAAACAAAAACACGCATCTTTTTTCTCCATTTATTAAAGTGTTTGGGCTTCTTCGGAAGTAGAATTAATGGAAACTAATTAATGTTTTCACTTCTATTTTTTGTATTCCAGGTTTGGGCTTCTTCGGAAGTCGAATTAATGGAAACAAAATCTTCAAATATCTCCTGGAGTCGCTGATTAAGTTTGGGCTTCTTCGGAAGTAGAATTAATGGAAACTGAATACCCGGAATGCCTAGTTCACTGTTGTCATCAGTTTGGGCTTCTTCGGAAGTCGAATTAATGGAAACTTTCCCTTTGCATCACCCCATGCAAATAGACCTAAGTTTGGGCTTCTTCGGAAGTCGAATTAATGGAAACCTCCGGTGTTGGCGGAACCGAGTTCTCACGGACTCAGAGCATGTTTGAAAAGTCTCATCAACCCTGCATTAGCCCCCCCGACCCCCCAAATTTGGGGGGAGAAAGGCGAAAATTCTGATCTGATTCCCCCCAGAATTGGGGGGCTAGGGGGGCGAGTGCAATATCTAAGCACCTTTTCAAACACTCTCTCAGAGAGTTTGGGCTTCTTCGGAAGTCGAATTAATGGAAACACATCGGTGCCAGACGGCACCCCTTCAATTTTTACGAGTATCAACTTAGGGCGGCACATCTTGTCCCGTATGGATTTTAGCTTTCGTCCGACAAAGTGAGCATTACAGCTATTTTGGATAGGTTAGGGGTGGTTTGAAAAGTTTCTAACGCCTTGCACTTGCCCCATAAATCCCCCATTCTGGGGGACTTTGAGAATTCTTTAGCCCCCCAGAATGGGGGGTTGGGGGGCGAGTGTAGAGCATGGCAAAGCCCTTTAACGCAGCCTCTACCCGTATCAAACTGTCTCGCCCAACGCTGCATCCTGGTAATTAAACAGATTGCTAAAATTGGAGGTAGACTCGGTTGAGGTGAATGTTCTATGGTTTTGAATCAATCTGCTCGTTCGCTGCCTGTTCCGGCTTTAGCCAGTGGCGATCGCCTCACTCGGGCTGAGTTTGAGCGCCGCTATAAGGCAACTCCAGAAAAATTCAAAGCCGAGCTAATCGAAGGAGTGGTTTACGTGGCATCCCCGGTTAGAGCATTTCACGGCACACCCCATGCTGCCTTGGTTGGTTGGTTGACTGTTTATTGGGCAGCAACGCCCGGTGTGAATGTTGCCGACAATACAACCACACGGCTAGACTTGGACAACGAGCCTCAACCCGATGCTCTGCTGCGGATTGAAACGGGCGGCACGTCTACAATCAGCGAAGATGGCTACATTGAGGGAACACCCGAACTGATTGCCGAAATTGCCACCAGCAGCGCCGCCCTTGACCTTGGTGAGAAAAGAAACACCTATCGGCGCAACGGAGTACAAGAATATCTGGTGTGGCAAACCTTTGAGAATCAGTTCAGTTGGTTCCGGTTGCAGGCGGAAGAATTTGTGCCGATCCAGCCGGATGCTGAAGGCATAATTCGCAGCAGCACCTTTCCGGGGTTGTGGCTGGCGGTGACAGCATTGTTAGAAGGCAGAATGATTGACGTGTTGAATACGCTGCAAACGGGGCTAGCTTCTCCCGAACATCAAGCTTTTGTGCAAAAACTGGCTGAGTAGCAACTGTGCTTCGCATGCAGGCATGGCGGTGAGGGGGAATTAGGTGCTGTCACTCAGGTGAGAACCGCTATACTGCTAACGAATGAGTTGAATAGGAAGACTTGGATAGGCAGTAGCCCAAATGTGATCGCCCGTAAGAATCGGCACATTTAGGTCTATTCCGAGGGCAATACAGGCACGATCACCTAAAGACAAGCCGTGGGCACGGCTCTCTGGCCACAGTCGCGCAGTTTGTTCAGCAGATTCCGCATCAAATACTCGAATTGAGAGACCCAATGCCTCTAAATCATCTCGACAGCCATCAATCTTGGCTCCGCGTCTAATCAACTGCTGTAACACCTCAGCCCAATTTACCCCAGATATCACCGCTTTAGAAAGCACCTGATCAACCTGCTCTTGTCCTGGCTCATCCAGCAAAAACGCTAGCAAAGCCGATGCATCTAATACCGCAGTCATACCGCCTCCTCAGCCGCCGCCACTCGCCGCTCGGCAATCAAATCATCCACGACACCCTGCCCCTTCAGGTGGGCAAACCGCTGCTTCAGTCGCTGCTTAATATTTTCAGTCTTTTCCAGCACCAGTCGTCCCTCTTCAATCCGAGCCACCACGCGATCTCCCTGATGTAGCTCCAACTGATGTCGCAACTCAGCCGGAATGACCACGCGACCGCTCGCTCCAATTTGAACCTCTACCGCTGCATTTGCCATAAATTTGTCAAATCTGTCATAAATTCTTCAATTATGTCGCATAATACAAAGCTGCGACATAAAATATTTAGCTTGTCATAGGCCACAAGTACACCAACCCCACAGGCTCCACCCCATAGACTTTGATCTGATGGGTCTCCTCAATTCGCGCTGGTTCTGTTCAACCAACGATATGTATGGCCATTGCCCAGAGCCACATGAAAGGCGTGACCCAGACTGGTCGGCCGCTCACAGACCATCGCCCAGACCTCCCGTGATATAGGATCGCTACTGACCAGCACTCAACACTTGTTCAGCAGGCAGTTGCAAGCCTGAGAAAGTTTCAGAAACAATAGTCTGGTTGCCTCGAAACTGCTGAATTGCATATTCTGTATCTACTAGCGTACAGATAGAGAGAGTGGGTTGCTTGGGCTTGCCAATGTGTCGAGTACCACCTAACCCTGCGTAGTCTGCAATCCAATACTCACAGATGCCCAACACCGCGTAATCTTCGAGCTTACGAGCATAATCATTTTGCCAGTTGCCACTCACAACTTCCGCCACAAATTTAATCGAAGTGCCTAGGGTCAAAATTGACTGATCATTCCAAAGCGGCTCTTTGATCAGCTCGCCTTGATCAACAACTACGATATCAGGACGAAATGCCGTCATGCCAGTGTTAGAAGGGCGCAACAGTCCCCGCTGAAGAACAAACCAAGGTAAACCTGTTCCGTCAATCTGGACACAGAGCTTTGTCGTTATGAAGGCGGCAACTTCTTCATGCAAGCCTGTTGGTTCCAAATCAAACACCTCACCGTCGATCAGTTCGTAGCGGTTATCACCACCATAATCAGCGAGAAACTCGTCAAAGCTAAGCGGCTTCTGTTGAATTGCTTGATCGACTGCAATAGCCATAGGTCAACTTAGCCCAATCAACTCGTCAAGTCTACCAAATCGAGATCAGCGTCAGAAGATGGCTTACTTGTGATGTGGCAAGAACCGCTAAGATACAATCAAACGCTGGATCAACCTTCTCGCCCTCCTACCCAGCATCAACCTAACCCTCCTGATCATCAGCATCGCCCTTTCGAGGTGCCCTCTAATTAATCGTAAGCATCCCTACGACTATGCTGGCTGAGCGAAGTCGAAGCCAAAACCTACCGAAGATGTCCCCTTCGACTCCGCTCAGGGGACAGTTACAATTAATCAGGGGGCAGCGCCCCTCGCCTGGCAAATCGCACCGCACAATGTACTCCTTACCTCAACAAAGGTCATGATGGCCTCATCTTGAAAGCGGAGGTGAGGGACTATGACTTACACAACTAGCAGAAACGGCCATAGCGAGCAACCGTTGAATCTTGCTCACAACCCCGAAACCCCTCCTCCGGTGGCAGCCAACTCCACCATCCCTGCTCCGCAACTGGGTGATAACGACTCAGAAAATTTGTTGCGCCTGTTCATTCAGCATGTCCAAGCCACCGGCGAGTGCCCTTACCCTGAGCTTGAAGATTTTCTCAATCAGGTCATCCAAAGCCGGTCAACTCTACCTGCCTTTACCTTCCCCGTTGACTACATCAAACGGGTGAATGCAGATCTGGTAGCTTGTTTGCAGAGCATTCACCAACAAGCAGAAGAGCTGATCGAGCTGATCTTCGAGGTTGTTTATCGACTCGAAATGCAATCTCAGGTTGAACGGCGTGATCTCTGGGGCATCAATGCCCGTTTGAATCGGGAGTTCCCACAACTAGGCAATAGCCTCTCTCGGCTGATTACCTTAACCACCCAGGTGATCACCAACAGTCAGCTTGACCTAGAGAGCGACAACGAAGACTTCATCACGCACCAAAAGGCCGTGCATGACCTGCAATACATCAACGCCTATCTTTCACACACAGCCAGTGATGAGGTCATGAGCCTACCACGGGCGGGCTATGCCTTTCCGCAGCTCTACTTTGACCGACTGTTGAGTTACCTGAGTACCTTGCCAAAATACGCAGAGACCTCGGCTCAGGTCGCTCAACGCTGTCTGGAGCAACGCTCTCCAAATCTATGGCTCGACCCACTGGAGGCTCACCCGTCTAGCAGCAAATCCATTGCTCCGGTTGATTTTGAGGGGTCGTAGCTCCGCAAAACGTACTTACTTAACCTGCCCTCACCCCAACCCCTCTCCCAAGAAGCTACGGTGTACACACAAGTCTGGGAAAACTATTCCACCCTGCATTCGCCCCCTACATCCCCCATTCTGGGGGACTGTGAGATATTCAGAACTCCCCAAATTGGGGGGCAGGGGGGCGAGTGTAAGGATGTTGGAGGCTTGTAGTCATCCTTTTAAGATTTGTGTGTACATCGTAGCCCCAAGAAGGGCTACGGTATACACACATCTCTGGATAAGTCCTTGCCGCTCTGCATTAGCCCCCCCGACCCCCCAATTCTGGGGGGAGATCAACAAAAACTGGGACTATTTCCCCCCAGAATTGGGGGGCTAGGGGGGCGAGTGCAAAG
Source organism: Petrachloros mirabilis ULC683 (assembly GCF_009939295.1). Lineage (GTDB taxonomy): Bacteria > Cyanobacteriota > Cyanobacteriia > Thermosynechococcales > Thermosynechococcaceae > Petrachloros > Petrachloros mirabilis. The sequence goes on from NZ_WVIC01000021.1 coordinate 5,071, forward strand.
ATTTTGAATTTTTCAAGACTTATGTATACACGGTAGCCCATTTTGGGAGAAGAAGGGGCTAGGAGATGAGGGCGGATTGAAGCCTGAGTAGTTACCTTAAAGCATTTCTGACGCAATACCAGTGATTCGCACCAATAATTGTTCTGTGCTCAGATAACCTTGCCATACTTTTCTTAGTCCAGAGGTACAGCCCATGTTTTTCAGATTCCTACGCCGCCTGTTTTCTAAGCCTGCACCCTCTACCGCCATTCTCGATAACGAAACCTTCCATAGGCGATTTCGAGCAGGTGAGCGTAATTTTGCCAATACAATTCTGAAAGATGTTGCCTTGGAGGGGGTTTGTCTACGAGGTATCAACTTTCGCCAAGCGGATCTAAGACTCGTTCGGGATTTGCACCAAGGCGTGTGCCTGGCTGATGCCGATCTCAGTGGCGTCAATCTGAGTGGCATGAATTTACGAGGAGTTGACTTGTCTCATGCAGTTCTGCAAAAGGCAGATCTATCTGGCATCCAACTGACAGGCGCTAACCTTGAAGGAGTCAATCTCGCTCAGGCCAATCTCGAAAATGCAGTCCTCGAATATGCCAACTTGACTGAGGTTTGCTGTGTACAAGCTCAACTAGATGGAGCCAACCTCCACCATGCTTATCTGCGAGGTGCAAACCTCTTTCGCTGCTCTTTGAGGGGGGCTAACCTTAGCTTTACCTCATTAGAAAAAGCCAACCTCAGCAAAGCTGACTTTAGCCTTGCCAATCTTTCTTGGGCGCACTTGGCCAGCGCCAACGTCACTGATACCTGCTTCTATGGGGCTAATCTAAGCTGGAGTGATTTTGATGGCACCAATCTGCTCCAAGCCAAAACAGATCAGACAGCCCCTACCCATATCCGTCTGCCTGCCGGAGTCACCCTCAAGCATAAAAATACTTAATCTCTTCTCGGAAAAGCTTAGCTACTCTACAATCTAAAATTATGTCTACTCTTTGTCATTTTTTAATTGGCCCACCGGCCTGCGGGAAGTCCACTTTTGCCCAAGCCTGGGTAGAGCAAGATCCCAACCGCTATGCCTGGATTTCTACGGATCAAATCCGAGCTGATCGATATGGCGATGCCTTAATTTAAGGTTCTTGGCCAGAGATTGAGGCTGAGGCACTGAGTCAGGTACAGGCAGCCATTGCTGAGAGCAAATCCATCATCTATGATGCGACCAACGCTAGACGGCCTTGGCGATTAGAGATCCTGTCAAAACTATCTGCCTTTGATGCAGACTGGATGGCTTGGAACTTTTCAAAAGAGGTCACACTTGAAACTTGTTATGCCCGAAACCAAAACCGCAAGCGGCAGGTTCCAGATTATGTGATCACTTCTATGTTTGAAGCGCTCAAAGATTGGCCTCCAGTTGTCGCAGAAGGGTTTGTCGATGTATGTCCGGTGCCATTTCGTCGAGGTCAAATTGATTTTGACGCGATTGAAAACCGCATTCAACATTTACCTGTCGCTCGTCGAGAACGCCAAAAATCTTATCGTGAATATCAAGCTCATGATTATTCCCACTTTCTTGATTTTGAGCGCTTGATGTTCTTAATTTCTCTCCTAATTCGTTACCCTGGCCTCGGGATACTTCATCAGACCCAACCTGAGCGACTAACAACGCTTTTAGGCGATAAGGCACAGTCTATTTCTAACTCAATTTCAGAAGTTCAGGCACTCATGACTCGTCATTGTGGCCCAGTCTATGCGGATCCGAAAGCCCTACAAGCTGACCTTGATTGGCTGGAAAGCCATGGCTTAGTCAACAATTCTGACCCGGCCAAGTCTCTGGTGTTAACTACAAACCCAATGCCAGACCCTTTGCCATTATCCATGTGTCACCCCTACAGTGGCCACAAAGCCTTTGAGCAACTGATCTCAGAGCTTCGTTTTATCAGTCACTCCCCCTTCATCGATTCGGCTGGAGACACAGTTCAAGAAGCGCTCATAAAAACCATGGCATCAAGAGGACTTCTGCCTGAAGAGGTTGACCCTAGTAATAATTTTCAGATTAGCCCTTATGTCAATAAATTTCAGTATGATATTCGACATGTTTTTAAACCCTATGGAATCATGACTCAAAAACCTTATCGAAAAGGATATTTCCTGGGAACTGGAATTCTAAATTCTGGTGAATTGCTGAGGGTGTTTAAGCTTCTTGAAAATCAGGCACAAAAACTAAAGGACTCAACGGCACTGGAAGATTATCAAAATTTTCAACAACGCCTGAAATATCTTAAACTCGATAGCGATGATTCACATTCAGTCAGGACTGTCTTACACAGACCGATTGTGGATACAAGCCTCTCTGAATTTGCGCTCTCTCTCGCTCATGACTCTGAACTCATTGAGCAGGCTATCCGCGAAGCCAAAAAAGTAACACTCCGCTTTCTTAAAGGGTCAGGCCGTTTTGGCAGCGAAGATGATCAATCTTTTGAGGTTCTGCCTATTCAAATTGGCTTTTACAAAATTGGCTGGTATTTAGGCTATCAACGCCAAGATGGCCGGATTGCTTTTGACCGCTTGGATCGCTTAGTCTTGCACGGTGGCATGAGTATGAGTTCTTTTGTTGCTGAGCAAGATAGGGCACAGCAGCAACTTGAGCAGTTACTAGATGCAGGCTGGGGGATTCACATGGGCAGAGAAGCGGAAGAGCAGCGGGCTTTCCTAAATCCAAAAACGCAAGCAACCGTTGAGGAAACGGTGGAGTTATGGTTTGCAACCAGAATTTTTAGATTCGTCTCTGCTGGCACCCAGCGCCTACCCAAACGTCTCACTATGTCACCGCGACCTGATGGGGCACCGATGAGCCAAATGGAACATACCCAAATTTTTACGGAACTCCCAACAAAGGATGTTCAGTTTCCTCACCGGTTTAAGGCCATTGTCCCCCGCTGGGTTGTTCGTGAAGATGTTGACTTCCGACGTTGGATCTTAGGCTTTGCAGGGGAGGTCAAAGTGATCGCACCAGAGGGCTTACGCCAAGAGATTCAACAACAAGGCGCGGATATCTGCAAGGTGTACATCTAGCTGGTGCTTTCATGGGCAGCAAAACCAGGTTCCGTTTCCTGTATTTGGCCACTCGCGCCAGCAAGGCTTAAAACCCTGGCATTGGGATTCATCATTGGGTTTGTACACCCCAGGAGGACGCCCAATGCACTCTGCACAACCTCAGACCGCTTCTTTGCTCGACAAGTTGCAAAGCGACCCGGCTTTTGAACACTTGCGGGAGCAAGCGCGTCAGGGGCAAGTCGAGACTAAACCTTCCATAACGGTATCTGGTTTTCTGTTCCTGCGCGGCCTCCTGCTGGCTGACCCCAAGGGCTTTTATGGGACGGCCTATGTGCCTCAAAAACTCAAGCAGGATGCAAAACACACGGCTTGGGTTGTCAGTGGCAGCAATCTGGTGGACTTTGTGGGCAATTGGCCGCTGTTCTTTTTTGCTTTCAATACTTTCGGGACTCTGCCAGCATTGTTTGTGAGCGGCGTGATCAATCTGTGCCTGTTAAAGATGGGCAATGACTTGGCGGCTGGTACGGCTCGCCGACGAGCTGGAAATCGGGCTTGGTCTGCTTGGGCAACGGCGGGGTTGCTTACCCTGAATTTGGTTCAAACGATTGCCTCGGGGGTCGGGGTGGAGCTGTTTAACAATCAGTCTCAGCTCAGCCAACAACGGGCGGCAGATCTCATCGAGTTGCAGCAGCAACAAGTTGAAGACCTTAAAACCCCAAGCACTCCCCGCTACGACGAGGTCAAAGCACAATGTGAAGCAGGGCAAGCGCAACTCGAAGCTCTGCCTCGTACCCATCACCGTTGGGATTCGCTCTATGTACAACTCTATGGTGCTTTTGGCGACCAGACAGATTGGAGTCAAGAGCCCCTTGAAACTGCACCCATTTGTGAGCAGGCCAAGCTGTCATTGGCTCAAAGCTACAAAACCTATGAGACGGCTAAAGCCCATCTGGAGCAAAATCTCGCTCAACGGGTTGCCCTCGGCAATGATGTGGTGTTTATCCAGCGATTTTATCCCGCGATCTATGACGAGAACTTTGATGCTGATGGCTATCTGCTGTCTGGCGTTGAAGCGGTTCAGTATGCGTTCAACAATTTCTTTGCTCATCTGGCCAAGGGGCAGGTTGATCGCATTGCCCTGTCCCTGCTGTTCTTTTCAGTGTCTATCTTAACGAGTGTGGCTGCTTGTGCGATGACGTTTACGTTTGCACGTCGAGAGGACACGCAGCAATCTTGGGATGAACGGGTTCGTCGTGAGCGCGATCGCTGGCTTTACCATCAATGGCAACTGTTTCAGGCTCAGAAAGAAAACACCCCACATCGGGATCTTTCTTCGTCATCGGCGATGCAGACTGCTCACCGTAATAATTGACATCCCAACGCAAAATGATCTCTAGCTCCAAAACTCATCCAGGTTGATCTCTGCGACCTCTTGTTGGACTTCCTGGAAGTAGTTGCTTTCGGTGAGCATGGCCACTTCTTGTTCCCGTTTTTTGTGATCGATTTCAATTTGTAGTTCGGCTAATTGCTTGCGTAATTGCTCCTCGCGCCGCTTGCGATCGCTAATATCCTGCACGATTCCTTCGTAGTACAACACCTGACCACGACTGTCTTTGACCACCCGAGCATCCACTTCTACCCAGACCATACCGCCATCTTTGCAATAACAGCGGTACTCAAAATTCTTCACCGCATCCTGTTTCGTTAAGAGGGTTCTAAATTCAGCCCGCTTTTCTGGGTCAACATAGAGCTGTTTACCAATGTTGGTGACACTGGCTATCATCTCCCCAGGGGAATCATAGCCATAAATTCTGGCCAGAGCGGGATTGGCACTGATAAACTCCCCCGTGGGAGAAGACTGAAAAATCCCTTCTAGGGCATTTTCAAAAATGCTGCGATAGTTTTCCTCGGCCAGCCGCAGAGCGTCAAAGGACTCCTTGAGCTGGGCCGCCATACCGTTAAAAGAAGCGGCCAGGGTGTCAATTTCAATAATGGGACTGGGGTTGACCGGCTGCTCCAGTTGGCCCTCGGCCAGCTCGTTAGACGCTTGAGACAGGCGCAAGAGGGGGAGCGTCACCCAACGAGCGGTGAGGATGCCGATGGTAATGGCCACCCCGAGCGCCACCAGGGCTAATGCCACCGCATTGCGGCGACTCTCGTGAATCTGAGCCATGAAATCGGACTCTGGGATGGCGAGTACCACCAGCCAGTCGAGGTTGTCGTCCTGAAACGGCATGGCCTGAACATAGTGCGGCTCGCCATCGAGGGTAAAATCTAGTTGCTGGATGGATTGAATCTGGTCGAGCTCTCTAAATCGACGGGTTAAGTGTTCAGCCGTTGCCTGAATGGTGGCATTGGGGCTAGCCGTTGCCAACAAGCGTTCGCTGGCACCGCCACGCTCTGCCACCATCGGTTCCTCAGAGGAGGTGGCAATCAATTGTCCTGATCGCTCCATGATAAAGGCCGTGCCGGTCTTGCCAATTTGCAGGTTTTTGAGGAAATGGTTTACCTCCCGGGGCAGGAAGAAGTCCGTCGCACAGACGCCGATCAGCTGGTTGTCCTGGCGATCGTAAACGGGCATGCTAGCGGTAATGGTGGGAAATCCAGTGGCAAAGGCCAGATAGACATCGCTCCACACCGCCTGTTGGGTAGCCTTAGCGGCCTGGTACCAGGGGCGAGCGCGGGGGTCATAGGGCTGATCTAAGGTGCCAATCTGGGCGGCGCGATTGCCCTGGGGGTCGAAGCCAAAGTCCTGACGAATAAAGTTGGTGGTTGCATTACTAAAGTGCAAAATGACCTGACCGCCATCCGCTTCTGAAGCCCGACTCACTCCGAAAAAAGCCCCTTGTTCATCGCCACAGTAGACGTAGCTCAGGGTGGGATAAATTTGCATTTGTTCCCAGAATAGATATTCACCCCTAGGGGTAAGGATGTCCAAATCACCTTGGGCAACGGCACTGGCATTGAGGCGATTGATGGTCTTGGGGGCTGCTGTATAGGTCGTGAGCTTTTCGGTAATGCGATTGGTGAGCTCTGTGCGCAACTGGCTGGCGACATCGTTGACCGCCTGTTGACCGCTGCGATTCACAATCAATCCCACCAGCCCCACCGCAGCAATAATTTGGATGATAAAGGGAACCACCAGGGTGGTCCGTAGGCGGAGTTTGCCCAGTGAGCTGCCCATCGTTTTACCAATCATTGAGGCCATCCCCTCCGGCAAGCCATTCTGCCAGGTTCCGGTCTGGTTTGGCGGCATTAAACAGATGCAGGCCAAAATCCCGAGAGAGGTCTTCGCAGACTTTGATGCCGCGCACACTATTCCCCTTGGCATCCAGCGGGGGGGAAAAGGTGCCAATGCCGAGTTGGCCAGGAACCACGGCTGTAATGCCACCGCCAACCCCACTCTTGGCCGGCATCCCCACCCGATAGCACCATTCGCCGGAGGCGTCATACATGCCACAGGTGAGCATCACGCTAATCACGTCCTGCACATAGCGTTCGTCGATGGCTCGTTCTTGGGTGACCGGGTTCACCCCGCCATTGGCCAGGGTGGCAGCCATCATCGCCAGATCTTTGGCATTCACCAGGATGGAGCATTGCTGAAAGTAGAGATCTAGGGTTTCATCGATGCGATCGCTGACCATACCAAAGTTCAACATCAGGTAGGCCATGGCCCGATTGCGATAGCCCGTTGCCTTTTCCGAGAGAAAGACGGGCACATTGATGTCATGCTCTCGACCGGTGTAGCGTTTGAACATGGCTAGCAAACGCTTGAGGCGTTCGGTGCTGTTGGCTCCCTTAATCAAGTCGGCTGTTGCGATCGCACCCGCATTGACCATGGGGTTACAGGGACGGTTAGTGGCCTCATCCAAAACGATGGCATTAAAGGCTTCGCCGGTTGGCTCCACATTCACCTTGCTGTTGACAGACTCTCGGCCATAATCTTCCAGAGCCAAACCAAACACAAAGGCTTTAGAAATAGACTGGATCGTAAACAACTGGTCGCAATTGCCGACTTCAAAGACTTGCCCCTCAGCCGTAATTACGCAAATGCCAAACCACTCAGGTTTGGCCAGCGCCAACTCCGGAATATAGTCAGCCACCGCCCCATCATCCAGGGAGCGGTATCTTTCGTAGAGATCATTGAGATAGTTCCGAAAAGGAGAAGTGACCGCAGTAATAGAACTGGCCAGGGATTGCAAATCTCCGAAACCTGACATAGACCTTACCCTTCAACAATTTGCTGTGCGACTTTCCGGAATTCTTGGCTGACGGGATGTTCAGGATACTTCACACAAAAGACCCCTTCACTGGCGAGCTGCACAATATCTTCTGACAGGGGAAAAACTCCGGCCACGGTTTCGTGGTAGGTCTCCTCGACCTTCTGCTTTAGAGCCTCTGGATTGAGCTGACTATGAGCCTTGTTGATCGCCAGCAGCATTTTGCGTACCTTGAGTTGTCGGGCCACATCAATTGTGACGGCGGTTCCCTGATAATCCTGCTTGTCTGGGCGCACGATCAACATCAGAATATGGGAAATGGCAATGGATAAAAAGGTTTCTTTGGATAAACCTGGATGGGTATCAATAAACAGGTAATCTAACTGAAGAGACTTAACCAGAGCGCGAAACCCATCGTTCATGAGCTTGACATCGTAGCCATCCTTCAAAATTCTGGCAATGTCATCGGCTTTGACGCTGGATGGCACCAGATACAGGCAACCCTCCCCTGTCAAGCCAATATTGGCACTGACATCATAGGCCGCATCTGTAATCGGATTGTCTCCCCAGAGATAATTATTAAGGGTGGTAGTTGTCTGCTCCGGTTCTAGGCAAAATAAGTTGTGAATACCGGGCGAGGGCACATCTGTGTCTACCACCCCCACACGATTACCCAGTGCCGCGATCGTGGATGCCAAATTGGCGGTAAAGTTAGATTTGCCGGTGCCGCCTCGGTAGGAATGAATGGAAACAACTTTGGGCATTTTTACGATAGGGTAATTGACACAGAATTACTTGTGGCTAAAATAAAATTAGCTGGAATTTCAAAAGTATAAATTGCCCCGACTAGTTATGTAGGCTCTCTTAAGTCTGGGATTAAAAATGTATCACTTGATACAGAAAGAGGCTTTTCAAGTCCTCTGACAGCAGCTAGCCCCCTGTGGGGATCATTTGCGTGTCCTGGCAATTAGCTGTCCGGACGGTGAGCATTTGCTGGACTACTTACGAACGCTCATCAATACTGTCGTGCCTCTGCCCTGTTCCTTAATCTGGCAAACCGATGGCCGCCCCAGGAGTGGCGATATTGGGGATGGGGCAACGCGATTAAACTCGGGTGAAAAGTCTTGGCGGCGAAATTACCGGGCTATGTGCAGTTGGCAGGCGGCACAAACGGGCATACAGTTGCTAAACTCAAAGCGTTCGGGATGTTGCGTTCTGTTTGGGTTGAGCCCCAGCGATTACCGCTAGACTGCGATGCCTCAGAGGCAGTTGCAGCTCATCGCCCCTATGGTGCCGGAGTGGCTTACGGCCGCTACGCCTGCAAGCAATTGGGTGGGTGACCTTTTAGAGAAATTGGAGGCGGTATCCGGTGCCGAGTTAGAGGCCGTTCTGAATCATGCATTCACCCTCTCCCATTGCCCATGGCTGATGATATGCCCGTAGATGGCCAAGTTTTGACTGACGACTTAGATACCCTGTTGGCGATTTTGCCAGAAACGCTGCGATCGCAGCTCTTGGCTCACCCCCAGCGCACCCAATTGATTGAAGTGGTGCTAGATCTGGGGCGCTACCCGGAAGCCCGGTTTCCCAAGCAGGCAGACTTTTTAGCCCAAGTGCCCATCACTCGTGAAGATTTAGATTACTGTATTCAGCGGGTGGGGCACTTCAGTGGCGATAACCGGGCTGGCATTGAGCGCACCCTGCACCGAATTAGTGCCATGCGCAATCGCCAGGGCGTCATTATTGGTCTCACCTGCCGAGTGGGTCGAGCCGTGTTTGGCACCACCAGCATGATTCGTGATTTGGTGGATAGTGGTCGGTCAATCTTGCTCCTGGGTCGCCCCGGCGTGGGCAAGACCACGGCGCTGCGCGAAATTGCCCGAGTCTTGGCCGATGACCTGCTCAAGCGAGTAGTGATTATTGACACCTCTAATGAAATTGCCGGAGATGGAGATGTGCCCCACCCAGCCATTGGGCGGGCACGGCGAATGCAGGTGGCGCAGCCGGAGTTGCAACATCAGGTGATGATTGAGGCGGTAGAAAACCACATGCCAGAAGTGATCGTCATTGATGAAATTGGCACCGAGCTAGAGGCCCTGGCCGCCCGCACCATTGCCGAGCGGGGTGTGCAGTTGATTGGCACCGCCCATGGCAACCAAATTGAAAACCTGATTAAAAACCCCACCCTCTCCGATTTGGTAGGCGGCATTCAGTCCGTCACCCTGGGGGATGACGAGGCGCGGCGACGGGGCAGCCAAAAGAGTGTCTTAGAGCGCAAGGCACCCCCCACCTTTGAAATTGCCGTAGAAATGCTGGAGCGCAACCGTTGGGTGGTTCACGATGAGGTAGCCGCGACGGTGGATCATCTCCTGCGTGGCCGGATGCCGACCCCCCAAGTGCGCACCCTCAGCGACAATGGCGAGGTGGACATTACCCGACCCCCTGCCCAAGCACCGCTGCCAGAGTTGCCAAAAGTGGTACCGCTGGGCTGGCAGACCGCCGGGCAAATGCTGCCAGTGCCCACCCGTACTGAACCCTCGGAGATTGCCCCTGAGACCCATCACTTTCAGACCCTACTGGATGCTTCCTGGTCTCAAGAGTTGGGGCTATCTGCCAGCGCAGGGCCCAATGGCGAAGACTTGCCTCTGCATATTTACCCCTATGCGGTCAGCCGCTCCCAGCTCGATCAGGTAGTGCGTACCCTCAATTTGCCCATTGTGCTCACCCAGGACTTAGAACATGCCGATGTGGTGCTGGCACTGCGATCGCACCTCAAAAACCACTCCAAATTGCGGCACATGGCCAAGAATCGGCAGTTGCCCATCCATACAATCAAAGCCAGTACCATCCCTCAAATTGCCCGGGGACTGCGCCGCCTCCTGAACATGGAAGAACCCGGCACCCCCGAGATTGCCGACATGCGGATGTTTACCAGCAGTAGCGAAGACGACGAAATCGAAGCCCTCGAAGAAGCCCGACTGGCCGTAGAGCAAATTGTGATTCCCCAGGGTCAGCCTGTGGAGCTGCTACCCCGCTCCGCCAGCGTCCGCAAAATGCAGCACGAGCTGATTGAACACTATCGCTTGCAATCTCAAAGCTTTGGCGAAGAACCCAATCGCCGCCTGCGAATTTATCCCGCCTAGTGGTCTGATGGCAATGACAGTGCTTGGCAAAAATGCCGCACAGCGCTCACAACCGTTAAATCGGTTTCGATCTCCCGAAGCTGAATCCACCGCAGAAGCTGCCCAGCCGTGACAGCGGGAAAAGCCAAGCTGCACTCAACAGATTGAATCTGGCTTCCCCGTAAGTCCAGAATTTGGATTTGACTTTTGCGATAAATCCACACTTCTGGCACCCCAAGCGCTTGATAGATAGCTAGCTTGAACCCAGAAGCACTGGCAATATCCACCTCGACCGCCAGATCAGGCGGTAAATTTGCTGGAATGTCAGGGTTTAAACCCTGGATTCGATCGGCATGTTGAATATAAAAGCAGCTATCTGGCTCAATTCCTTGATCCAAATCTTCACGGTTCCAGGTTGTTGAACCCAGATCAACAATCCCTAAGCCTAGTTCTTCTGCTAAGGCAAAAATGATCCTGCCCAACAGGCGGTTGATCAGCTCGTGCATCAGGCTTGGCATCCGCAGTTCTAACACCCCCTGGTGATAGGTCAACCGGGTAGTGCGTGCGTCTCCCAGTTCTGCCAAAGCGAGCTGATAGTGCTTCCAGGTCAGACCAGAAACAGTGACGGCACTGCCGGGAGACAGCACCAGTTGACTCAACGGGGCAGCAAGCGCAACGACCATGGGAAAACCCTTAAGGTGGGTTCAGAGGCTTCAGAGGGGAAAATCAGCACTTCCGAGGGAAAGAGTATGTCACACTGAAAATCTGTGCATTGCTCTGCTACGCAGTCTAGTCTGGCTCAGGCTCGACTGCAATGCTGTTGAGTATCGGGATGCGGCCGTCGCCCCATCTGGGGCTGAACTACATCCTGGCTGTAAGAGTGAACGTCAACCACTGTGTTATGGACAAACCGCGCATTCTGTCTGGGGTACAGCCCACTGGCACTCCACACCTGGGGAACTATCTCGGGGCTATCCGCAACTGGGTGATCCAACAAACCCAGTATGACAACTATTTTTTCATTGCCGATCTCCATGCGATTACGGTTCCCCATGACCCCACCACCCTGGCCGAAAATACCTATCGGCTGGCAGCCCTCTATTTAGCTTGTGGGCTAGATCTCAACTGCACCACTATCTTTGTGCAGTCCCACGTCTCGGCTCATGCAGAATTGGCCTGGCTTTTAAACTGCATCACGCCCCTCAACTGGCTAGAGCGCATGATTCAGTTCAAAGAAAAAGCACTCAAACAAGGAGAAAACGTCAGCATCGGCCTCCTGGACTATCCCGTGCTCCAAGCCGCCGATATTTTGCTCTATCAGGCAGACCAGGTACCCGTAGGCGAAGACCAAAAGCAGCATCTGGAGCTGACCCGCGACATTGCCGCCCGGTTTAACTTTCAATACGCCTCTGAAGAAAAGCCAATTTTGAAGGTGCCTGAGCCGCTTATTCAAACCGAGGGGGCGCGCATTATGAGCCTCACCGATGGCACCCGCAAAATGTCCAAGTCAGATCCCTCTGAACTAAGCCGGATTAACCTGCTCGACAGCCCCGATGAGATCCGTAAAAAAATTAAACGCTGTAAGACTGACCCCGTTAGGGGCTTAGCTTTTGATGACCCTGAGCGCCCAGAATGCCAGAATCTGCTCACCCTCTACCAGCTGCTCTCTGGGCAAACCAAAGCAGCCGTGGCCGCAGACTGTGCAGACATGGGCTGGGGACAATTTAAGCCCTTGCTCGCCGACACTGTGGTTGCAGCCCTTGCCCCTATTCAGTCGAAGTGTCATGAGCTGATGCGCGATCGCACCCATCTCGAAAACGTCCTTAAAACCGGACGCGAGCAAGCCGCCGCCATTGCCAACACCACCCTCGCTCAAGTTCGCCATGCCCTTGGCTACGCGCCCCCCCGCTAAGAAAAGCGGCTGCCTCAATTGATACACTGGTTAGAATATCTCAGAGACTGTTTTAAAAGTCTTCCCATGCTCTACATTCGCCCCCCAACCCCCCATTCTGGGGGGCTTTGATCACTCTTAAGTCCCCCAGAATGGGGGATTTAGGGGCGGGTGCAAGGCGTTTGAATCTTTTCAAACCAGTTCTCAGGTTTCCTGAATCCCCCTTACTTCTGTCGTGAATCGAGGCACCCTATGCCCAGAACGCAACGCAACGATAATTTCATTGACAAATCTTTCACCGTCATGGCGGATCTAATCCTCAAAATGATGCCCGCCAGCCGCCAAGAGAAAGAAGCCTTCGCCTACTATCGAGATGGCATGGCCGCTCAATCCGATGGAGAATATGCTGAAGCCCTCGAAAACTACGAAGAAGCCCTCCGGCTAGAAGCAGACACCAACGACCGCAGCTATATCCTCTACAACATTGGCCTAATTCACGCTAGCAACGGTGAACATGAAAGAGCCCTAAACTACTACGCCGAAGCCATTGAACTCAATCCACGTATGCCCCAAGCCCTGAACAATGTGGCCGTAATCTATCATTACCAAGGTGAGCGCGCCGAAGAAGCAGGAAAAACCGAAGAAGCCGACGCCTTATTTAACCAAGCAGCCGAATTTTGGAAGCGCGCCATTCGGCTAGCGCCCAACAACTATATCGAAGCCCAAAACTGGCTCAAAACCACCGGACGCTCCACCATGGACGTATATTTTTAGCAGGACACCCAATGATAGGTCAACAAGACGTTCAAAAAGTTGCCCACCTAGCGCGGCTCACCCTCACCCCAGCAGAAGAAGCCCAATTTACCACCCAACTCGGTGCCATTCTCGAATACGTTGAGCAACTCAATGAATTAGACGTAACCACCGTAGAGCCAACCACCCGAGCCATCGACGTAAGCAACATCACCCGCCCAGATCAACAACACCCTCACCCCAACCGCGCCCAGATCCTAGCAGGGGCTCCTGACCCCGAAGGCGACTTTTTTAGGGTGCCCAAAATCATGGACTCCTAGCGTGACCCAACCTCAGCAAGCCATGACAGCAGCCTCCTACCGCTCAATGGGATCTCCTGCCAAACACACCTATCATGACACCCTCATCGATCGCCTATTGATTGGTTTGATCTCACGTCAAATTGCCCGAACTCTGGGCAGTCAAACCCCCTTCAAAGGCTATGTTGGCTTCGTGGATTTATCTCGCCAGATCATGCAGGGACGTAATGCCTTGGAACAACAGGCGGTTGTGGCAGTCGTCCTGAGATCTTTGGTACCCAGCCCCGTACTCACTGCAATTCGCACCTTGTTTACACCCACTCGACGAGTCTGCGAACTGAACGCCTGGTTTGCGACCCGTCTGTTTGAGTGGCTAGTTGGACCTTGTGACCTGCAAACGGTGGAAGTGAAAGGGACAACGGGGCAGTCCCAACTCCAGACCAGTGGCGTCCACATCCAAAAATGCCGATACCTAGAGCAAAGCGGTTGCGTCGGCATGTGCCTCAACCTCTGTAAACTCCCCACCCAAAAATTCTTCACCCAAGATTTTGGGATTCCTCTAACCCTGACCCCCAACTTTGAAGACTTCAGTTGTGAAATGGTCTTTGGCCAAGAACCCCCCGATTTCACCACCGAAGCCGCCTATCAGCAGGGTTGCCTCAGTACCTGCACCCTGAGTGCGACCCATCGCCCTACCTGTCCCACCGTTCGTGATTAGCGCCTCGGCTCGATCTCCTAGTGTTCCGTTAGGAAAATTTTGAGGGTCGGGGATCCTCAAAATTTAACTCCCATCAACTTCGGAGTACTCAGCTATCCTCAAGACAAAGTTGACAGACGACTAGAGGGGAATGTCCCTTAATTTTTGTTTGTTGCAGGATAAACGGTTGTTCAAAGCTGCAACACCTGGCATACTGCCTTCAAGATGCTGCCGTTCCAATTTGATGGAGACTCGGCCTACCCTCCTTCTCAAAACACTGCTATGGTTCAACGCTATGTGCGCGTGCAAACGGCTGAGTCCAACATTTACTATGGTTTGCTGCAACTTAACCGAGAAGTTCAAGTTCTAGATGCGCCCCCCTGGCGCTTGGGACAGCTCACCGACTTAATGTTGGCAGCAGACAGCTATCAAATTTTGCCGCCCTGCGCCCCCAGTAAAATTGTGGCAGTGGGGCGCAACTATCCAGCCCATGCCCAAGAAATGGGAGCCAATGTGCCCCCAGAACCCTTAATTTTTCTAAAGCCATCTACGGCCACCTTGGGGGTTGAGCGCCCCATTTTATATCCAGCCCAATCTCAACAGGTAGACTACGAAGGAGAACTCGCCCTAGTCATTGGCGAGCGCTGTACCCGCTGCTCCCCAGAAGAGGCCGCAGACAAAATTTGGGGATATACCATTGCCAATGACGTCACAGCCCGAGATCTCCAGCGTCGGGATGGTCAGTGGACTCGCGCCAAAGGCTTCGACAGCTTTTGTCCCCTTGGCCCCTGGATTGTCCGAGAAGTTTCCACCAGTGCCCGACTCCAAACCCACCTCAATGACGATCCTCAGCCTCGACAGTCCACCACGCTCGATCAAATGGTGTTTACCCCTGATGTTTTGGTGGCCTATATCAGCCAGGTCATGACACTCTTACCTGGGGATGTTGTGTTGACCGGCACTCCCGAAGGGGTGGGGGCTTTAAGTGTAGGGGATCGAGTCCGCATCGAAATTGAAGGCATTGGGGTTCTCGAAAACCCAGTCCAGGCTCCTTTGGCCACCCCCTAAGCTGTGAAGCTAGCGCACCTGCATGTAGACAGCATCAGACAAGGTGGGAATTTCGGCATAGCGCCCCCGCAGAGACTGCACCACCCCATAGACAAAAATGGCCGCCACACCCAAAAAGATAGAGGTCGAGACCGTCTTGAGGATAAAGGCAAACCCAGACACGCCCCCCACCAATTGCAGAATCAAGCGGCACAGGATTAAAACAATGTCTACCAGAAGCGCCTGCATCGTGTTAAAGCGAATGATATGGGGAATGCGCTCGTTGCGAACCACCAGCAAGAATAGACCGAAGAAGAGAATTAAGCTGGCAAATGGGATCGAGTAAAGAGCCAGAACCGGGAGCAGGGGAACGAACAAGAATGTAAGCTGCGGAAACAAATGAAAAAACGATTGGGCAAAAAACAAGCTATCGAGTAAAGGGAGCAGGTAGGGCAGGCCGGAAAAAATCCGGTCTCGAACTGTTGTGGTTCCACGCCAATTCATAGCGGTGTTCCTCAAATGATGGGCTGGGTAGGGGTGACTTCGACTATTTAGAAACTTCGCCATACTCCAACCATAGCCGAAAGCTGGCTTGGGAGGCTCAGCAAGGGGGTCAATCCTCTAGGCCGCCTTGTACATCAGCGATGCGAAATCCCATCTGACAGCGATATTGGTGGGCTGATCCATCGTTGTCCTCAAGAAGTTGGCCACAGGAAAGTTGCCCGTGATCCCATCGAGGTTCGCCCGCCTGACTAGCCAGCAGGCACGACTGGCAAACACTTTGGGGGGGCAAGAGTTGGCTCTGGGTGAGAATGACAAGCACGATATACCTCCTGGAACTGTGAGGTACCCTAATCTTTATTGTATGTCAACCTTTCTAGACAATCAGGTTAAGTTCTTTAAGCCGATTCAGGTGGTTTTAGTAAATACAATTTGAAGATTAGAGGGTCTTGAGGGTCAGAGATCTCTGCTCGCCTCGTGGCAGAGGGGTTATTATGGATTACTTGGAGAATCCCTTGAGGATTTGACACCTAACCCCTACCTCCGAGCCGTCATTAAGCTTGGTGGGCTACGGTGTACACACATTTCTAGATAAACCCATTTCACCCTGCGTTAGCCCCCCCGACCCCCCAATTCTGGGGGGAGATCAACAAAAACTGGGACTATATTCCCCCCAAACTTGGGGGGCTAGGGGGGCGAGCGCAAAGATTTTGAATCTTTTCAAGACTTGTGTGTACACGGTAGGCTTAGTGGGTAGGTTCAGTTAGCCAATCATGCACTGTTGAAGGGTGGCTTTGTGACCAAAACCAACATGGATTTTTTGACGGCAACGGATCCGACCCTTGCCAAAATTTTGCAGCAGGAACTGCAACGACAGCAGGAACACCTGGAGCTGATTGCTAGCGAAAATTTCACTTCGGCGGCTGTCCTCGCTGCCCAGGGGTCGGTGTTGACCAATAAGTATGCTGAGGGGCTGCCTGGCAAGCGCTACTATGGCGGCTGTGAGCATATTGATGCGGCTGAGCAGCTTGCCATTGATCGGGCTCAGGACTTGTTTGGGGCGGCTCATGCCAATGTTCAACCCCATTCGGGAGCTCAGGCCAATTTTGCCGTGTTTTTGGCGTTGCTCCAGCCCGGTGACACGATTATGGGGATGGACTTGTCCCATGGGGGACACCTCACCCATGGATCCCCTGTGAATGTCTCGGGCAAGTGGTTCAAGGTGGTTCACTATGGGGTTGATCCAGAAACGGAGCAGCTTAATTATGATTCGGTGCGCGAGTTGGCCCTGGAGTACCGTCCTAAGCTGATGATCTGTGGGTACTCGGCCTATCCCCGCACGATTCACTTTGATCGGTTTCGAGCGATCGCGGATGAGGTGGGTGCTTACTTGCTGGCAGATATGGCTCACATTGCTGGTTTGGTGGCCGCAGGACTGCATCCCAATCCAGTGCCGGTCTGTGATGTGGTGACGACGACGACCCACAAGACCCTGCGTGGCCCTCGGGGCGGATTGATTCTGACCCGCGATCCTGAGTTGGGGAAAAAGTTGGATAAGGCGGTTTTTCCGGGCACCCAGGGGGGGCCACTGGAGCATGTGATTGCGGCTAAGGCAGTGGCCTTCGGGGAAGCCCTCCAACCCAATTTCAAAACCTACAGCGCCCATGTGATTGAAAATGCCCAGACACTCGCAGCCCAACTGTCCCAGCGGGGCTTCAAGATTGTTTCCAATGGCACAGACAATCACTTGTTGCTGGTGGATCTACGTTCCATTGGCATGACCGGGAAGCGGGCGGATCAGCTGGTCAGTGAGGTCAATATTACCGCCAATAAGAATACAGTGCCCTTTGATCCTGAGTCTCCCTTTGTCACCAGTGGTCTGCGCCTCGGCTCGGCGGCCATGACCACCCGAGGCATGGGCGTAGCTGAGTTTGTGGAAATTGCCAACATTATTGCCGATTGTCTGCTGCATCCAGAGGATGAGACCATGAAGCAGTCCTGTCGGGCACGGGTGCGCTCTCTGTGCGATCGCTTCCCCTTGTATCCCCACTTGGTTCAGCCAGCGGCGGTTCCGGTTTAGGGTATAAACCCGAGAGCAGTCTATGGGGTCTCCCTGCCCAGGGGCTGCCTTCCTATAATGAATGGAGATTGTTGTCCCCTGGGTTATCTGTACCCTCATGCCGTCCCCTAATGTAGAGCTTGATGCTGCCCCGTCCCCGTCCTCATCGGCTCCGTCAGCCGATGAGGAGCTGCTGGATGATGTGGAAATGTCGCTGTTTGACCATCTCGAAGAACTGCGGCAGCGGATTTTCTATGGATTGATTGCGATCGCAGCTGGCATCGTCCTCTGTTTCACCCAGGTCAACCGGATTGTCAAACTTCTAGAAATTCCGGCACAGGAGGTAAAATTCCTGCAACTTGCCCCAGGGGAATACTTCTTTGTCTCTCTGAAAGTGGCAGCCTACAGCGGTATTTTTGTGGCCAGTCCCTTTGTGCTCTATCAAATCATCCGGTTTGTGGTGCCGGGACTCACCCGTCGAGAGCGCCGCCTCCTGGGGCCAATTGTCTTTGGCTCCTCAATTTTGTTCGTGGCTGGGGTGGTGTTTGCCTACCTGGCTTTGATCCCGGCAGCACTCAACTTTTTTATTCAGTACGGGGCAGATGTCGTTGAGCAACTGTGGTCTATTGATCGCTATTTTGAGTTTGTCTTGCTGCTGTTGTTTAGCACCGGCATTGCCTTTCAGATTCCGGTGATTCAATTTTTGCTGGGGCTGCTGGGCATCATCTCTGGCAAGCAAATGCTCTCAGGCTGGCGCTATGTTTTGCTGGGTGCCGTAGTCCTAGGAGCTGTCTTAACCCCTTCCACCGATCCCTTTACCCAAAGCTTACTGGGGGGAGCAGTGTTGGCCTTATATATGGGCGGTACAGGCTTGGTATTGCTGATGGGGCGCTAGGGGTCAAAACTGCTCCAGAATCCACTCAGAGGCACGCTCACCCAGCTCAATGGGAATACTCACCGCCTTTCCCAGACGGGGGCGTTCACGGGTCTGCTCAATATAGTTCTGAACTTGTGCCACAGCTCCCCAGCCCCGCAAATAGGTAGCTACCGCATCTAAATGCTCAAAATACTCTGCTTCCGTCATGGGAAAAGAGACTTGCTCCAGATAGCGCCACATCACCTGGACAAAAATTTTGCCCTGGGTGCGCCGAAGTTGGACATCATAGGAGTAGCCCCATTTATCCAGCAAGAGCTGATGTAGGCGGGTTCCATCCATAGTTCTGTTTCCTTGGGAGCACGACCCTAACCCGCACAAGACAGATGGCAGGGATTACAACGCCATGCTGAGCCGCCACATGGCAATGCAGTCATTTTAGCTATTAGACGGGAAGCCCCGCGCTCTCCCCTTGGCGCATCCTGCCCGCAGGGCTTAGGGGAGCGTCGGGATGAGAGGTGCGTGAGTTGAGGGACGTTGCCCGACCGCTTCCGTTGGCGAAGCCTGCCGAAGGCATAGGACAGGAAGGGCAGCAGTGCCGAAAAGAACAAATTATTAGAATGCATAGGACGACCCCCTAACATTTGATACAATGGTGAAATGTTTCACATGTCTTTTCGCTACCGCATCTATCCAGACTTTGAGCAAGAACAGCAAATGCTAAACTGACTCGAAACCTGTCGCAAGATTTATAACTATGCACTGCGGGAGCGCAAAGATTGGATCAATAGCCGCAAATGCCAGATTGACAGGTGCTCTTTGCAATCGGAATACATCATTCCGGCAGATGCGCCCTACCCAAACTACTACGCTCAGAAGAAAGCGTTGACCGCAGCCAAGACTGATTTCCCGCTGATTAAGGCGGTTCACTCTCAGGTCTTGCAAAACGTGATTGCGAAGGTAGATAGTGCATTTGCGTTCATGAAAGAAAGAGGATTTGGATTCTCACGCTTCAAAAAGTTTGGGCAGTTCAAAACTTTGCACTTTCCCCAACTGCAAGCCGACCCCATTCGGGGCACTCAAATTAAAACTCCCAAGGTCGGGTTGATGCCCATTGTGTTGCATCGTCCCATCCCAGAAGGATTTGAGATTAAGAGTTTGCGGATGGTGTGCAAGCATTCTGGTTGGTATGTCACCCTTTGTCTTCAGGCTGATGTTTCTATTCCCGATGTGCCGCCTCATGGTCATGCCATTGGGATTGATGTGGGGCTGAGTTATTTTCTGTCTACCAGTGATGGCGAACAGATTGCTAGACCGCGTTTCTTTGACAAGCTGCACCGCAAGCTGGAGTTGCTGCAACGTTGTTTGAAACGGAAACAAAAGCGGTCTAACACTCGATCTAAGCTGATTCAGAAAATAGGTAGGGTTCATGAACAAATTGCTGCTTGTCGATTGGATTGGCAGTTCAAGCTTGCGCATCATCTTTGCGACCGGGCTGGGATGATTTTTGTCGAGGATTTGGACTTCCGAATCATGGCAAAAGGCATGTTGGGCAAGCACACCCTTGATGCTGGCTTGGGTCAATTTGTGAACCAAGTGTTGCCATGGGTTTGTTTCAAGCGCGGTGTTTACTACGGCAAGATTGACCCGAAGGGCACGTCTCAAACTTGCCCTGACTGTGGAGCCAGGGTGAAGAAAGATTGGAGTGTGCGGATTCATGAGTGTCATGAGTGTGGGTCTATCAAGCCGAGAGATGTTGCAGCAGGTCAGGTAATATGCGCCCGTGGTCTTTCGGGTGTTGAATCTAGTAGGGGTACATTCCCCGCCCCTTGGGGCGAAGTCTTAGAATTGCAATGCGGGGCAACGCACCGCGAGCAAATCAGTTTCGATACCCCGCTGCTAGCGGCGGGGTAGTTTATTGAGAACGGTTATAATCGACAAGCAGAAGGGATTAGAAGAATTTCTGAACTTCGTTCAGGACGAAGCAGATTCACACACTACTTTACTGACTTGGGATAGAAAAGCACCAGGCCGTTCTCAACCCTATTAAATGGCTTAGGCTTAGATAGTGAGAGTGGAAACCGCCGGTTCTTGCCCCATTTGTAGAATGGCTTTCGTCATTGTTTGAGAGGCAACATGCGCGATCGCCTGCCATTCCTCTGTAGTGAACATCTGGGCGAGCATAGCGATCGCCTCAGCCCGAATCACCTTCTGTTCTTCGGGTAACGCCTGCTCTCCCTCTGCCAATAGCATCTCAATCCAGTCCGTTTGTTCGAGTGTGAGATGCCTCAGGTGACCATATAAGCATTTCTGCGCCTCCATGTAGACAGCCTCTAGACTCCGCCCGAGCTGCCACGACTCCAACCACGCCTTCAACTCCGGCAACAAGATGGATAGCACTCGCACAGTCCACCGCTGCTGCTGCAAGGCTTCCGGCGAAGCATTTTTGAGTAACTCCACATACGGATGTAGACCCAGGCCAGCCTCAACCGGCTCTTCCTCACTAGCGTGATCGGCATCTGCTTCCCGAACCCAAGCCTCGTCATTGAGCAAGTCCATCAGGTTGCCCGTTTTTCTCAGTTGCTCAGCCAGAATGGCATCATTCATAAGCGATTCTCTGAGTTAGAGCGTTAAAGCGCCGTACTCGAAGTATACCAATCCGTCTTTGTCCGGGTCAGAGCCGTAATCCGACATATTGTAACATCGATAGAAAGCTTCCGCACCCGGTAGCGCATGGAGACCGACACGACCACCGTACCCTAACTCCACACTGCGCTGACGGGCAAAAAGTACGAGTGCCCGTCCGACCCCAATCAGATAGGGCGGATCTTCGAGTAATCGGCGATTCCACGGCGCAGAGGCTAAGTATTCGACATAGACCAGAGGAAACCGTTGCGGCAACCAGGAACGGTGCCATTGCGTTTCGAGCAAGATGACGCCTTGAAGTAGCGCCTCAAACTCGATGCCATAGGCCTCATAGCGATCGTCATTGACAGCCAGCCGTAACTTATAGGCCCAGTCCCAACGGTTGTCAGGCTGCTGTGTCTCCCGCAGAATGCCTGCCCAGATGTCATCGATTTGTCCGACCTGTTCCTGGGTTAGCAAGCCGATTGTCGCTGTGACAATGTCGTTTGGCGGTTTGGTTAATCGAAGGGAACGGGTCATAGGCATCACCTCGGAATGCCCTAAAGGTTACCAAGACCTGCTCCTAATTCCAGCATCTGGGAAGCGAGATAACCTTTCCCCATGGCTCATCTCGGTGGGGAAACCAAATTGAAAAGACTGCATCTAATGGAAGCTATGGATCCAGTAAAGCAAGAGCATTGACCTCAAGGTCTGCCTTCCAGCAGTGAGTTTCTGGCCAGCATTGAGCAATTTTGGATCGAAAATGGATCGAAGCCTTTTTCATAAAGTCTGAAACCCCTTTTATACGTGAGTTCGACAGCTCTCGTCTGCCCTCACCCCAACCCCTCTCCCAATCCTGGGAGAGGGGCTAAAACGTTGAATTTCTGCTCTGTTCCCCCTCTCCCAATGTTGGGAGAGGGGGCTAGGGGGTGAGGGCGGATAAGTCGTCGAACTCACGTCTTTTATACAAAGGCTCTAAAGTTCAGATATCTACCATCGCACCGCAGAGGTCAGGAGTGCCTCCTCCGGAGGAGCTGCGCTAACGAATCTCCTATTCTCCATTGTCTTTGGTGCGCCCCAGCGCGGGTAGAGCGCTGCATTGGCGCAGCCTTGATGAAAGCAACTCGCACCCTCAGCCCTAAACACATTGCCCCACTTACATCAGCATCCGCAGAATCCCCTGCTGTCCTAGCAATAATTCCCGGCAGAGGCTAAGCAGAGCCACCCACAAAATCGGGGTAATATCCACCCCCCCCAAGGGAGGAATCAACCGCCGGGTCGGGGCTAAAAACGGCTCTGTGGGCCAAGTCACCAAAGCAAAAGGCAGCCGATTTTGCTCCACCTGGGGATACCAAGTCAAAATAATTCGAAAAATAAATAGCAAGATCAAGATCCCTAAAGCTGGGCCAAGGATCCAAGTCAAAATCTGGGGTGCAGTCATGAAGAAATGTAAAAACATAGTCTGTTGATTCTAGTCTAGTGCCGAACTGGAGTGATTTGGGCTTCTCAAGCGCCAAACATCCGACTAAGATGGGAGATGCTGTGTTGATAAGTGACAATGCCATGGTTCACACCTTCATGACCATTACCCCCTCTCTGAACGGTTTCTTTATTGGCTTGATTGCTGGAGCAGTCGTTCTGGGTGCCATTGCCGGTGGCCTGATCTTCATCAGCCAGCAGGACAAAATTCAACGCTCTTAGTAGTCTGTGTAGTCTGTCAATTTTCTTTTGAAGGATCGATGAGTGCCCAGAAGTTGATGGGGGTTAAATTTTGAGGATCTGCGACCCCTCAAAATTTTCCTGACGGAACACTTAGAGTATTCCCTGATAAAGATCAACCCTCTGTTCCCCCACGGACTAACAAAGTAGGTTGTCCCGACCCATTGGGAACCTGGCACGACTGACCCCGCTCAGCCGTGTTTTTTACCAGGAGTTAAGGCTAGACAACGACAAAATCAGTGAAGCTCGTTAGGATGGAGCTGGTGGCTCCTATGTCACCGTGAGCCTGTCCTGCGATCGCTAGCCTTCAAAAGTTCTGACCGGTGCCTGCATGAGCACTGATACTTCGCGGCTTTGGAGTAAAGTTGCCATCTAAGAGGAATCAACCGTGAGTTTTGGCACTCCTGTTCCCCTGCTACTGGGCATTGTCTTAATTATCTGCGCGGTGGCGCTGTTCTTCATCGACAGACTCAAGCCAGGGTACGAACGTGACTCTGACAAGATCTATGCCATCCTCTTATTGATCTCGGCGCTGGTCTTGTTGACGCATTGGAACATGGAGTTGACGCTCTCCTTTCAGCAGATGATTATGGCGGGGATGTTGGCCACCCTCCTCATTGAGAATATTCGCAATCGAGTTCCCCGGGGTAATGTCCGGTCGCCCGAAAGCGTTCCGCCTGCCCGCCCTGAAGACTACCGCCCCAGCCGCTCTCGTGCTGCCTACGATGAACCGATGCGAGCCAACGTGCACGCAGCCCTAGAAGATGACTACCTAGCAGAAGATCAGTTCGCTCGCGCCCGTCGCATTCGTGGCGAAGGACGGGGAGAACCCCGCCCCACCTACCGTCAAGAGTCCTATCGTCAAGACACTTATTTAGAAGACATCCCAGAAGAGCCTCAGCCCTCACGGCGCAGTCGCCGCCCCCCTTCCCCCCTCCCCTACGAAGAAGAAGCCTATAGCAAACCGCCCAGTCGTCGTCGTTCCCCGCTCCAACTCCAGGGGGATGAAGTGGATAGCCGATCGAGTTCGAGCGACCTAGGATATGCCAGCACGTCCTATTCTGAGTCTAGCTATGGAAAATCTGCATCCTCGGAGATGGGTAGCACCAAGCAGCGACGCCGTAACGGATCGAGTGCTTTTGACCTCATTTCTTCTGATCCAGGATTTTCTGACCCCGGAGCCGATCTGTCCTCAACGGAGAGTCGCCGTCGGCGGACTCGCAAGAGCTATACCGATGGAGAATACGTAGACTACGAACCCTTGGATACCCCCCAGTACCCAGATCAGTATCCCTCATCTGTCACAAATGGAGCCTCCGAGCTAGACAACAGCAGTCATTTTGATGACGATCCCAATCTGCTCTAGGTCTCCCTATTTATGAGTCTGGGATAGAGAAGGGGTTATTATTTTGGAGGTTGCAACCCCCAAAATAATGCTTGACAGACCACTAAGCTGACTTGGCTGTGGCCACAATCGATTTTAAGTATTCTGTGTTAACCCCCGACTCACGGGTTAAGGCTACCTTGCCGGTACGGGCAATCTCGCGGATGCCAAACTTGTTCAGCATTTGCACAATGGCAACCATCTTGCCTGGATCGCCTGCCACCTCAATGATCAGCGAGTCCTCTGACACATCTACAACTTTGGCTCGAAAGATTTGCACCAGTTCAATGATTTCTGAGCGCTGGGCTGCGACGGCACTGACCTTGATCAGCATGAGCTCACGCTCGACACAGGGCGTTTCAGTAATGTCTTGAACCTTGATCACATTCACTAGCTTGTAGAGCTGTTTAGTGAGCTGCTCAATAATGCGATCATCTCCTGGAACAACCATGGTGATTCGAGAGACCCCAGATCGTTCTGCTGGTCCCACGGCTAGACTCTCAATATTAAAGCCGCGTCGAGCGAATAGCCCCGCAATTCGAGTCAAAACCCCGGCTTCGTCTTCCACTAAGACGGAAAGCGTATGTTTCATTAATTAATTACAGCGTTACCGATAAACCTATATTTTATCGTCATCGTTCTCGCTTGCAGCAGATGTTTGCCACAAATGTCCAAATCTACAATGTGGCTAGCCATTGTTGAATTTGAGCATTCACTGGGTCTGGACATTCATCGTGGGGGCAATGTCCCGCATCGGTGAGCATTACCAATTGAATGCGCTCACTCAATGTCTGAAACTGGGTTGCTAGGGTTGGGGGCACCATGGAGTCTTTCTCGCCCCACATCAGCAACACGGGGTGCTGAATTCGGGGTAGTGCTGTGCGAGCCAACAGTTCCGGTGAGGGTTTGGGGGCACGAACCATGGCCGCCAAGGCGCGACCAGCCCCAGCTTCGTAGGCAGGCCGGGTCAGAATGGCCAGCAGCTCTGGGGTGAGCGCCTCTGGGCTCGCGTAGGCTTGTCGTGCCCAAAGCCGGATCATGCGGGGGTGACGGAGGCCATAAAAAAATGGACTAAACAGGGGTGGTGATGTTGCGATCCCCTGCAAAATCCGCAGGGGCAATTTAGCGATGGCAGCCACGGGTCGCAGCAGCGCTTTAAGACCAGGGGGAACACCCAGGTCAATCACAGAAACATCTGGCAAGTTGATCATGACCAGCCCAGCCATAATCTCGGGGTGGCGAGCAGCAACCCCGAGGCTGACGGAAGATCCGAGAGAGTTCCCCACCAACACTACAGGACGGCGAATGACCGCTTGCCAGAAATCATGGACTTGCTCAACCCAAAAATCAGTGCCATAGCGGGCGTAGGCTTTGGCCGAGGCTCCAAAGCCCAGTAAGTCTAAGCCATAGACGGGTCGATCTTGTCCAAACACCTTGAGGTTATGACGCCAGTGGCCAATGGACGCGCCAAAACCATGCAAGAAAAGCATAGGGGGCGCAGGGGAGGGTGCGATCGCACCAAAATAGGTATAGCGAACCGGCCAGCCCCGCCAGATCCAGTTCCGTTGATGTCC
This sequence comes from Petrachloros mirabilis ULC683, assembly GCF_009939295.1. Classification (GTDB taxonomy): domain Bacteria; phylum Cyanobacteriota; class Cyanobacteriia; order Thermosynechococcales; family Thermosynechococcaceae; genus Petrachloros; species Petrachloros mirabilis. The sequence continues at coordinate 30,875 of NZ_WVIC01000021.1, forward strand.
CAGTTCAGCCTGCCTGTTCAAAGACATTGCCATTACACCTCAATTTTTTCTTGAGAGATCCCCAGGCCGCCGCAAACCCAGAATCCTTGAGTGACCAGTCGAGTTCTTGCTTCATGCGTTAACATAGTTAAATGATTAGCAGCGTGCTAGATCCGGACTCTTGATGATCGTCTTCATGGCGATGTTGCAGACTCTGGATCAGTGACACACTCTTAATTATCTTGGTTGGTCGAACCCTTGCGTATGATGAGGTTTCAAGGGAACGACTCCCTATTTCTCTCCGTATGACTCTAGATCAAAAACCCCGGTTTTCAATTACCACACCGCTCTACTACGTTAACGCTTTACCCCACATTGGTAGTGCTTATACCACCATCGCTGCCGATGCGATCGCACGATATTACCGATTGCAGGGTCATGATGTGCTCCTGATTACCGGCACAGACGAACATGGCCAAAAAATTGAGCGCACCGCCAAACAACTAGGCCGCTCTCCCCAAGACCACTGTGATCAAATCGCAGCAGGATTTATCGACTTATGGCAGCGCCTGAATATCCAGTATGACCGATTCAGTCGCACTACCAGTGATCGTCATCACCAGATCGTGAACGAATTTTTTCAGCGCGTTTGGGATCGAGGAGACATCTACCCAGGGCAGCAACAGGGATGGTACTGCGTTGACTGTGAAGAATTCAAAGACGAAAAAGAACTGCTGCCAGAGCACTATTGCCCCATCCACACCCATCGTCAAGCCGAATGGCGCGACGAAGAAAACTACTTCTTTCGGCTCTCCGCCTATCAAGACACCCTGTTAGACTTCTATGCCCACAATCCAGACTTTATTCAGCCAGCGATTCGCCGCAACGAAGTCTTGAGCTTTGTCAGCCAGGGGCTGCGCGACTTTTCGATTTCTCGACGGCACGTAGACTGGGGATTCCCCGTCCCCATTGCCCCCGACCAAACCCTTTACGTTTGGTTTGACGCCCTTTTGGGGTACATCACGGCACTGCTCGATGCCGAGACAACCCCCAGCCTAGACCATGCCCTGACCCCTTGGTGGCCGATCAATTTGCACCTAATCGGCAAAGACATCTTGCGTTTCCACGCCGTATATTGGCCTGCCATGCTGATGTCAGCAGAACTCCCGCTGCCCCAACAGGTTTTTGGTCATGGCTTCTTAACCAAAGAAGGTCAAAAAATGGGCAAAAGTCTAGGCAACACCCTTGACCCCTACGAGCTAGTCAATCGCTATGGTGCCGATGCTGTTCGGTACTACTTTCTCAAAGAAATTGAGTTTGGCCGAGATGGCGACTTTAGTGAAACTCGATTTATCAATATTCTCAACGCCGACTTAGCCAACGACTTAGGGAACTTGCTTAACCGCACTCTGAAAATGGCGTTCAAATATTGCGATGGCACCGTGCCACCGATCTCTGAACCTGAGCAATCTCAACCCCCATTTTTAGCTAATTTTATAGCCACCATAGGGTCAGAAGTTGCTCAAGCCTATCAGTCCTTGAACTTTAGCCACGCCTGCCATTTGGCACTTACCTTGGTGAAAGCTGGCAATAAATTTGTTGATGAACAAGCCCCTTGGACTCTCTATAAGCAGCAGGAAATCACTCAAGTTCACCGCGTTCTCTATGGCGTCCTAGAAGCTGTCCGTCTTGCGGCTTACCTGTTGGCACCCATCGTGCCCGACTTAAGTACGCAAGTCTATATCCAGTTGGGTCTTGAAATTGACTTTCAAGCACAGCCTCAAAAGCAAACCCCCAAGCAGCTCCAAGCCCCACTCAATATCACCTATATAAATCAAAGTCAGTGGGGCGTTCTTCAACCCGGACAACCCCTAGGAATGCCCCAGCCCGTGTTTCAAAAGCTAGAACCCCTCTCAGTGACTACAGCTTAATTTCAGACCCATCTTTATATTTTTCAATCAACTTTTCAACGGTTTCTTTTTAAATCTTTATTGCCAACGAGGATATTTTACAATCGTGATTTTCAATCATAACTTCGAACAAGATCCTGTTTTTACACCAGCCCAAGTCCTTGAGAACCGAGGTCGAGTAGCCATCTTTATTGATGGATCTAACCTATTCTATGCAGCGCTTCAGTTGGGCATTGAGATTGACTACACCAAATTACTGTGTCGCTTAACCGGTGGATCACGCCTACTGCGATCATTTTTTTACACCGGCGTCGATCCTACCAATGAAAAACAGCAAGGCTTTTTGCTGTGGATGCGTCGCAACGGCTACCGCGTGATCACCAAAGATCTGATGCAACTGCCAGATGGTTCTAAAAAAGCCAACTTAGATGTAGAAATTGCTGTGGATATGATCGCACTTGTAGGCTGTTACGATACCGCCATTTTGGTCAGTGGAGACGGAGACTTAGCCTATGCCGTGGATGCCATCAGTTATCGCGGCATTCGAGTCGAGGTCGTCAGCCTGCGCTCAATGACCAGTGACAGCTTGATCAACGTGGCCGATCGCTACATTGATCTCGATGCCATTAAAGATGATATTCGCAAAGCCTCTCGCAATGGCTACAGTTACCGGCCCTTGAGTGGCGTTAGCTTGGCCGAGCCTCATCCAGACTCAAAGGATCTAGAGCCCGCCATTGATCCCCCCATCCTTGCCGAATAGAACCAAGTCCCCCCTTGATGGTTTGCGAGCCTGCTATTTGGGACTTTTACTGGGGGGCGTAGCAGCTTGTGGCAAAACACCTCCTCTTGTCAATCCAACAGACTTTGGGTTAGACAGAGCTGTTATGTTGACCGACGTAACCCTGCAACAGACTGATGAACAGGGGCGCTTGTATTGGCAACTGCATGCTCAAGAGCTACGCCACTCAAAAGCCGGGCATCAGGCTGAGGCAACACAAATTACGGGGACACTCTACGAAAAAGGAAAATCAGTCTTTCAGATTGCAGCCGATCAGGGAAAGGTGCAACAGGCCGCTCAGTCCATCACCCTGTGGGGAAACCTTACCGTTACGGCTGATGAGATGGTCATGCAGGGGCAAGAGTTGGAGTGGCAGCCTCAAAAAGGACAGATGGTGATGCGCGGTGGCTTCACACTCAGACATCCTCAGGTGCAATTGTGGGCCGAGACCCTACAAGTTTCTCGACCCCATGATCAAATCCAGGCTCAGGGTAATGTGATCCTTGAAGATGCTCAAGCTCAAGTGCGGCTCAAAACAGAGCAGATCACTTGGTCTTGGCAGCACCAACAAATCCAGGCCGGGCACAGTCAACCTGGACAAACCCAGCCTCAAGTTGAAATTGAGCAATTGCAAGGAAAGGTAACTATTGCCCATGCCCTAGCAGGGTCAGTGGAGCTAGCGTTGCCGTCTTCTCGGTTGACACTTCAAGACCCGGCCCAGATTTCCTGGAAACAGCCGCCGTTGCAGATCGCCAGCCGACAATTGATTTGGCAGATTCAGCCCTTTCTGGTCAGCAGTCATGAGAGAGTGTCCGTAAAAGACCCAGATCGTCATCTCACCTTGGTTGCTGGGGGGGGACATCTCGATCACCGTCGCCAGGTGGTGTCCTTATTCAAAGGGGTGGAAGTCTGGGGATGGCAATCTGGGCAGGAGCCGCTATTGACGCATCCTCCTCACCTGACCAGCAACCACCTCACCTGGCACCTTGACCCAGATGTTGTCACAGCCTCAGGTAACGTCAGCTATCGCCAAGATTCCCCGGCTCTGATGCTGCGCGGCGTCAAGGCCATCGGCTCCCTGCAAAAACAAACCATCCACATGATCGGCGGAGAGACTGTCATTGAGATTGCGCCTTAGAGCTTGTTTGAGAAATTGCTTAGACCTTGCACTTGCCCCCCTAGCCCCCCAATTCTGGGGGGATAATGATCAGAGTTTTTGACTTTCTCCCCCCAAAATTGGAGGGTCGGGGGGGCTAATGCAGGGATGAATGAGGCTTTTCAAACCGCCTCTTAGGGTTCCGTCAGGAGAAATTTGAGGAGTCGCAGACCCTCAAATTTTAACTCCCATCAACTTCTGGGTACGCATGGATCCTGCAAGACAAAGTTGACAGACTACTTCGGCTGAGTAAGCGCTGAATGAGGGGGCATGGTCACTGAGCCCCATTGTTGCTGAAGGGCTTGTAACAAAGCATCTTGATCCCGACGGAAACCGCTGAGATTATCCCCACCATTGATGAAGGCAAACCACACCCATCCGTGGGTTAGGGTGGGTAGTCCCCCCGCCAAAGCACTGACGTTCCAAAGCGAGCCTGTTTTGACAATTGTGCCTGGGGGCAATTGCCGCTCCTCTAAGGTGCCTAAATCTTGCCCCGCAACCGGCAATACATCGGCTAGGGCTAGATCGTAGTGCTGGAGGTGACGATCCAGTGCTTGAAACAAGCCCACCACTGCCCGAGGCGACAGGCGATTGTCTACTCCAAGTCCTGACCCGTTCTGAAGTTGGATCTCGGTGACTGGCACCGCAACAACTTCCTGAAGTCTGGTCAGCATCGCAGCCATGCCCCCCATCTGAGCCACCAACTGCTCCGCGAGGATGTTTTCACTCTCCACATTTAAGTGACGCAGTAGCTCATGAAGGGGAGGAGAGTCCTGGCGCATTAGCCAAGACGCGTTCTCTGGCACCTGTACTGCGGTTTGAATCTGACCCGTCACCCTCAACTGGGGGGGTGGCATTGTCGAGGACATTTTGTCATAGGCCATCGTGGCTTCCAGAGGCCAGGTTTGAACGTTAAATCCTGCTAGAACTTGTGCCCCTAGGTCTTGAACATCTGCCTTTCCTGCCCAGGTGAACGATCCCACGATCACCAAATTCCCCTGAATCTGGCGAATTCCCCGTTGCTGAAGCGTCTGAGCCATTTGAATCACCCCTGGCCAACCCCAACTAGGATCTCCCTGGCTGACCAGAACCAGGTCTCCTTGAAGCTCCCCCTCACGGAGGGTGCCAGTATGGTAGACCTGGGTCACAAATCGATGGTGGGGCTTCCAGGTTTTGAGAGCCGCGAGGGTGGTGGCGACCTTGGTCAAAGACGCAGCGGGCAAGGGCAGATCGCCCTGGTGGTTCCCCAAGAGTTGGCGATCGGTTTGTACCCATAGACCTTGATCATCCGGGGTTAGCCCTGGGCGATCATATTGCTGCACAAACTGGGCTAGCAGGGTCGAGGCAACTGGATCCACCGGTCTGAGACCCAGGGGGAAGCTCAACCCCAGGGGTGGGGAGGGCATTGGCTTCAAAACACCCATCTGGTGCAGCCACACAGGGGCTAGACCTAAGCTCAAAAATTCCAGCATCCAATTCAGTTTGTTAAAATTTGATTACCAATCACACTCAGGGTTCCGTCAGGAAAACTTTGAGGAGTCGCAGACCCTCAAAGTTTAACCCTCATGAACTTCTGGGTACTCATCGATCCTTCAATACAAAGTTGACAGACTACTCAGAACTTTTTAGCCTATTTTGGGCTGAAAATTCTGTATGCTGACCAGGGTGACTCAGCTAGAGTCAGTGAGCCAGAGTTGCTGACCACTAGCGGTGAGGGGAAAGCAATCTGCTAAAATTCTTAAGGATTCTACAACATTGACTCATGGGAGCCACCTGCGCACGAATTGCGATTGATGCCATGGGGGGCGATCACGCCCCAGAAGAGATTGTTTTAGGTGCCTGGAGAGCCCGAGAAGAATTAGGAATTGAAGTCTTACTAGTCGGCGATCCAGAGCAGATTGAGGCGACCCTAACGCGTCATGGACTCGATCGCCCCATTGAAGTCGTGCCAGCAGAGGGCGTGGTGGAAATGCATGAAGAGGCTCTGGTCGCCCTGCGGCGCAAACCTCAAGCCTCTATTAACGTGGCCATGAATCTGGTCAAGCAAAAGCGGGCGGATGCGGTGGTCTCTGCTGGCCATTCCGGGGCGGCAATGGCGGCGGCGCTGCTCCGTCTGGGTCGGCTCCCTGGCATTGAGCGTCCGGCGATTGGAACTGTTTTGCCTACGTTAATTGCTGGCAAACCGGTCTTAATTTTGGATGTGGGGGCTAATGTGGACTGCCGTCCCAAGTTCTTAGAGCAGTTTGCCACTATGGGCACCATTTACAGTCAGTACGTGTTGGGGCGCGAAGCACCGGTGGTGGGGTTGTTGAACATTGGGGAAGAAGCCTGTAAAGGGAATGAGTTGGCGTTGCGCACCTATCAATTGCTGCAAGATAACCCCAATATTGATTTTGTCGGTAATGCTGAAGGTCGAGATGTGCTCTCGGGGCAGTTTGATGTGATTGTTTGTGATGGGTTTACGGGCAATGTTTTGTTGAAGTTTGCTGAGGCGGTGGGAGAGGTGGCTTTGCAAATTCTGCGCGAAGAGCTGCCTCGGGGGTGGCGCGGGCAAATTGGGACGGCACTTTTGAAGCCCAATTTGAAGCAGATTAAGCAGCGAATGGATCACGCTGAACATGGGGGGGGGTTGCTGTTGGGGGTGGCTGGTATTTGTATTATCAGCCATGGCAGTTCGCTGTCTCCCTCGATTTTTAATGCGATTCGGCTGGCGAAGGAGGCCGTTGATCACCAGGTGTCCGATCGCATTCGTTCTTGCTATCAGCAAACCATGGCAACCACTGCCGACGGAGAAGCATAGTGCAAAATTGGGGCACAGGACTGGCCATCACGGGGAGCGGCTCGGCTGCGCCGGGGGTCTCTTTGAGCAATGCTGAACTGAGTCAATGGCTTGAAACGTCCGATGAGTGGATCTCGACGCGCACGGGGATTCAAGCTCGTCGTCTGGCCTCTGCACCGGAGTCGCTGGTCACGTTGGCGACGGCAGCGGCTCAGCAGGCGCTAGCAATGGCCAATTTGGATCCAACAGAGCTGGATTTAATTGTGCTGGCAACCTCAACCCCAGACGATTTGTTCGGAAGTGCCTGTCAGGTTCAGGCTGCTTTGGGGGCGAAGCAGGCGGTGGCCTTTGATATGACGGCAGCTTGTTCTGGGTTTGTGTTTGGCTTGGTGACGGCGGCGCAGTTTATGCGCATGGGGGTTTACCGGAATGTCTTGCTGATTGGGGCGGATGTGCTGTCTCGGTGGGTGGACTGGCGCGATCGCCGCACCTGCATTCTGTTTGGGGATGGAGCCGGGGCAGTGGTTCTCCAAGCCCATGAAGCCGATCAACTGTTAGGGTTTGCCCTTCAGAGCGACGGCAGCCAAAATTCCTGCTTAAATTTGGCCTATCAAGGGCAAGAAACCCCTCTCACTGCTGAGATTTCGGTTGACCAGGGCAGGTTTACACCCATCACCATGAATGGTCAAGAGGTGTATCGCTTTGCGGTGCGACGGGTGCCAGAAATTATTGAAAAGGCTTTGTTTCATGCGGGATTGACGACTGCTGATATTGACTGGCTGCTGTTACACCAGGCCAATCAGCGCATTTTGGATGCGGTGGCTCAACGGCTCAGTGTTCCTGCTGAAAAGGTGATTAGCAATTTAGCTCAGTTTGGCAATACCTCGGCGGCCTCGATTCCGTTGGCTCTGGATGCAGAGGTGCGGCAGAACCGCATCCAAGTCGGAGATTGTATTGCGATCGCAGGCTTCGGGGCTGGCCTGAGTTGGGGGGCTGCCCTATTTCGCTGGGGACGTTAAAATCCATACCCCCGCTGACTCTGTTCCGAGCTGCCCAACTCAGCATTGACAGCCAACTCAAATACTGTCGATAATTGAGGCTTGTGTAAACTTGTAGTTTTTGAAAGAAACCCTTGGCTAACGTAGTTGTGATAGGGGCCCAGTGGGGCGACGAGGGAAAGGGAAAAATCACGGATTTACTGAGTCGATCCGCCGATATTGTGGTTCGGTATCAGGGCGGTGTGAACGCCGGTCATACCGTGGTCGTCAACGGCCAAACCTTGAAGCTACACCTGATTCCGTCCGGAATTTTGTACCCGAATACGGAATGCGTCATTGGCTCTGGCACGGTCGTCGATCCGGAAATCCTGATTCAAGAGCTGGATATGCTCGAATCTTTGGGGATTTCAACTGAAAATCTCTATATTTCTGAGTCAGCCCATGTGACAATGCCCTATCACCGTCTCATTGATCAAGCCTCGGAAGAACGCCGAGGGGATCACCGCATTGGTACCACTGGGCGCGGCATTGGCCCTACCTACGCCGATAAGTCGGAGCGCACAGGGATTCGCCTCCTAGACTTGATGGATCCTGAGGGATTGAAAAAGCAACTGCGCTGGACGGTGAACTATAAAAATGCCATTTTAGAAAAGCTCTATGGCCTGCCTCCCCTGAATCCTGAAGAGGTCATTGCCCAGTATCAGGAATTTTCTAAGCGGTTACGACCCCATGTTATCGACTGCTCCCTCAAAATCTACGATGCGGTGCAGCGACGGCGCAATATCCTCTTTGAAGGCGCCCAGGGGACGCTGCTCGATCTAGACCATGGCACCTATCCCTACGTCACATCCTCAAACCCGGTAGCCGGTGGGGCGTGCGTGGGTACAGGGGTGGGTCCTACCATGATTGACCGGGTGATTGGGGTGGCCAAGGCTTACACCACCCGCGTCGGTGAGGGGCCTTTCCCCACTGAACTCAACGATTCGATGGGGGATGCGCTGTGCGATCGCGGCTCTGAATTTGGCACCACCACCGGACGTCGGCGTCGGTGTGGCTGGTTTGATGCCGTCATTGGTCGTTATGCGGTACGCATCAACGGCCTGGACTGTCTGGCCATTACCAAACTGGATGTGCTCGATACCCTAGCAGAAATTAAAGTGTGTGTTGCCTACGAAATGGACGGCGTTCACTGCCAGGACTTTCCCACCAATGCCCGTCACTTTGCCCGCTGTCATCCTGTGTATGAAATTTTACCCGGATGGCAACAGTCAACCGAGCACTGTCGCTCCTTAAAAGATCTACCCCAAGCTGCGCTGAACTACTTAAAGTTTCTGGCTGAACTGATGGAAGTGCCCATTGCGATTGTCTCCTTAGGGGCTGCTCGGGATCAGACCATCATTGTCGAAGATCCAATTCACGGTCCCAAGCGGGCACTCTTGTACAGCAATGGTCAGACTTTACTCGCTTAAACCAGTGATCGATACTGCCTGCACGCACTTTTATTGCTGACTCGGCTGATTGTGATCAAGTCGCTGCCCCAAGCCCCACCAGCCCGTCCATTTCTGAAATGGGTGGGGGGTAAGGGGCGGCTTTTGAGCCAGTATCAGCCCTGGCTGCCCCAGCACTACCATACTTACTATGAACCCTTTCTAGGGGGGGGTGCTCTATTTTTTCATTTGCAGCCCCGCCAGGCAGTTCTGTCAGATGTCAATGGTGATTTGGTCAATGTCTATCAATGTGTGCGCGATCGCATCCATGAAGTGACCCACCATCTCCAGATTCACAGCGCACGCCACAACCAAGACTACTATTACCAAATTCGAGCCTCAACCCCCAGCACCCAAGCTGAACAAGCCGCGCGGCTGTTGTACCTCAATAAAACCTGCTTTAACGGCCTGTACCGGGTAAACCGTCGGGGCCAGTTTAATGTACCCATGGGGCGCTATCATCAGCCCCACATCTTCAACCCAGCGCTGTTAAAAGCAGCTTCCCAAGCCCTCCAGGGTATCCAAATTCACACCAGCACCTTTGCAGACCTGCTTCAGGCAAACCTATCCCCTGAAGACTTTGTTTACTTTGACCCGCCCTATCATCCAGTGAGCGCTACCAGTAACTTTACCAGCTATAGCCAGAACACCTTCACCGCTGAAGATCAGACCCAGCTTCAGGCAGTCTTTTGCCATCTAGCCCAGCAAGGTGTCCAGGTCATGCTCTCGAACTCAGACTGTGAATTTATTCGGGATCTGTACCAAGGCTTTTACATCCATCAAATCTATGCCGCCCGCTCCGTCAACTCCAATCCAAGCAAGCGGGGCAAAATTCCCGAGGTTTTAATTACTTCTTACGCCAAACCCACCTAAAAGAATACTTGAAAAGGAGCCCAGCTCTTTCACGGCGTGGGAACTCTATTTGATTGGGTAGTCCTCGGAATGCCCTCAGCCCAACCCCCAAGTTAGGCTTCGGGGTGAACACAAGTCTGAGAAAAACAATTTCACCCTGCATTCGCCCCCTATATCCCCCATTCTGGGGGACTGTGAGATAGTCAGAACCCCCCAAATTACGCCCTTCGGGCACGCTTCGCAAGGGGGGCAGGGGGGCGAGTGTAAGGATGTTAGAGGCTTTGCTGGAGCAGCCCTTGAGCAAACAATCCATCACCCTGCTGCAAATCAGGGGCGACGTTGTAACCTGCCATGCATTTCGCAGATGAATATTCAGCAGCTCTCAACTCAATCTCAGGCAAAATTCAGGTAGATTCGGTTTAATAGAAGCGTCAGTTCAGGACATGGCCATGACCTACCTAGAAACAGCAGCCCAGTTTTATCAGCAGGTTGCTGAAACCCCTGTTGTAGGGCTGTGCTGTATACAAAGCACCACCCTCAACTTTCCAGGGCTGAGAGTTCCCAAAGTGATGCAAGAGATGAACTATGGGTGTGGCACCACAGTTCATCCCCAAGAGCTAATCCATAAGCCTAAAGTGCTCTATGTGGGTGTGGGGGGCGGACTGGAAGCTCTCCAGTTTGCTTATTTCTCACGGCAGCCTGGGGCTATAATTGCCGTAGACCCAGTGGCCGCCATGCGTCAAGCCGCAACCCGCAACTTGCAACTCGCAGCGCAGGTAAACGACTGGTTTGACCCCAACTTTGTCGATATCCGCGACGGCGATGCCTTTGCGTTGCCCATGGCTGATGCCTCCGTAGACGTAGTAGCTCAAAATTGCCTGTTCAACATTTTTGAGCCTGGGGATCTAGAGCGAGCCTTAAAAGAAGCCTATCGGGTGCTCAAGCCGGGGGGGCGTCTGATCATGAGTGACCCCATTGCCTCACGACCTATCCCGGAGATACTGCGCCAGGATGAACGGCTTCGCGCCATGTGCTTATCTGGAGCACTCCCCTATGAAGACTATGTGCAGCGCATCATTGCAGTAGGCTTTGGCCAGGTCGAAGTTCGTGCCCGTCGCCCCTATCGCCTCCTAGACACAGACACCTACGACTTAGATCAGCCCTTGTTGCTGGAAAGTCTAGACACTGTGGCCTTCAAAGTTGATAGTCCTCCAGATGGAGCCTGCGTGTTTACAGGGAGAACCGCAATTTACTTAGGCGTGAATGCTGCATTTGACGATGGCTTGGGGCATTACCTGGAACGAGGCTTGCCCGCTGCCGTTTGCGATAAGACCGCAGCCAGTCTTGCAACTCAATTTCCCACAGAAATCATGGTGACACCCCCCACCTGGCACTACAGCGGGGGAGGCTGTTGCTGAGCGTTAGGCTGCCTTACATTCCTAACCTCATTCCACAAGGAACCCTCTCACTTGTGGCATCTATGCTGCCGGGGCATGTCTGTATGCCTAGCCCCCCTTGCCTAAACCCAACAGCCGGATCAAATTCATGCCTCATTCTGTACTCTCCGAGATGATACCGTTCCATTCCAGGCTGGAGCAGCCCTTGACCAAACAGCCGATCGCCGTTCTACAAATTAACCTGGGGCGGCGCTGTAACCTGGCCTGCCAACACTGTCATGTCGAAGCTGGCCCCCACCGCCAGGAGGAACTCTCCCCAGCGATCTGTGCACAACTAATTGAACTGATTCGGCGCTTTCCCCAAATTCAAACGGTCGATCTCACGGGGGGAGCGCCCGAGCTGAACTATGGCTTTCGCCCTCTGGTGGAAGCCGCCCGAGCGCAGGACAAGACCGTGATGGTGCGCTCTAATTTGACGATTTATTTTGAAGCGGGTTTTGGCGATTTACCCGACTACTTCGCGCAGCACCAAGTACAGGTTGTTGCCTCGCTGCCCTGCTATCTCGAAAAAAATGTGGATGCCATGCGCGGCAACGGGGTATTTCAGTCCTCGATTCTAGCCCTGCAATGGCTGAATAAGGTTGGTTACGGTCGAGATCCTCACCTGAAGCTTGATCTGGTCTATAACCCGCCAGTGCCCACCGATCTAAATTTTAGCCTTCCACCCAGCCAGCAAGGACTGGAAAAAGCCTATAAGCAACACTTGCAAGATCAGTACGGCATTGTCTTTAATCAACTGTTCACCCTGGCCAATTTGCCTATAGGGCGCACCAAGCTGCATCTCCGTCATCGCCAACTTTTGCATCCCTACCTGAACTTTTTGGCCACCCATTTTAATTCTGAGACTGTGGATGCACTCATGTGTCGGCAGCAGCTTTCTGTAGACTACCAGGGTCATCTGTATGACTGCGACTTCAACCAAATGGAGGGGGTTCCGGCTCGGGCTGCCACTGGAGAAGCTTTGACCGTAGCGCATCTGTTGGCAGCGGACAGTCTAGATTTGATCTCCACAGTCCAGACCGAAACGTATTGCTACGGCTGTACGGCAGGATGTGGTTCGAGCTGCGGGGGTGCCTTGGTGTGAACTACCAGCCCAGCACTCTTTTTGTTTTCAGGATGGTACCGATGAGTCAGTTGGCGCTGTCGCGCCGCTCCTATCCCCCATACGACCGAGCTTTAAGCTATGGTCGCAGTACCTCGGAGGTCATATCATGGCAAAATCAAGGCTGAGATGCAAAAAGTTCAACACCGCACTCTTGAGCTGCTTGAGTGAGACGTTTATCAAGGGTAGCAAGGTCTAAGCCTTCTCTGAGCGCCAATTCTAGGTAAGCAGCGTCGTATGCGGACAGCTTATGAGAGCGAGCTAGATCCAAAGTTGCAGACATTAACTGTTGAGGTGAGTTTGCATCCGTAAAAATTGGTAAGGCTTGCAAAAGCGTGATTGCACGAATCGATTGGGCGGGAGTGATGCGGTTGCGCCGCTCAGCAACGAGTAAGACATTAGTGGCTTCAATTGCCCATAAACTTGGAACGAGGGCATTCATGGTCTGTAAAGAGTTGAGGACAGAATCAGCGTATTCATTAGCCTCGTCTCCAAAGCACCAACTCATTGAGACAGAGCAATCCAAGACGAAACGGCTCAAAATCGTCGTCCTTCTTCACGCAGTTCTTGGATAGAGATTCCGTTGAGTTTCATATTCTTGCGTAGGGAGAGTAGTTGAGCAATGGTGTCCTGAACGGGTTTGTTAGGGGCGATGGGGGCAAGGGAAGCAACAGGACGCCCATGCTTAGTAATGACAAAAGATTCCCCTGCCTCAACTTGCTGGAGTAGTTCTGATAAGCGATTTTTCGCCTCGAAAGCACCAATATTGGCCATGAGAGGTACTCTAATAAATCTAGCTATAATCTAGCTTAATTTAAGGCTATGCATTGAGTGAGCGGTCAGTATTTTGCTGCAAGTCAGGTCGGATAGACGTTGCTGGGAGCCAGCCAGTTATTGTCTTCATGGATCTGAACAGAGACATGCTCCCAATCTAGGTCGGGGAGCTGCCGAAAGGCTTTTTTGACCGACTTTTCCCAGGATTGCCGAAGTTTGATCAAGTAGGGATCACCCTGTCGCAACTGACGGCGGTAGGCAACCTTAAACGTGTCAGCTTCATACATGACCATATTGATCGGTGGCCCTACTGTGATATTGGATTTCATGGTGGAGTCAATGGAGAGAAGGGCACACTTAGCCGCTTCGTCTAGGTTGGTGCTGTCGTAGCTGATGGTGCGATCTAAAATAGGTTTTCCGTACTTGATTTCACCAATTTGCAGATAGGGGGTTTCTTTGGTGGCACGCAAAAAATTGCCTTGGCTATAAATCATATACAGCTCTGGGGCTTCTCCTTTAATTTGACCCCCTAGCAAAAAATTACAGCTCGATTCAATACCGTCCCGGCGAAGCCATTCATGATTGGCATCCATGATTTGACGCGTTTTAGCCCCCAAATACTGAGCCACCTCGTACATGGCAGGCATAGAATATAAATTCTCTGGAGCTTCATTTTTGATGTCGCGGCGAATTTGGGTCAGTACATTTTGGGTCATCGAGAGGTTGCCAGAGGTGCACATGAGAATGACGCGATCGCCCTCCTGGGAAAAATCAAATAGCTTTTGAGCCGTAGACACGTAATCGACGCCTGCGTTGGTGCGCGAGTCAGCGGCCATCACCAGACCGTAGGTGGTAATTATCGCGAGGCAGTACGTCATATCGTTTCCTTGGCTTGTTTTATTCTTTAGCTTAAATCTCCGAGAGACTCCCGCCACAGCTTAGCTTGGGTAGATTACGTTCAAACGTCCGCAGCCCTGACCCAGTGAAAACAGCAAGAAAATTTGCAGTTTCTCCACGAGGTTAGTTCTGTGCCCTTGGAGCAGTGTTTGCGCCATTCTCCTCGGTGGCTCCATCCAGCGCACCATCACCGACGTTGCCCCCTTCGACAAATGTGACCGAGAAACTGACTACCGCCCCACTTGAGCCGCCTTCGAGCAGCGGTCGACATAATGGCAAGAGGCACCCCGCAGATCCCAGGGTTTTGTGCTAAAAGCAAGACTAGCCCGTAACGTGTCCTAAAAACTCTGGGATCACCTCAACATGCCTTCCCAATGAAAACTACTCGCTATTTTGAAGAACAAGTACTTCCCAGGCGGCCTTACATCCAGCGAGAATGGTGTCAACAAGCTATCCAAGAGCCGTTTAGAAAAGAAACTCAACCTGATGGACGCATTCGGCACTGGATATACATTGAGGCTCTCAGCAAATACCTCAGAGTTGTTACCCTCGAAGATGGAGAAACTATTCTCAACGCCTTTCCTGATCGAAACTTTAATCCAGAAGAACCATGAAATTTAACTACTATCCAGAAACTGATTCCCTATATATTAGCCTCATCGATAAACCCAGTGCTGACTCTCAAGAAGTTGCAACTGGCATTGTGCTTGATTTTGATGCCAATGGCAGTCTGGTCGGCATTGATATCGACCACGCCAGTCACGTTGCCGACCTTTCTCGCCTTGAAGCTCAGGCCCTACCGATCAATAATATTGCCCTGGCAACATCCGCATAGCCCTGCCCGCCAAAGCTACCTACCAAGATCCGTCGCAGTGCTCCGCCCATAGCTGAAAGCTTGGGGGGTGGTGTAGGCCGAAGGACGCGCGAAGCAGCGGTGGGCGACCGAAGGGAGCAGTGAGTTTATCGCAATCTAAGAAATAAGCCCAAACTTCTTAGGATATAATGGGCTTATGCTAAACATGACGTGGGAATTCAAGCTAGAGCCAACCGAGGCGCAGGTTTCAGGGATTGAGGACATCCTAGATGTGTGCCGCAATGTCTGGAACTTTGCGTTGCGGGAACGAAAGGACTGGCTGGATTCCCGCAAGTCTCCGGTGAATGCGTGTTCGATTCGGCAAGAGTTTATCTTGCCAGCGGATGCATCATTTCCTAGCTATGCGCGGCAGTGCAAGTCACTGACGGCAGCCAAGGCTGATTTCCCCCGACTCAAGACCGTCAATGCCCAGGTGCTTCAGCAAGTTATTAGAAAACTGGAAGCCTCCTGGGAGTCATGGCGGTTAAAGCGTTCAGGGTTGCCCCGGTTCAAACAGCCGAGGCGAATGCGGTCGTTTGCATTCCCTCAAATGCTCAAGAACTGCGTCACCCCTGACGGAATCAAGCTGCCTCAACTGGGCTTGGTCAAGGTGCGCTGGTCTAGGGATATCCCTGATCTCTTTGAGGTCAAACAGGCCCGCATCGTTCGCAAGGCGTCAGGCTATTTCGTCATGCTGAGCCTTCAGGCTGAGGTTGATGTGCCCGCCGCAGTGCCTCATGGGCACCCGGTAGGGATTGACGTTGGGCTGGAATACTTTCTCTCAACGTCTGACGGAGAACAGGTCAAGCGACCTCGCTTTTTTGACAGGCTGCACCGCAAGCTGAAATTGCTGCAACGCAGACTGAAGACAAAGCAAAAAGGGTCGGCTAACTGGCTGAAACTTCAGCAGAAAATTGGGAGAGTTCATCAACGGATTGCCGACCATCGTAAAGACTGGCACTTCAAGCTGGCCCATCATCTCTGCGACGGCGCGGGAATGATTTTTGTGGAAGACCTGGACTTCCGCATCATGGCCAAGGGGATGCTAGGCAAGCACATGCTGGATGCTGGACTGGGTCAATTTACGAACCAAATCCTCCCCTGGGTTTGCTTCAAGCGCGATGTGTATTACGGGAAGGTTGACCCCCGTGGCACTTCTCAGGAGTGCCCTGACTGTGAGGTAGAGGTACGCAAAACCCTCTCAACTCGTATCCATCACTGCCACAACTGCGGGTCAATCAAACCCCGGGATGTGGCAGCGGCTCAAGTCATTAATACCCGTGGGCAACGGGGAATTGAAACTGCCTGTGGAGTCGATGCGGCGGGGGCTGAGGTAACTCGGTCTAGCTGGCTGGCTTTGAAGCAGGAAATCTTTGGGGCGACCCAGGGAATCACCACCCATATCGCCTAGCGATTGGGTGGTGAGGATGTCAATGTCCATAAATCATAACTGGCAAATTACAGTCTCTAATTCTGTCAGCAAGCCCTGATAACAGACATAGCATTGAGATGTTTTGATCAGCGCCGACTGCTGGATTTACCCATCAGTGGCCGCTTACGGCCAGATGAGTTTGCTCTCTTGTTTCGTGAAACAAGCCACTGCTGACCTAACGTTAAGAGCGATAAAGGGGAAAACTGAATGATTAATCTCTGATCCAATAAGGCTAAGCCTGCGCCTAGGGTCTCTGCGCTAATGACGACCAAGCGGTGGAGGGCTACTGAACTCAGGATCACCCCCATGGTCAGGCTGGGGGGCAAGTTCGGCAAATTGTTTAGCAGGGTAATCAAGGTGAGCTCAACCACGCCAACGCCACCAGGCAGGCCGGGCGTCACAAAGCCTAGCAGCCAAGCCACACTAGAAGCACTGATTAAAATGGGTATGAATTGCCATGAAACCGGGGTCAGAGCTGCAACCGTTAGCGTAAACCCTAAACCGCGCCAGAACAGATAGATAATTTCACCGACCAGGGGCCACAGTGGGTATCGACGCAGCGGTTGTTTCGACCCCGTTTCCTGCCTGGTGCGGGGAAGAAACTTCCACATGAGCCGGATGAGAATGCGGGGATGCAGCAACACTAAAATTAAGCTGAGCGCCGAAAGAGATGCTAAAACAGCACCTTCCGGGATACTCAGCAGCCCCCAGATGACGCCTGCTGCGACCATGAGCAAGGCATCTAACATCATGCTCAGACTGGCCAAGCCCATGGGCACTCCCACTTTCATGGCTGCCAAGACCCGACCGTACAGATGCAACACATTGCTGGGAAGATACTGGGCTAAGTTAGTGGTGAGATAGACCTGAATTGACCAGGCCAGGGAAATAGGCTGATTGAGATCTTGAAGAATAGCTCCCCAGACCCAGCCTGACCAAATGTAAGACAAGATGGTCATGCCCAAGGCCATGCCTAAACAAGCCCAACCCTGGGCTGTGATCTCAATGGCGGCTACTTCCTGCCAGTTTCGATAAAAGGTTAAGCCAAGAAAGATCAATAAGGTGACTAAAAAGCAGCCCTGAATGAACCGATGGTGACGGGTTGTAAAGCGCTTGAGCAAAGCCCACAGGGAAGTCATGGCAGGGAGGTCATCACCCAGATGTGGCGCAAGGAATAGGAGGTAAACTCAATTGCCCATGTCGATGGCTCACGGCAGTCCAGATGGGCAAGAGATCTTGAATCAGGATGCTCTGCCAAGAGGGCCAGTGGCACCGGATATGCTCTGAACTTTGAACCCGCATGTGAGCCAGCAGCTTAGGGTTTTGGTACAGCGCTTCAATCTGGTCTGCCCAAACTTGAGGATCACGCTCAGACACAATCATGCCATCTTCGCCGACGACTTTGATCACCTGATGTGTTCCCCCTTTGCCAGACACCAAGCTGGGCAAGCCAGAGGCTTTGGCTTCAACGACTACACTTCCTAGGGTCTCTGTTTCCGAGGGAAACACAAATAGGTCGCAACTGGCAAAAATCCTGCCTAGATCTTGGTGCTTGACACTGCCTAGCATGGATACATGGTTGGCCAAGGCTGCTTGGATCGCGGATGCGCTGCTGCCTTGACCTACTACGACGGCATGGACGGGTAAGCCCCGCCTAACTAAAGCTTGCACGGCCTCTGCAAACACCATCACGTTTTTGCAGGCATCTAAACGCCCCACAAACAAGAGTAAAAATTTCTCGGGGGGGATGCCATAGGTTTGTTCAAGGTGGGTGCGATCGCGCTTCTGGGGCGAGAAATTCTCAAAGTTAATTCCCAATCTCAGGCGGGAAATTCGGTCTGGGGGCAAGACCTGTGCCACCTGGTCAAAATCGCTGGGCTGCGACACCCACACATGCTGGCAGGCGCGTAAGTAATGCTTGCGCTTTGCCTGTAAGAATGCCTGGTATCGGTCTGGAATGTGGAGTTGGGTCTGGAGCAGTGTCTTCACCCATTGGGGCGTGGGCAGTCCGGCAATCATCTGCTCTAGGTAGATACGGGCATATTGAGGCGTATCCGTATGGATAGAGGTGACAAGTGGTTTTCTGGTCTTGAGGCAGTAACGCCGTGCCGTTTTCCCAAAGGTGAACAACGGATGGGTGGTGTGCACCACTTGATGCTGTTCCAGGTAGGGCATCAAGGCAGAATTGTAAGCCGCTAAATCGGTGTGATCAGGCACATCTCGCAGAAAAGAGATGCGCTCGGTGCTGAAGCGAGAGGGATGGGTGACAAACCGCACATTGCGAGATAAGGGCATCACGCTGGCACGATGGCCTCCGGCCGGTCGAAGACCATCGCCCAATAGATGCAGGGTCAAATCCAGTTGCTCTGGGACTTGAGTTGCTGCTTCAGCAAACTGTTCCCAGCACTTGACATGGCCGCCTGCTGTTGCCGTCCAGCGCAAATCGATGAAAACACCAACGGAAACCATACGCGCCAATTCAGACGGGATAATCCGCTGTTCCCCAACGATGGATCTGCCTATTATAGGGCTCTGGAATCCCTTATGGCTTAACAAGGTTGGCAAACAAAGACGCTAAATCGTCTAGGAGTCGGCCTCTGATCAAAGGCTGGGCTAGCTCATTTGCCTAGAAACCATGGCAGTCCAGATGGGCAAGAGATCTTGAAGCAGGACGCTCTGCCAAGAGGGCCAGTGGGATCGAATATGATTGGAACTCTGAACCCCCATGTGAGCCAGCAACTTAGGGTTTTGATACAGCGCTTCGATCTGGTCTGCCCAAACCTGGGGATCACGCCCAGACACAATCATGCCATCTTCGCCGACGACTTTGATCATCTGATAAGAGCCTCCCTTATCAGACACTAGACAGGGCAGACCCGAGGCTTTGGCTTCAACGATCACATTGGCCAAGACCTCTGTTTCAGAAGGGAACACAAATAGATCACAACTGGCAAAGATTGTGCCTAGATCTTGATGCTGGACGTTACCTAGCATAGAAACATGATGACCCAGGGCTGCGGTAATCTCTGGTGCGCTTTTCCCTTGGCCAGCCACGATGGCATGGATGGGCAAGCCCCGCTCTAATAACATTTGCACAGCTTCCGCAAAAACCATGACATTTTTGCAAACATCTAAACGTCCCACAAACAAGAGTAAAAATTTGTCGGGGAGGATGCCATAGGTTTGTTCAAGGTGGGTGCGATCGCGCTTCTGGGGCGAGAAATTTTCAAAGTTAATTCCCCGACCGAGCTTAGAGATTCTGTCTGGGGGCAGCACCTGGCTAGCCTGGTCAAAGTCGCTGGGCTGCGACACCCATACATGCTGACAGACCCGCCAGTAGTGTTCTCGCTTAGCCTGTAGATAGGCTTGGTAGCGAGCTGGAATTTGCAGTTGGTTTTGGAGGAACCGCTTAAACCAAGTCGGGGTGGGTAAGCCCGCAATGGTTTGTTCGATATAGATGCGGGCATATTGGGGCGTATCGGTGTGAATAGACGTCACCAGCGGCTTCCCAGATTTGAGGCAGTAGCGGTACGCCGTCTTGCCAAAGGTAAAGAGTGGATGGGTGGTATGCACCACCTGATGCTGTTGCAAATAGGGAATCAGGGCAGGATTATAAGCCGCTAAGTCCGTGTGGTCAGGCACATCTTGGAGGAAAAAGATCCGCTCGGTACTAAAGCGAAAGGGATGGGTCACAAAGCGCACATGGCGAGATAAGGGCATCACACTCTTGCGATCGCCCAACACATGCAGCGTCAAATCCAGTTGATCAGGAAAGGCTGTGGCAGCCTCAGCAAAATGCTCCCAGCACTTAACGTGGCCGCCTGCCGTTGTGGTCCAGCGCAAATCGATAAAAACGCCCACAGAAACCATATTTGCCCTTAAATATTGGTTGTGCCATGACCTTGCCCATCATACCGACTCTAGCGCCGTGAATTGGCTGCCATGGCAAGGCCATCAAGATCAGCTAGACATAGCTACTGGGGGCATTACCCAGAGGTTTTGTCGCAAATCATCCCTGATTCTGCTCTGAAAATAGCTTCTCACGCCGAGAACTCGCTAAATTAGAACCAATTCTCTCCATTTGGTGTCGAGGACAGATAGTTGCCATGACAGCGACCTTACCCCAACGTTCCCAAACTCAGCAAACCAACCGCCGGACGCCCTACGTTCCCCATAACCAGCGCCGGATTCTGTGCATTTTTCCTAAGTACAGCCGCTCCTTTGGCACCTTCCATCACGCCTATCCCCTGATGGGCACGGTGCGGGCGTTTATGCCCCCTCAAGGTATTTTGTTGGTGGCAGCCTATCTGCCTGCCCAGTGGGAGGTGCGCCTCATTGACGAAAATGTCGAACCTGCCACGGATGCTGACTATCAATGGGCTGATGTGGTGATTACCAGTGGTATGCACATTCAGCGTCCCCAAATTAACCACATCAACGAACTGGCTCACTGCCATGGCAAAATTACGGTCGTGGGCGGCCCTTCGGTGTCTGGATGTCCGGAATACTACCCAGACTTTGACATACTGCGCATGGGCGAACTGGGCGATGCTGACAATGCCTTGATTGAGTATCTCGATCATCATACTGAACGTCCCATGGAGCAACTGAAATTGGTCACCCAGGAACGGCTCCCCCTGGAAGAATTTCCAATTCCGGCCTACCACCATGTCAACTTGGCCAACTACTTTTTGGGCAGCGTCCAGTTTTCGAGTGGCTGTCCCTTCCGCTGCGAATTTTGTGACATTCCTGAACTCTATGGCCGCAACCCCCGCCTGAAAGATCCACGGCAAATCTTGGCAGAGCTGGATGCCATGCTGGCCTCGGGGAATCCAGGGGCGGTTTATTTTGTTGATGATAACTTTATTGGCAACCGCCGCGCCGTCATGGAGCTGCTCCCCCACCTGATTGACTGGCAACAGCGTAATGGTTACCCAGTGCAGTTTGCCTGCGAGGCCACCCTTAACATTGCCCAAAGCCCCAAGCTTCTGGAAATGATGCGGGAAGCTTACTTCTGCACTGTCTTCTGCGGCATTGAAACCCCAGAAACCGAAGCCCTGCAATCAATTTCCAAAGATCAAAATTTAAGTATGCCGATTCTGGAAGCGGTGCAAACCTTGAATCGCTATGGCATGGAGGTGGTATCCGGCATCATTATTGGGTTTGATACCGATACCCCAGAGACCGGCGATCGCATCTTAGAGTTTATTCGCGCCTCCAAAATTCCCACCCTGACCATTAACTTGCTGCATGCCCTGCCCAAAACGCCCCTGTGGCGACGACTTGAGGAAGCAGGTCGGCTGGTGCTAGATGATGACGCCCGTGAATCAAACGTAGAATTTTTGCTACCCCACGACCAGGTGGTCAACATGTGGCAGCGCTGTATCACGACTGCCTACGATCCTGAATTTCTCTATGAGCGGTTTGCCTATCACATGGAGCACACCTACCCCAACCGGATTACAGTGCCCAACAGCAAGGCGCGAGTGAATTGGCCCAATATCAAGCGGGGGCTAACGATTATGGGCAATATTTTGGTGCGGATTGGTCTGTTTGGCGACTATCGTCGCACCTTCTGGAAGCTAGCCTGGCCTGCTTTGAAAACAGGCAATATTGAAGGGGTCATCCATGTGGGTGTGGTGGGACATCATCTGATTAACTTTGCCCGCGAATGTGCTGTGGGCAGCGAATCGGCTTCGTTCTATTCTCAGAAGGTGCGCCCAGAAACCCCCAAGGCGGCGGGCTAGCAGCAGGCACTAGCCCCAAGTGGGGCAGTTGTCGTAGACAATGGGAACAGATCGTTCTCAGTATGCTGGGAGTCGTGATCCTAACCTCAATCATGGTTGAGACTGAGGAACGTTAGATTTTGCTGCTATAAGTGTTTTGGGCGTTGATGGAGAATAACAAACTATGACGGAACCGAGCGATGGCTCCCAAGAGCCAGTCTCTGACTATCGCACCGAAGTACAGTCGCCCGTGATTGATACGAAGGCCACCACTGAGGAGCAAAAAACCCGTGTGGAAGAGTTTGTCGTCTCTGGCCGCTCCCTGTTTGGCCGCATGAAAGAAGTGTTTCAAGAAAGCAATGTCCGCCGTATTGTGGTAAAAACTGAGGGGGGTAAGACCCTGCTAGATTTGCCTTTGACCGTGGGAGTTGCTGGCGGCGTTGCTGGCACCATTATGTTTCCGTTAGTCATGGCCTTGGGTGTGGTGGGCTTTCTGGCAGCTCGACTCACCATTGTGGTAGAAAAGAGCATTTAGTAAAGTGCCAATTAAGTCATGAGCGATTTGCAGAGATTTGTCAATTTCTGTAGAAATATACAACCACAAAGCCAGGAAGATATTCGGCATTTTTTTGAGGGTGTCATCTATTTTCCCTATGACAATGAATTGCTGCTACAGTCATTTTTGCATTTGAATGTTACTGATTACTTTCCTTTTTGCAAGGACTTACTTCTGTTTGAGAAATCTCCAAATGGCTCCAATACAGACAAGGGCAAGTGCGATTTTGTATATTTAACAAGAGATGAGAAGATTGCTCTTATCGAGACTAAATTTATAGACACTGAAAAAACGGGCACTACAAACCGCACCAAACGAAATCATCATCGAAACAAAGTTTTTGAACAGGCAATTACCTTGAAGCAGAAATTTTCTGATCAGTGGAATATATCTACTGATCTAATCAAGTGCTGTGTTTTTACAACGGAAGATTTGGCTTATCGAAATGAGTCTACTGATGTCGATTCAAAGCACATTTTGATTAAACAATTAAGACAATGGCAACAAGAAGCTAAAATTGCCTTGTCCGGCCAGGGGCACGGGTTAGGCTAGGTTGATACCGACTTGCCCCAGAGGATATTTAGGGCTGCTGTTATCAACAACATTACTTTTCTGATCAATCCAAACATTCTAAGCTAAGCTCTAATATATATAGCGGTTCTCACCTGAGTGAAGTATGGGTTGTGGGAGTGGAATCCCTACGCAGGAGGCATTGCCCCCTGCACCCCATGTACTCCATTGATCTGTAAACTGCTATGGATCTCAGGTGTGCTGGTTTGCGATCGCACCCCTTTCTTGTTCACTTACCCTGTTGCAGTTCCGTCAACCGCCATGGACGCACTGACCCCAATTCCCACTGTGCCCACAGGAACCGTGGCACACATGGCTGTTCCCATCAGACAGTTACAATTTCGATGGGAACCCGATTATCAAATGTTGGCCTGTGACGATCAGGTCAATGAATTTCAGGGTGCCCCGAAGACCGAGCCTTCTCACGACCTAACCCACCTGATCATTGCCGCCTGTCAGCACCTTCCTTGGGAACCCCAAGGCCCCCGTGAACTAGTTTGTATGGCCGAATACAATGCCGTCCTACTGGAAAACTTCTTTGATAAGACCTGCAATGCGGTGATCTTTGGCACCACCACTGACTTCGAGACCCTAGCTTCAGCGGTTGAGTACATGGACTGGTTCGTGAACGAGCATTATGCCCCTTTCCCAACTTCAGCCGAAGCTGCCTTCCTACGATTTTGTCGCTTTATTGACCCATTTATTGTGTCGCGGTTATTTCCCTACTATCTAGCCGTTAAACGTTACGAGCGTAACCATCCTGATTATCGACAGGCTAAGTACCAGTTTCAGTTCACCTCCCATACCCAGCCTGCGGTGGATGAAGGGGGTTGGCTAGCCCAATGGTCGATTTATCGCCAGCTCAGGGCAGCCCAAAGTGCCCTGGGGATGGTCAGCTCTCCCCAAGAGTTTCGAGTTGAACAAATCCTCAAGCAGGTTGACCAACTCCTCACCGACTCACCTCCTGCGATCGCTCCTGCACCCCATCTCACGGATGAGCTTGCAAGCCGACTGGCTACTATTGAGGCTCAATTAACCCAGATTGATCACCTCAACCAGCGACTTGCCGAGCTGGAGCAACGCACTCGTCTTCCAGAAGGGTCTGGGGTTTGACTCGGGTTGAATTTTGCGGAGCTGTAGATCCAGCAAGATTTTCCTGACAGGACACCTGTGCCAGGAAATTTTGGAGCAGAACAGGTTTTGGTATTTAACGTGAGTTCGACAGCTCTCGTCTGCCCTCACCCCCTAGCCCCCTCTCCCAACATTGGGAGAGGGGGAACAGAGCACAAATTCAAGGTTTTAGCCCCTCTCCCAGGATTGGGAGAGGGGTTGGGGTGAGGGCGGATAAGTCGTCGAACTCACGTGTGTTTAGCTCCTGCTTTGGCAGGTGGCGCAGAGCTTGATGACCTGGGTGTGCAAAGTGGTTGTGACTTCTCCACCTTGCTTGAGGCGCACCTCTAAGTCTAGTAAGTGATGCAGGGCTTGTCGCAATTGCCGACTGGTCAGTGCCTGCACCTCTTGACGCAAAAAATAAATCCGTTTAGGATTGCCCACTTCGGCGGCAGTGGCCAGGGTGCGCTCATCTCGCTCGCCAGCTTCGAGCAGCAGTTTTAGCCACAGCCAAGTGCGAAATTGCTTCACCAATGTGGCCACAATCTTGAGTCCGGGTTCGTTTTGACGGAGCAGTTCACTGGTGAGTTGCAATGCCTCACTGGTGTGGCCGCGTCGAAGGGCATCGGCTAGCTGTAAGCTGCTTTGGTGGGTGGCGGTGGTCAGTTGGGCTACAACATGAGCGTCTAGAGGTTGGGTGGCATCGCTGGCATAGAGCTTTAGCTTTTCTAGTTCGGTGTAGAGCTGGCGAGTGTCATTACTGACGGCTTCGGCCAACAGGTTGAGGGCCTCCGGCGTCAAAGAGACGCCGATCTGCTGTGCTGCTTTGTGGGCTGCTTTTTCGAGCAGATCGGTTTTCCAAGGGGGAATAGGGCTAAATTCCTGAACGTCAGCTTGAGCCTGCAACATCTTGACCAGTTTGCTGCGGCCATCCGGTTTGCTGCTGAGGGTCAACAACAGGTGGGTGGTATGGGGCAGGGCGGGTAGGGTGCGCTCCAGTTCACGGTTAAACTCGGCAGCATCACTACGCCCCAAGGGGGGGTCAACCAGCCACACCAGACGATTGCCTAAGCCAAAGGGGGGGGTCATGGCCTGATTGAGTCCGGTAATGGCTCGATCGTTGGCATCCCCCCCAGAAGAAAGATCAATTTTGTCGTAGTTAAAGCTGCGCCAGGTGGAATCTAGCACCTGCTTTTCCAGATCTTGAGCGGCCTGTTGCAGGCGGTAGTCATCTGATCCCCAATAGAGATAAATTGGCATTTAGTTGGGGAGATAGTCGGGGTTCAAGACTTGCTCAGGCGTATAGGGGCACTGGATAGGAAAGGTTCCCAGGGGCAATTCTGTTTCATCCGCCGCTTGGGCGCGAGCCTGAGTATAACACTCGGCAAAAACAGTCTCAAAAAACGGAACCAGACTAGGGGAGTCCTGTAGATCTTCGTTAATCCGCCGCCGATGTTCGCGCATGCTGCCACGCCAACTGCCCCCACGGAATTGGGGCTGGTATTGCCATTTCAGGAGATGGAGGAGTACGACAATGAGGTTGCTCTTTAGGCTTTTCCGCTCCCGTCGGGTCATGTCTTCTAGTTCTTCTATTAAGTTTGTCCAATCGACCTGAGCATAGTCTTGGGTGAGCAACTGAGCCATGGTGGTTTCCACCCAACGGACAAAGTCGGATTCATAAAGTTGGGGAAGATTGACTTGCACTTTAGCGTCCATGGATGGGTCTCTCGCTGAGCTGATTCTATTGTCTAAGAGCTTGTTTGAGAAGTTGCTTAGACCTTGCACTTGCCCCCCTAGCCCCCCATAATTGGGGGGAAATGAGCAGAGTTTTTGGCTTTCTCCTCCCAATTTTGGGGGGTTGGGGGGACTAATGCAGGGATGAATGAGGCTTTTCAGACGGCCTTTAAGCGCGTGTAGCCCGATTGGTGGAATTGCGCTCTACTTCCCGCTCTTTTTTGCCGCGCCACATGAGGCGAATGGGGGTGCCGGTAAAGCCCAAGGCTTCACGAAACTGGCGCTCGATGTAGCGGCGATAGTTGTCTTTGAAGTGGTCAGGATTATTGACAAACAGAACAATAGCCGGGGGTTGATGGCTCACCTGGGTGCCGTAGTAAATTTTGCCCTGCCGTCCCTGGCGACTTGTGGGGGGCGTGTGCCAGCGAAGGGCTTCTGCCAAGACTTCGTTAATGACTGCTGTGCTGACCCGACGCTGGTGTTGCCCAACAACCTGATCTACTAGGCTGAGAATTTTCTCGACGCGCTGACCACTATGGGCGCTGACAAAGATGGCCGGTGCCCAGTCCATAAACAAGAGCCGCGATCGCACCTCTTGTTCCACCACGTTCATGGTGTAGGTATCTTTCTCCACCGCATCCCACTTGTTGACCACAAGCACACAGGCACGGCCTTCTTCGACAATGCGGCCAGCCAGCTTTTGGTCTTGGTCGGTGACGCTATCGAGGGCATCAATCACCAGCAGCACCACATCCGCCCGCCGAATCGCCTTAAAAGCGCGGTTAATGCCAAAAAACTCGGGGCCATAGTCAACATGTTTCTTGCGCCGAATCCCAGCCGTATCAATGAAGCGATACCGCTTACCTTGCCGCTCAACAACGGTGTCAATCGCATCTCGGGTGGTGCCAGAAATCGGGCTAACGATAGAGCGGGTTTCTCCTACAAAAGCATTCAAGAGGCTGGACTTGCCCACATTGGGTCGCCCCACAATGGCCACCCGAGTTTCAGCTACCTCTTCAATGGATTCAGGCGGGGGCAAGTAAGCCAAAACTGCATCCAGCAAATCGCCAGTGCCACTGCCATGGATCGACGAGAGCGGCCAGGGCTCTCCCAAACCCAGCTCCCAAAATTCGGCAGCCTGAGCTAGCCCTTGCTGCACCGATTCGCATTTGTTCACGGCCACTAGCACAGGCGTACTTTGTTGCCGCAGCCATTGCGCCACTTCGATATCAGCCGCATTCACTCCAGCTTGGCCATCCACCACCAAAATCACCACGTTGGCTTCACTCAGGGCAACACCAACCTGCTGGCGGATGTGGGGCAAAAACTCAGAGTCGTCGTCAAACACCAGCCCCCCCGTATCCACGACCAGAAATTCGCGGTCTTGCCAAAAAGCTGGACGATAGGTGCGATCGCGAGTCATTCCTGGCTGATCATGCACAATCGCGTCCATCGACCCCGCCAAGCGGTTTACGAAGGTAGACTTTCCCACATTTGGCCGCCCCACAACGGCAACAACAGGCAGACCCATGGGTAATTCTCCCGAAAAACAACCTGACACAGGTCTAAAAATGGCCTAGAGCCAACCATAAACCCGCAATCCATGATTGTAGCTTGAATTTGAACAGAGGTTGCTATTTTAGTTTCGCCAAACCCGTCAAATCAAAACGAGTCAACCATTCCTTCCGATTTTCCGGGGTAAAACTAGCATCCCGAGACAGAGCCTTCACCTGGAACCTATCCGCTACCAACAGCCCCGTTTGGGTATTCCCAATCTCCAGCATTGGGTAACCCGCCAGCGTTGCTGTACTCTCTGAATACTTCTGCGCCGCCATTGGCAGGCTGATCGTATCCGAAATCGACAGCATCGCTAGATCCTTACCGTCCTTTTTAAGCTTAGCTTCCGAAAATCCCTTTTTTTCCTGGGTATAAACCCGTTCAAAGCCATCCCTAGGTTGCGGAAACAGCGCATTAAATTGGCTCCCTGGCACAGCCTCCTTCGCAACCGCCGCTGGTGCATTGCGCTGGGTGCTTTCCTGCTGCACCTGAGTATAGGGCGAAGGAGGTTGAGCGTTACAACCCGTTACAACTAGCATTAAACTGAGGCAAATTGAGAGCAGCCCGCTGCGCCAATGCTTCATCATAATCCAACGTCTCCTGTTAAACCGGGTAAGCGGCTGGCGATAATAACGCTCAGCCAAAACTTTTATCCTTTGTGGCCCCTGGAAAGGCACCTATGTACCCCCAAATTCGACCCGCACAACTCTCGGATATAGAGGTCATCACCGACATCTATAACGAAGCTGTTCTCAACTCTACTGCCTCCTATGATGAACATCCACAGACCTCACAGCAACGCCGCAACTGGTTTGAGCAGCACCAAGAACAAGGACTATCCACACTTATTGCTGAAATTGCTCCAGATCATATTGTAGGCTGGGCTGCCCTCAGTTTTTTTCGACCTTGGGAAGGATACCGCTACACCGTCGAGGATTCCATCTATATTTCTCAGGCTTATCAGGGAAAGGGCATTGGCACGCAGTTGCTAGGCGAACTGCTTGAGCAAGCTAAAGGAATGAAAATGCATGTGGTCATGGCGGGTCTAGATGCTCAAAACCCTGCCAGTTTGCGGCTGCACCAGAAACTTGGCTTTCGTCAGGTGGGTTATCTCCCCGAGGTTGGCTTTAAGTTTAACCGCTGGCTCGATTTAGTCCTGATGCAACGAATTCTGTCCCCAGAGTTGGGTGATGGCTGAATCTCAGGAACATCAGAGGCATTCAAACCGCCTCTCAACAACCCAGCAAAGGAGTCCCAACTCAATTTTTATGAAGTAGACATGGCTAGTGACCGCACAGCAGCCAACATCGAAAAAGTCTGCTAAATAAAGACCAAAGGAAGTAAATGATGAACAAACTCTTGGAGAATATGCACCATGAACATTGCCCAAATTAGTACCGATGGCACCCATCAAATCGTGATATTACCTGAAGACTTGAAAATGTTGGGTACTGAGGCGTACATTAAAAAAGTTGGAAATGCGATCATACTGATTTCCAAAGATAATCCATGGCAATCTCTGTTTGAGAGCTTAGAGCAATTCTCTGAAGATTTCATGACCATTAGAGATCAGCCTCCCCTCGATATTCGGGAGACATTCTAAGTGCAATACCTGCTTGATACAAACATTTGCATTTATCTGATTAAGCAAAAACCTCCCAAGGTATTGGCGAGATTCCAAACCCTTGCCTTATCAGATATTGGTATTTCTTCTATCACCGTAGCGGAATTAGAATATGGCGTTTGCAAGAGCTAACAGCAGGAGAAAAATCGTAGCGCCTTGATGCAATTTTTAATCTCTTTAGAAATCGTTGAGTTCGATCAAGCGGCTGCAACTATCTATGGCGCAATTAGAAGCGATCTGGAAAGTAGAGGGCTTATTATCGGGGCAATGGATATACTGATTGCCGCCCATGCCTTGAGCCTTGGCGTTACGCTGGTCAGCAATAATATGCGAGAGTTTTCACGCATTGGCAATCTATCTCTAGAAAACTGGGCGCAATGAATCGCAGTAAGCGGATGGACAGCGAGTTTCTGCTAGTGCGGGAGGCACACGATTTGCCAAGGGTAACGCTTCGCGAACGCAACGACGAACCCCTGGAACGCATCTACAGCGGTCGCCGCTTCACTTGTGATTTTCCAAGGGGCGACACCGTTCGTGCAGCGTTGCGAAGCAAAACGGCTGGAAAAACTCTTCGAGCCATACACCAAAATGGCCAGCCAGCCAGCCACGCCGAAACATTCTGCCAAACGAAAAACGAAGCCATCATAGCCCCTTCAGCCATAATAAAAGCACAAACCCATTCACTCCGAAAAACCATGACAGCCGCTGAAAAACTCTACCAACTAATCCAAACCCTCCCAGAAAGCCAAATCAACGAAGTTCTTCAACAAAAACAACTCACCAATCCTCAAGCGACGATGAACGACAAGCAGAATACACAGACTATAGCGGTTCTCACCTGAGTGAGGTACGGGGTGTGGGGGTGGAACCCCCACGCAGGGGGCACTGCCCCCTGCACCCCATGTACTCCATTAATCTGTAAACCGCTATATCTGACCAAAAGCACCAGTAAGCCATGACCTACACCCCAACCCAAACCCTCACCGTTGATCACTTCATTGCTGAATATGGCGATGATTCCCGCTATGAATTAGCTGATGGAGAACTGATTGACATGGAACCCACAGGACCCCACGAAACCGTGAGTGGCAAGCTAGCCATGCAAATTGGCATTGCCATTACAACTGCCAAATATCCCTGGTTTATTCCTCGCACTTGCCTGATTCAACCCTTTGCAGAGATCGCCACCGCTCGTCGCCCTGATGTTGTGGTTCTGGACGAAACCTTTTTGGCGAATGAACCCCGTTGGCAGCGAGAACCCGTGATTACCTTAGGGCGTTCGATCAAGCTAGTCGTCGAAGTGGTGAGTACCAATTGGGAAACAGATTACGCTCGCAAGGTCGAAGAATATGCTCTCTTGGGGATTCCCGAATATTGGATTGTTGACTATCGCGGACTAGGTGGCACCCGCTTCATTGGCAAACCCAAACAACCAACTTTTACTGTTTGCCAATTGGATGGGGAGGAGTATCGTCAGCAGCAATACCGCCTCGGTGAAGCGATCGCGTCAAGCCTGCTACCCAATTTGCAACTTCGGTTAGACGATATTTTGCCTCGCTAAGAGAAACGTACCATGAGCAACCCGATCGCCATTCCCGCCGTTTCCGTCACCTACGCCCAAGATGGTACCTCCACCAGCGCCAATGCCCTCAAAGACCCCGCCCAGAAAAACAACCGCGATCGCGTCGATATCATCATCGCCCTCGCCATGGCCAAAGAAGGCTTCGATTGGATCTGGTGCGAACATGCCCTGACGATTGGCTACCGCGCCAGCCTGACGGAGATCATCCAGATCATTGGACGTGCCACCCGCGATGCACCGGGCAAAACCCGCTTCCCCCTTCTCCCTCTGGGAGAGGGTTTGGGGGTGTAGAGCTTTGCTCTTTTCGCAGAGTGGGTCATAGACTTTTGTCAGTCAACCAGGTCACTTCCCCTCTCATTGCCCATACACCCTGGCTGAGATATTCGATCAGCAGTTTTATCCTGGGTCGCTAGGTGAAAACATCTGTAACTAGAGGGAGTCGCAGCTCTGAGGTAGATGAAGTGACTCCATTGTCAGAACCGCTTGCGATTAAAGTTACATTTATTCATTTCCTATGCCAAAATAAAAATATTCTGGACTTAGCCTAAATGGTATAAGTGGAGCCAAGAGCTAAAATCCGCTTTTAAGCATTGGCAATCATTTCTTTAACCAAGTTTATCTTTGTTGTCTTGAAATTTCTGTCAAGTTTGACCTACTCAAGTCACTTGTTTGTCAATATAGCGGTTCTCACCTGAGTGAGGTACGGGGTGTGGGGGTGGAACCCCCACGCAGGGGGCAGTGCCCCCTGCACCCCATGTACTCCATTAATCTGTAAACCGCTATAACAGGGCTTAAGACATCTTGCGGTTGCGGCTCTTTGCTGTTGCCTTTGGAGATGCTATGAAAGCTTTATTGCTTTGGCCGCACCTGCCTAACTCCTTTTGGTCTTATCGAGAAACCTTGCATCTGGCCGGTTTGCGCTCCACCAACCCCCCCCTTGGGTTGATTACCGTAGCGGCCATGCTGCCCGCTGACTGGGACATTCGGTTTGCAGATCGGAACGTGCAGCCAGAAACCGATGCCGATTGGGATTGGTGCGACCTAGTGATCATCTCGGCAATGATTATTCAAAAGGCCGACTTTCAAGCCCTGATTCGCAAAGGGGTGGAACGGGGAAAAAAAGTAGCCGTTGGGGGGCCCTTTGCGACTTCTGTTCCGGAGGTGGCTCTGAAAGCGGGTGCCCATTACTTGATCCTGGATGAGGGAGAATGCACCATTCCCCTGTTCCTGGCCGCCTTGGAGCGGGGTGAAGAGCGGGGCATTTTTCGCGCTAGCGAAAAACCGGATGTGACCCAAACCCCAGTTCCCCGCTTTGATCTGCTGGATCTGAATGCCTACATGGCCATTACAGTGCAATTTTCGCGGGGCTGCCCGTTCCAGTGTGAATTCTGCGACATCATCAATCTCTATGGCCGCAAGCCGCGCACCAAAACGCCTGAGCAAATGCTGGCGGAATTTGAGGTGCTGTACCAGATGGGCTGGCAGCGCTATGTGTTTGTGGTGGATGACAACTTTATTGGCAACACCCGCAATGCCAAGGTTTTTCTGCGGGAACTGATTCCCTGGATGGAGGCCCATCACTATCCGTTTATTTTGCTCACCGAAGCGTCACTGAATCTGGCCGAAGACGAGGAATTGGTTGAGCTAATGGTGAAGGCGGGCTTCACCATGGTGTTTATGGGCATTGAAACCCCAGATACAGACAGCCTAGTGGGAATTCACAAGCTCCAAAATACCCGCCAGTCGCTGATTGAGTCCTGTGACAAAATTACCCGTGCTGGGCTGCAAATTATGTCTGGCTTTATTATGGGCTTTGACAATGAGCGTCCGGGGGCGGGTCAGCGCATTCGTGACTTTATTGAGGAAACAGGGATTCCCCAGTGTCAGTTCAGCCTTTTGCATGCGCTGCAAAATACGGCTCTCTGGACACGCCTACAGCAGGAGGGTCGTTTGCTCGAAGGGGGGGTGGGTACCTTCCATCAGGGAGCAATTATGAACTTTGTGCCCACTCGACCGGTTGCTGAGATTACCGAAGAGTATATTGAAACGTTCTGGCATCTCTATTCCCCCATGCCTTACCTGAAGCGTACCTTTCACCATTTTATGCAAATGGGGGGCTGGCGAGGTCGAACTCAACGCCGACTGACCACAACAGAACTGCGCTTGTTCCTGGCTCTGTGCTGGCGACAGGGCATGGTGCGACAGACCCGGTGGCACTTTTGGTGGCAGTTTGTAGCGATCGCGCTCTGGAAGCCTCGACTTTTGTTTGACTATTTGGTAGCGCTCGGTGCTGGGGAGCATTTCTTCAGCTATCGTCATCAAGTGCGATCGCAGTTGCAAGAGCAACTAGCTCACCTATCCCAGGGAACGCCAACAAACACGGGAATTTCGTCCTCTGAGCACCAAACTTTAACGCCAGTTTAGCGGAATGATTACAGGGTACTTCTTGCATCATCTGCTCAATAGTACTACTGAAACCTTTTTTATAAAAAACTCAGTTCTGGTTGGCTGATCAGGCTTCTTAGCCAGAACCTAGAAAGACAATCTTGCAGGAAGCAAACCACGCCCTAGCCCTTTCGCAAGGAGAGAGGACACTGTAAGAAGTGGCTCGATTCCCTGTTGCCAGAGGGCTAGGGGTTGAAGCATACAACTTCCTCTGCATAAGAACCTACGGTGTACACACATCTCTAGTTCTCCGTGTTCCACGCTGCATTAGCCCCCCCAACCCCCCAAAATTGGGGGGAGAAATCCGAAAGTTAGAACTAGTTCCCCCCAGAATTACGCCCTGCGGGCACGCTGCGCGAGGGGGGGCTAGGGGGGCGAGTGCAAAGATTTTGAATCTTTTCAAGACTTGTGTGTACACGGTAGGCATAAGGACAGTCGCTTTCACTAACACTTACTGGTGGTTTAGCGATACTCTGGGTCGGTTGGCTGAAAGAATTCCAGGCTGGACAGTCGTTAAGTAACTTTATTGTGTACTATTTTAACAGTCTTTAACGTTTACTCAACGGCTGGCGTCAATCGACGTACTGGCAGTCCTAGAACCCTATGTTTGGTTTAATTGGTCATCTCACTAGCTTGGAGCACGCCCAGTCTGTGGCTCGGGAGCTGGGATATCCAGAATACGCTGATCAGGGACTCGATTTTTGGTGCATGGCACCGCCCCAGATTGTAGATGACATTACGGTCACTAGCGTGACTGGTCAGACCATCTATGGGAAGTATGTGGAGTCGTGCTTTTTGCCGGAAATGCTGGCGACTCAGCGGATCAAAGCGGCCACTCGCAAAATTGTCAACGCCATGGCCCATGCCCAAAAAAATGGCATTCAAATTACGGCTCTGGGGGGATTTTCCTCGATTATTTTTGAAAACTTCAACCTCCAGCGCATCAGCCAGATCCGCAATGTCAAGCTGGATTTACAGCGATTCACTACGGGCAACACCCATACGGCCTACATTATCTGTCAGCAGATCGAGCAAGCGGCACAACAACTGGGCATCAACCTGTCTCAGGCAACGGTGGCCATCTGTGGTGCGACCGGGGATATTGGCAGTGCGGTCTGCCGGTGGCTCGATGCCAAGACTGAGGTGGATGAACTCCTGTTGGTGGCTCGCGATCGCACCCGCTTACTGAGCCTGCAAAACGAGTTGGGACGGGGCAAAGTGCTGCCCCTAGAAGAAGCCCTTCCCCTAGCTGACATTGTGGTATGGGTGGCCAGTATGCCCAGGGGGGTTGAAATTGACCCCACCACCCTCAAGCACCCCTGCCTGATGATTGATGGGGGCTATCCCAAAAATATGGCCACCCAAATTCAGCATCCAGACATTCACATTCTCAACGGCGGCATCGTCGAGCACTCCCTCGACATTGACTGGCGGATCATGCACATCGTCAACATGAACACCCCCACCCGTCAGCTCTTTGCCTGCTTTGCCGAATCCATGCTCCTGGAATTTGAGCAGTGGTATACCAACTTCTCCTGGGGACGAAACCAAATCACCGTAGCTAACATGGAAAAGATTGGTCAAATTTCCCTCAAACACGGATTTAGACCCCTGCTGAGCCTAGCCTAGCGCCGTCTTTAATCCGAACCTATGGATGCCTCACCATGACTGCTACCGAACGCAAGCCTCAGCTCCTTGACTTTGAGAAGCCTCTGGCCGAACTCGAAACACGCATTACCCAAATTCGCCAAATTGCTGAAGAGAACGGTGTGGATGTCTCAGCTCAAATTCAGCAGCTTGAAGCCAGGGCTGTCCAACTGCGCCAGGAAATCTTCAGCAGCCTCACCCCCATGCAGGAACTCCAGTTGGCACGTCATCCTCGACGTCCCAGCACCCTGGACTACATTCAGGCTATCAGTGATGAATGGATGGAGCTGCACGGCGACCGCCGGGGGGGAGATGACCCAGCCATTGTCGGGGGTGTGGGTCGCTTAGCGGGCCAACCCGTAATGCTTTTAGGCCATCAAAAAGGGCGAGATACCAAAGACAACGTAGTCCGCAATTTTGGGATGGCCTCTCCCTGTGGGTACCGCAAAGCCATGCGGCTCATGGATCATGCCGATCGCTTTGGGATGCCCATTCTCACCTTTATTGATACCCCTGCGGCATGGGCTGGCTTAGAAGCCGAAGAATTTGGTCAGGGTGAAGCCATTGCCTATAACCTCCGTGAGATGTTTCGCTTAGACGTGCCGATCATCTGTACCGTAATCGGAGAAGGCGGATCTGGGGGTGCCTTGGGGATTGGGATTGGCGATCGCGTCTTTATGTTTGAACATGCCATCTACAGCGTCGCCCCTCCCGAAGCCTGCGCCGCTATCTTGTGGCGAGACGCTCAAAAAGGCCCCCGAGCAGCCGATGCGCTCAAAATCACGGCCAAGGACTTGATGCAACTGAATCTGATCGACGAGATCTTACCGGAACCCTTAGGGGGCGCTCACACTCGACCCCTCGAAGCGGCAGAAACCCTAAAGGCCACTCTCATTGAAACCTTAGAAGTCCTCGGGCGACTGAGTAGCAAAGAACGCCGAGAACTGCGCTATCAAAAATTCCGGGCAATGGGTGTATTCACCCAGATCACCGCATAAATCTTGACTAAGGCTGGTGAAAAGCAGCATGGGCTTGAATTGCCAGTTGCGCCCGATTTTTAAGGTTGAGACGGTTCAGTAGATGGGTGACGTGGGTTTTGACGGTTCCTTCAGAAATGTAAAGCTGTTGGGCAATATCGCGGTTGGTGAGACCTAACCCAATCAACTGAAGCACTTCCCGCTCCCTTGGGGTAAGCTGCCCAAAGGCTGGGGGTTCTACGGGCGGCGTGTTTTGTTCCGGAACTGAACCCATCATCAGTTTTTCCAGAAGTCCCGGCCCCATCTGGGCATATCCCCGATGGATCAGCCGAATGGCCTGAGCCAATTCCTCTGAAGGCATATCCTTGAGCAGATAGCCTTTGGCTCCAGCCTGGATGGCGTCGCGGATATACTGATCGTCATCAAAGGTGCTGAGGACTAGCACCTTGACCGTTGGAAATTGTTGAGAAATCAGGCGGGTGGCTTCTCGCCCATCCATCCCTGGCATGTGGACATCCATCAGCACTACATCGGGCTGTAACGTCGCCACCTGTTCTACAGCTTTTTCGCCGCTCTGTGCGGTGCCCACCACCTCTAGGTCAGCTTCTAGGGACAGCATGGCCTTGAGTCCCTGACAAATAAGGCTTTGATCATCCACCAGTAACAGGCGAATCATGGAGCAGCAGGATTGTATAGATGCCTAAACGCTACCCTACCGAATCCAAGGGCACCGATTTATGATGGGTTTCGATGGATGTCGTTGGCATTAAAGGTAATTCAACCGTAACACGACAGCCTGCACCGGGCGTACTGGTGATGTGAAAGGTTCCCTTCAGTGCTTCAACCCGCTCTTGCATCCCCTGGAGGCCAAAGCCCAGAAGGCTAGCACTGGGCTGGAACCCTCGACCATCATCAACCACGGTTAAACCTATTCGATCCGGGTGGGTTTGTACCTGCACCTGTACTGCCGTAGCATGGGCATGTTTGCAAATGTTGGTCAAGGCTTCTTGCACCAGACGATAGAGGGTGGTATGAACTGGGGCGGGGACAATGCCGTCGATCTGAAGATCAGTGGTGACGGGAATGCCAGTACTTTGATGAAAGTCCTTTGCCAAGGTGGCGATCGCCGTCTCTAGGGGTTCCCTGGCTCTCGTATCGACCCGCAGGGCATGGACGGACTGCCGCACTTCTTGAATGGCAACGTCGCCCAGCCGTCTGGCCTGGGTTAAGAAGGTTTTGGCTTCCATGGGGTTGACCTCCCACAGCTTGACTGCTGTTTGCAGTTGAACATTGAGGGCGGTGAGGGCGTGGCCTAGGGAGTCATGGATGTCGCGGGCGATGCGATTGCGTTCTTGCACTGCCGCCAGATCTTCAACTTGCAAAGAATACTGGCGCAGTTGCTCATGGGCGAACCCGAGCTGCTCCCGAGTGCGACATTCTGAGAGCCAGGTGTTGACAAACTGCAAGACAAAAAATAGGCCGACCGCAAACATCAGAATTTCAGAGGACTGGTGCATCCAAAACTGATGTTCAACCTCTGCATCTAATAGGGGAAGCAGGCTAGCAATATATTTGATCTGATGCACCACAAAGAACAGCAGCGATAGTCCGGCGATCGCCCAGCGACCCGTCACGTTAAAGATAAAGCAACTACGGATTAGCACAATCAGGTAGAGGGTGGGCAGGATGTGGAGATAACCCAGCAGCGTGCCATAGAAAACCAGCCCCATTTCTAGCACCGTGTAAAGTACCTTCTGCCAGGGCTTACCGCTGGGTACAACCAGTCCCATCAAACCCAGCGTGCCCAAAATCAGAATGTGTTGGATGGGGAAATGGCCTTGCTGAAGAGTTTCAATCACCGCTAGGGTCGCACAGCTTCCTAACATAATCCATTCGGTGTAGAGCAAAAACCGAATCGGAACAGGCTGGATTTGCAAAAAGGGAACTATCACTGCAATACCTGGGAAATCTCTACTCTATTCATAGCCCGCAGTCCTTGATTTGGATCACTTAGACCCCCAATTTATAACTTTCGTTGATGCGTATAGGAATGACTACGACTTTCGTCTTAGGGCAGTGGAAAAGTCGGGTCAACGAAAGGGGATGAGTATTAAAACTTTTCGTCAGACCTTCGCTGAGTACGAAGGAGCTAAGTCTCCTTATTTTGTTGTAGCCAAAGTTGAGACTATTTTCAGATGTTTCTTCAATCTGAAAAATCTAGGATAGTTCCATAGAGTTTGAGAGATTGATTCAATCACTTTAACAAGTGAATTATTACTCTCATCTTAAACCTAGTTCTAACCTAAAGGAGGTAAAAATGACCCTATCAATGGTTACATTGACCAATATTCAGGTCTATCCGCGCTCCATTAGTAATAACCAAGTGATCGATCAGGATCTTGCGGTTACCAATAGTCAAGGGCAAATCGAATATGACCAAGATATTTCCAATGTGGGAATACGGAATGTTATTTCGGTTCAGGTGAATAGTCTTCTAAGTCCACCCGATCGTAAGTACCAAGTGATTGCCACCAAGCTAGGACATCAAATTGAATATCCCCAGGCCGTTTATTTTGGCCATAAATCTGGCAATACCATTGAACTCGATCTCTTAGATCACTAAACCCATCTCATTCTTTTATTCTTTAGGAGACTTGAATCATGCAACTGACTATTAAGCAATTTAGGAATCCAATTCTGTCTGAAATGGATTCTCCTGCTGGCACTAATTTTGCAACTGGTGATGGCACGATTGTCCATGACGATCACACCCCAACTAAGATTTGCATCCCCATTCAAGGTGGCATCAACCCCAGTACCAGCAAAAAATATTCCATCTCAGGAACTGAAGTCCATTCAGCAACGGATCAAGACTACGTTCAATACAACGACATGGATTATCTCTACTTCAATTTCCAGGGTAGAGCCTGCTTCCAAGTCTCAGATTCTAATTCTTAACTATTGCCCAACCACTCAAAAATAAGGAGACCAAAAATGACTAGTTTAACCGTTCAAAGCCCTGCCTATCTTTTGATTCCAGGGTATGACTACGTTGGAAAAGGGTTTGATGTATTTGGTGAATTTAACCAAACCTCCCTCAAGCAAACCCTCTTTATGACAATCACCCCCTCTAACCAAACCTATAATCTGAATAACCAGAGCTATGTGGTGCCCCAAAATCTAGGAGTGATGGAGATCCAGCAAAAAAATGGCTGCTCAACTGTCTTTAGCGAAAAGTCTGATTTCTCAGAATTTCTGAGCCTGCAAGCTGGTATTGAGGGGAGCTATCTGGCCTTTAGCGGTGAATTTAATGCCTCCTTTGGCAATATTTCTAAGGGCACTTCAGACTATCAGTTTGGTCTGTACTATCTGTTTACCAATGGGTTTGCCGTTGAGCTTCAGCAGCCTACCCGGGACAACTTGCTACCGTCCGTCCTCAACGATCCAGATTTCCAAGCGCTGCCCACTACCTACACCCCAGAGAATCAATCTTTATTTTTCCGGTTCTTTGATAAGTATGGTACCCACTTTATTCGCAGTGTAGAGATGGGCGGACGGCTGTTCTATAGCGTGGCGATCGAGAAGTCCTACAACTTTACAGAGACGGAATTCACCACCAATCTAACGGCTGAATACAACGCCGCGCTGTTTGATGTTAAAGCCAATGCCCAGGCGGACTGGAATCGAGTCGATCAAACCTGGGTGAATAATCGACAAGTCACTATCAATGCGGTGGGGGGAGATGACAGCATTTTGAATGTTCTGAAGCAGCCAGAGCCGCCCCAAAACTTTAACGATACCTATACCCAATGGCTGGCAACTCTAGCCAATCAGCCAGGGCCGGTGAATTTTACCCTTATGGGGGTGGATGCGGTCTTTTCGGGAGAGCAGGCGGATGCGGTTAAAACGGCCATTGAAGTATATTGCCAGCGTCGGATCGGGCTAAATGCGGTGGGCAGCGATCAGATTCAGGCGACGACGGGCAGCATTACCCTCAATAACCAGCCGCTCTTGCAGCCGGACTTCCAGGACGATGGGCTAACAGTTGCCATTATTGATCGTGTTTCTTTAGAGCCGCTGTTTCAGGAAACCTACAAGATTGGCTGGCGACCCGGCATGGAGAATCCCAATAATCCGGAATACCAAGACTATCAAGACTATTCCGATTTAATGGAAGACCTCCAGGAATTTGAAGGGAATGCCAATGTGATTGTTGCCATTGTCTTTTGGGGGCAGTACAGCGTCTGGGGCTATCCCACCCAAGCGTTTTATGACTTCCTCTGTCGCTGTGGGGCGGGCGATGCCCTCCTGGGCGACTGGACAGACAATAGCACCAGCTTTAGCGATCGCGCCTGTGCCTACGCCATTACTGGAGTTCCAGGGTTTGCCAAGGGGCAGGCCGTAGAAAGCTACGCCGCACTGAAGCCACCCGGAACCTATTACTACGAGGGCATGGTCTATCCTGGCCTGACGCTACAGGTTGACTTAAAACCTGAATATGTGGAGGGCCAGTTTATGTATACCCCCACCTAAGCCGTGCGTGAGCTTAGGACCCTCACCCCCAACCCCTCTCCCAGAGCTAATCCTGTAGGGGTTTTGTATGAGCAGATTAGAGCATCATAGATACCTCTC
>NZ_WVIC01000072.1 GCF_009939295.1 Petrachloros mirabilis ULC683
GGTTTCCACGATGATTCTCGAAAAATAGTGATTCTTTTAAGCCTGAGTAGTTACGCCTAAACTTAGTTTATAAACTAAGTTTGACAAGGCTATGGAAACAGTCAATATCCATCAAGCTAAGACGAACCTCTCTCGGCTACTGTCCCGTGTAGAGCTGGGGGAAGAAATTGTCATTGCCAATCGGGGTATCCCTGTCGCCAAGTTAGTTCCTTTTCGGACATCGATCAATCGTCGGGCAAGCTTAGGGCAAGATCGGGGGCGGTTTATTGTGCCAGATGACTTTAATGAGCCTTTCCCGGAAGACACTTTGGCAGCATTTGAAGGCGGCACAGAGTGAGACTTTTACTGGATACCCAATGCTGGCTCTGGTGGTTTGCCCAGCCAGAAAAGCTGAACGAGCAAGTCGTTGAAAAAATTGCCGATGAAGCCAATGAGGTATGGTTCTCAGTGGCCAGTGTTTGGGAAATGGGAATTAAGGTGTCAATTAGTAAGTTACCCCTGCCAGAACCCATCGATCACTACGTCTCTAGTCGAATGACTCAACTGGGGGCTAGGTCGTTAGAGATCATCGCTACTCATGCTTTGCAGGTTTCTGCACTACCGCTACACCATCGTGATCCGTTTGACAGAATGCTCATCGCACAAGCACAGGTTGAAGATATGACCCTTGTGAGCGCAGATTCGATGTTTAATCAGTATGAAGTATCGTTGCTCTGGGCAGCAAATGCTTAAGAGCTTGTTTGAGAAGTTGCTTAGACCTTGCGCTTGCCCCCCTAGCCCCCCAATTCTGGGGGGAAATGAGCAGAATTTTTGGCTTTCTCCCCCCAAAATTACGCCCTGCGGGCACGCTGCGCGAGGGGGGGTTGGGGGGGGCTAATGCAGGGATGAATGAGGCTTTTCAGATGGCCTCTAAGGGCTAGCCTGTAGTTGGATCTCTCGATGAGGAGAAACCGCATACACATCTCGACCCCGACCCAGGGCAAAGGCCAAAGAATGTTTGAGGTCTTTGCTACTACAAGTCAGAAACAGCAGCAGTGCCAATCCGGGGAACGTAGCCGCTAGGGCAAAAATAGCGCGAATACCGAGGAGTCCGGCAAAAGAGCCTAGGATGGGGCCTGCCAGGGCAATGCCTAAATCAAAGCCACCCATGCACAAGCTAAAAATCTGACCCCGTTCATGGGTTTGGGTGCGATCGGCCATTAGAGTGGCCACCATGGGAATGAGCATGCCACTCCCACAGCCTTCGAGAATCCCGGCAAAAAGAAAGGCTAACTCCTGGTTTGCCTGCCAGAGCAACGCCATGGCTGAGGTGTAAAACAACAAGCTCAAAGAGATAAAGCCGCCCCGCCCTAAACGGTCTGAAGCCCGTCCTGTCACCATCCTGACACTAAAGCTTGACAGGGCTGCCGCAGTGTAAAAGAACCCGGCATTAAACTGCACAGAAGCTTGAGCGATCAGTAGGGGAACAAAGGTGGCCATGGTGCCAAAACACAGCCCAATTAAAAGCATTACTAAGGTGGGGATGCGCAATCGGGGAGCCCCCAACAACCGCCAAAAGTTTTGCGCAGGCGCAGCGGAGGCTGGGGCAGATGGTTGAGTGTCATGATTTTGATGGATTTTGAGCGTGCACAGGACGCCGAGGGTGGCTAACCCAGAGGCCATCAAGAAGAGGGGACGATAACCCGCCCCAGTCAGCAAAAAACTGCCTAGGGTCGGGCCCAAAGCCACCCCAATCGGATTCACCAAACTCATGTAGCCAATCAACTCACCCCGCTGATGGGTGGGGGAAAAGTCAACCACCAAGGCGCTGTAGGCAGTGGCAAAGGCGGCAATACTCAGGCCATGAAAAGCCCTCAGCAGCATCAGCCCCGGAATGGCGGTCACTAGCATGTACCCAAGGGGTGCGATCGCAGCCGCTGCCAACCCAATCAAGAGCACCAACGTCCGACTGCGTTGATCGGCCAAGCGGCCTACCCAGGGTCGAAAACACAACATGCCAATGGCAAATGACCCCATCACCACCCCAATTTGCTGATCAGTTCCCCCCACATCCCGGATGTAGAGCGGCAGTGTGGGCAACAAAGAGGCCATGCTAGACCAAAAGCACAGCCCAGCCACAAACAAAATCCACAATTTGTGCCGAAGCGGTGGGGGCAGAGCTTGAAAGACTTTCACAGCCAACAATCCTAGGAGATCAACCCTTGCAAACAACCGATTGCTGCAATGTAACTAAATGTTAACACTGACCCTCAAAAGCGGGGGCGCAGCAACCTGAACCGGCAGGGGGCTGTCAGTGAGCGTCTCGTGGGCAAGCTGCACCCGTAGGATCAACCTGCACTGTCATGGCTGGCGGGGGGATTCCTCAGCAGGTAAGTCAACGGTAATCACAGGGATCAGGCTCATTTCCAGCACAGATTGCGACACAGACCCCAACAAAACATCTTGCCAGGGGTGATGGCTGCGTTTACCGATGACCACATCTGTCACCCGCCGGGACTGGGCCGTCTGGACAATCACCTCGGGGACAGCCCCCGCCAGGGTGATAAATTCAAAGCGAGTATCAGCCAGAAGCTGCTGCGCTTTACGTTTCAGCATCGCCACCCCTTGAGCATCTCCCGCATTATCGACATAGAGCACGACCACATCCCCATGACTTCGCCGTGCCAAGTCAGCTGCTTTCAGCAGCACCTGGGTGGCCAGGGGGGAAACATCCACAGCGGCCAAAAAGAGGGGTCGCCCACTCACTGGCACCTTGGTGGGGTCAACTACGCCCTTCTCTAAGAGCTTGGGGGCAAACACCTGGGTTGCCCAAGCTCCCAAGGGAGCCGTCGTCACAATTGAGAGTGCCGCGATGGCCAAAATAATTTCGCCGCCTTCAACGCCAGCCGCTAGGGGCAAAGCACCAATCGCAGCTTGAACCGTTGCCTTGGCCATATTCCCTGGCAACAAAAAGACCCGCTCACGCCAAGTCCAATTGCTGCCCAGTGTCGCCAGATACCAGCCCATCCCTCGACCCACCAGTAGCCCCAGCGCCAACACCCCCAGACCAGGCAGCAGCACATTGCCCAACACTTGCAGTTGGATGCTCGCCCCCAGTAGTACAAACAGGACAATTTCGGCAACCGTCCACAGCACATCAAAGCCACCCCGAAGCACCCGGGCCAAGGGGGCATCAAACTCAATCAGAAAAAACCCCATGGCCATCACTGCCAAATAGCCCGAATAGTAGGGGAAAACCTGGGTGAATACGACCAGGAATAGCGCTACACTGGCAGCCAAAATCATGTCCTGAACCAGACTGCGCGTCC
Organism: Petrachloros mirabilis ULC683; assembly: GCF_009939295.1. GTDB lineage: Bacteria > Cyanobacteriota > Cyanobacteriia > Thermosynechococcales > Thermosynechococcaceae > Petrachloros > Petrachloros mirabilis. The sequence continues at coordinate 3,309 of NZ_WVIC01000072.1, forward strand.
AGTTTTGCTGCACCAGTACCACCACCAACAGCCGAGCCGCTAGGTAGCCAACTCCTAGCCCTAGGCCAATTTCCAGCACCACCTGGAAGGGTAACACTTGCCATGGGGAAAGACGGATACCCCCTGGCAGAGAGAGTCCCCCAACTTCACCTTGCCCTAAAACGTTGAGCAACAAGCTAAAAACCAGGAGCAGCAGCACATCTGAAAGGGCACTTCCCGTTAAAATCGCATCCGGAATGCCCTTGGTAACCCCCCAGCCCAGGCTCTTGAGTCGCAGCATCCCTGGCACAATCACGGCGGGGGACTCAGCCCCTACCACACAGCCCAGCAGCAACCCTGTGAGGACATCAAAATTGAAGATCACCATGGCTGCGATCGCAACCACCAAAGCCTCTATGGCAGCGGGTAAAAACCCTAATCTCAGCGCCACCGTCCCCTGCTGAGCCAGCTTTTCACGATCTAGGCCCAGCCCCGCCTTCATCAAAATGATCATCACCGCCACCAGGCGCAGGTCATCCGCCTTACCGAGAACCTCAGGGCCAATCAAATCTGCAAATTGAGGCCCTATGAGCAGACCCACCCCAATCATGCCAATCAAGGGAGGGGCACCACAACGCCGCGCCAACTGGCCAGCTAAAAATCCCATGAATAGCATCCAAAGAATGCTGGGTAGCATCAGAGTTCATCCCTCGCATCTCGCATCAAGAGTTCAGTCAAAAATTCCGATTTTCAGTTTTACAGATCGCTCGCAGGTCGTCGGGTGCATCCCACTTTTGCAACCCTTACCCTAAATCCTTCTCCCAGAGAAGAAGAGGGACTTTGAATGATCTCCCCCCAGAATTACGCCCTCCGGGCACGCTGCGCGAGGGGGGGTCGGGGGGGCTAATGCAGGGTGGAATGGGTTTATCTAGAGATGTGTGTGCACCGTAGCCCTTTTTGAGAGAAGGCTTAGCATCTGGAGGTGAAACCTGGCAAGAGTGACTGCAGTTCACTTAGAGGCCATTACTGATCTTCCCAAAACCTATACATTTTGAGGGATTAGACTCAAATTCAACTCCTGTAGACTGTCTTGTAGACTGTAAGAATAATCTGAAACCTGGAACTTCAGTGTCAGTCAAAATGTCTTTAGCATTATAAGAAGAATTAAATTTGTTGGAGGATGTTCGAGGATGTCTAGCCTGAAGCGTTATGTTTCCGTTAGCTCTGCCCTAGTGATGTTAGCCAGCTCTGCAGGCGCAATGGTTCCCCTTGTGGCTCCTGCTCCGGTCATGGCTCAAACCAATTTTTCAGATGTGGCCTTTGGGTATTGGGCTCGTCCCTTTATTGAACGGTTGGCCGAGCGTAATATCATTCGCGGCTTTCCAGATGGCACTTTTCGCCCCAACGAGCCCGTTACCCGAGCCCAGTTTGCAGCTATCGTAAACCAAGCTTTCAGTGCCCAGCCTACTCGTCGTTTCCAGACGTTTCGAGACTTGCCCAGTGGGTTCTGGGCCAATGAAGCAATTGAAGCCGCCTATGTCACTGGATTTTTGAGTGGCTACCCCGATGGTACCTTTGCACCGACTCAGCAAATTCCCAAAGTTCAAGCGCTGGTTTCCCTCGCAAATGGGTTGCAGCTCCAAAGCTCTGGTGATGTCAATCAAACCCTGAGTCGCTATCGAGACGGGGCTCAAATTCCTGACTATGCAAGACCCTCCATCGCCGCCGCAACCCAAAAGGGCTTAGTGGTCAACTATCCCAACATCAACTTTTTTGATGCTAACCAGGTTGCCACCCGAGCCGATATTGCTGCCTTTGTCTATCAGGCACTGGTCAATCAGGGGCAGCTCAGCCCCCTTGACAGCTCTATGCAAGCGTCAAACTATGTCGTCCCAGGGGTCGGCGGCACAACCCCCCCCACAACCCCAGGCACCCAACCGCCCCAGCAAATGCTGACCTTGGCTCGTAATACACAATTACCGGTTCGCTATCCTGGTTCTCAAACTGTAAAGTTTGTCGTCGTTCCTGGTGAGACTGTCCCAGCCACCTTGGAGATTGCCGCAAATGTGACCAATGCGAACGGGGTCACGGTGATTCCTAGGGGGAGTTTGGTAGAAGGTCGGTTGGTGCCCATTAATGTGGTCAACAGCACTGCCCAAGGCACCCAGTTTGTCGCCGATAATATTCGGGTGGGCGATCGCACCTACTCCTTTAGCGCCACCTCCAGTCCCTTTGTGCCCACAAGTCCCCAGGCTGTAAATACCTCAACGCTGGAAGGGGTATTGCCCACAGCGGCAGCACGCACCATTTTGGGGCCGGTGTTGGGCGGTAATCTAACCAATGTGTTATTTGGAGTCTTAGGGGGCAGCAGTCAAGCGACGCCTCCGACCAATCAGCAGCAGATTATTGTCATTGACCCCCGAGACTTAAATTTAACCACTCAGGCTGATCTCCAAGTGGCGGCAACCAGTCCAGGAACTCAACCCACCACTCCAACGGGGTCTCTGCAAGTGGCGCAGGGCACTATTTTGGATGTGAAGTCCGAGGGCCCTGGCAACGAAAAATATGCCCTGGTTCCAGGGGAAACGGTTGCAGTCACGGTTCAAACCGTCATTCCCATCTTGAACTCGAGCGGGGATACCTTAGTTCCCGTTGGCAGTCGTCTCGAAGGCCAGCTTCAACCGGTTCAAATTGACAATCAGCGCGGTGTGCGCTTTGTAGCCAATCGTCTCACCATTGGCGATCGCAGCTATACGGTCAATGCCCAATCCCGCCCCTTTGCAGCCCGAGCGGTGGGTGACCTCACCTCAGCGGACTTGCAGGGCAGCCTACAGGCCACCACTGCGGCCAGTTCAGTGCTCCAAGGTACGAGTACCTCACTCTCCTTAGGGGGGATCATTGGCCAAGTGATTGGCGGTAACGTTCCCACAACCAACAATCAGGTTGTGATTATCGACCCAAGACAAATGGGGCTAGAGCTGCGTGCCCCTGTAACGCTTCAGGCGGCCTCTTAGGGGTTGCGGTGACGATGGGGCTTGGGGGAGTTAGTTTAAGATTCCCTCAAGCCAACCTAACAGGCTACGGTGTACACACAAGTCTGAGAAAAACGATTTCACCCTGCATTCGCCCCCTACATCCCCCATTCTGCTAATCCTGTAGGGGTTTGGAAACAGCCGCCGCGCCCTGCTTGACAAAGAAGAA
>NZ_WVIC01000022.1 GCF_009939295.1 Petrachloros mirabilis ULC683
CGAGCTGAGGCTAGAAGAAGAAGCCGAGAGACAGCACGAAGAGTGGCTCAAGAACGAGCTGAGGCTAGAAGAAGAAGCCGAGAGACAGCACGAAGAGTGGCTCAAGAACGAGCTGAGGCTAGAAGAAGAAGCCGAGAGACAGCACGAAGAGTGGCTCAAGAACAATCAGAAGCAAATCGACGAGCTGAAGAGGCAGAACGCACGGCTCGCCGAGCTAGAGTTGAAGCTCGATACCGTATTGCCCAGATCCGGTACCAGCTAGACCCCATCCCGGCTCATCGACAAGAATTAGAAGCGGTGCTGGCCTTTTGGGAGGAATATGGGGAGACCCTTTAAAAGCCAGCTTGAAAAGATTCAAACGCCTTGCACCCGCCCCGCAAATCCCGTCATGGGATTTTGTCAAGTAGATGCCACACAACTCCAGAGAGGGACTTTGAATCCGGCCCCCCTTCTCCCATTTTGGGAGAAGGGGCTGGGGGATGAGGGACAACTTGCAAAACTGGGATACACCCAACCCCATTCTCCTGCTCTCGTTCAACCTACCCCTCAAATCAAAGCTGACAAACCACTAGGCGTGCGGAACCCCCTGTAACCGCCAGCGATGGGTACCTAGGCCGGCCAGCAGCCCCAGGACAAAACACAGGGTGAAGTAGCTGAGGGTAATCAGTCGGACTGAGAGGGGGGGCTCTAGACCAGTGACATCAATGGCTTGAGCAATTTGAAAAGACTCAAAGTCGGCATTGCTCTGATCTGGGGGTAAGACTTCGACGACGACTTGGTGCGGGGCACCATCAAAAAATTGTTGTCGCCAGGTGAATTGCCCGTCGGCTGGGGCTATGCCGGTATAGGTAAAAACGGGCTCATGGCTTTCGAGGTCTAGGGTGCGAATGTTGAGCAATAGCTCTGGGCGGGGATCTATATTTGGGTTGAGGGTGACGGTTTGGGTGGCTAGTTGCCCAACGGTGGCCTGGGTTTGCCCTGAAATCTGAGCTGTTACCTGCTGTCCCTGACGGCTGGTGGGAATGGCTAGGGGTGTATGGTGTCCCTCGCTATGGGCGGAGGCCGATCGAGCACTGAAGTTGACGATGAGTAAGGCTGCGATCGCCACCACAATCGCGCCACTCAGCAGCATCCGCACCCGTTGGGGGGCAATTTCGCCAGCTTCCAGGGAGGTTCGCCCCCCGATCACCCAGCCGCCCGCAAACCCTAGCACCAACAAAACTGCCAGCAAAATGGCCACGTTGCGATATTTCACCGGATTTTCGGGAACTCGCACACTTAAAGATTGGCTAAACGGCGCAAAAGCATTGGTGATCAAAGGTTCAACCTGGACATTGAGCGTGTAGGTTCCCCGGATGGGCATGACCTGCTCTAGCTCGACCTGGCCTTGGGGTGCGATCGCACCCAACTCCAAAAGCGTGGTGCCCTCCACCCACGGAAAATCCGACGTTAACCAAGGCGTTTTAGGGGGCGTCAAAAGCTGGAGAGAGAGACGGGCATCGGCCAAAGGCTGCCCACCCCCATTTATCGCCTGTAATATCAATCGCACCGGATCTTGGAAGGGAATAACCTCTGCCAAGGGTGGCTCAGTCGTCAGGGTAACCGTGGGTTGAGCAGCCTGGGTAAGACTCCCCAGACTCAGCAGCGTCGTTGTGGCCAAGGCAGCTACCACAACTCCAACCCAACGCATCAACTTCATGGGGTGGTACCTTCAAAAATGAATAATTGTTAGAGACAAAGACTCAAATGCGTGAATCTTAGTGGCAGGCAACCCCAAGGGTTTGATGCCGCGCTTGGTGCAGGGTGTTATGGGCCGGAGGATAAGTGCTAAAAAACAGCGTCCACAGGGTCAGCATACATAAACCTGTGAGCAAGCTCGCTTGAACTGGCACCGAAAGCGTCATTTGTTGCGTGCGCTTGAGGGTGTAGGCGAATGACGACATCATCTGTACCTCGCAGATATTAGGGCTATATGACAGCGGCGGGCATCCTGGCTTTAAGGTAGCCCAGGTGTTGCAGATGACCTTAAACGCAGCCAATGCAAGTTCCCTGAGCGTCTCTATCACAGTTGCGGGACAGCGTCGGATTTGCACCGACTTTCCCCCTTGCGTCTGGCGGCTGCTAATCGCCAAAACCGACTGGATCTTTGTAGGCTACCACGTTTTATAGAAGAGAACGAGGGATTTTCTGCCCCAATGGTACCGTGGTGAGTATTTTTACTATCCTGTTGAGTCGTGGAGTAAGAGCAGACGTGATGGCTCTAAGTACGCAAACCAGGGTGTTGAACGATCTTTCAAACCTTCCCACTTTTCCTTAAACACCTCTGCTTGAAGGTGATAATCGTCGGCATCTAGGGGAGGGGCACCCAATTTCAGATACAGCGTCATGCGGTGCGGCGTTTCACTCGTCCAGGTTAACCAGGCAGGGACGGTATTGGGTTGGTCGGAGGTTGTGGGAAAAGCAATCTGATGGGCACGAATGCCGACATGGGTATGTCTGGATAAAATTGGCTCTGCGGTTTGCAGAGTACAATTCCAATCAAGGGCATGGATTTCCTGGGCGGCAATGGGTTGGATGCGAGAGTAATTTTTACACCCAGTCAGTTGAGCGACAGTGAGCGTGCCAGGGTGATCAAAAATAGTTTGTTTTTGTCCTGCTGCGACCACCTTCCCAGCAGAGAGCACCAGGAGGTTTTGACAGACGCGATAGGCTTCTTCTAGGTTATGGCTGACGAACAGGGTTAGCCCCTGGTAACTCGATAGGGTCTTAATCAGTTGCTTTTCGAGTTCGCTGCGTAAGTGGGTATCCAGCGCCGAAAAGGGTTCGTCTAGCAGCAACACATCTGGTTCTGGGGCTAAGGCTCTGGCTAGGGCGACTCGCTGTTGTTGACCCCCCGATAGCTGGTGGGGATAGCGATTGCCCAAATCCGATAATCTCATCTGTGCGAGTTGCCCAATGCCCCGTCGATTCACCGCATCTTTCGACATCCCCTTTAACCCATAGGCAATGTTTTGAGCCACGGTCAGATGGGGAAAAAGGGCATAGTTTTGAAATAAAAAGCCGACCCTGCGATCGCGGCTGGGCAGATTAATCCCCTTGCCAGAATCATACAAAATTCGATTATTGAGAACGATCGTACCCCTGGTAGGGGTTTCAATGCCAGCAACACAGCGCAGCGTCATACTTTTGCCCGAACCCGAACCCCCTAAAATTCCCAAGGCTTCTTCCTCAAGGTCAAAAGCAACTTCTAGACAATATTGGGGAAGTTGTTTTTGGATATCGACAATGAGTGACATAGGAAGAGGGGTAGTACAAAGTCTATGAGTTTAAAAATCATTTGGGATCGCGATACCTCTCTTTTGTCACTCTAGGCAGAGAGAATCTGAAGCCTCTATTCGCTCGTTCCCTATAGCCCATGCTATCGTCATGCCAGCAACGTAATTTGGGTATTCCAAATTTTCTCTCACGAAATTGACAAAAGAGGGATATAGCGGTTTACAGATTAATGGAGTACATGGGGTGCAGGGGGCAGTGCCCCCTGCGTGGGGGTTCCACCCCCACACCCCGTACCTCACTCAGGTGAGAACCGCTATATCATTTCATCAAGTTTTGCAAATCTGCTTCAGACAATAGGGGAATACTAAGGCTTTTGGCTTTTTCTAATTTGGAACCTGCCTCTTCTCCTACAACTACATAGTCTGTCTTCTGGCTCACCGAGCCGGTCACCTTGCCCCCAGCCGCTTCGATCAATGCCTTGGCTTCATTGCGCTTAAGCGTGGGGAGGGTGCCGGTCAACACAAAGGTTTTGCCTGCTAGTGACTGGGGCGCATTTTTATCAGAGGTTTCCTTCTGTGCCAACTGTAAACCTGCTGCTTGAAGGCGTTGAATCAGGTGTTGATGGCGTGATGTCTGAAACCAGTCATAGACTGACTGGGCAATTTCTGGCCCAATCCCGTGCAGGTCGGCAATTGACTTCGGTGTGGCTGCGGCCAATTGTGCTACTGATGGAAAGGCTGTAGCGAGCTGTTGGGCTGTCACACTCCCTACATGGCGAATCCCTAGGCCGTAGAGTACCCGTGACCAGGGGCGATTTTGAGAGGCTGCGATCGCACTCACCGCATTGCGAGCTGACTTTTGCCCCATGCGCTCCAGGCTGGCGAGGGTCTCCGGCGTCAGGTCATATAAATCTGCAATCGAGCGCACGAGTCCTTGATCCACCAACTGCTCAATTAACTTTTCGCCCACCCCATCAATATCCAGGGCATCCCGGCTCACCCAATGCACCAGCACCCCTTTCAAAATAGCCGGACAGACTGGATTCACGCAGCGCGCTACCGCTTCCTCTTCGGACTGCACGACGGGCTGGCCACAGACCGGACAGTGGGTGGGCATGGTAAACGACTGCGCTGTGGCAGGGCGCAGCTCCGGCAACACCCGCAGCACCTCAGGAATAATTTCTCCCGCTTTACGCACCACTACGGTATCGCCAATGTGAATATCAAGTTCAAAGATGCGATCGCGGTTGTGCAGGGTCGCCCGTGAGACCGTAGTGCCCGCCAGTTGCACCGGCTGCAATTCTGCCACTGGGGTAATCGCACCTGTGCGTCCCACATTGACAGAAATATTCAGCACCCGAGTGGCAGCTTCTTCGGGGGGATACTTCCAGGCAATAGCCCAGCGTGGCGCTTTTTGGGTAAAGCCCAGTTGCGCTTGCAGATCAAAGGCGTTCAGCTTCACCACCACCCCATCGGTGAGGTAGGGCAGATCCAATCGACGCAAGGCCCAATCTTGATAATAGGCTTCAAGATCGGCCAAACTTTGACACAGCCGTCGGTGGGGATTGATGCGAAAACCGAGTTTTTGCAAGCTTTCCAGCGCTTGCCACTGAGTCTCTGGGACTGTCAAATCGGGGGTCGCTGCTGAGATATGCAGGGTGTAGGCAAAAAAATCGAGCTGCCGCTGAGCCACAATCCGAGAATCGAGCTGACGGAGGGTTCCTGCTGCCGCATTCCGGGGGTTGGCAAAGGGTGGCTCTCCAGATTGGCTGCGATCGCGGTTGATCTGCTCAAAGATAGTCAGCCCCAGAAACGCCTCTCCCCGCACCTCAATCCAATCTGGGGGATGCTGCACATTGAGTCGCAAGGGGATCGCCCGGATGGTGCGGACATTCTGGGTAATCTCCTCGCCCAGAGCGCCATCCCCTCGGGTGACGCCACGCACTAATACACCCTGTTCATAGGTGAGTGCCAGAGCAGAGCCATCAATTTTTAACTCAGCTACATAGCCTACGGACGCTTCCCAATCGGGCACCAAACGCCGCCAACGTTGATCCCATGCCACCAAATCTGCTTGTGAAAAAGCATTTTCAAGGCTGTACAGGGGAATGCGATGCTGAACTGACTCAAAGCGCTGGGCTGGTTGCTCTCCGACCCGTTGTGTGGGGCTGTCTGGTGTGACCCACTCAGGATATTGCTGCTCAAGGCTGAGCAACTCATGGTAGAGCTGATCGTAGACTGCATCCTCTAGGATCGGGGCGTCTAGGGCGTAGTAAGCATAGCTAGCCCGTTGCAAGAGCGATCGCAGCTCGCTCACTCGTGCCCTGGCATTTTGAGGATTAGACGGCATAGCTTCTACATTATGGCAATCAATACTATGGCAATCAATGGCTCTAGGGGTTGGGTGCTGCCCGCAATGGCAGTTATCCAGAAGCAAACGCAGCGGGTATTGATAACAGATTAAAAATAAAATTGCAATTTATTTAACGAAGTGTTACATTATTGTTACAGAAGTTCACAGAGGCCATTATGACTTACTCTCCTGCCATCTCTCCTGATTTTGTCTCTATTGCTCAAGACCTAGGTATTCATCGTAGTTCTAAAGCCAAGTCTGGCTTCAGCGATGGGTCTGAGCTAGTTCCGGCTGAGGCTGGTTTGCGAATGCAACGTGAAGGAGCCAGTTTCCTGCGCCGTCCCGCACTGAATGGGGCAACCGTTGATCAAGAAGGCTTGACCAACAACTATGCGGTTGAGCCGAACATGTACTTTGCTTCTTTCCCAACACCAGACGAAGCTCGCCGCTACGTAATTCAAGGGGCGGCAGCAGCTCTGTTTATCGTGAGTTTGATTGTGACATCTGTGGCAGTCAGCTAAAAGGCTGATCCTAGAACCAACGTGAATTTATGGCGATGGCCATTGCGCTTAGGACATCAGCCCCTCCCAATGTCAACCCTAGGACGGCTCCATAGGGGTATAGCCATCGCCACCATGCTGCAAATTACGGCCTAATCGTTCTGGCGATGGCTATAACAACTTATCCACCCTCACCCCCTAATGTTCCGTCGGGAAAACTTTGAGAGGCATAGGCTCATCAAAATTTAACCCGCCTCAAATCGCTCATCTAGCGGGACTGACTACCTTGCACTTGCTGCTGAAGTTGAGTTATATCCCCTGCGGGTTCTTGGCACGCGAGCCCCTGACAGACTAGGCCGATGGCATCTGTGGGCAAATCGTTACTCACCTGCATCACCACCGTAGGCCAATAAAACTCACGCCCCCAAGCCCGAATGTGGTCAACTGAGGTGCGAATTAAGGTGTGGTGTTGGAACCAATCGAGAGCAGCAAAAAGGCTGGGGCAGGCCGTAGGTGAAGACTGCATCGCCTGACCAAAGGTTTCAAGAGCCTGTTGCCCTCGCTCCAAATAGGTCAAGTCTTCGCAGAGCAACGCCAGACGCACCAAGTTGGTGATTGCCACCCCATTAGCGGATGGCGTGGCATTGTCGAGCCAACTGCGCTCTCGGATCAGCAACTCACCTTCGGGGGTGCTGGTGGCGTTGTAGTAGCCGCCGTCCGCAATCGCCCAGAGTTGGTGATCAAATTCAGCTTGCACTTGGCTGGCGGACTGTAGCCAGCGTTGGGCAGTTTCCGGGTCACCGTCGCTAAGGCTGGCTTGATGTAAATCTAAGAGTGCCTTAATGAAGAGGGCATAGTCCTCAGACTGAGCCAAAACTACAGCTTGACCGTCGTAGTTGAGGCGGTAGAACTGATCTTGGTGCCATTGATGGGACAAAATAAAGTCAGCGGCCTGGCGCGCCAAGGCAAGGTAGTGGGTGTTCTCCCAGACAGTGGCAGCCCGAGCCAGTCCCGAGATCATGAGGCTGTTCCAAGCGACAATCATTTTGGTGTCGGTGACCGGGGGAATTCGCCCTGGCCATGGGTGGGTTTTGGCAGCCTGGTTGTTCCGAGCAGGCGGAAAGGGGGTTTCTGGATCTAGGTCACCGTAACGTAGGGTAAAGAGCTTGGCGCAGGCTGTTTCGACGGGTTCGGGTAATGGGCCAGGTGTTCGTCGCTGCAAAACGGTCAAGCCAGCTTCAAAGTTGCCCTCGGGTTTGAGATAAAAGCACTCGGCCAAAGCCCTTTGCTGATCCGGTGTGAGATGTTGCTCAAGGTCATCCGCTGTCCAGCAATAGAAGCGTCCTTCTTCGGGCTCAGCATCGTCAGCAGAGATAAAGCTGTCGGCATCCTGGGCGGCGTAGAAATAGCCTTCAGGGGCGCTCATCTCTCGCTGCAACCAGGATACGGTACCGGAGACCGCACGTTCAAAGGCTGGCTCATGGATCCCTGCGCTCCAGAGGTTGGCCAGATATTCCATAATCTGGCCGTTGTCGTAGAGCATCTTTTCAAAGTGAGGCACCGTCCACTGCGGATCGACTGTGTAGCGATGAAACCCTCCGGCCACATGGTCATAGATGCCGCCCAAGGCCAAATCCAGCCCTCGTTGCTCACAGACCTCCGAGGGTGCATCGGACTGAAGGCGACTCCCCTGAAGTGCGATCGCAGCATAGGGAATCATGGGAAAACTGGGGCCATAGCTGCTGCGCCCCACCACAGCAGTATTTTGCTCAATGCCCTGCCGGAGCAGCTCGGGGTCAATCTTGGACACAGGAGCCAACTCAGTGGTGCTGCGGAGATACCCAAACAACTTTTGCTTCTGGGTATCCAGCTTCTCCTTTTCCGTGTCATAGAAGCCGCGAATCGCCTGGAGAACTTGCAAAAAGCCAGGGCGTCCGTAGCGCGGCTCAATGGGGAAATAGGTGCCCCCATAAAACGGCACGCGATCGCCAGGGGTCAAAAATACATTCATGGGCCAGCCCCCCTGCCCCGTCATGGCCTGCACCGCCTGCATGTAAATGCTATCAATGTCGGGGCGCTCTTCACGATCCACTTTGATGGGTAAGAAGTTAGCATTCATATAGGCAGCAATCTCTAGATCAGAGAAAGCCTCCCCCTCCATGACCGTGCACCAGTGACAACTTGAATAGCCCACAGAGAGAAAAATTGGCTTATTTTCCTGGCAAGCTTGAGTCAACGCGTCTTCACACCAGGGCCACCAATCAATAGGGTTTTCAGCGTGTTTTCGCAAGTAGAGACTTTGGGCACTCGCCAATCGATTCGTCATTTTTGTATTCAGAAACCGGGCAATCATTGTGTATCCAGTGTATCGGTAAAGAGAAGCTCTTTTTTTGGTTGACTTGAGGTAATTATGCTGACCCAACTTGTCCGACCTATGGTCAGAACCCAATTGCGCCTGCTGGCAAGCTGTCAGGCGACCCACCCCACCCTGGTTTCTACGATCTGCCAATGGCTGGGCTTTTTAGGCGTCCAAGCGCAAGTCAATCAGCTTCAGGCACAGTCTGAAAACATTCAGGTCTCGCTGACCGTAGCCAAGCCCGATGCCTGTGACCCCCAAGACTGGGAGAAAATCCTTAATAACTTGGGGCAAACCACCGCTGCCCAGCAAACCCAAACAGGTGTCACCCATCTCAACACAGCTCAGCAGCGCACCTTTGTGCGTTTGATGGCCTATTTATTACAAGTAGGCCATCCTCAGCAACATGTGGACTGGAGCCAAGTCGCCCCCAAATTACAGTCTATGGATCTTGCTCCCGCAACCCTGACGGCTCTCCAGTCGGCTCTGCGAATCCCCCAATCTTTGGAATTATTGGTGGAAGAATTGGATCCAGATTTGGCTGCGATCGCACTCCCTCAAGCTGTCAGCATTGCCCTGATGGATCGCCAGGTCAATCCCTGCGAAGCCCAAGTGCTCTCAGCCCTGTTTCAGCTCATCAAACCCGAGCCCTCCGTTCCGAGCTAAAAATCTGAGCTAAAAATCGGTTGAAATTTACGACGGAATTCACGGGAGGGGAGAATATATCTTAAGATTGACGTAACAATTCAGCGCGTTAATCACGACTCTGATTTAGAAGAACGACTTAGGAGGTCACTCTATGGCGCTTGTACCGATGAGACTGTTGCTGGATCACGCAGCTGAAAACGGTTACGGAATCCCCGCCTATAACGTCAATAACATGGAGCAAATCCAGGCGATCATGAAGGCTGCTGAAGAAACCGACAGCCCCGTGATCTTGCAAGCTTCTCGTGGTGCTCGTTCCTATGCCGGGGAAAACTTCCTGCGCCATTTGGTTCTCGCCGCAGTGGAAACCTATCCTCACATTCCCATCGTGATGCACCAAGATCACGGCAATGAGCCTGCCACCTGCTATTCCGCCATCAAAAATGGCTTCACCAGCGTCATGATGGATGGTTCCCTAGAGGCTGACGCCAAGACTCCGGCCAGCTTTGAGTACAACGTTCAAGTCACCAGCGAAGTGGTCAAAGTCGCCCATGCCATTGGTGCCAGTGTTGAAGGTGAATTGGGTTGCCTCGGCTCTCTCGAAACCGGTCAAGGCGACAAAGAAGATGGTCATGGCTTTGAAGGCACTCTCTCCCATGACCAACTGCTGACTGATCCCGATGAAGCCGTGCAGTTTGTAGAAGCCACCCAAGTCGATGCCCTGGCCGTCGCCATTGGCACCAGCCACGGAGCCTACAAATTTACCCGCAAGCCCACCGGTGAAATTCTGGCCATCAGCCGGATTGAAGAAATCCACCGCCGCCTGCCCAACACCCACTTGGTCATGCATGGGTCGTCTTCAGTGCCCGAAGATCTGATTGAAATTATCAACCAGTTTGGAGGCGAGATTCCCGAAACCTACGGCGTGCCTGTGGAAGAAATTCAAAAGGGGATTCAAAGCGGTGTGCGCAAGGTGAATATTGACACCGATAACCGATTGGCCATCACTGCCGCTGTGCGCGAAGCCCTAGCTCAAGCACCCAAGGAATTTGACCCCCGCCACTTTTTGAAGCCCTCGATCAAGTACATGCAAAAAGTGTGCTCAGATCGCTACCAATCCTTTGGCACCGCCGGTAACGCCAGCAAGATTACCCAAATCAGCCTGGAAGAATACGCCCGCAAGTACGCTAAAGGTGAGCTGACTCAAGTGTCGAAGCAAGCGGCAGCCGTTTAGCAATGAGGGCACTCCCACCTTGGCTATGCTCAGTGGGAGTGTCCTCATACAACCCCCTTGCCGCCCAACGCTCGACGCTTCATTTCGGCCTGGTCACCTTCTGTCACTGCGTGAAGAGTGCGACCTCTATTTGATTGGGTAGTACTCGGAATGCCCTCACCCCAACCCCTCTACCAAGCTGGGCTACGGTGTACACACATCTCTGGATAAACCCATTCCATTCTGCATTAGCCCCCCCGACCCCCCAAGTTTGGGGGGAGATCAACAATAACTGGACTATTTCTCCCCAGAATTGGGGGGTTCTGAATATCTCACAGTCCCCCAGAATGGGGGATGTAGGGGGCGAATGCAGGGTGAAATCGTTTTTCTCAGACTTGTGTGTACACGGTAGCCCTTTTTGGGAAAATGGGCTAGGGGATGAGGGCAAGTCTTCTCAGGTAGATCAGGTTGAGGTCGTACCCTGCGTGAAGACAATATTCACCCAATAGCGGTAGATGCGGCGATAGATCAAAATGGACGAATACCTCCTGTGTGGATTTGCTACCATGACCTCTTCCTCTCTTTCTGCTGAGCAACATCGCCTGAAGATGCAACGCCGCAAAGAAGTTCAGGATCAGCGGATCGCCAATTGCATTGCAGAGAAGGGGTTAGTCATTGTTCACACGGGCAATGGCAAAGGCAAAACCACTGCCGCTCTAGGAATGGTCATGCGCTCCCTTGGACATGGGTATCGGGTGGCGATTGTGCAGTTCATCAAAGGTGCTTGGGAGCCTGCCGAGAAGGCAGTTCTTGGCCAGTGGTCGGATCAGCTAGTGTTTCACGCTATGGGAGATGGCTTTACCTGGGAAACCCAAGACCGCGATCGCGACATCCAAAGTGCTCAAACCGCCTGGGAAAAGGCTCTGAGCTATATTCTGAACCCTGAGTACAAGCTGGTTTTGCTCGATGAAGTGAACGTAGCTCTGAAGCTCGGTTATCTAGAGCCCAATGCGGTGGTGCAGGGATTGGCTCAGAAGCCAGAAAACACCCATGTGATCCTCACAGGACGGGGCGCTCCGTCGGACTTGATTGCGGCTGCCGATCTGGTCACTGAAATGACGTTGGTCAAGCATCCGCTACGGGAGCAAGGGGTTAAGGCTCAGCCAGGGATTGAATTTTAATCTGATTTGAATCTGGATCTGATCGGTAGGTCGGGGGGTATGCCTTTGAGTCCCAGATGCGGTGGGGCTGACCATCTTTAGGGGCAAGACAGCTACCCTAGAAGAAGATGCCATGCTTTACCCAACCGGGCAAGCGCTTTCTCCTAGGAACCATGGATATTCTTGAAAGCATCAAAATGGCGGCAGCCACCTTGACGGCCAACCGCCTTCGCAGCAGCCTCACGATGTTGGGAATGGTGATTGGCAATGCATCGGTGATTGCCATGGTGGGGGTCGGTCAGGGTGCCCAGCGCTATGCAGCCAGCCAGTTTGAATCTTTGGGAACCGATGTGTTGTTCATTGTGCCGGGGTCTCCCCAGGCGCGGGGTCGCTCCTTTGATATTCCCCGCACGCTGGTGTGGGCCGATGCTGAAGCCATTGCAACTCAGGTGCCCACGGTGCGGGCGGTCGCTCCCCAGCGGCAAACCCAGACTTCTATTATTTACCGTAACCGCAATACCTCTGGGTTGGTGGTAGGCACCACGGAAGACTTTGCGCCAGTTCGGAACTTTGAGGTTGAGCGGGGACGATTTTTAACCCCCCTAGATGTGCAGCGCGCTAACCAAGTGGCAGTTCTAGGGGCGGAAATGGCGGAAAAACTCTTTGGCTCGGACAACCCTCTCGGTGAGTCGATTCGGATTCGAGGCTTGAGTTTTCAGGTAATTGGGGTTCTGCAAGCTAAGGGGTCATTTTTGGGCGACAACCAAGATGATGTGGTAATTATTCCGCTCCCGACGATGGCGAGTCGGATTACGGGGGAAACCTCACCCTATGGCACTGAACTCACGTTCATTACACTTTCGGCTGTGGATCAAGACAGTATGGGGGCGGCAACGTTCCAAATTACAAATTTGCTGCGCCTCCGCCACAAAATTGTGGATGAAGATGATTTTACAGTGCGATCGCAGAAGGAAGCCCTGGAAATCATCGGTAATGTGACAGGGGCTTTGACTATCATGCTGGCTGCGATCGCAGGCATTTCCCTCTTAGTCGGTGGCATCGGCATTATGAACATCATGCTCGTGTCAGTCACCGAACGCATCCAAGAAATTGGACTGCGTAAAGCGATTGGGGCAACCCAAGACGACATCTTGATGCAGTTCATGATTGAAGCAATTATTTTGTCGGCAGTTGGGGGGGCAATTGGCACAGTTGTCGGCGTGGGTGGTGTCCTCATGGTAGGGGTGCTAACCCCCTTAGAAGCAGGAGTTTCAATTCCCGCCGTGCTTTTGGCAGTTGGGGTTTCAGGTGCCATTGGCTTGTTTTTTGGGGTTGTGCCTGCCCGCCGTGCCGCTCAACTCGATCCCATTGTGGCGCTCCGAAGTGCCTAGGCAAGCAGCAATTCTCAATATTTTTGGGCTCGCCTTAGCAGACTAAATAATCTGTCAGCTTTGTTTTGAAGGATCGATGAGTGCCCAGAAGTTGATGGGGGTTAAATTTTGAGGGTCTGCGACCCCTCAAAATTTTCCTGACGGAACACTAAGGTCTGTAGAGTCCCAAAGTATGACGCACTTCCCAGCAGCTCCATCTTTATTGGTAAAAGCCTATGACCTTGAGATAGCGCAATCTCAGAGGCTGTCATCAAAGTATTGCCATGCTCTACATTTGCCCCCCAACCCCGATTCTAGGGGCTTTGATCACTCTTAAGTCCCCCAGAATGGGGGATTTATAGGGTGGGTGCAAGGTGTTAGAAACTTTTCAAACCGCCTCTCAGGGACGGCTACCACGAAGGGTTTAGATCACCCAGAATAAGTGCGTAGAAACACTTGATCTTACAGTTCTAGTCACTTTTGGTTATAGGACTTTTAGTTAGTCTAACAATTAGGGAAAAGCATCCCGTTTTCAAAAATCTTCAATAAAGATTTGAAAATCAAGATGCTCAAACCATCAATTTGTTTTCTATCACTTAAAGGAACAGCAAAAATGACAACCTTAAACCCAAAAACTTCAGCTAAACTTTTGCTGATTTTAGCCAGCCTTATCCCAGCTATTTTAGTAGCAGGAGAGGGATTTGCCATGTCTTCTCCGACATTGCATTCAGATCAGGCTGTCAATTCGGAACCTACCTTGCAATTTTCAGAATATACAGCAACAAAATTGCAATATTTTGATATGGAGTCCCAGCCATCAGCAAAACCTTTTGTTCGAGAAAATGGTCCTAGTTTTGTACGTAGTATTAAACCTTTTGTTCGAGAGAATGGCCCCAGTTTTGTGCGTCGTGCTCAAGCAGATGGACCTAATGTTCCCTATGCTGCATCGCCACTCTCAGCTGTCGAGATCTTTGCTGCACTTCAAGAGCAGGTAGATTTTGGCTAATCGTTAACATCTCAGGAGATATAGCGGTTTACAGATCAATGGAGTACATGGGGTGCAGGGGGCGCTGCCCCCTGCGTGGGGGTTCCACCCCCACACCCCCTACCCCACTCAGGTGAGAGCCGCAATAAGGTGATTTTGAAATGAAAAAACAAGACAAAATTCATCTTATCTCCGGAAAAATATTTATTATAAGGAGAAATTTCATGTCAACTGAACCAAAAGTTACGGAAAAGAAAGTTGTAGATTTTGTCATCAAGACATCAAAATTTTGTAACCTTCGCTGTCGTTATTGCTATGAGTTTAATGATTTAGGCAACCGTGAAATGATCTCATCCACGCAGCTTGATCAAATGTATCATCATATTGCTGATTATTACGGTGCATTAGATCATCCCACAGAAATTAATTTTGTCTGGCACGGTGGAGAACCGCTAATCCATTCACCCGAATTTTACTGGAAAACCTTTGAAAGTCAAAAAGAAATTTTTAGAGGCCGATCAGTTTCTATCATAAATTCTGTCCAAACAAACCTCACAGTTTTAGATGAAGCCCGTCTTCAGTTATTAAAGACTGGATTTGATAGTGTTGGAGTTTCGCTCGATCTCTTTGGAGGACTCAGGGTAAATCAATCGGGGCGAGATTCTGTCGCGCTTGTTCTTAAGAATTTAGATCGGCTTCAGGCCAAAAAGATTCCCTTTGGTTGCATTACGGTTTTAACCCAACTCAATCGCCCTTATATAGAAGCAATTTTTCGCTTCTATGAACAGATGGAAGTTTCATTCCGAATTTTGCCGCTGTTTAAGGGAGCCTTTGATAGCCAGCATATTGGATTTGAAATAACACCTTATGAGGTATTAGAAACCTATAAAACCCTAGTTGATTTGTGGTTTGAAAGTGATCGCTTTGTCATGGTTCATCCCATTGTGGAGCATATTGAACAAGCTTTGCGTCACCGTTGCGATCGCAGCCGTGTGACCCTTTACGATAAGCGCCAATGGGAGTCCATTTTCTTGGTCAATACAGATGGGCAAATCTACAGCTATGCGGATGCTTATGCAGGGCCAAGCCAAGGCAATATTTTTACCACCCCAATGGAAACCTTGCTGAATGGAAAAGCCCATCAACTCGTAATTCAAGCAGCTGAAGATCGATTGCGCTCAACCTGTCATCACTGTCCCTACTTGGGAAGTTGTGATGGCTATCCCGTGGCAGAGGGAAGTGTTGAGTACAACGAGTATGACGAACAGGGGGCAATTCGTTGCATTGTGACCCATGGGATTCTCCGCCACATAGAAGAGCGATTAGATCAAGCAAGACAAGCCGGAATGGCAGAGCTCCCAACAGAGCACTTTACCCATTGGGAAAAATCTGCCCTTAGCTGTGCGGTGTAAGAACACCCGTAAGTCGCAGTCTCTAATCATTATGCCCGTCCTTACAGAAGTGAGACGATACCTTCAGGGAAAAATTAGCCTCTTCTCCGGTGTCGATTTCAACGTCGATCTTGAAAACGGCTTGAATGGAACCTGTGACTTTATCCTTACCCGCTCATCAGAGCAGTTCTTTATTACTAAGCCCGTTGTCACCATCATCGAAGCCAAACGCGAAAATATTCCATCTGGTTTAGGACAATGTATTGCCACCATGATTGCCGCCCAACGCTTCAATGAACAAGAAGGCGAACCCATTGATACTCTCTATGGAGCGGTCACCACAGGCACGGACTGGAAATTCTTGAAACTAATTCAGAAAATGGCCTACATCGATAGCAGCAACTACTTTATTAGCGAAGTAGACAAAATTTTGGGAATTCTAGTCTCAACCCTTCAGCCCGAACTCAGTCCTGTCAGATGAGGTATACCCCATATTTCGTGACCTACCCATTGTTGAGCTGATACCCAAACTCATACAGCTATCTCCCGCCCGGCCAATGCTTCATACCCTGAAAGCTCAACTTCAGTCCCGTCTGGGCTGAACCCTGTGATTGATTGCAAAGGCCGAAGGCATAAGAAGCTTATATTCTCAATCATCTAAATTGAGAATAATTATACTTTTCAAGAGCAATATGCACCGTGGCAACATTACAGTATTCTCGAAATGTTGTACATTAACCCAATCACCTATGAAAGGACTTTTTGATCAGGTTGTGGGGGCTCTGAATAACCCCAACCAGCAGGCCAATCCAAATCAAATCGGCAGCATCGTGGGTGCCCTCCAACAGGTGAGCAATACCCCAGGTCTTGATGCTAATACTACACAAGCGCTGGTCAACGTTGTGGGCAACCATGTGCGCACTGCCCTAACCCAACAGCAACAGAGCAACAATCCCACCCAGGCAGAGAATTTAGTCAGTCGTTTTAGTGGCACAGGTGCTAACCCAGAGGCGGTTCAATGTGTCTTAGGTGAGAAGGAGACTCAAGCCACTATTGAAGATGGGGCTCGGGCGACAGGGCTGAACCCAGCTACGGTGCAGGCGCTTCTGCCAGTTTTAATACCGCTGGTACTCAACTTTTTGCAAACTGGCGCTAGCACCCAAAACCAAACGGGTTCTAACTCTGTTCTTCAAAGCTTTTTGCAGGGTAGCGGCAGTGGCTTTGATATGGGCTCGGCGCTGTCTATGGCCAGCCAGCTTCTCCAGTCTCGATAGATTTCACCAGTCAGGGGGAAATGGCGCGTGTTACATCTGAGGTGCTGAGTGCCTCAAACTGCTGCCAGCATAGGTATAGGGCACGCGGTACATGGAAACATCCCTTCCACTTTCCCCCCTTAAGATTCAAGAAAGGCTGGCCGCATCGGTTCAGATAGCCATACCATTCGCCATAGTCTGGGTCAGGAAAATGAGACCAGGTGTAATCGTGGAGCTGCTGGTACCAAGTCCAGCAGGCGGGGCGACCCGTGAAGCGGTAGGCCATGGCTAGGGCGACCAAGGATTCCAGATGAACCCACCAGAGTTTTTGATCCCATTCCAACTGTTGGGGGGGGTGCCCCTCGGCATCCAGGAAGTAAAACAGCCCCCCATGCTCAGGATCCCAGGCGAAGTTTAGGGTGTTCAAAATTACATCCACGGCTCGATTTAGGGTCTCGGTGTCTTGGCGGCGATGGGCAATGTCGATCATGAACCACATGGCTTCGATGCCATGGCCAGGGTTAATCAGACGCCCCTCAAAGCAGTTAACATGTTGGCCTGCGGGGGTGACGTTTTCGTAGAGGAGGCTGCGATCGCCATCCAAAAAGTCTGTCATGACCTCAGCCACAGTCGCATCCAGAACTTCCGTCAGCTCTGCCTCAGAGAGTAACCAGCTCATTTCTAGTGACAAATTTGCCAGAATCATAGGCACAGCCAAGGATTTGAGCGGACGGGTGTCGGGATACACTTTGTTGTATTGCCCCTTGGGGTTATGCTGCCGACGCAAAACCGTTTGATAGGACTGACGAGCCACGTCCTTAGCCCAATCTTCACCAGAAGCCAGAGCATACTTGCTAAAAGCCATGGCTGCAAAGCAGTCTGAAAAAATGTTGTAAGGCTGGACAAGGGGTTGACCCGCCCGGTTGAGGGCAAAGTACCAATTGCCCTTTGCATCCCGACCTTGGCGAGCCAGAAACTTAGCACCATGGGCGGCTAGCTGCAACCATTCAGGTCGGGGGTCAACGTGGGTGTAGAGCATGGAAAACAACCACACCTGCCGATTTTGCAACCAGATAAACTTATCGGTGTCGTAGACTTGGCCTTGACGATTCAAACAGGTAAAGTAGCCACCCTGCTCCCAATCAGGGGAATGCTGCATCCAAAAGGGGACAACGTTGTTCAAGAGTGTGTCTTGATACTGTTGCGCAAGCGTAGAAAATGAGACATTCATTGGGAATTCAGGATTTGAGAGGTGCTTAGCCTGACGAAGCAAAGGGAGGCTTAAGGGAAACTCCTTTTTACCTCAAGTAAAATTATCACTTCAGAGCCAAAAGGGGGGTAGACCCCTCTACCCCCCTTTTAGTCAATGTAAAAGAATGACGGTGAGGCTAGACCGTCACTTCCGTCACTTCTGTCACTTCCGTATCTACGTCAGAGACCGTCATGACGACTTCTTCTTGCTGGGGCTGTAGCACCTTCTGGCGATACTTCTCAGCCATCTCCTCAGCCATTTCGTAAACCACCTGTGGATTCTTGACCATATCTCCAGGCTCGGGTTCCAATTGCTTGGTTGAGAGTGAAATTCGACCCCGTTCTGCATCCAGGTCAATAATCATCACCTTGAGCTGATCATTGACATTGAAGACACTGTGAGGGGTGTCGATGTGGTCGTGGGAAATTTCGGAAATGTGCAGCAGTCCGCTGACACCACCAATGTCGATGAAGGCTCCGTAAGGCTTGATGCCGCGCACGGTACCGATGACCACTTCGCCCACTTCTAGCCGATTCATCTTGCGCTCCACAAGGGCGCGACGATGGCTGAGCACCAGACGATTGCGCTCTTCGTCCACTTCCAGGAACTTTAGGGGCAATTCTTCCCCAATTAGATCTTCTTTGGCGGCACGGGTACTGATGTGAGAGCCTGGAATAAAGCCGCGCAATCCTTCGATGCGAACTAGGGCACCGCCACGATTGGTGGCAAACACGGCTGAGCGGACGGTGGCATCTTCGGTTTGGAGTTGGCGGACTCGCTCCCAGGCTCGCATGTACTCAATGCGACGAATGGACAGGGTAAGCTGTCCATCTTCATTCTCGTCAGCCAGAATGAAGAACTCACGGGTCTCGTTAGACTGCAACACCTCTTCAGGGCTGTCGATGCGGTTGATCGACATTTCTTGAATGGGGATGTAGGCAGCAGTTTTGGCACCAATGTCAATCAGGGCACCCCGGGGTTCCAGGCTGAATACCGTCCCAGCTACCACGTCGCCGGGATTAAAGTGGTAGTCATACTGATCCAGTAGGGCGGCAAAATCTTCGTGGGTGAAGCCAACATCTGGCACTTTTATTTCCTGATTGAGCATGCTAAAGGTTTCCTAGTTAATCTCTCCGTAATACTGATGCCTCCTTTCTCTGTCGGTTGTGACCTGCAGTAGGAGCGCACAAATGACATCTAGACGGTTCCAGATGTCATTCTAGCTAATTTGCACACTAGATCTATTTATCTTAGCTCAAGTCAGAAGCCCTTACATGCCATTTCAGGGGATTTGGAGGGATTAATGGGGACGGCCAGCAGCCATGGGACTTTGGGGCACAAGGTGAGATGCGCGGGCTTGAAATCCCTGCTGACTCAGAGCGGCAACGGCAGCTTGGGCATCTTGGACGCGAAATTGTACCCCCAGACGCACCAATTGGCGGCGCGATTGACCGGTGATATTGGCGATCACTGAGACTTTGCCTTCAGCGCGTTCCCCAGCTTGCGATCGCAGCACATCTCTGAGTTGCTGCTGCTTTTGAATATTGGCAGCATCTTGAGCCGGAATATCTACCAGTACCAGGCGCACCGCTTCAATTGGCTCGGCATCTTCAACAATCAACTGCACCCGTTCGTCCCGACGGTCAACCTTACACCAAATCATCAACCGCTGATCTGCTGCAATATAGGAGCCAATCCGCTCAAAGCTGCGGGGGAAGACCACGCCCTCAGCCTTACCGGTGAGGTCTTCGAGTTGCACAATAGCCATGCGATCGCCCTTTTTGGTGACAATCGGCTTCACCTCAGTAATCAGGACAATGGCACTCAAGGTGACGTTATCCCGCTGCTCTTCTAAATCTGCCAAGCTGAAGGGTGCCATCAGGCGACCGGCTTTTTCTACTGCCTTCAGGGGATGGTTGGAGATGTAAAAGCCTAGCAATTCTTTTTCCAGGCGGAGCTTTTCAGCTTCAGGCAAATCTTCAACAGGGGGCGCTTTCGGAGCCGCATCAAAGGCAGCCGGAGCCTCAGCCACCGTAGCAGTTCCTCCCAGATCAAATAAATTACCTTGACCAATGGCTCGATCCTTAGCGCGAGACTGTGCCCACTCCAGCACCAGTTCTAAATCGTGAACGAGCTGATTGCGGTTCGGCTCTAAAGAGTCAAAAGCACCACAATGAATCAGCGCTTCTAGGGCGCGACGATTGACTACGCGGGGATCGATGCGATCACACAGATCCGCCAGGGATTGAAACGGCTCCGATGCTTCTCGGGCTTTGAGAATATCTTCGATGGCACCTTGGCCGACATTCCGCACCGCTGAGAGGCCAAACAAAATATGTTGATCCAGGGGCGTAAAATCCACCCCCGAGCGATTAATATCGGGAGGATCAACCTCAATTCCCATGGCCATGCAAGTGGCAATGTACTTTTGCACCTTGTCCTGGTCACCACTGTTGGCCGTGAGCAAAGCCGCCATATACTCCACCGGAAAATTGGCTTTCAGGTAAGCAGTCTGGTAAGTAACGTAGCCGTAGGCCGTGGAGTGAGACTTATTAAAGCAGTTGGATGCAATCACCCCACCCCGGATCAAAAAATTGTGGTGTTGGGGTAGCCCAATGTCATAGACAGGCTGCACTCCCAAAGAACGTCGGCGCACAATTTTGACCATAGTGGACTCAATCTCTGCTTGATCAAATACCCAGTGCCATCCTAGCTTGTCTACCGCATTGGTGAGACCTCCCTCGGCCTGATGAGTAGGTCAGCAGCCTTAGCTTTTGACAGCAGATAATTTTATGCCTAAATTCCTATAAAATAGATCATCTATACTGTAACTAGTGATCCGTCAAACTAAATTTAATAGATACCTGAGTGTCAGAAAGTTGAGGCCACCCATGACGCCACCCCTGATCAAGACGGAAACCCCGGAAGCGGACGCCATAGTTACGGAGCTTGACATCAGCCATCTGGTCATCGAGGACGACTCTCCTGTGGACAATTTCCAATCTGAGAAGCAGCAGCGCTTACTCGTGGAACCCTTGTACAGCTCCCAATGCTTGCCCACACCCTTTCTAGCGGCTGCCAATGTGGGATTGTTTTATAAACTTCATGGCGAACCCATTGTCCCAGATGTCTTTCTCAGCCTGGGCGTCGAGTGTGCAAGTGACTTTTCTCAACGCCGTAATCGCACCTATTTTGTCTGGGAGTTTGGCAAGGCTCCCGATGTCTGCATAGAGATTGTGTCTAATCCAGACGGCGATGAGGTGGCCTTAAGTCAAAGGTCTAAGCGGAAAGGAAAAAATGCTTGCAAAAAGGACATTTACGCCCAGGTTGGTGTGCCGTACTATGTCGTATTTGACCCACTCCAGCAGATTCAGGGTGAGACCGAGATGCAAGGCGCACTGCTGCGGGTGTGGACATTGACCGGAGGACAATATCGAGAGCTAACCCCCGCAGACGGAATTGTCAATGTGAGTCAGTCGGTTTGGCTAGGAACCATCGGACTGGGGTTAACCCTGTGGGACGGATCCTTTGAAGAAACAGCAATAAGAACATGGCTGCGGTGGTGTAATGCCCAAGGACAAGTGATCTTGACAGGTGCTGAAGGGCAAGAAGCAGAACGCCAACGAGCCGATCTCCTAGCTCAGAAGCTCAGGGAGCTGGGAATAAATCCAGATGAGGTTTGAGCCAGCCTAAGCAACTAAAGTCTCGCTAATCGGGGCGTTTAGGTGGGGTGACTGAGGATTTGCCCAATAAAGTCGGTGGCACAGCAGCGCTGCTGTTGCCCAGCATGAACCCGCCAACCCCACACCCGCTGAGGGGCACGCCATAGATCTAGGTGTGTCACGGCTGGATCGGCATAAAAGTCAGCCGTAGAAGACTGACCGCCCCCTGTCGTCCAGTGAGTCCAGGAATCATGGCTGAGACGGTGAATGGGGAAGTCTCCCCATAGGGGCACTCCCCAACCATCTAAGGCCATTAAGCACTGGACTTGCCCACCTTGATGCTGCCAAAGATGTGCCGCTCCTAGAGCGCCTACAACTCCGGCACTGAAGCCGAGAAATGCAATGGCCACAGATGAGCTGCCCTCTCCCGTCTGGCTTGACTGAGGCTGGGGCAGCGATTGCCGCAAAAACTGCACAATTTGCCAAGATAAAACTGGCGACCTGTCAGGGGCGGGATAAACCAAGATCTGAAATTTAGAAAGCTGTGAATCCGGGTTCTTTTGCTGAGACCCCTCCAGTGCCTTTACAAAAGCTACCGTGTCTTTTGCGAGATGAAACCCAGGACAAATCAAACAAATCATGGGCAAATGCCGCCACCAAGCCAACAGGGGTGGCCATAAGGGGCACTGGCAAAACCTCTTGAAGCTAAAGTTTTACCTGTCAATATTGTATCCTGGCAATGATTTCACCCGCAGTCACCCAAGATTTCGCTCCAGAAAACTGGAGGCTGCCACCCACGAGGACGCTTTGTGTGATCTTTCCCCACTACTGGCCTCAACCAGATTTAACTCCAGCCGCTTTTGTCGCTGCCAATGCCACCGTGGTGGGCAACGTCAAACTGGGAGCGGGCACTAGTCTTTGGTACGGTGCGGTGCTACGGGGGGATGTTTCCCCGATCCTCGTTGGTGCCCATACCAATATTCAAGATGGGGCCATTCTCCATGGCGACCCAGGGCTGCCCACCGTTCTCGAAGATTATGTCACCGTGGGTCACCGGGCAGTCATCCACGCAGCCCACATTGAGCGGGGTAGTTTAATTGGGATTGGTGCCATCATCCTCAGTGGGGTTCGAGTGGGCGCTGGCAGCATCATTGGGGCGGGAGCCGTAGTTTCCAAATCTGTCCCACCTCAGTCTTTGTGGGTGGGGATACCCGCTAAGCCCCAGCGCCAGGTCAGCGACGAGGAGTCTGCGGAACTGATCGTTCATGCCCAGCACTATGAAAAACTAGCTCTCGTTCACGCCAATGGTGGCACTGACTTAGGATTTGATTTGGATTGAAGGATGCGTAAGCTGTACTTTTTATTGCCCGGCACCACCCGCCCCTTTCACTGCGGCGGTCTGTGGGCCGAGTTAAAAACGCTCAGGCTCGCTCAGCAGGTGTGTGCAGCTCAAATTGTTACTTACCGACAGCGGGAACCCGACACGTTGTTTTTGGCAGATCTGTTACGACAGCCTCCTGAAGATGTTATTTTTGTGGCCAGTTGGGGCTTTGATGTGGCCAAGTTAGCCCGGAAACTGCGCGATCGCAACCTCCTTTACCATGCCCACAGTGCTGGCTATGGCTTCCGGCTACCTGCCGCCGTTCCCATCATGACCGTGAGTCGCAATACCCTGGGGTACTGGGGGCAACAGGCTCCCCACTCTTTGCTCTATTACCTACCCAACCAAATCTCAGAAGAGTTTCGAGATCAGGGGCTAAAGCGAGACATTGATGTGCTGGTGCATCCCCGCAAATCTTCACAGTACCTCATGGAGCAGTTGGTGCCTGCCTTGAAGTCACGCTGTCGGGTACAGGTTATTGATGGCTTTGTCGAAGATCTAGCCGCCTTGTTTAGCCGCTCCCATATCTATCTTTACGACTCTGCTGAATACTGGGCTATGCAAGGGGTCACCGAAGGGTTTGGCCTGCAACCCCTAGAGGCTATGGCCTGTGGCTGCCAGGTATTTTCCAGCATCAACCATGGCCTCTCCGATTATTTAGATCCGGGGTTTAACTGCCACAAAATTGCTGGATACTCTACTCCCTTTGATGTGCAACGCATTTTACAGGTGCTAAAGACAGCCTCCCCACCCCCAGTCTCTGAGGCGTTGTTTCAGGAGTATCGCCTTGAAAATATCCTGGCCAAACTTGAGGTCATCTTAGCCGAACTTAATCTCTTTTTTGACTATAAACAACAGCACCCTGGTGATATTGATGCCTTGACGAGATCGCGGCTTTGGCGGCTCCGGGGACAGCGCCTCTGGCAAAAACTGAAGCAAAAGATCGCCAACAGTCCCTAGTGCTCTGGCAAGTCAAATAAGACCGTCGTCAGGTATCGGTAGGCCCATTCTTTACCAAAGGCTTTCTCTAGAATGCGACGGGTTTTGTCGTTTTGCTGCTGCTGAGTGCAGTAGCGATGTTGTCCGGCTAGCACCTGAGTTCGATCTGCCCCAGAAACAGGCTCAGCCGCTAGAGCTTGCTGGCAGTGAATCCGTAGGAAATCGACTGCCCGCTCTACAAACTGATTTTCTTCGTCAGGGTTAACTGGACGCACAAATAAGCAAAATTCTGAAAAGATATCTCCCCAAGCAGGTAAGTCCCGAGGGTGGGAGAACTGACGCTGAGGTAACTGGCTCAGCGGTTGACGATAGGAGTTGGGAAGCTGATCCATCGGTACAACTGGCGAAAGATCTGCGATCGCAGCAGTAATCTGACCCCGCGCCCCCACAATATCTGTACCAAACATGGGCAGCGCATACTCCGGGCGCGGAAACATCACACAGTGGAGAATATCCAGCCCTGCCCCCACTTGTGCTAGCTCTAGGTGCATCTTACGAAATTGCCGACACTGATAACAGCGGTTTTCAATCACCAACCGCTCTCCCTCTAGTCGCCCCTCGATGTAGCCCAAATCATGGGGCAACTCATAGGGAGTCAACTCAAAAAACTGATGCCAGAGAACTTCAATTCCGTCGGCCCACACTTGAATCATGGGGTGCTGTTGACCCCGGATTGAAGTCGGCGTATCTACAGACATAAGTTTAGACATGAAAAACGAGCACAAAAGGGAGCTGGCCTTGCAGCTAGCCCCCCAATTGTAGAATGCTGTCAACCTTCTCCAGCCAACAGGTACAAAACGTTTAGATTTTGACCCATCCAAACCAAGACAAAACAACCCACAGAATGCCTAAACTCAGCAGCGCTGAACCCATATAGGCAAAAGCCCCGCCCAGTTGTTGCACCTTGAGCGAGGGCATCCCAGAACCGGGAACATAGCGATTAGCAGAGAAATTGTAGCCCAGGGCATTAAGCTTTTCTAGGTGGCTCTGATCGTAGCGAGGAAGTCGGGCAAAGGGCAGATCTCCCTGTGGGTGCTGGGGCAAGATGCGGCGGCGCTGGTAGGGAACCGTATTTTCGCCAAAGGCATTAAGGAACTCTTTACTGCTCAGAAGCGCTTCCACCAAGCCATTCAGCCCTTGGGTGGCCAGCACAATCGACCAGGCCATTTTTTCGCGATCACTGTAGATATCTCGTCCAAGGAGACGCTGAACGCACATCTGCGCCACGCGATAGTTATTGTTGGGGTCATAGTTGCGAGAGCGAAAGACTTCAGAGGTCGCCAATCCCTGGATAAATCCTCGTACTGTCAGCTTCCCAGCTCGTAACTGCGACTCTAAGACCGGTTGGCGGGAACTCGCAGTCATTTGTTGCTCATTGAAGACCTGGCGATAGGCCGCCTGAATCAGATCATCCATATCAGAATTTGTGAGATGATCCGCAGTGGTATAAATATGCGGGCTTTCATCACCGGGAATTTCAAAGCCCGAAACGCGTTGATTTTGTGAAGTGGGCGCATATTCAAGTAAGGCAATAGACATATCGCACTCCCAATCATTAAAAAAAGTCAATTCGAGGATTAGACAGCCCCAAAGACTGATATGTGAAGCAAAAAAAAGCCAATAGAGCTTATGTTTTAGCCTACGCGAAGCGACTCCCCCTAAGGATATTCGTCAAAATCTGTAATAACAAAAATAAACGCAGGTGCATCAGTCCCTTCGCGGCAAGTATCTCAATGAACCAACCCTAAATCAAAGCTTTTGACTGGCGTACCCGTCCCCAAAAACGTAAAGGAAAATTACAGACTCGCGCCCAAAATTAAGATTCATGAGCGACACTCCGATTGCCTAACCCAATTCTGCTACCTTCGTGAAGAGTTCATGCTTCAAGATTATGCCCAAAGCGCTAACTGATTTTGTGTCCCGCTGGTGTCAAGAAAACGGCTGGACAGATTTGTTTGTCGATCACTGTGAATTTTGGGCGTTTCCTCCGGGTGCAGTCATGCCCTTGCCGATTCCTGCGGATGTGATGGCAGGCTATATCAGCACTCGACAGTTGCCCCGACAAGAGAAGCTCCTCTACGGAGTGGCGATTGGAGTGGCTGCGATCGCAGCCACCTTGAGCTTTAGCATCAAGTCTCCCATGCCCCTTGTCCTTGCCTTTGGGCTGTGTGCCCTATTAATCGCCCGACTAGACGACGACTAGACGCCGAAATTCAGCCCTTAGTAGGCATCCTGGAGTTCATAAAAGTCAGGACTGATGTAATCTTTGCGCATCGGCCAACCCACCCAATCTTCTGGCATTAGCAATCGCTTCAGGTTCGGGTGTCCTTCGTAGACAATGCCGTACATGTCGTAGCTTTCGCGCTCTTGCCAGTCAGCCGTTTTCCAAATCCAGTACAGAGAAGCAACGCGGGGGTCTTCTCGGGGCAAAAATACCTTGACTCGGATCTCCTGGGCACCCTCAGCATCCTGGGTGAGCTTGACAAGATGATACATGCTCACAAGGGGTTTGCCGGGGCCATCATCATATCCAGCTTGGCATTGCATATAGTTGAATCCGTAGGCATAGAGCGCCGTTGCCACTGGAATCAACACCTCGCGGTCAACTTTCAGGATTTCCACCCCCAAGCGGTCAACCCCCAGAAAGTCATGGTCAAGCCCATCATCACTGAGTTGGCGCGAAATCGGGCCAGCTTCAACGATGGCAGTCTCTTCAGCTAGTTCTGAAGCAGCCTCTTCAGCCGAATTAGGGGTTTTCTTGTCATCTTGAGAGGCATCAGACACAGCAATACAGCTCCTTGAACAACGGCATTGACATACTCATCCAACCAACCTGACGGTATGGTTGGAGATTCTTTGAGTCACCCCAAAGATTTCCTGCTTCAACACCAGTTGACTAGACACCATTACTGATGCCCCCGTCACCTCGACTCGACAGGCATTTTCGATTCCCCGTTGCCCACGGGTACAAATCACTTGTGCCGCTGCAATATCCCTCGGCTTGATTGAACCGCAATCAGGACATTGATGCACTCTTACGCT
This sequence comes from Petrachloros mirabilis ULC683, assembly GCF_009939295.1. Lineage (GTDB taxonomy): Bacteria > Cyanobacteriota > Cyanobacteriia > Thermosynechococcales > Thermosynechococcaceae > Petrachloros > Petrachloros mirabilis. The sequence goes on from NZ_WVIC01000022.1 coordinate 26,838, forward strand.
CAGATCTTTTTTGACCTCAGCCCCACAGTCTGGGCACTCCTGAGACGTGCCCCGTGCATCAACTTTGGCGTAAAACACATCGCGCTTAAAGCACACCCAAGGCAGGATTTGATTGGCAAATTGCCCCAGCCCAGCGTCTAAAGTGTGTTTGCCCAGCATTCCTTTCGCCATGATGCGGAAGTCTAAGTCTTCCACAAACACCATCCCAGACTGATTGCACAGATGATGGGCTAACTTAAAATGCCAGTCTTTACGAGTGTCAGCAATGCGTTGATGCACTCTTCCAATTTTCTTCTGAAGTTTCAGCCAGTTTGCTGAACCCTTTTGCTTGGTCTTCAATCTGCGTTGCAGCAATGTCAGCTTGCGGTGCAGTTTGTTGAAAAAGCGAGGACGCTTGACCTGTTCTCCATCGGAAGTTGAGAGAAAATACTCCAAGCCCACATCAATCCCGAGCGGATGACCATGAGCCATTGTGCTCGGAATGTTCACCTCAGCTTCAAGGCTAAGCATGACAAAGTATCCTGACGCCTTGCGAACAATCCGAGCTTGCTTAACTTGCAACAGTGCCGGAATCTCCCGTGACCATCGAACCTTAACAAGTCCCAGTTGCGGCAATTTGATTCCCTCTGTGCTGATGCAGTTTTTAAGCATCTGAGGGAAGACAAAACTTCGCATCCGATTCGGTTTCTTGAACCGTGGCAATCCTGAACGTTTTAAGCGCCAAGACTCCCAACTATTTTCCAGTTTCCTAAGAACCTGTTGAAGGACCTGAGCGTTAACGGTCTTGAGCCTGGGGAAATCAGCCTTCGCCGATGTCAGTGCTTTGCATTGACGCGCATAAACAGGAAACGGGGCATCGGCACTCAGAATAAATTCCTGCCGAATCGAACAGGTATTTACGGGGCACTTGCGAGAATCGAGCCAGTCTTTGCGCTCCCGCAGGGTAAAATTCCAGACATTGCGGCACACATCAAGAATGTCCTCAATCTCTGCAACCTGCTCTGAGGTTGGCTCTAGCTTAAATTCCCACGTCATGTTTAGCATGTAACCATTATAACCTACAAAGCAAATTTGCGTTTTGTAAGCATGGCTGATAGCTCCCTCTGGTCGCCCGCCGCTGCTTCGCGCGTCCTTCGGCCTACACCACCCCCCAAGCCTTTGGCTATGGGCGGAGCACTGCGACGGATCTTGGTAGGGGGAAGCCTCCCGAGTGGGGAAACCTTAAGACCATTCGAGGGCACCTTTGCGCCAGGCATAGACCAAGCCCACAATGAGAATGGCAATAAAAATCAGGGCTTCAATAAACGCTAAAACGCCTAAACGATGGAATGCCACCGCCCAAGGGTATAGAAAGACCGTTTCTACGTCAAAAATGACGAACACCAGGGCAAACATGTAGTAGCGGATATTGAACTGAATCCAAGCCCCACCAAAGGGCTCCATCCCAGATTCATAGGTCGTGCGCCGTTCAGGGCCGCGATTGCTGGGACGTAGCAGCTTGGATGCACTCAGGGCGAGTACAGGAACCAGACTGCATAGCAGCAGAAAACCTAAAAAATATTCGTAGCCGATTAAAGTAAACACCAGGAACTTGTGATCCGACTAAAGGTGCAATCGCGTTCGTCACATATTATAAGTGGAGTCTGGAGATTTGCGGATGCCATCCCCCGAAAAACAGCCCCCCACGGGTCATCAACAACAGCACCAGGCCAATGAGCGCACTTATCTGGCCTGGCTGCGTACTTCTTTAGCACTGATTGGGTTTGGATTTGCGATCGCCCGGTTTGGCCTATTGATTCGTCAACTCGAAACCGCTGTCACGCCCTCAGACCCCACGGGCTCCAACTGGGTCAATTCCGAAGTCTTGGGGATTGGCATGGTGGTGGTCGGCATTGTGATTTTGCTGACCTCTGCTTGGGACTACAACCGGGTGTACTGGCAAATTGAACAGGGCGGCTATCGCCCCAATCGCTGGCTGGTGTTTTTGATGACCGGAATTGTGGCAATTTTAGGCATACTTAGCATTCCTCTGATTCTCTGGCGGGAAACAGGCTCCTCCAGAAGCAATTTAAGCTCTCGCTTGCAGCCGCCCGTGCCCCTAGTTCACGCCAAACTCTATGGTCAAATTGTCAAGTTAGGGGCAGTGCCTTTACGAAGCCGCAGAGATTCTAGATCTTAGTTACCAAATAACTTGACAGTCGTAGCTCTCAAAGATGGCATCACGGGTAACAATAGCAGCCAACTCAACTCGACTTTGGGCAATCAACAAGCGATCAAATGGGTCTCGGTGGTGCTGGGGAATTTGTTCGAGTTCCAGGATATGGGAAAACTCAATGGGCAAAAGAATAAAGTTATTCTCTGCTTGCTGCTCTTGCACGATATCCGCCAGGTTACCTCTGAGAGTGAGTTTGCCGAGTTGCAATTTGATTTGAATTTCCCACAGGCTGGTGAGGCTTAGCAATACTTGATTTTCGGGCGTTTGGATACAGTCAAAAGTAACTGTTGGCAGTTTTTGGGGAGCACTGTCCCACCAGATGAAGGCATGGGTATCGAGTAGAAGTCTCATGCATCTTCACCAAGCCAAAAACTATCGGGCAATGGTTCGTCAAAGTCATCGTTCATGACAAACGCGTCAGGGTGAAGCCCAGGGGTGCGGACTTTGGGAGTGGGTTGGGGCAGTTTTTGGCGCAGAAAGGCAGCGAAGTCAAGGACTTCTTGCTGTTGGGAGGGGGTGAGGGCGCGAACTTGCTCTAGGAGAGCTTGCTCTATCGTGGGCTGTTCCATACTCGTGAAATCCTCATCGAGCAGTTAGTTGAGTTCCTCCTGCAGATAGCGCAACAGTGATCTAGAGACGGTAACCCGATGATAGCCACTGCGTTGAGCCAGTTCATTCTTGAGTTGCTTGACCGGTTTTGAGTCACCACAGCACCTGAACTTTGCTGCGCTTTGTGGCATCTCGCTGTTGCAGGCTTAGTCTCAGGAATATCGAGGAACTCATCTAAGGTTAGCGGCAGAGTCGTAGCAATCATATGCAGAATTGCCCCCTGTAGAGACAGGAGAATTCAAGGGCTTACCACTGCATTATGACCTTGGCTGCGGCGGTGACACCAGCACCAACCGGAAGGTTGGGATACTCAAGGTCTTGGAGGACGGATTCTAGGGCTGCGATCGCACTCAAAATATCGCGATCGCTGACAAACCCAAGATGGCCAATGCGAAAGATCTTGCCCTTAAAGTGATCTTGGCCACCCGCCATAGCAATGTCATATTTTTGCCGCAAGACTGAGCGCACCTTTTCAGAGTCCACATGGCCAGGCTCCACCGCCGTAATAGCCGGACTCGCGGCAGCAGCATCCCTGACCAGTAAAGGCACGCCTAGAGCTTCAATCGCAGCCCGAGCCGCATTTCTGAGACGTAGATGTCGGCCAAAAATCTGATCCAGCCCTTCAGCCTTCATCATCTCAAGGGCTGCCTGTAGCGCAAAGATTAGATTCACAGGTGGCGTAAACGGGGTAGTGTTCTTCGCAGCATCCTTGCGATACTTGCCCAAGTCCAGATAAAAGCGCGGCAGTTTTGCCGTTTCATAGGCTTTCCAGGCTTTGGCACTCACACAGACAAAGCCCAGCCCAGGCGGAATCATAAAGCCCTTTTGTGAACCAGAGCCAACCACATCCAGCCCCCACTCATCGACCGGAACATTGGTTGCCCCCAAGCTGGTCACCGCATCCACAATGATCAACGCCTCACCGTGATCTTTAACGTAGCGGTTGATAGTTTCGAGATCATTTAAGACCCCAGTTGAAGTCTCACTATGGGTAATCACCACCGCCTTAATTTGCTTTTGGGTATCCGCCTCAAGAGCCCTGCGAAACGCATCTGGATCTAGCGGTTGTCCCCAAGACGCCGTAATTCGTTCAGTCCGAAGACCAAACGTATCACATAGATCAGCCCAGCGCTCCCCAAACTTGCCATTGCAACCCACCAAAACCCGATCGCCCGAACTCAGAAAATTAATGATGCCAGCTTCCATAGCTCCCGTACCGCTAGCCGTCAAGATCAGCACATCATTTTGAGTTTGGTGGAGCCATTTCAAATCAGCTATGACCTGCGCCATAATCTTGCTGAAGTCACCGCTCCGGTGACCAATGGGGTGCTTAGCCAGCGCTGAAAGCACCCGCTCCGGAACCGGTGTTGGCCCCGGAATCATCAGCATCAATTTGTCATCCATGACTGTTACCTATCCCTGTCTTTGCAATCAAAAAAATTTACTGGATATGCCCCGCCCAAAGTCAATCTCAGAAAGTGGGGCACTGAGCGAGAGCATCCCCAACTGAGCGCGAATCTCCCCTTCAGCGACAAGTCATCAACTTATCTGTTGAATTTCTATCAAACCATAGAAACAGAGTGAAGACTGTACCAGTCTTCACTCTAAGAGCTTGTTTAGGAAGTTGCTTAGACCTTGCACTTGCCCCCTCAATCCCCCATTCTGGGGGATTTAAGAGCGATTAAAGCCCCCCAAATGGGGGGTTGGGGGGCAAATGTAGCGCATGGGAAGACTTTTAAAACAGTCTCTAAGGTTGACAAATTCTTTCGCTGAATTAATGCGTCCACTTCTGAGCTACATATTCAGCCAGATCTAGCACCCGCTGGCTATAACCCCACTCATTATCATACCAGGCCACCACTTTCACCATGTTGCCACCCATGACCATAGTCAGAGCCGCATCCACAATGGACGAAGCATCATGGCCGCGATAGTCGCTCGATACCAGTTCAATTTCACTGACATGAATAATACCTTTCATGGAGCCAGCTTCCGCCGCTTTAAGCGCTTCATTGACTTGCTCAGCAATAGTAGACTTCTCAACCTGAGCCACAAAGTCTACAACCGAGACGTTGGGGGTCGGCACCCGCAGGGCAATACCATTGAGCTTGCCTTGCAGCTCTGGGATTACCAAACCCACGGCCTTAGCTGCGCCCGTGGAGGTGGGAACAATATTGACGGCTGCGGCTCGTGCCCGACGTAAGTCTCGATGGCTGGCATCCAGGATACGCTGATCACCCGTATAACTATGGGTGGTAGTCATCATCCCCTGCACAATCCCGAACTGCTCATGGAGCACCTTGGCAACCGGAGCCAAGCAGTTGGTGGTGCAACTGGCATTACTGAGGATCATTTCACTGGGATCATAGGTTTCGTGGTTAACCCCTACCACGTAAGTCCCTACACCCCCCTTACCGGGTGCCGTGATCAACACTTTCTTGGCACCCGCGTTCACATGCTTCGAGGCACCTTCCTTGGACACAAAAACCCCAGTAGATTCAATCACGAGGTCAATATCCCAAGCAGACCAGGGAAGATTTTCAGGGTTGCGATCCGAGACACATTTGACCACGTTGCCATTGGCTGTGATGCTGCTCTCATCAGCACTAATGTCCGCTTGCATTTGTCCCAACATGGAGTCGTATTTGAGCAAGTGGGCATTGGTCTTAGGGTCGGAGGTATCGTTAATGGCGACAATCTCTAAGTTGCTGCTTTCTCGCAAAAGCCAGCAACGCATAAAATTGCGACCGATGCGTCCAAACCCGTTGATCGCGACTCTAATCACTGCGTCTTATCCTCTATGTACTAAATTCAACATGCTCGCCAATATAACCCCATCATCATATCGTAGAAGGTTGCTCAATTCGTAGCCCTCAGCAGGGAGAGGTGTAGGAAAAAAGCGCGAGAATCCAGACCATCGACAGGCTTCGTAAGCATCTCAACCGTCGCCGTGGGCAAAGGGTGCAACAAGCACCTCCATCTGATTGTGTTTCTTGGGGATGGAGCAGTCTGGATCTGGGCTTGGCATGATTTTTAGGCCAAGCAGGAATGGCAAGCCGAAGCCATTCCAGACTTGATTATGCGTAACTGTCCCCTGAGCGGAGTCGAAGGGGACATCTTCGGTAGGTTTTGGCTTCGGCTTCGCTCAGCCAGCATAGTCGTAGGGACGCTTACGATTATGCCATCTCACAGCGGGTCAACCCTGATTTGAGGTTGATGAAGATGGCAAACCCTAGGGAACAGGGTTCGATAGACTTATAATACTGGCATAGCTTCTATGTCATGGGAGAGGGCTATTCTCCCACACCTTCTCACCAGGGTTGGCCGAGCGGTTTAGGCAGCGAACTCATAATTCGCCCCAGGCAGGTTCAACTCCTGCACCCTGGATCCTTAGAATTAGGTGACTTGCTCCCAACCGCTTCGGGTAGAGTGGGGGCTTCTCCAGCCTTTCGGCCTTCGGGTTTTATACTAAAATCCACTTCCAAGGGCAGAGTCTTCCAGCTCATAAACCGAGGTCGAAAAGGGAGACACAAGATCTCGGGTGCGGATGATCGGTTGATCTTCACCTTGCTGTCTCAACACATCCCGAGAGAAGACACTCAGACGCTTGGTAGCATTACGAATTTTAATATCGTCATATTGAATGCCAAACATAAAGGAGGCATCGCCTGTAAAAGAGCTTTCAGGCCAAAATTTATCTAGCTCAGCTTTTTGATCGACAACTTGGGGCAGGGTGGGTGCATTCAAGGGCGCTCCTGAATCCACTGATTGAGCTAGGCTGGCTGGAGCGATTGCCAGTCCTAGGGCTATCATCAATCCGAAGCTGCTTGTTGCACTCATGCGCATCATCACACCCATGATTGTTTGTCCTTAAAGGTCAGTCTGTCAATTCTAGCTTACCCACTTCCATGAGAAAATAAGCTATCGTCTGCACTTTGATCAGGTGAGTCATCTACGTTTGATCTGGATTTTATTAATATAGAAATCCTAAATCAGTGCTGACTAAAAACACCCCATATACTCCCTGGCTGTTGCTGTCCCCTCTCACGAAGCAGAGCAGGGGTGGAGTATAAGGTCTGTAGGTGCCCAATCATCTGCCCAATCATCTGGGCTCTTTGTAGCTGTCTTGCTTGAGTTCCCTAAGTTGCGATACCCATGACCTCTGCTTTTAAGCCTGTTCCGGATGAGCAAGGAAAGCTCTCAATTGAAGCCCTTCGCGCTGAGTTGTTGGATTTATTTTGCCAGTTGGCCTACAAGACAGGTGACTTTCTCCTGTCTTCAGGGCTGCGGAGCTCCTATTACATCAATGGCAAACTGGTCACTTTGGATTCACAAGGTGCTTTAGCCATTGGTCGTCTTTTACTGCACCAATTGCCTGCTTCGGCCAAGGCGGTGGCTGGGTTGACGCTCGGGGCTGATCCCATTGTGACTGCCATCAGTGTGGTGTCGGCCTATGAGAATCGTCCCATTCCAGGCTTGATTGTGCGTAAGGAACCGAAAGGCCATGGCACCCGAGCCTATATTGAGGGGCCAGTGCTTCCGGAGGACAGCGAGGTGGTGGTGGTCGAAGATGTCGTCACAACTGGGCAATCTGCTCTGAAGGCAGTAGAGCGACTCCGCCAGGCTGGGTATCAGGTGAATCGCGTCATTGCGTTGGTCGATCGCCAGCAAGGGGGGACGGAGGCTTATGCGGAACTGGGACTTGCCTTTGAGTCAGTCTTTAAAATTGACGAAATTCAGACCCGTTGGCAAGAGCTTCATGCAGGCTAGTTCTGAGCCGTATGCTCTAAAGAAAAGCTCTCCTCAGACGATGGATTGGGGTTCAGTGTCAGCGGTCATTTTTTGAATGAGCGTGAGCAGTTCTTGGGGGTTAAAGGGTTTTGTTAGGTAGGCACTACAGCCAGACATGCGGGCTCGAACTCGATCGATAATCCCCTCGCGGCCTGTCAACATCACAATGGGAATGTCTTTGAAGGCTTCTATTTGCCGCACCCGGCGACAGAGTTCATAGCCATCCATGTGGGGCATTTCAATATCCATCAAAATCAGTTGGGGTGGAGATTGGGCTAGGGTAGAGATGGCCTGGGTGGGGTCAAGAATGGACAAAACTTGGTAGCAAGAAGACTCTAAGGTCAGTTTGACGAACTGTTGAATGGTTTTGCTGTCGTCAACACAGGCAATGCGCGCAACCTGGGGTTGAGAAATTTGATGATGGGGTTTCGAGGCAATAATTCCGTGGGCAATTAAGGGATGAAGTGCGATCGCAAGAGACTGCACCTCTTGATTTAGCTGGTTAGCCAAGTTATACAGAGATAGATTCTGCCCTAGCAAACTGATTGCATTTTGCAAAAACTGTAGCTCCTTATTGTCAGTCCAAATAAAGTTCAAGAGTGCATTTCGATCGACCAAATGAAGTCGCTGCAAAGGAGAACTCACCTGAGGGCGAAGTTGTACCCAGCGATTCAGCGTATCGCGCACCGGCAGCACAAGCTGCCGAAAAGGAGCCGATAGCAGCAGCGGATCCAGACCAATTTTAGTTTCATACTTCAGAGCCGCCTGGGGAATGGCCAACATTTGTACCAAAGCCTCCTGAGTCAAAAACCCCAGCATTTGGCGAAAATGATGGATCGGCCAGCCCTGAGACTGCCACAGTTTACAAAGCAAGGGATAATCTGATTCGCCTTGCTCACTCCATTGAGTCCGCGCCAAGTCAGGAAAATGTTGTTTTAAGACATAGGGCAAACGATCTTGACGACCCACCGTACTCTCTGCAAAGTGAATCTGGCCATCACCAAAATAAACACGCCAGCCAATCGAAGGGTCAAGGGGATCAGTAATGGTCATTCGCCCCGGACGTTGCTCGGAAATAACCTTATGCAATGCCCTAGTCGGCGAAACCATAGGCGCATCCTGCTGTAGAGCTGGATGAGTGGCGGAGGCATAAGTCATAGGTCTTTAACCCACTGAGTCAACAGGTCTATCAAAGCTGGCCCTTGAACTGGGTGCCATCAGATCCAAAAGATCTGTCCCTCAAAGAGGATGCTCTACTTACAGGGTTGACCGATTTCCAGAAAATTATTCCCGTAGAATCACGGAATTTTCTAGCTCAAAGGAATTTTAAGTGCCCGATCGCCCCCCACAGATCCCAAGTGCTGTCCAGGAGATAGGTTGGAAGCTGGGCAGCATCCAGTCTACGAAGATGAATCGGCACAATTTAGCGTATCGCGGGTTTGGCGACCCGTAGTTGAGTTAGTGCCCTGAGCAACCGCACAAAGGGCATCCAGCATCTTACCGCTGAGATCCACATCCGTAAAATCAGCGCCATCAATCACGACGTTATCCAGAAGGGTGTTATACGCAAATGCCCCTTCTAAAATCGCATCACTCAGGTTCGCACCGCTAAGACGGGCAGAATCAAGGGTTGCAAAACTGAGATTAGCTCCTGTCAAGTCTGCGTCTACCAAGAAAGCACCAAATAGCCGCACCCCGCTCAGATCGGCATGGCTAAGGTTACTTTTACGAAGATTTGTTTGAGTAAAACTCGCCTGTGTCAAGTCTTGTCCTGAGAGATCGGCTCCCATCAAATTTTCTTTATCAAAATTGGCAGCCCAGACTGAGGTGGGCACCCAGGACTCCCAACTCAGCATGATCAGCCCCACCAACACCACCATGCTCAACCAGCGTCGAATCCCAGAAAAACCAGGAATAACCCCTCTAATTGTTTGATAGATCTGAGTCATGAATCCCCCTAAAGTCCTACAACAACGCAGATACAGACAGAAAAGCATTACCCCTGCTTGTTATCCTATCGAAAACCTGGATCGGTTCCATCCCAACCCTGCATGGCATCTCTGGCTAACATCCTCAACGACAAGGAGCAATTGCCTTGAGTGACACCTCTCCATCCCCCGCCCCTTCCAACTCAACACCCACCTCACGACATCTAGGGCAATGGGGTGAAGCCATCGTGGGGCACTGGCTCACCCAACAAGGTTGCCACCTCCTTGCTCAAGGCTGGCGCTGCCGATGGGGAGAACTAGACTGGATTGCCCAGTACCCCCTCGATCAAACTCACACCCCTCCACTAGCGCCAGAGCCCACCCTGATTTTTGTCGAAGTCAAAACCCGTAGCCGTTACAACTGGGACGCCAATGGCTTGCTCGCCATCAGCCCCCAAAAGCAAGCAAAGCTCTGGCGCACTGCTCAATACTATTTGGCCCAGCACCCTCAGAAGGCCGAACTGCCCTGCCGATTTGATGTGGCACTGGTCACCTACCAAGCCCCAGCACGGTCAACTTCTCCCTATTTGCCAACTGCAATAACACTCCCTACTTCCGTGCAGATCGCCTTGAATCAGCCCCTTACCCTCGGCAACTTCTGTTTTACCCTGGATACCTATTTGCCGAATGTCTTGGCAGCATGACTCGCAACGCCACTTCGCTGCATCCCTGAACTCCCTATCCGACGCTGGACCTTACGGACAGCGACCAGGCAGAATTTCGATCCTAAATGTCAGCAATCTTTGACAAAGCGATCCCCAACAAGCACTAAAAATCGTTAAATCACCCTAAATAGAGCTGTTGGGACACTTGACATTTCGGGATGAATTGTTACATTGTCTTAAAGAAAGCGATCCCCAATTCGTTGGGGGCACTGTCCCAGGCAACAGCCTTGCCGATACTCCGATGGAGGAGGAACATCTAACATGGCTCCAGAGCAACCCCCATTAGAAGATATGACCCTGCGGCAATTACGGCGAGTAGCCAGTTACTATGGCATTTCTCGCTATAGTCGTATGCGCAAAGATCAGCTTCTTGCTGCAATTCAAGCAGCCCAACAGTCCTCCACTCAAATATCGTCTATGCCAGCACGTCATTTAGAAGCCCAAGAACAGTTAACCGCTCAAGAGCGGGTAGAAGCGGCCAAGTTTGAAGTTGGTCAAGAGGATCTCACCGACCTATCTCTAGCAGTCGTCGATGAAGGTCTAGGAGATCTGCCCGCAGGCTATGGCGAGAGCCAGATTGTCCTGATGCCCCGCGATCCTCAGTGGGCCTACACGTACTGGGATATTTCCAACGAGCATAAAGCTGAACTCCGAAGTCAAGGGGGACAGCAGTTGGTGTTACGGTTGGTCGATTCTACAGACATTGATCTGGCTTATCAAAGACCTCATAGCGTTCAAGAATACCCCTGTGATGAGCTGGCGCGAGAGTGGTACTTGCCGATACCGGTGAGCGATCGCGACTATGTCGTTGAAATTGGTTATCGCTGTGTTGACGGGCGCTGGTTAGTGCTGAGCCGTTCGGCTCCAGCACACATTCCGCCAGTGTATCCCTCCGATTGGGTTGAAGATAAATTCATCACGGTTGATTGGGAAGAAGATCTGCGCGGCAAGACCTTGGTGACCCTTGTTCCTCCGGCTCAAAAAATTGCCGTGTCTGGTACCAGTCCCATTTACGAAGAGATCTTCGGCATGGCGCAAGGGGTTGAAGCCCTCCGGGTCGCTGGTTCGTTGTATGGCTCTATGCAGCAAGTTCCTGAACAGGCGCTTAGTTCCTATGTCTTCCCGTCAGGGGTAGGCATGTGGGCAGTACCCAATGTTTCTGGCCTCACCATGTCCGGCGTTGGGTTCTCGGCCTCTGCCGCTCCGATCCGACCCCGACAATTCTGGTTGGTAGCGGATGCAGAATTGATTGTCTATGGTGCTACCGAACCCGATGCCACCGTCACCATTGGTGGTCGTCCCATTCAACTCAGCCCAGATGGAACATTTCGCTTCCAGATGTCATTTCAAGATGGCTTAATTGACTATCCGATCATGGCGGTGGCAGCGGATGGTGAGCAAAATCGAGCCATTCACATGAAGTTTACCCGTGAAACACCGGAACGACGCACCAATACCAAGGAAGAAGCCATTGAAGAATGGCTGGTCTAGGTTTTTACCGTTGAACCCTAATTTGAGTTGGGCGTCTCAGTCGATTTGGGCTTACTAGATTGAGTCCTACCAAAAAGAGCTTGAAGATATTCGCTTCAAGCTCTTTTTTTTGTGCCTGAACATAAAGACAATCTTAAAATTTTCAACTATTGGTCTTTTCAAGTGATAGCGTCATGTTACAAAGCGTTCCCAAGAGAAAATTTTAGTAATTTTCTTAAATTTAATATTCACAAAACTTTTGATTAATTATAAACTTTAAACATTAGCTTGAATTATGGCACAAAGAAAAGGATTTTTTGAGGCTCTCCTTGATCCTTCATTTTCTGATTTTATTGCCCCCAAAATCATTGGGATACTTTATCTCGTTAGTGTGATTATCGTTGTTCTTATTGCAGTTGCTAGTATTCTACGCGCACTGGCGGAAGGAATTGTAGCGGGATTTATCGTACTCATCATTGCTCCTCTGTTGGCATTTCTTTACATTATTTTCTTTCGCATTGGCATGGAAGCTTTTTTGGCAACCATTCGCACAGCAGAAAACACAGGGATTATTGCAGATCACTTGCGCCGCAACAGTGGGTTTTAAGAAAAATCATCAACTGAATGCTAAATCGTTGATTGGGGTTGAATTTTTTCAGCTGCTAGCGATTGGGATGGCAGAGGTGTGTGGCAAATTCTAGTGCTTCTTGGAGCGTGGTGATTTTGCCTTCGGCTTGGGCTGCTTCGAGTTGAGTTAGCAGTTGACCGATATGGGGGCCAGGACGTAGTGCTAGGACTTTCATCAATTGCTCTCCACTAACTAAGGGCTGGGGATGGGCGATCGCACTGTCTGGTTGCAGGTATTCCTCAATCAACGGCGCTAGCTCAACCATGGGTTGCCCCAATGCCATAGCCAGCACCACCAAGCCAGGGAAGTTTGTGCCCACGTTCTGAAATAAATAGTATTGACTACGCCGAAGTGGCGGCCAGCCCTCGGCAGTGGGAGGAATTAGGGGCAAACACTGGAGCAAATTCACCACCACATTGACTTCAGCCCGACTGAACTTCAGATGTTGTAGGGTCTGTTTGGCCACCGTCACGTCCCAAGGTAGCAGTCCCAACAACTTTGTTGTTGCTAATAACGTTCGCCGCACGGCCTCTGGGCCTTGGGCTTGGGCATTGAGGCTGCGCTTGAGGGCAACATATAACTCGGGCCAGGCTCGCTTTAAGTCAAGGGTTGCTTGATCTACAGCAGCAATCAAGCGCAGACCTTTGATTGTGGCCTGGGAAAACCAATTTTTAAGCAGCCCCTGTTGCCACACCACCTGTAGCCAAGGGGTGCCCTGGGGGTGGCTGAGTAAATAGCTCAACTCTGCGCGCACCCGCTCAGCCGCCACGCCTTGCAGATGAGGGGCAAGCTGATGAATGATGGCTTCTGTTTGGGGTTCAATTGTAAATGTAAGCTGGGCAGCTTGCCGATAGGCTCGTAATAGCCGCAGTGGATCTTCCAGTAGATTGTGGGGATGCACCATGCGAATCAGATTTTGCTGTAAATCTTGCTGTCCTTGAAGTGGATCAATGATTTTTTGGGTGTGGGGATTGTAGGCAATGGCATTGATGGTGAAATCACGACGATTTAGATCTTCGCTTAACGAGCAACCGACCTGAAGCGCAAAATCAGCCGTAGCGTTAGCAAACACAATCCGAGCAATTTGCCGCTCTGCATCCAGGAGCACAAAGCCAGCCTGACATTGCTTGGCAATTGCGGCGGCGGTGGCTACCGACTGCTCAGGCAGCACAAAGTCTAGGTCGAGGTACGGAGAATCCCGACCCAGCAGGGCATCTCGAACACAGCCGCCCACCAAGTAGGTGGACTGGGGCAAGCACTCTAAGTCAAAAGGCCAGCTTTGAGGGGTAAGCGGAGATTGCGGAACCGTTTGACTCAATTGATACAGAGGAATTTAAACACAATGGGCAGGGAGAGACTCGAACTCTCATGACCGAAGTCGCCACATTTTGAGTGTGGTGCGTCTACCATTTCGCCACCCGCCCTAGCGGTTAAGCCTACCTATTATACAAAAAATGTGTGAATCCACATCAGGTTTTTGAGCCTACCCGCGATTAGCGCCATTGCTCACGGCGCAGTAGGGGATTCACCAGATCGTTAAGCCCTTCTCCCACCAGAGACAGCCCCACGACCATCAGGGTCATGGCTAAGCCCGGGAAAAGGGTTGTCCACCAAATTCCAATGGAGAGGCCGTCGAGGGCCTGCCGCAGATCATGCCCCCACTCGGCAGTTTCCGGGGGAAGCCCCAACCCCAGAAAGCCCAAACCCGCCAGAGTTAAGATGGCATCGGCGGAGTTTAGAGTAAATAAAACTGGTACACTCTGAATCACATTCAGGAATAAATAACGCGTTAATACCCGCCAAGAAGAAGCCCCCAAGGCCTGGGCCGCTTCTACAAACAGCTCCGTTTTGACGCTGACGGTGTGGTTGCGTACCACTCGATAGTATTGAGGGATATAGGCCACACTGAGTGCGATCGCAGCATTTAACACGCCGCGCCCCACCACAAAAGCCACAGTCACCGACAGCAACAGACCCGGCAGCGTATAAACCGTATCCATCAAAAACAACAGCACCCGATCGAGTCGGCCTCCTAAGTAGCCGCTGAGCAACCCCAGGGGCACCCCAATCACCAAGCTAAACAGCGTCGCCACCACCACCACTTGCAGTGCCGCTTGGGTGCCAAACAACGTCCGCGTCAGCACATCATAGCCTTGGCGATTGGTGCCAAACCAGTGAGCCGCCGAAGGCGGGTCATGAATCGGGTTACTCAAAAACTCCGTGGGACTTTGTAGCCATCCCCAAGACTGTAGCGTCGGGGCAGTGAGCGCCACCAAAATATAGATGGCGGTAATCACCAGTCCCAGAAGCATCAGCCGTACTGACAGGTTAGATTGACGCAAGACACCGGAAAGCGTAGGCCAGCGCAATTTTGCTAAGGTCATGGGCTGTTTTTATGACAATGAGAAAATCCGCACACTTATCACCCTGTCGCCTGTGGCGCGACCCATCGATCAATTTGGCAGGTGTAGTTCATTGTCAACCTGACTATCGCTTATGGCAAGCCATGCTCTCGGGTCAGGGTTGGCCTTATTTCCATTAGAGTCTTGCCCTTTCTGCAGGAGCGGCACCAACCAATACGGAGAGTTAATAGAGCCCGACGCTCACCTCTCAGGTAAAACGTGGGGCTCATTGCTCTCCGTTGCCAATCTGTTTAGCAGTGCTCGTGAACAGCTAAGCCATAGTTAATGCCCTCACCCCAACCCCTCTCCCAGCTTGGGAGAGGGGCTAAGATAAAACACTGGCTTAGTTCCCCTTCTTCTCCCTTTTTGGGAAAAGGGGATGAGGGCAAGTCTTCGCAGAAAAAGCAGGTTGAGGTCACCCCCTAGCTAAGGAAATATCTGGGCTTTCAACCCCAAGATCTTTTCAAGCCTTGGCTGTGCCTCCACTGTTTGCCGCCGCCGGTGCTGCTGCCGATATCGCCGCCTTAGATTGAGCCAAAGATCGAATGCCGACAATTTTGCCACCCATACGGGTAATGCGGCGCATCTGTTCATTCATGCGACTATAGGGCACTTGCATCTCAATGTTGCTGCTGTTGCGCACAGGATAGGCATTCTGTGATGTGACATCATTTTGCCGTAGCCCTTGGACTTCGTAGACAAAGACGCGATCGCTAGCCACTGAGTTGGGTCCCAGGGAAAAAGCAGACTGACTGAGCATAATTTCAACCTCTCTATCGTGATTCGGTCGGCCTATGCCAGAGAAACACTGGCCACTTTACCCCCCAGCTTATTAATCCGTTGTAGGGTAAAGGAAAGCTGATCGTAAGGAACGATAAATGCCGTGCTACTACGGCGCACCTGAGGGTAACGGGGCAAAGAAATACCCGAGACTTCGATCCGGTAGAGCCGGCCTTCGATGCCATAGCTAGAGCGAGCAAAAGCACGATTGGGGGTGGAACCCTGCTTCGAGGGACGATAGGCCCAGCCATCATTACTCCCCGAAGGCCCCACAACTGCCGAGGTATTATTTTGAGCCAGTTCACCGGCCAAGCGAGACTCCGCTCCAGCAATTTGAGCGCGATCGCTGTTGGCATAGCCGCGATAAAGCCGGAACATGCGGGGGAAACCGGTCATTTTTTGACCCACCTGAGTTGAAAACCCACGATAGTAGGGAACAGTGGAGTCCCCAAAGTTGGCTTCATACTCTTCGGAATCGATGTAAGAATCAATATCCGCTTCATAGCCTTGGGTTTGATAGCGATCGAGGTGCTCAATCACTTCAGACTCGTCGTAGGGGGCACGACCTAGCAGGTGCTTGATGTTGAGTTCAATCACCCGCGTGTGAAAGTGGGGATACAAAAACTTGGTCTTGTACAAATCAGATTTGGCAACTGACCGGACAAACTCCCGCACCGTGAGCTGACCATTGCGAAGCAATGACTCTAGTCCGGTGAGGCGTTCTGACGCCATCAGATAATCGTTACCCAAGACCTGACGATACACTGTATTAATGACAGCAGCGGCATCCGCTTGAGTCCAGTTTGGCCGAAGCTCAACCGGGCTGGCGTCACTGTAGGGGGCAGTTCCCAAACGGGATGCTGCGGTTGTAATGGCCACCGTATAAATTCTCCTTATATGCTGTGAGGTTCAAAAAACAGGAATTTAACTATGCCGCAGAGACGCCTACAATTTGGCAGCCTCGTTGATTAAGCCGCTGTAGGGTTGGGGTGAGCTGTTCGTAAGCCACCACAAATTCCCGCAGACTCCGGCGAATTTGGGGAGTACGATTTTGATTCCCTTGAATAACCCGAATCCGGTAAAGCTGGCCGCGCTCTGTACTAGAGTTGCCGTTTAAAGCTCGTCCAAAACTTGGTGTACGAACGGTATTAGCCATGTTGCGAGCCAAATCCAAGGTTAACGCACCCCGTTTATCATTCCCTTGGGCGCGATCGCTGTTGGCATAACCCCGGTAGAGTTGAAACATGCGGTTAAAACCAACCGTCTTTTGACCCCGCTGCGTAGAAAATCCACGATAGTAGGGAACAATAGATTCCCCAAAGTTTTGGTTATATTCTTCGGAGTCAATATAGGAATTTATTTCTGCTTCGTATCCTTTCTGAACATAGAGATTCACATGCTCAGTGATTTCAGACTCATCGTAGGGCGCCCGTCCTAAAAGGTGCTTGAAATTCAGCTCGATAAATCGAACTTGTGGGCTTGAGTGAAAAAATTTATGCCGATATAGCTCAGATTGCGCTATGGCGCGCACAAAGTCACGTACCGAAATGTCACCCTGCCGGAGCAGCGATTCGGCACTGATCAACCGCTCTGATTCCATGAGGTGATCGTGGCCTAACACCTGACGATAGGACGCCCAAATTGCCGCCTGTACTTCATCTTCGGTACTGTAAGCTCGCAACTCAACTTTCGGCATGGTTGCCGATGGCTCAAACCCCAACTGCTTTGCTGCCAATAGACTGGTCATCCTAGCCTCCAAATAAGTATGGGTATACAGCGGTTTACAGATCAATGGAGTACATGGGGTGCAGGGGGCAGTGCCCCCTGCGTGGGGGTGGAACCTCCACACCCCGTACCTCACTCAGGTGAGAACCGCTATAGATAAGACTGCCCGGATAAATAGGCAGGATGCTGAATTCAAATCAATTGAATCAACAGTTGTCTATCTATCCGGGCAATAGACTCAGCCTAGCTTAGAGCGTTGATGGCGTAGTCAATGTAGGAGTTGGCTTCGACGGCGGCGTCTCCGCTGAGGCCATGGTTGGCTTTGATGTGCTTCAGCGCTTCCACATACCAGCTAGGAGACAGGTCGAAGGTGCGGTTGATTTCAGCCACACCGGCGATCAGGTAGTCATCCATGGGGCCGGTTCCACCTGCAACCAAGCAGTAGGTGACCATGCGCAGGTAGTAGCCGACGTCACGGGCACACTTGTCTTTACCCCGTTGGTCGTAGGCAAAGTTATTCCCTTGCATTTGGGTGGTGTAGGGGAACTTGTTGTATACGGCTTGAGCCGCACCACTTACCAAGCTGTCGGCCTTGGCAGTCAGAGCCTTGGCAGCTTCTAAACCAGCAGCAGCTTGACGGAAGCGACCGAATGCCACTTGCAGCTCAGAGCTGCTCAGAAAACGACCTTGGGAATCAGCGGCAGCAACTGCTTCTGTCAGGGGGGTCTTCATATTCAATATACCTCTTGAAAGTTCTTCGTTTTGTAAGGGTCAAAGTTCGTGTGTTAACACCGCAGAGGCGGGCTGTTTAGGCTTAGCCGACAGCAGCAGCGGCGCGGTCAAAGTAGCCGCCTAATTCAGACATCAAAGAGCTGCAGTCACCTTGGGTGACGCCATTGCGGTCGTTGGCAATTGCGATCGCAGCTTCTTTCATTTTGTTAACACCAGCGGCCACAGAACCACCGGGAACACCCAGAGCCACATAGGTTTCACGCAGACCATTCAAGCAGCGATCATCCAGAACACTACCGTCGCCAGCGAACGCAGCGTAGGTCACATAGCGCAGGATGATTTCCATATCGCGCAGGCAAGCAGCCATGCGGCGGCTGGTGTAGGCATTTCCACCAGGAGCAATCAACTGAGGTTGCTCAGCAAACAAGGCGCGGGCAGCGTCGGCCACGATTGAAGACGCATTACCTGTAATGCGGTTGACCGTATCCAAACGCTTGTTGCCATCAGCAACCATTTGAGAAAGAGCGTCGATTTGAGAAGCGCTGACATAGTCGCCGCGGGCGTCGGCTTGGGAAACGACTTTCGTGAAAGCGTCAAACATTCAAGAATCTCCTACTACATTGAAAGTGAGTTAGGCTGCATGAAAGCCAGAGCGCAACCAGATCTTTCCGTTTTCTTGTCGCCTCAGCCAGAGAAATTAACAACTCCTAAAACACAGTCTCACCCTGGTCTTGGGAGTAAAGCCTATCTCTCAAGCTGTAGTAATCGTGACTTTGTATCAAAATGAACAAACTGTCAAAATCACTTGTGGCTAAGATATCTCGGAAAGGTTTGTCAACCAATTGCTAAAGTTCTGGGAAATTGGCATTGCCTCAATCACTAGACAGAACCCTAATCTCAGATCCCTTCACCACTTCAGCTTGGGGATCGTGGCTTTCAAACCAGTAACTATGATTTAAGCAGTCAGCTCGTGCAGTTTTTGTGCAAGTTCTCAGAATCTAGCCGCCTCTTGTGTGAATAAATAATAAGAGATGGCTTAATCCCTGTGCCTGTGAGACTTTGAGCTTGCGAAAGTCACTTTTACATTACTTTACGCTTAGTTACATATAAGGCTCCAAGGGGTGGGGGATTGACTGGGAAATTAACTGACCCAGGCGCGCAGCCGTTCGAGACGATTGAGAATTCGGGTTGCCAGCTCGACTTCGGTGACAGGTTTCCACTGAAAATCATCAGCCCCGACTTGGTAAGCCTGAATTTGCAGTTCGGGTTGGACAATATCGCTCAACAGCAGGATGGGGATGCGATGCCATTGGGGATGGCTTCTTAGGGCTTGGCAGAGGTCAAGGCCGTCGGCCTCAGACAAAATAATATTCAAGACCAAAAAGTCTGGAACCACGCTCTGTAAAACAATCCAGAACTGTTGAGGGTCATCCAAGGTGGTAATTTGCAGTCCCCAAGGTTGGAGCTGGGTAGGCAGCGATCGCAGCCACCCTGAATCGCTGTCCACCACCATGACCTTGGCACCCTGGCGCTCCCCAGCCAGCAAGTGCGTGACCGTTGCCATGATTTGATCAGGTGGAATCGAGGCTTCTAAAAAGATGCCGCCCGCTGCCTGGGAAAGAGCATCGTCAGTGAGGGAGTCTCCCCCACTCTTTAAGACCACGAGGGGAATATCGGGATCAATCTGGTCTAGCTCTTGCAAGCATTGACAATGGGAGAGGAGCGGGTAAGGCTGCTTTGACCCAGTGGCATCGGGTGCCTGAATCGGGAGTCGCAGCAGAACCACATCGGGGCGAGTATAGGTGGCATTCAAGTTGGGGGTGAGCCAGCGTTTGGCTGTTTCCAGGGTGGTGGCCACAGCAGTCCGAAATTGGTGACGTTTGGCAGCCTGCGATAGCACCTGGGTAAAGTCTGGGTCTTCATCCACAATCAGCAGCAGTGGCAGCCAAGCGGACTCAGCGACCGCCGAGATCGAGAAATCGGGGAGAATGGGCAAGGAAAAGTCCAACCACTGCCGCAACCGCTCAATGAGCGTCTCAAAGAGAATCACATGCTCTGGGATAAACGGCCCCCCATGCTGGAGGCGTTCATCTAAATCTCGGGCCAGTCTGACCTCGGTGGCGAGGCCAAACAGCTCCATGGTGGTGGTCAGGGCGTGGGTCGCCTGTCGGGCTCGGGCTAAGGTGGGGGGCTTCAGGTAGCCCGATTGCAGTTCTTGAGAAGCTTGGGTGAGGCTATGCAGATAATCACGGCACTTGCTCTGGTAGGTTTTCCAGGCATCTGCTAACAGATTGGCATAGTGAGGGGGGGGCATCTCAAACCGCAGCTCGGGGGGCGATGCGTCCGGCACGGCTAGATTGTCTGCTTGGATTTTCAGGTAGTACCCTCGGCCATGAACCGTGGCAATCAGATCGGATGGGGCTCCTACCTCGCAGAGCTTGCTGCGCAATCGGCGCAGGTGCGATCGCACCGTCGCTTCGGCTGGAAACTCCTCAGAAGACCAGAGACTATCTAAAATTTCTGAGATGCTGTAGACATGCTGAGCATCCTGCAAAAACAACTCCAGCAGTCCATATTCCTTAGAGGTTAAGCAAAGCGGCTGGCCATTGTATGTAACCGTACAGGTACTCGGGTCAAGCCGAAGGGCTCCGCGGGCTAACATCGGAGAGGCATGGGCACGACTGCGCCGCAACAGTGCCCGCACTCGGGCAATTAGCTCTGTAAAATCAAAGGGCTTGGCAATGCAGTCATCTGCTCCAGCATCCAGCCCTGCCACTTTGGCAACACTGGTATCATTGGCCGTCAGGAGCAAGATTGGGGTTTTGTCGCCTTCTGCCCGCAGGTGACGACAGAGACTAATGCCATCTAGCTTTGGTAAGCTGGCCGCGATCATCATCAGGTCATATTCAAAGGCCGAACCATAGGTTAATGCCGCTTCACCATCTGTGACCGCATCCACGACATAGCAATGTTGGGTCAGTTGCTTTGAGACAACACCGATTAAGGCTTCGTCAGCTTCAACGAGCAAAAGTCTCATGGGTAAAGGGAGAAGAACCTAGAGGTCAGACCACAGGTGGGCACTCTGGCAGGTCACCCAGATGCAACGGTTGAGTGACTACCCTGTCCAAATTTTAGCGCCCAGAGGGGGCGCTCTCGGTGAAAATTCCCTGAAAATCGGGCTTAGGGACTGGGTTTATGCTCTGAGGCTAGAAGTCGTTGTAGGGTAGGGGCAAATTCCGGGTAGGAAATGGCGGCAGCCTGGGCACCATGAATAGTCGTTGTCCCTTTAGCCCCAAGGGCGGCAATTGCCAGACTCATGGCCACCCGATGATCGTCAAAACTCTCGACTTCAGACCCCAATAGAGAAGCCCCTCCCACAATTTCCAGTCCATCCGGTAGCTCGGTGACCCGTGCACCCAATTTTTGCAGTTGGGTGGCCATGGCTCGGAGTCGATCGCTTTCTTTGACCCGCAGTTCTGCCGCATCCCGAATCACCGTTGTGCCGCGAGCAAAAGCTGCCGCCACTGCCAAAATCGGCACTTCATCCACCAGGCGAGGAATCAGATCTCCGCAGAGGGTACAGCCCTGCAAGGAACTGGTGCGAATGCGTAGATCTGCCACCGGTTCTCCGGCCACCCATCGTTCATTTTCCAGCACCAGATCGGCGTTCATTTGCTGTAGCGCATCTAGAATGCCGGTGCGGGTAGGGTTAATGCCCACATTTTCTAGCCGTAAATCAGAGTCGGGCACAATTGCCCCAGCAACCAGCCAAAACGCTGCTGAGCTGATGTCACCAGGCACTACCACGGGCTGTCCTTGCAATTGAGCTGGGCCTGTAATCGTAACTCGACGGGTTTGAGCATCGACTTGAATGTCGGCACCAAAGGCAGCTAACATCCGCTCCGAGTGATCTCGAGAAAGTGCGGGTTCAGTGACGGTGGTGGCTCCTTCGACCCTCAGGCCAGCCAGTAAGATGCAGGACTTGACCTGGGCTGACGCCATGGGGGAGTGATAGTGACTAGGACGCAAATTTTGTCCCTTCACCGCCAGGGGAGCCAGGGTGTCGCCCTGCCGACCCCAAATGTGGGCACCCATGTCTTGGAGGGGATGTACAACACGTCCCATGGGGCGCGATCGCAGCGAACGATCCCCCGTAACCGTAAAAAAGCGGCCCGCATGGGAGGCCAAAACCCCTAGCATCAGCCGTAAAGTCGTGCCCGAATTGCCAGCATTGAGAACCTCTGCTGGCTCTTGCAGATTGCCTAACCCAATGCCTTGAACCGTCACCAACTCCCTATTGAGAGGTGAAATCTCAGCCCCCAAAGCCCGAAAGCAGTCCGCCGTACTCCGAGGATCCTCGCCCAACAGTAAACCCTGAATTTGGGTTTCCCCCTGAGCCAGGGCACCCAACATTAAAGCCCGGTGGGAAATAGATTTGTCCCCTGGCACCTGTACTGTTCCTCGCAGGCTTGTGAACGGATCGTGTTGGGGATGTAAGGTCCAAGTGGGCGAGGAATCCACAGATTCAGGAGCAGTAAAAACAGCAGGTGACATGGCTTAATTTCGTTCAAAGCGCACCCGTCATCCTACCGCTTTTTTTGGATCCATCCATTGAGACCACCCACCCCAGCTCAAATCAGAGTCTAGGCTGTCACGAAATCATTAATTTCAGGCATTTTTCCGGATAATTTTAGATGATTCGGCCAGAGGGCTGGTCTGATGCGGAAAACTGGATGCTATTATTGCAGCAAAACAAAGTTTGAGGAAAAGCGACCGATATGACGTTGACACCCGTTTCTCCGGTGGTTCTGGTCATATTAGACGGTTGGGGTTATCGAGAAGAATCCTACGGTAATGCCATTGCCGTCGCCAACACGCCGAATTTTGATAGTTTGTGGGCAGCCTATCCCAGCACCCTCATTCAAACCTCTGGTAAAGCGGTGGGATTACCCAAGGGGCAAATGGGCAACTCAGAAGTGGGACACCTCAATATTGGTGCGGGTCGCACTGTTCCCCAAGAGCTGGTTCGCATCTCAGATGCCATTGAAGACGGCAGTATCTTCAGCAATGAAGTTTTGGTGCAAATCTGTGAAACTGTTGCCCAGCGCCAAAGTAAGCTGCACCTGGTTGGGCTCTGTTCAGGAGGAGGCGTTCATGCTCACCTCGATCACTTGATTGCTTTGCTGCATTTGGGAAAACAACACGGCATTGCTGACGTCTGCGTTCATGCCATTCTGGATGGTCGAGACACCCCCCCCACCAGCAGCAAAAGTGAAATTGAAACCTTATTGACTGCCATGGATGAGGTGGGCGTCGGGCGCATTGTGACCCTAAGCGGTCGCTACTTTGCCATGGATCGAGATCGGCGCTGGGATCGCGTTGAAGCGGCCTATGCCGTGATGACTCAAGATGCAGTAGCTCCCTGCCGCGATCCCTTGGCGGTGATTGGCGAAGCCTATGCCCAAGGCATGACCGATGAATTTTTGCAGCCCACTCGGGTGGCACCCGATGCAATTGCGCCCCAGGATGGCGTGATTTTCTTTAACTTTCGCCCCGATCGTGCCCGGCAGCTCACCTATGCCTTTATTGATCCAGACTTTAAAGATTTTGAGCGCACCCTGATCGCGCCCCTCGAATTTGCCACCTTTACCCAATACGATGCCAGCCTGCCCGCCAAGGTGGCATTTGAGCCCCAAAATCTCAGCCATATCCTTGGAGAAGTAGTGTCTGAACATGGCTTGAAGCAATTACGTCTAGCGGAAACGGAGAAATATGCCCACGTCACCTATTTTTTCAATGGCGGCATGGAAGATCCACTTCCCGGTGAAGACCGGGTCTTGATCCCCAGTCCCATGGTGCCCACCTATGACCGGGCTCCAGCCATGTCAGCTCAGGAGGTCACAGATAAGGCGGTTGCTGCCCTGAGTAAGCAGGTATACTCCCTGGTCGTGATTAACTATGCCAACACCGATATGGTCGGACATACGGGACAGATGGCCGCCACCATTGAAGCCGTCGAGGCTGTGGATCGCTGTCTGGGGCAACTCATGCAGCAAGTCACGAGGGTTGGGGGCACCTGTCTAATTACGGCTGATCATGGTAATGCCGAACTGATGTGCGATGAACAAGGCAATCCCTGGACTGCCCATACCACCAACCCCGTGCCGTTTATTTTAGTAGAAGGCGAAAGGCGTCAGATTCCAGGGCATGGTGCAGATGTGAAGCTGCGGGAAAATGGCTGTCTGGCCGATATTGCCCCCACCATCTTAGAAATTTTGCAGTTGCCTCAGCCCCCAGAGATGACGGGCAAGTCCCTCATTGCCCCAGTTGAAGTGGAAGTGCGAGCCAATCGCAGCCCGGTGCGTCTGCGGATTTAAGCTCTGGGTTGGGACGCTATAATGAGGGTCGGCGATTTGCCGCTGTCACCGTTATCACATATCACATGAGAGCCTGGCTATGCTGATTCCAATTCTCCAAGGTGTTTGGGTTTTTTCTTGCCTGGGACTGATTGTTCTTGTGCTGCTGCACAGTCCTAAGGGGGATGGCTTGGGGGGAATTGGCGGACAAGCGCAATTGTTCACCAGCAATAAGAGCGCCGAAACGACGCTAAATCGTGTGACCTGGACGCTCACGGTGCTATTTATGGGGCTGACCGTGGTCTTAAGTGCAGGCTGGTTAGATTAAAGATTGGTGTTGCGGCGATGGGCTCGGCAAGGCTGGCAATGGGTGGTACTGGGGTTGGTGGCTCTGGTGTCGGCTCTGGCATTGTCGGCATTGGGAGAGTTGCCAGCCCATCCTCGGAGCGCTACGCCCGATCTGCGGTTGCCTGCTGCTCAAGTGCATCCGCTCCCCCCGACCTTAAAGGAATGGGGCAGCCCTGACCCATCCGATGATTATTTTGATCAGGTGCAACCCACCCGAGTGGGATACCTCGTCTGGAGTCAGTTTCCGGTGCGCGTGGCCGTGGCTGCCGCAACCTTGGAGCGCGAGACGGAGCTGTGGCAAAGTGCTGTTGCAGGTGCGATCGCAGACTGGCAGCCTTACTTACCCATAACGGCTGTACCACTGAATGAGCCTGACGAGTCTGGCGAGTCAGACACAGAGATTGACGCAGACATTATCATTGAGCAAATTCGCCCCCGACTTGGAACCGGTCGAGCGCGCTCAGCCGAAACCCGCTTTTCACTCTATATCAACCCCCAAGGGCACCTAGCCCATCGCTGCACCATTTATATACGCCCCAGCCAAACCGAAGCCTATACCCTCGCTTCAGTCCGCCATGAACTGGGTCACGCCTTAGGCATTTGGGGGCATAGTCCCTTGCAAACCGACGCCCTCTACTTTGCGCAAGTGCGCGATCCGGCCCCCATCTCAGTCCGAGACATCAACACACTCAAGCGCATTTATGAACAGCCCACACACTTAGGCTGGTCGGTGACAGTTGCCGACGAGTCATGAGGCAGCTCTGATCCTGGCTTAACGGCATAGCCTAACGGGATATAAAGCTTGCTCAGGTGACAGAGGCACAAAAATCCTCAAACGTGAGTTCGAGGATTTATCCGCCCTCACCCCCTAGCCCCCTCTCCCAACATTGGGAGAGGGGGAACAGAGCACAAATTCAAGGTTTTAGCCCCTCTCCCAACATTACGCCTTGCAGGCACGCTACGCGAGGGGAGAGGGGTTGGGGTGAGGGCAGACGAGAGCTGTCGAACTCACGTTCCTCAAAGAAAATCACAGATACAAAAAATCATTCGTAGTGATAGCGAGCTTGCAGGAAAAAAATGCGATTGTGCTCTACCCGATAAACAAGCCGATGCTCAAGGTTAATGCGTCGCGACCAGAGATTCGAGTCTAGATATTTCAACGGCTCTGGCCTCCCAATCCCTTCAAAGGGGCGCTCAACGATCGCCTCAATCAAGTCCCAGATTCGCTGCCATAGGCGAGGATCTGTTTTTGCCCACCACCGCAAGTCTTCTCGAAACTGAGGGCTGAACTCAGGCACCACCCGCAGAACTTCGACTTCACTCTTGGGGGGCTTCTTCTTGGCCAAGCTCAGCCTCCAGTTGGGCACGCAGCTCTGGAATAGATAAGGATTCGGGGGTAGTTTGAAGCTGCTGCTCAGACCATTCTAAAGCACCCAGCAATCGCTGGGCATTCGCAGGTGACCTCATGAGGTAAACCTGCTCAAGCAGGCTCGATAGTTCTTCAGCAGCGATCATGGCCACATCCCCATGCCCTCGACGCTGCACCACCACAATTGCATCTCCTTGTTCAACTTGTTCCAAAACCTTGACAAAATTGTCCCGAGCCTGGGTATAGCTTGCATAAGAGGTCGCCACAGGAATCATAGAGATAGAATTCTACAGATTACCTGTACAGGTTAGCATAAGCAATTACAAAAAGTACAATGCGTAAGCCCCCATGAATTTACCAACTCGGCAAACCCATAAGGGCTTAATCAATACAATATTCTGGCTGAAACTTAAAGGGGTGTCCTTAAAATCTTCCCATTCGCTATATTCGCCCTCCAACCCCCCATTCTGGAGGGCTTTGATCACGCTTAAGTCCCCCAGAATGGGGGATTTAGGGGGCGGGTGCAAGGCGCTAGAAACTTTGCAAGCCGCCTCTTAGCCTAGAACAGTCCCAGCGTTAGAGACGTATCAATGGGAAGGGTCGCTCCAATTCCTAGCCAAAGCGTCACCACCGTACCAAACAAGAAGACGGCTGTAGCCACAGGGCGACGGAAGGGATTTTGGAACTTATTCACATTTTCAATAAACGGAATTAGCATGAGTCCCAGCGGAATCAAAGTTTGCAGCGTAATTCCTAACAGTTTGTTCGGAACGACCCGCAAAATTTGAAAGGCTGGATACAAATACCACTCCGGCAAGATTTCTAGTGGTGTGGCAAAGGGGTTGGCCGGTTCTCCTACCATCGCTGGATCTAGCACCGCCAAGCCAATGCACAAGGCAATGGTGCCCATAATCACAACCGGAAAAATATAGAGCAAGTCATTGGGCCAGGCCGGTTCACCATAGTAGTTGTGCCCCATGCCCCGCTTCAGCTTTGCTTTTAATTGGGGATCACTTAAATCCGGTTTTTTCAGTACTTTTGCCATCGTTTGTGTGTGCTCTCTTTTGGTTATCGGCAGGGGCAGATCGATGAGGACTTGACGCAAGGCGCTACCCCGTCAACCCGAAACCCCCAGTCAGAATTTACAACGGCCCCGAGATCCCTTGTTTTCGGATCATCAAGAAGTGCAGCAACATGAACACTGCAATCAGCCAAGGCAAAACAAAGGTATGCAAGCTGTAGAAGCGAGTCAGAGTCGCTTGGCTCACGCTTTGCCCCCCCCGCATCAGCTCTACAATTGAGGATCCCACAACGGGGATGGCCTCTGGCACACCGGACACAATCTTGACCGCCCAGTATCCCACCTGATCCCAGGGCAGAGAGTAGCCGGTTACACCAAAGGAGACAGTGATGACTGCCAGAACCACGCCGGTGACCCAGGTTAGCTCACGGGGCTTTTTGAAGCCTCCGGTCAAGTACACGCGGAAGACGTGCAAAATCATCATCAGCACCATCATGCTGGCAGACCAGCGGTGTACAGAGCGAATCAGCCAACCAAAGTTGACTTCGTTCATCAAATATTGAATTGAGGTAAAGGCTTCTGTAACGGTGGGCTTGTAATAAAAGGTCATCGCAAATCCAGTGGCAAACTGGATGATGAAACAGGTCAGGGTAATTCCACCGAGACAGTAAAAGATGTTGACGTGAGGAGGCACGTACTTACTGGTGACATCGTCCGCGAGTGCCTGAATTTCTAGGCGCTCCTCGAACCAGTCATACACTTTGCTCATACTGCGAATAAGTCCTGAGGGTACAGCATACTTCCTACAAACTGTAACACAGTCTCTAAGGTGGTTTCAGCCCCAGGACAGAAGTTTCCCTGAGGAGAGAGCGGAGTCTGCTGCTATCTGCAACGCTTTTGACCCGAGTCAGAGTCAGGCTTGTTCTCTTGCTCGCTCGAATTCAGCCCAAATTCAGCCCAAATTCAGTAGGATGAAGCTGAGTCTGTCATTCTAAATGCCTGTCCATGCAAATTCGACGCCGTCCCCCGAGTTCTGTGGTGAAAGTGCAGGAGTTGCAATACCAAACTGCTGTTGCCAACGCTGAACCCCAGAACATCCTTGAAAAAATTGTCTGGCATAAAGAATCTGAGGTGACTCAGATGCGGGAGCAGGTGCCCCTACTAGAACTACAAAAACGGGTGAAGGAAATGCCTGCGCCTCTAGACTTTGTGGGAGCGCTGCGCCAGGGGTTGACACATCCAGCTTTGATTGCAGAGGTGAAGAAGGCATCCCCAAGCAAAGGGGTTTTGCGGCCAGACTTTCGGCCTGTGGACATTGCCCTGGCCTATGAAGCCGCAAAGGCAACCTGCTTGTCAGTTCTGAGTGATCAACACTTTTTTCAAGGCAGTTTTGACTATTTAGCCCAAATTCGAGAGGTGGTTAAAATTCCTTTGCTATGCAAGGAGTTTATTTTATACCCCTACCAAATCTATAAGGCTCGAACCTGCGGTGCAGATGCGGTGTTGTTGATTGCTGCCATCTTGTCAGATCAAGATTTGATCTATTTTCTGAAAATTTTGCAAGGGCTAGGCATGGCGGCTTTGATTGAGGTACATACCCTGGCTGAGCTTGATCGGGTGATAGCGTTACCAGGGGTGCAGTTAGTTGGAATTAACAACCGCAACTTAGAAACCTTTGATGTGGATTTGCGGGTGACTTGTGAATTGATGGCTCAGCGGGCTGAGGTGCTGAAATCTAGGCACATTGTGACGGTGAGCGAGTCAGGTCTCCATACGGCTTCTGACCTGCGGCGGGTTGCAGATGCTGGGGCTGAGGCGGTGCTGGTTGGCGAATCCCTGATTAAGACAATGACGTCCCCGGTTTCCCTAGAGGCTGAGATGACCCATATGCGGTCTAAAGTTGCTAAGCTGTTTGCATCCTGAGGCGGATGGCCTGAAATTACGGGATTTTGCTGCACTACGATGCTGTTGAGATGATATGGGTCTGTTGCCCCTTCCTTCTCATATTCACTACGAGTTGCTACTGCAATTGCTAGAGCGGCAGACACTTCCTGCCCTGGAACCAGGGTCACCAGAATATTTGCAGGCGCAACAGGTGGTCATTTCTTTGCGCAAGGCTTGGATGCATCAAAAGGTTCTCGAAGAATCTTGCCAGCGGACAGATCGTGAAGTAGATCATCGTTGGTCTTTGAACCGCCCTCATTCACCATAAAGAAGGCATTTCAGGGGTGTGAAGCTTGTAAATTTCAAGATCCCTTGCAATTTACAGGATGGGTGATTATTCTGCATAGGAAATAGACCTACAAGGGGAATATAGCGGTTTACAGATCAATGGAGTACATGGGGTGCAGGGGGCAGTGCCCCCTGCGTGGGGGTTCGACCCCCACACCCCGTACCTCACTCAGGTGAGAACCGCTATAGGCAAGATTCAATGCAATCTGAGCTTGATGTTTCACCTGGGGTCTAGAGGTAGGGTGGGCTTGTCTCCGCTAGCCATGAGTAAGGAGGCTCTATTTGACACAACAACTGGAATTTGTTTGGGATCTCAAGATTTCAACAGAGGCGTCACCAGAACTTAGCCAAATTTCAAGGTCTGCTGATTCTGAGCGATCAGAGGCCGGGGTAGAGGGTGTGGCAAAAATCCCTGATGCCCGCTCTGTTGAGTCTCAAGGTTTGAAGCTTGGACAACCGCAGCGGGTGCAGCAGTTGGAGTTGGCGCTGCAACAGTGTCAGATATACATTGATGAACTGAAGGCGCAATTGATCCATCAGTCTTTTCTGGAGGCTCAACTGGCGGCTACAGAAGAGTTTTCCCATATTCAAAAACAGGCTATTGAAACGCTCAAGCAGCAGCTTGTGGTGCAATCGTCTCAGCAGACAGAGTATGAGCAGCTACAACTAGAAAAGGTGGCGCTCGAAGATCATCTGGCGCAACTACAGGGGCTACAGCTTCAGCAAGTGGCTGAGATAAAGTCGCTTCAGCAGATCTCTCAGGAGCAGCAACAGGGTCTACAGGAGCGTCAATCAGACCTTGAGCGGCTGGTGTCTCAGGTGGAAATCTCCCAGCAGTCGGCGGTTCAAGAAACGCAGCAGCGCATTCTGGCTCAAAAGACTGTGGAGCGACTGCGATCGCAGCTCCGCGACTGCGAAGTCACCATTCAGAAACTAGAAACCCAACTCAAACACACCCAACAAATTGTGACCTCTCAAGAGGAAATTCTAGTTTCCCTGAACCAAAGCCAATCAGACTCCCAGAAAAATAAAGTAATTCAGGGGTTGAGTGCAAGCTTGTTAAAAGCCCAGTCTAAGGTGGCGGCTCTGGAAGCCGAGCTGTCAAATCACTCGCTCTTGCAGGTGCAGTTTCACCACTCCACTCAGGAGCTAGAAGCCCAAGCCAAACTCAACCAAGCGCGTGTGGGAGAGCTAGAGCAGCAGGTGGCAGATATGCAGGAGCAAATTTTACATCAGGCTCAAGCGGCCAGTGAATATGAGACCGCGATTCAACACTGGAAAGATCGGTGTCTGCAAACTGAAACCGCTATGGGTGAAATGCGAGAGCTGCTGGAGCAGGTACTCGTGGAGCAACAAGACGGAAGTTCACCAGTGACATCTCAATGGATGGGTGCGATCGCAGATCTCCTCCAGGCGACAGCCCCCCCTGACCTCAACTTTCCGCCCCAAAACCTCAAACTCGACCTGCCCAGTATTATGCACAGATGGCGCAATGCTAAAATTTAGGGCTCTTCTTGCCAAACCTGAAGCTGCACCGCAATCAAAAACAACGTTCCCAATAGCAGTAAGGTCGCTGCAGCCGCTGCATAACCAAAATCAAACTGACTAAAAGCCTGCTCATAGATGTAATACACCAGCACATTAGTGGAATTGAGCGGCCCCCCACCAGTGACCACATAGACCTGCTCAAACCCCCGCAGGGTAAAAATCATGGTAGTGACCGCCGCAAAAATTAAGGTAGGGCGGAGTCCCGGCAACGTAATGTGCCAAAAGAGTTGCCAGCCCTGAGCCCCATCCAGCGCCGCCGCCTCATAGCGACTGCGGGGAATGCTTTGCAGCCCCGCCAAAAAAACCACCATGTTGAAACCTAGCTGCTTCCAAATACTCAGCACAATCAACACCGGCATCGCCCAGAAGGTACTGCCTAGCCAGGCAATGGGCTCTAACCCCAGCACACTAAGGCCATTGTTCACAGGGCCATCAGTTTGAAACAGCCACCGAAAGCCCAAGCCCGCAGCCACAATCGAGGTAAAAGAGGGCAGAAAGTAGGCCGTGCGCAAAACTTCCCGTAAGGGCAAACGCTGATTGAGCAAAACTGCTAGAGCCAAGGGTAGCCCCAGGCTGGGAATCACCGTCGCCACCGTGAAATAGAGAGTATTCCCAAGCACCTGCCAAAAATCAGGCGTGATCGCTAAACGCCAGTAATTTTGCAGCCCTACCCAGTGGGTACCCGCCAGGGTAAAATTTCCTGCCGTGAAGCTGAGGTACACCAGATACACCATCGGCCAAAATACAAAAACCCCCAGCAACATTAACGCTGGAGCCAAAAAGAGCCAGGCTGTAACCTGGGAGGCATTGGGCATACGGGTAGACATAGAGCCATCTTACGCTGGGTGTCGAAGGTGGGGGTAAAAATTGTGCAGCCCCACCCTTTTTCTCGCACCCCCCCAGGTATGATCAGAGGGCTAAATTCCCGTCTGAACCACCGGGAACCTAACCAGGGAAGTGACCCAAATAGGAAGAGCTAGCAAGACACTAAGATAGTTTGGTCAGAAGACAAACCGAATTTGATTCAGGATGATGAGGACATGAGCAGCAAAGAGAGTGTGGCTGAACCTGCCCAGGCAAGTCTGATTTCTCCCCTGAACCTAGAGCCACCTGCCCCGATGGATAGGGCATTACCCCTCAAGTTAGGGGTGTTGGCCTCAGGCAGTGGCACAAACTTTGAGGCCATCGCTCGGGCCATTGCCCAACACCGCTTACATGCCCAGATTCAAGGGTTAATTTACAATAACCCTGGAGCCAAAGCAGCCCAACGCGCCCAAGACTGGAATATCCCCACTCGGCTTATTAACCATCGACACTATGCCAACCGGGAAACCTTTGATCAAGTGGTGGTGGAGACCCTTCGAGATCTTGAAGTGGAATGGGTGGTGATGGCAGGTTGGATGCGCCGTGCCACCCCAGTCTTAGTCGATGCCTTTGCAGGGCGGATGCTGAATATTCATCCCAGCCTACTGCCCAGCTTTCCTGGCATCCGGGCGGTCGAGCAAGCCCTGGCCTATGGGGTTAAAATTACGGGCTGCACGGTTCACTGGGTGAGTCTGGATGTGGACAGTGGCCCTATTTTGATTCAGGCGGCTGTGCCCATTTATCCGGATGACACGGCTGATAGTCTGCACCAACGGATCCAGGTGCAGGAACATCGAATTATTGTTAAGGCGCTTACTCTTGTGGCTCAGCACCATAACGCGGTACCCTGCCGCTAGATGAGCCGATTCAAACTGTAATGCTCACCCGTAGCCATGCCAAGCTCACAGAGCACAAGCTTGAGCGGTGCAGGGCTGGCTAAAACCCTGCGATCGCTTTACTTGTTGACAAAAGCCTGAAGTTGCTGCAAAGCGGAGGGCAAAATATTCTTCGCCGCCCATCCCGCTGCAAGCAACACTGGCAACAGGACGATTAGGAGCCGAAAATCAAAGTCCATCGCGTTTAGACCTCAGTTAAACCTTCTTCAAAGTCTTCTCATAATATTTTCCTACAAACTGGGGCGTTTGGGGAAGCGTCATGATTTGTAACACTATTTACGGGCATGGAGTCCCAGTCAGTATGGAATTTGCGGCAAGGCTTATGGCTCAAAATCGGTTGATTGCTCGGGCTCGGTTAGGAGAAGGCCCGCTGTGGGATGGGGTTCAACAGGTGCTCTACTGGGTTGACATCTACAACCATCGAGTTCACATCTTTGATCCCGACACTGGGCAGGATTGCCACTGGGATGTGGGGGATGTGGTGAGTGCGCTGGCGCTCATGGCAGATGACCGGCTCTTGATGGCCATGGGCAACCGTTTGGCCACCCTGAATCTGACCAGTGGAGTAGTTGAAACCCTAAGAGGAGTTGATTTTCCCCAGGCCAGTACCCGCTTTAATGATGGCAAATGCGATCCCCAGGGGCGGTTCTGGATTGGCTCCCTGGCAGAGGAACCTGGACAGGCTGCCCTTTATCGCTACGATCCAGATGGAGCCTTGCAGGTGATGGAAACGGGTCTGACGATCTCGAACGGTCTGGGTTGGAGTCCAGATGGTGACATCTTTTATCTGACGGATTCCTCGGCTCGTACTATCTATGCCTACCGGTTTGAGGGCGAAACGGGGCAGATTAGCGATCGCACCCCCCTGATTCAGTTCACTGATGAGCAAATCGAGCCAGATGGACTCACCATTGACCAGGACGGCAACCTCTGGGTAGCGCTCTGGGACGGCTGGTGTCTCGCCTGTATCAGCCCCAGG
Source organism: Petrachloros mirabilis ULC683 (assembly GCF_009939295.1). Taxonomy (GTDB): domain Bacteria; phylum Cyanobacteriota; class Cyanobacteriia; order Thermosynechococcales; family Thermosynechococcaceae; genus Petrachloros; species Petrachloros mirabilis. The sequence goes on from NZ_WVIC01000022.1 coordinate 60,456, forward strand.
GGTGAAGAGCTGGGGCGAGTGCAGGTGCCGGTACCGCGTCCGACCTGTCCAACCTTTGGAGGCCCTAACCTCCGAGATCTCTATGTCACATCTGCCTCTGTGGGCCTGAGCCAGAAAGCCATTCAGCAGGCGTTTGAGGCTGGCGATCTGTTTGGGATTACCCTACCTGTTAGGGGGATACCGACGACTCCCTTTGGGTCTCCTTAGGAGGCAGTCTTTGCTTTTTGCTGCTGATAAAGCTGCTTAAACCGCTGCTGCTGCTGCTTGTGATCCACGATGGGGTCTGGGTAGCCGCAGTGCTCTCGATCTCCAGGGGAAATATTGCCCGTCACCAGAGCCTCTGTCTCCACCCCCCTCAGCTCAGGTAGCCATTGGCGAATGTAGTCGGCTTCAGGATCGTACTTTTGGGCTTGACTGGCGGGGTTGAAAATCCGCAGGGGTTTAGGATCCATGCCGCTAGAAGCACTCCATTGCCAGCCCCCATTGTTGGCTGCTAGATCTCCATCAATCAGGGTTTGCATAAAATAGCGTTCGCCTCGCTGCCAGTCAATGATTAAATCCTTGGTTAAAAAACTGGCCACAATCATGCGAGCGCGGTTGTGCATCCAGCCTGTTTGATTCATCTGGCGCATGGCGGCGTCTACAATTGGGTAGCCTGTTTGCCCTGCACACCAAGCCTGAAACTGCTGATCTGTGCCTTCCCAGGGGAAGTCTTGCCACAGCTTGCGGTAGGGACCGGTGGCCAGTTCTGGAAAGGCAAAGAGGGCATGTTGGTAAAATTCTCGCCAGGCTAGTTCCTTTTGCCAGGTTTCGACGCTGGCACGGGCTTCGTCACTACGGCAAGCTGCGAGGGCGCTCAGAGTGGCCTGCCAGAGGGTGCGAATCCCAATCACCCCAAATTTCAGGGCAGCACTGAGGCCAGAGGTACCCGGTTTACCTAGGAAATTACGCTGGTCTTGATAGGTAAAGATGGGGCCAGCCACAAATTCCTCTAAGCACTCCTGGGCGGCGGTTGTTCCCGGAGGTATCGCCAGGGGGTTTTGCCAATCAAACCCCAGGTCTTGAGGGCTGGGGAGTGAAATCACGCCCGCTTTCAGGGCTGCTTGTTGTTCATTATCCGTAAGCCCAATTGCATCCATGAGCCCAGGAAGTGGGGCGGGCTTGGCTTTTTGGCTCCAGTTGCGCCAGAAGGGAGTATAGACACTGTAGGGGTCACCCTTACCCGTGTGGATCTCGGCTGGGGCGTGGAGGAGTTGATCCCAGGTGGCACAAACTTCGATGTTTTGACTGCGGAGGGTGGCGGCCACGTCACGATCTCGGGTGCGGCTGTAAGGCTCTACATCTTTGTGCCAATAAACGGCCTGGGCGTTGAGCGCCATTACCAGTCTCGGTAGCCCTTGGCGCGGATTGTCTTTGAGGATTAGCAGTTGGCTGCCTGCTTGAGCATAGGCGTCTTGGAGTTTCTGCAAGCACCCGATCAGATAGGTAACCCGGGCAGGGGCAACCTCGGCAGGCTGAAGCAGTTGGGGATCAAGACAAAATATGCCAATCACTTTGGGGCTGCGATCGCGGGCAGCCCTGATCCCCACACTATCGCTCAGGCGCAAATCCCGCCGATGCCAAAACAGCACTAAATCGCTCATGCCAAGTTTGCTAAGTTTGAGTAAATGATGAACGACCCACCCCCATTGCACTTTCTATCCTAAGGTATGTCTTCTTCTTCCCCTGTGGTGCCAACCACGTCTCTTGTTGATCGAGAGGCTGTGCTGAGGTGGCTTGAGGCCGAGGTGCCCGGCCATCGCCTCAAGCATATTCTCCGCGTTGAGCAGATGTCGATGGCGTTAGCCCAAGCTTATGATCTGGATGTTGCCAAAGCGGCTCAAGCTGGACTGATGCACGATCTGGCCAAGTACTATCGACCCCAGCGGTTGTTGGCCTTGGCACGGGAGGCTGGCCTAGCCATCGACCCCGTGGATGAGGCCGATCCTCGCCTGCTCCATGCCGCCGTGAGTGCAGTGGTGGCGCAGCAAGAATTTGGCGTGCAAGATGCTGAAATTTTAGCGGCCATCGCCCACCACACCCTGGGGGAGCCGGGGATGAGCCCCCTCAGTTGCGTGGTATTTCTAGCCGATAGCCTGGAGCCGGGTCGGGGAGATACCCCTGAGCTCAAAGAACTGCGTAAGGTGGCGCACCACAATCTCCAACGGGCTGTGTGGATGACCTGCGATCGCACCCTTGCCCACCTGATTGCCCAAAAACTTCTGATCCACCCCCGGATGATCTTGACTCGAAACTGGGCTATGCAACAGGCTCAAACAAAAGCCTAGGGAGGTCTGAGCTGCTGCCACGGTTCCTGCGGTTGCAACAGTTCGTAATGATTGGATTCAATCTGGGAATGCCTTGAACTATCCTGGAAGAATACCTATTTTTGTTTTTGTGATTCATCTTGCCTTTGAAGACCCAAGCAGACCCAAAGCCTTTGTCAGAACTGTTGAGCCACACCCTCGCCCTTACTCTTGCCCAGGCTGCCGATGACCGTAAAGGAAAAGACATTCTGCTGCTCAAAGTGACAGAAGTCTCCTACCTGGCAGATTATTTTGTGATTGTGACTGGTCTTTCGCGCACTCAGGTGCGAGCCATTGCCACAGCCATGACGGCCTCCGCTGCCGACCAGTGTGAGCGTCATCCCCTCCGTAAAGATGGGGTGTCGGAGTCGAGCTGGATTGTGTTGGACTATGGGGATGTGATTGCCCACATTCTGATGCCAGAGCAGCGGGAATATTATGACTTGGAATCCTTTTGGGGACATGCCGAGCGGCTCAATCTGCCCTCTTCTTCGGCTCAACATCCAGCAACCTGAGTGCGTCAGCTTTGGCACCTCAGCCAAAATTGGATCGGGTCAGATCAGGCAGCCCTTTTTCTGGCCAAACTGTGTTCTGACCAAATCGTGTCTCTAGAGCAAGACTTGCGCCAGTGGTCATGGTATAGAGGTAAAGAGATGTGGTGCTAACGCTTAAAGGCAACGGGCAATGAGCTTTGAATACCCAGAAGATTTAAGATACCTGGACTCCCACGAGTATGTGCGCTTAGAAGGTGAAATTGCCACCCTTGGCATTAGTGCCTTTGCCCTCGATCAATTGGGAGATATTGTGTTTGTAGATCTGCCCAGTGAAGGCGATGTGGTGACCCAAGGAGAAGTATTTGGCAATATTGAGTCCGTGAAAGCTGTAGAAGATCTCTATTCACCGGTTACGGGAACAGTCGTGGAAGTGAACACTCCGCTAGCCGACAACCCAGAACAATTGGTGGAAGACCCCTACGGCGAAGGCTGGCTGCTCAAAGTCCGAGTGGCTGAGTCCCTGAGTCTCGATGATACGCTGTCGGCCACAGAGTACCAACTGCAAGTCGATGGCGAATAACGTCTGCCCATGTTGACCCTACGGAGATAAGCTAAGGCTTCCTGCCAGAGCTTCATGACTAAATTAAGCGTGTCTGCTGTCACTGTCACCCAGCGGGTGTCTACCGGATCTTCTAGATCTGGCCGAGATCAGGCGATACCAATAGACGGGTCGCCGGTCATTGACCTGGCCTTAACGGCGGAAGAGCGGGTGCGATCGCGCCATCACTTTACCACCGAAGCCGGTCAAGTCATCGTCCTGCGCTTGCCCCGAGGCATGGTTTTGCAGGATGGAGATCTACTGGCCACCGAGTCTGGAGAAACGCGGGTGCGAATTGTGGCCAAACCCGAACCCGTCTTGACCATTACCGCAGCCCATCCCCTAGAGTTGTTGCGGGCAGCTTATCATCTGGGCAATCGCCATGTGTCCGTTGAGGTGTCGCCGACCCATCTGCGCATTGCCCCCGATCCGGTCTTGCGAGATATGCTGAGCCATCGGGGGTTGCAGCTCATCGAAGAAATTTGTCCTTTTCAGCCAGAAGGGGGGGCTTACGGCCATACCCATGCTTGAATCTTTATTGACTCCGGATATTCTCAAGCCAGCCCGGTACTTGGGGAACGAACTGGGTGCCATTCATAAGCCCTGGCACTCGGCGCAGGTGCGCTGGGTACTCACCTACCCGGAAATTTATGAGGTAGGAGCCTCAAATTTAGGACATATTATTCTCTACAACATTCTCAATGCTCAACCCCGGCAGTTGTGCGATCGCGCCTATCTAAGCGCCCCCGACCTGTCCACCAAGCTACGGGACACCCAGACGCCCCTGTTTGCAGTGGAATCTCGTCGCGCCCTCACCGACTTTGACATTCTGGGCTTTAGCCTCAGCTACGAACTAGGAGCCACCAACATTTTGGAAATGCTGGATTTAGCCCAGCTTCCCCTCACCTGGCAAGAGCGACAGCAACCCGGAGCCTGGAATGTAGAAGCAGGCAGCTATCCCCTGATTTTTGCCGGGGGACAAACGGCTACCTCTAACCCCGAACCCTATGCCGACTTTTTTGACTTTGTGGCCCTGGGGGATGGCGAAGAGCTGCTGCCGGAGATTGGCCTTGTCTTGGAAGAAGGAAAAATCGCAGGGCTGACCCGCACCGAATTACTCCTCGATCTAGCCCAGGTGCCGGGGGTCTACGTGCCCCAGTTTTATGACATGGCCGCCGATGGATCAGTGCATCCCAATCGACCAGAGGTGCCCCCCCGCATCCTGCGGCGAGTGGCCACCCCCATCCCCGCCTATTCCATTGGTCTGGTGCCCTACGTGGAGACCGTTCACGACCGGCTCACCATCGAAGTGCGGCGGGGCTGCACCCGAGGCTGTCGCTTTTGCCAACCAGGAATGCTCACCCGTCCGGCCCGGGACGTAGAGCCAGAGCAAGTTGTGAATGCCATCGAGCAGGGGATGCGCGCCACGGGCTACAACGAATTTTCGCTGCTGTCCCTGAGCTGCTCAGATTACCTGGCCCTGCCTGCGGTGGGCATGGAGATTAAAAATCGCCTCCAGGGGGAAAATATTTCCCTCTCCCTGCCCAGCCAACGGGTGGATCGCTTTGATGAGAATATTGCCCACATCATGGGTGGCACCCGGAAAACGGGGCTGACCTTTGCCCCCGAAGCCGGTACCCAGCGGCTCAGAGACATCATCAATAAAGGACTGACCAATGAAGAACTGCTGCGGGGCATTCAAACTGCCTGCGAGCAGGGTTGGAGCAAAGTCAAACTCTACTTCATGATTGGCCTGCCTGGTGAAACCGACGCTGATGTGTTGGGCATTGCTGAGACGATCCGCTGGCTGCGGCGGGAATGCAGTCAACTGGGGCGCAAGCGCCTGGACTTTAACATCACCATCTCTAACTTCACCCCCAAACCTCACACGCCATTCCAATGGCACTCAGTTTCCACAACTGAGTTTGAGCGCAAGCAAGCCCTGCTGCGGACTGAGTTTAGCCGGATTCGAGGCGTGAAAGTCAACTTCACTGACGTACGCATCTCGGCTATGGAAGACTTTGTAGGCCGGGGCGATCGCCGTTTGGCTCCCGTGATCAAACGAGCCTGGGAACTGGGCGCGGGCATGGATTCCTGGTGGGAGAGCCTGGAGCGCGCCTTTAGAGCCTGGACCCAAGCCATCGCTGAAACGGATCTGACCTGGAAATATCGCCAGGTGGAGTCCGGTGAGTGGAACCTCTTTGACCCCGAAACCCAGTCTCCAAACCTGGATGCCCCCCTACCCTGGGATCATCTGGACACAGGCATTGATAAGCAGTGGCTCCAAGATGACCTACATCGTGCCCTGGATGCCGCCACGGTGCCCGATTGTTCTTTTGAGGGTTGCTCCCACTGTGGGGTGTGCAGCATTGACTTTGGCCACAATGTAGTGGTGCCCCCACTTCCCATTCCCGAGTTCCAAGGGCATTTTGTGCCCAATCAGAACCGGGTGCAGCGGCTTCGGGTCTGGTTTGGCAAGCAGGGGGATATAGCCCTTCTCAGCCATCTGGATTTACTGCGGTTGCTGGATCGAGCCGTGCGGCGGGCGGCGCTTCCCATTACGTTTACGGGGGGTTATCACCCCAGCCCTCGAATTTCACCTGCCAGTGCCCTGTTTCTAGGAGCCACCAGCTCCGGTGAGGTGGTAGATTTTGAGCTGACCGAGGCACTGGAACCAGCTCAGTTTCGGCAGCGCCTAGCCGCACAGTTGCCTGCGGATTTGCCCCTATACCATGTTGAAGCCATCGAACTGAAGTCGCCTTCTGCAACCCAACTGGTGACCCAAGCCGAATATGACCTGACCCTAGCGCTCAGCGACGGAGCGGCCAAGACTGAGCAATGGCAAACTTGGATTGCACAGGTCTTGGCTCAAACCGAGATGCTGTTTGAGCAAACCACTAAATCTGGTAAAGCAAAGGTGATTAATTTGCGGGATCGCCTTTTCGAGCTGCACCTACAGTCTGCATCTAATCCCGCCAAGATTCGCTTCGTGGGCAGTTGCCGCAATGATGGTACGATTCTGCGACCTGAACATGTGGTATGGATGCTAGAGCAGGTGGCTCAACTCGATCTCAACCTCCTCAAAGTCCATCGTCATCGTCTCATCCTGACAAATCACTGAAACTCCCAGGGTCTCATTTTGAGGGCGCACCCCGAGCAAACGCCCTAATGGTCTGGCTTGAGAGATAGACTGATTCGCTTGAGGGCGATGTTAATCTCTAGGACGCGCACCTGCACAACTTGCCCTGCCTTAGCAAAATCTTTGGGGTCGCTCACGAAGGTGTTGGCCATTTGTGAGATATGAACTAAGCCATCTTGGTGAACGCCAATATCGACAAAGGCTCCAAAATTAGTGACGTTGGTGACAATGCCTTCTAGACGCATTCCGGGCTTCAAGTCGGTGAGTTTTGTCACCTCTGCTTTGAAGGTGGCGGTGCGGAATTGGGCACGGGGGTCACGTCCGGGCTTTTCTAGCTCTAGCAAAATATCGCGCAGGGTGGGTTCACCCACTGTATCGGTGATGTAGCGTTTTAGGTTGGTTTGTTTGAGACGAGCCGCTAGGGTGGTGGGCTGGGTGAGAGATACATGCAGATCCTGGGCGATCGCAGCGACGACGCCATAGCTTTCGGGGTGAACAGCGGTATTGTCGAGGGGGTACTGACCGTTGCGAATTCGCAGAAAACCAGCAGCTTGTTCAAAGGCTTTCGCACCGAGCTTAGGAACTTTGAGCAGGGCTTTGCGATCTCGAAACACTCCGTTTTGATTGCGGTAGCTGACAATATTGTTGGCCAGGGCAGGGGTAATCCCAGAGACAAAGGTGAGCAGTTCCTTGGAGGCGGTATTCAGATCCACTCCCACATAGTTGACGCAACTTTCTACGGTTTCGGCTAGCTTTTGCTTCAGCAGTTTTTGATCCACATCGTGCTGGTACTGTCCCACCCCAATTGACTTGGGATCAATTTTGACCAGTTCGGCCAGCGGATCTTGCAAGCGTCGGGCAATGCTAATCGCACCGCGCACGGTGATGTCTAGGTGGGGGAACTCTGCGATCGCAACTTCACTAGCCGAGTAAATTGACGCCCCCGACTCATTCACCATCACCTTGATGGGTGCGGATTCCAGAGTCTTGATCACCTCTGCCACAAAAGCATCCGTTTCCCGGCTAGCGGTGCCGTTGCCAATGGCAATCAACTCAATGTGATACCGCTGAATTAATCGCTTTAAGCTCTGAGCCGCCTGAGCGCGCTGCCCAGCAGACTGGTGGGGAAAAATAGCCTCATAGGCCAAGAATTGCCCGGTTTGATCCAGAGCCACCACCTTGCAACCCGTTCGGAATCCGGGATCAACCCCCAGAGTGGGCTTCATCCCCGCCGGACTGGCCAGCAGCAGCTCCCGTAAATTGGCGGCAAAGGTGTCAATAGAAGCGCGGTCGGCTTTCGCTTTACACTGAGCTCGGATCTCCGTCAACAGCGAAGGCTTGATCAACCGCTGAAACGCATCCGCCACCAAATCTTGGTAAAAAGCTCGTAGGTGTGGTGCCCGCGTACGAATTTCCTGCGCTTCTAAAAATCCCAGAATCCGATCTAGATCAAACTCAAGCTCAACACTAAGGATGCCCTCGGCTTCCCCCCGGTAAAGCGCCAGCAAATTGTGGGGAGCAATCCGCTGCACCAACGCCTGAAAATTCCGGTACATCTCGTACTTGGTCGTACCTTCTGGATATTTACTCTTTACCCGTGAGCGAAACACCCCTGCATTGACGATTTCAGCCCGAATAGCTGCCCGCAGATGTGCTTTCTCCGCCAGCCCCTCAGCCAGAATATCTGCCGCCCCCTGGAGAGCATCCGCGACCGTTTTCACACCCAGTTCAGCATTGAGGTAGCGCTGAGCTTCGGAATCCAGGGAGAGATCAGCTCCCTTAGCCTGGTTAAAGCTAGCAATCCACTGCGACAGCGGCTCTAGCCCCTTTTCACGGGCTTGGGTAGCGCGGGTGCGGCGCTTAGGACGAAAAGGCAAATACAGATCTTCGACTTCAGCCTTTTGGGTGCAGGCCGAAATCTTGGCTTTTAAGGCGTCCGTCAGCTTGCCCTGCTGCTCAACGGCCTCCAAAATCATGGCCTTGCGGCCCTCCAATTCTGTGAGGTAGACATGACGCTCAGCAATCTGCCGCAATTGCAACTCATCAAGTTCACCCGTCCGCTCTTTGCGGTAGCGAGCGATAAAAGGAACCGTTGCCCCTTCAGCAAAGAGATCTAGCGCGCTTTGGACTTGAGCCGGTTTCAGGGACAGTTCCTGAGCCAAGATCTGGATCAAATTTGCCATGTCAATTCTGATTGCAAACAGCAAGACACATCAGCTACAGCCAATCAAGCCCGCTCAAACGCCATCTGCGGGCAACTCAGCCAGCTTTGATATAACGGTGGCTAGCCGTTCCCCGAGGTGCGTAATGGCACTCTGCTGTGTGGCATCCTTCAAATTCCCTTGGGCGTCAAAGGCATTAGAGGCAGCGGAAATCGACTTTTGCTCTGGCAGCACCAACACCCCCAGATTACTGAGCATTGAGCGCACATGAACCAGCCCTCGCATACCACCTAAGCCCCCGGGAGATGCACTCATGAGCACCGACACCTTACTCTTGAAACAGGTTAAGGGTGCTTCGTCCGGCTCAGGGCGAGAAGCCCAGTCAATGGTATTTTTGAGCAGGGGTGTCATAGAGCTGTTGTACTCCGGACAGGCCAGCAGCAATCCTTGGTGACTTTTCATCAGCGCTTTAAAACGCAAGACGACCGCTGGCAAACCTGACCGAGCTTCTAAATCTTGATCAAACAGCGGCATTGAGTAATCTCGTAAATCAATGACCGTCACCGGAACCCCAACCGATTCTGCCCCTTTGGCCGCAATGTTGACCAACTGCTTATTAAATGAACCTTCCCGTGCACTGCCAGCAAAAGCCAGAATCTGAACTGAACTGGACATGAAAGTGACCTCACCGAGCAAAATAAAAGCGATAGCTCAATTTCTGAACCCTTGTTGACTGACAAAACTTCTTAGCTAAATCCCTGAAGACCCTCACCCTAGCCCTCTCCCAAGGGGAGAGGGAACTAGAACACTGGATTAGCTCCCCTCTCCCACAGGGCTACCGTGTACACACAAGTCTTGAAAAATTCAAAATCTTTGCACTCGCCCCC
>NZ_WVIC01000023.1 GCF_009939295.1 Petrachloros mirabilis ULC683
GCGGCAAAAATACTTGAGGGGTAGCCCTCTGGAAAAATAGCTCGGTGCCAGGTTTATAAATAACAAAAGCCCCTTCTCTAGACAAGGGGCTTTTGTGTTTCTGCCTAATGCCCTGACATAAACTTGCTATTTTGACTGTGGCTGTTGTCGCGCTTCTAGTAGATGTAGCGGCAGCCCCAAAATACAGCAGAATGTCAGTAAGTAAGTCAGCATCCCAGTCAATTTCAGCGTGACTAGGTAGGTATGAGGGAAATCTCCTCCAAATTTTTGTAAGACGACAGTTGAGCAATAAACAACCCAGTAAATAAAGGCCATTCGTAGCAACGTTTCCTCGGCGGCGTCTGACTCATCGATTTCTTGATGGTCTTCTAATGATTCGCGCTTCAAGAGTAAAATAATTCCCCAAGCTGAAGCCAGTCCTGAGATGGCCAGCAAAATGTCGTGCCACGATAAATTAAACATTCTTGCTTGCAGTCTATACTTTATCAGTTGATCTTGACCTCTGAGTCTAAAAGAAAAGACTACCAAAACCAAAAAAAGCTTACATTTTTCAATTAAAATTCTGTAACAGTAGGGCGTGAAATCCTGGAAGCTGACACGGTGAAGCCTTTTCAAGAGTACGAAGTTTTATGGAGTTCTCATCTCAGTTGTTTCATCTCTCTCAGAGTCATTTGACTTTACTAAGGCAGTGTCCACGGAAATTTCAATATATCTATTTGGATCAACTGACGCTTCCTCCAGTGCCAACTGTGCAAACTGAACGGCAACTGCTGGGAACTCAGTTTCACCAGATGATGCAGCAAAAAGTCTTGGGGTTAGATGTCAATGGTTTGGTGGCTGCTTGTGCTCCTTTGCGGCAATGGGCTGAGGCTTTTAAGCAGTTTCCACCTACCCTGATTGATGGGGAGCGTCAGACAGAGCATTGGCGATCGCAGGTTTTGGGGGAGTATGTCCTTATTGCCGTCTATGACTTATTGATCCAGGGAGAAAGCCACGCCCAGATTGTGGATTGGAAGACCTATGCTCGTCCCAGGAGCGTGGAAGTGCTGCATCGGGACTGGCAGACGCGCTTGTACCCCTACCTTTTGGCAGAGACGAGCACCTATGCGCCTGAGCAAATCACAATGACTTACTGGTTTGCTGAAGCTGCGGAGGCGGCTGAGGGCACTGGTCATAGTCTTACTTTTGCCTATGACCAGCACCAGCATGAAGAAACGGCTGAGATGTTAGTCACTAACCTAGAGCGCCTGACAGATTGGAGAGCAGCTCATGCTCAGGGGGTGCCATTTCCGCAAGTGCCCTTATCGGCAGGAATGTGTTTCCGTCAGGGGAGGTCTTGTCGATTTGTCGATCGCTGCGAACGACAAGACTTCATCATGGATGCTCAAGAAGAGCCTGACTTGGAGGCGCTAGCTTGCATTGATGGGATTGCTGAACAGCCGCTTTTGGCAATGCCATCCAGCAGTCCTGGGAGGAATTGAGGTTGGCATAGCTTGGAGCTGGTGTGGCAGGTGTTTGGAATTTTAAGGAAAAAACTGCTCTAATGACGGCAGTATCGCCAGGATAGCCGGTGATGGCTAAAAAAAATGTTGTCCAGTCTTTGAGTGTGGATGACCGACACTACTTTTATGATGCTCCTGGCACTATCCCAGGCCAGCTCAGGATTGATGCGGCTGCACCTCCGACTGAGATGATCTGGATTGATTACAATCCTGAAGGCGCTCGTCGGACTGTGCTGAAGCAGCCTGAAGACGTTTTATCTGACTTGAGTTCCGCAGCTTCGGTATCTTGGGTTGATGTGCGTGGACTGGGGGATGAAAAGTTGCTGGTTCGCCTGGGAGAGGTGTTTCAACTTCACCCGCTGGTGCTGGAGGATATTGTCAATGTGCCCCAACGCCCGAAGGTTGAAGTCTATGATCGTCATCTGGTGATGATTACTCAAATGGTGATCCCCAAACCGGATGGCCAGGGCTTTTGGCGAGAGCAGGTGAGCTTGATTCTAGGACAATCTTATCTTCTGACGGTTCAGGAAGAGCCTGAACATGATTGTTTTGATCCGGTGCGCGATCGCATTCGCTATGCTAAGGGCGCTATTCGAAATCATGGGGCAGACTATCTGGCTTACGCCCTGCTAGATTCTGTGATTGATGGATTTTTTCCAGTCCTCGAAGAATATGGCGAGCGCATAGAAGCCTTAGAAGATGAAGTGATGGGGCATCCCACCGCTTCAACCCTAGATCAAATCCATCAAGTTCGTCGGGAACTGCTGCTGCTGCGTCGAGCCATTTGGCCTCAACGAGAGGCCATCAATATTTTGATTCGAGATGCCAGCCCCTTCATGAGTGATCATGTTCGGATATATCTACGAGACTGTTATGATCACGCGATTCAGGTCTTAGATATGGTTGAAACCTATCGAGAGCTGGCTTCGAGCTTGATGGATGTCTATCTTTCGGCTGTCAGCAACCGCATGAATGAAATCATGAAGGTTCTCACCGTTATTTCTACTGTATTTATCCCCATTACTTTTATTGTCGGGGTTTACGGGATGAACTTTAAGGTGATGCCTGAGCTGGAGTGGCAATGGGGTTATCTAGGGGTTTGGATTGTGATGCTCACCATAGTGGTGGGACTGGTGGTTTTTTTCTGGAAGCGCGGTTGGTTCCGCGCTCTGTCCTGACCTCACTTTAGGATCCACTTGAGATGCAGCAAGGTCTTGGATTGTGGGTTGAGTTTGCTGCATTACTAGAGATTGTTGGGGTACGCCCAAGGCGATCTGGGCTTTATCGAAGGCTAGCTTCAAGCGATGGCGAAATTCACGCCCTACCTCAAACTGTTTTAGCGGTTGGGTTTTGATCCAGATGCGCAGGGTGGCACCACCGACGCCTAAGTCATCAACTCCTAGCATTTGGGGCGGTTCGAGAATGTTACCCTTCCACAGGGGGTCTTGGCTGAGGGAGTCTGCTACGGCTTTAATCAGATGCAGTGCTTGATCGAGGTCGGCGCTGAGGGCAATGGGAATGGATAGGTCAACGCGCGCCCACTCTTTGGAGAGGTTTTCGACGATATCAATTTGACCGTTGGGAATGGTAATGAGGTTGCCTTGGGTATTGCGAAGCTGGGTGATGCGCAGATTCATGTTTTCTACTAAGCCAGCGGCGGTGCCGACAATGACGATATCGCCAACCCCGTATTGGTCTTCAAGCAGGATTAAAAATCCATTGATCATGTCCTTGAGAACATTCTGAGAGGCTAGGGATAACGCGAGACCGATAATGCCAGCCCCTGCCAGTAGGGGACCCAAATCTAAGCCCAGGATTGCTAAGACTGTGAGCAAGCCAATGACGACCCACAAAAGCCCCAAGATATTTTTGGCAACTCTAGAGACGGTTGAAAAGCGCAAGGTCAGACGCTTGGATCTTAGGCTCACGGGCAAGGTATCTTCTTGGAGGACTAAAAAGAGCCGATCCACCAAGATATTACTGAGACGCACGAGTCCGTAGACTGCCAAGATCACCCCTAGGGTTTTGAGGGGAACTTGCATCACCTGTAATAGGGTGGGTTGCCAGGGGCGGGTATAGGGAAATAAACCCAACAGCCAAAAGAGCCCGCCACCCAAAATGGCACCTTGTAAAATTCTGCTGCCCCACTGCTGTAAGGAAATCAGGTTGAGGGCTTGCTGTCGGGCAATTTGTTGGCGCAGATCAGGGGGCGTGGCCGAGGGAGCCGCTGCCTCGGCGTCAACTTGGGCTTGTAATTGCTGCTTGCGCGATCGCAGTTGTCGCTGCCACAGCACCAGTCCGGTAATGGCCACTACAACCCCAACGCTAATCAAGAAAGCATCTCGGACTCGTCGCCAAAGATAGTTGGGTTGACGCTCCTGTTCATAGCGCTCAAGCGCCAGCTCAAGCCGCTCGACCAAATCTTCAGCCCGCAACCGAACATTGGGTAGACCCCGAATTTGGGCATCTCCATCCGTCACCGTCATCAGAAAGGTATTGTTGACAAAGAGGATGGGCTGGTTACTTTCTGGATCTTCCTCCCAGGCTACAGTCCAGTCCTGGTCAGCTTCAAATCCACGCCGAGCGACTTCGCTCAAACGTTGAGCAATTTCATTGGCTCGGGCCCGGGCTGAAACCCCTCCAGCCGTAGCGACTCGAAAAACGGTGCGCCCATCTAGTCGCACTGGGGCTGTTTCCAGGACGGTGCCGTTGGAGGCCAGGATATTGCGAATTGAGGGCAGTGCAAAGGTCTCATCTGGGGTTTCATTGGCAGGCGCATCGGCAGCCGGAGAGTCTTGAGCGGGGGGGGTAGGCAGACCGGGGGGCACCTGTGTCAGACCCCCGGTCGCGGGTAAGATTAGCAGAATGCTTAGCGACAGCCCCAACCAGAATAGGGGCCAGCGGTGCCGATGACGGTTGGGGGATCTCCTGCGTCCTCGTTGTCGGATTTGGTGAAAAGGTTGGCTGAACAGCGATGCTAAAGACACAGAGTCCTCCGAGTTGATTCAACGCTATTTTAGACAGAAGACCGATGAGGTTGGGGTCAGTGCCTTTGCATCTCGGAGCCAATAGGATGCTGGCGCGATTACAGTACAATGGTTTTCCGGCTGGCTCATGCTGCTGGCTTCTTCTGCTGGATGTGGTCATGCACCCTGATTATCTGGAAAAAATTCTGACTGCGCGGGTCTACGATGTTGCCCAAGAGTCTCCCTTGGAACCCGCCCCCATTTTGTCGGCTCGGCTCGGCAACTGGGTGCTGTTGAAGCGCGAGGATATGCAATCGGTCTTTTCGTTTAAGTTGCGGGGAGCCTACAACAAAATGGCTCAGTTGCCCCCGGATGTACTAGCTCAGGGTGTGATTGCGGCCTCTGCTGGCAACCATGCCCAGGGGGTGGCTGTGGCCGCTCGCCACTTGGGAACCCAGGCGCTGATTGTCATGCCGGTAACCACCCCCCAAGTTAAAATTGAGGCGGTGGCGGCTCGGGGTGCAGAGGTGGTGCTCTATGGGGATACCTATGATGATGCCTATGCCCAAGCCCGCCGTCTAGGGGCTGATAAGAACCTGACTTTTATTCATCCTTTCGATGATCCGGACGTGATCGCGGGTCAGGGCACCATTGGTATGGAGATCTTGCGGCAGTACCAGAAGCCCATCCATGCTATTTTTGTGGCCATTGGGGGGGGTGGGCTCATTTCTGGCATTGCGGCCTATGTGAAACGCCTGCGACCGGAGATTAAAATGATTGGTGTGGAGCCCATGGATGCAGATGCCATGGCGCAGTCGTTGCAGGCAGGGCAGCGGGTACGACTGGCGCAGGTGGGTTTATTTGCGGATGGGGTGGCGGTGCGCGAAGTGGGGGTTGAGACCTTTCGCCTTTGCCAACAGTATGTTGATGAGGTGCTGTTGGTGAGCACCGATGATATTTGCGCTGCGATTAAAGATGTGTTTGAGGATACTCGATCTATTTTGGAGCCTGCTGGGGCTTTGGCGATCGCAGCCGCCAAACTCTATGTGGAGCGCGAAAACCTCCAAGACCAAACCCTGGTAGCAGTGGCGTGTGGCGCTAATATGAACTTTGATCGGCTCCGCTTTGTGGCAGAACGGGCTGAGTTGGGTGAACGCCGGGAGGCCATTTTTGCGGTCACCATTCCCGAGGAGCGAGGCAGCTTCCGGCGCTTTTGTGCTTGCATTGGCAGGCATAATCTGACTGAATTTAACTATCGGATTGCCGATGCCCAAGAGGCACATATTTTTGTGGGGGTTCAGACCCAAAATCGGGCAGATGCGACTGAAATTAAGACCAATTTTGAATCCCACGGGTTTCGGACCCTGGATTTGAGCGATGATGAACTGGCCAAGCTGCACTTACGCCATATGGTAGGGGGACGATCACCGCTTGCTCACAATGAATTGCTGTATCGGTTCGAGTTTCCGGAGCGACCGGGGGCGCTGATGCAGTTTCTGGACTCGATGAGTCCCAATTGGAACATCAGTCTGTTTCACTACCGCAATCACGGGGCAGACCATGGTCGCATTGTGGTGGGGATGCAGGTGCCCCCTAGCGAAATGGACGAGTGGCAAGGGTTTTTAGATACAGTGGGTTATCGCTACTGGGATGAGAGTCAAAGCCCTGCCTATAAGCTATTTTTAGGCTGTACTAGCGAATGGAGCGCTGCCTGTGTCCCTGACTCCCTCTAGATTACGGTTGTTCTTGGATACTGCTGATGTGGCTCAGTGGCAGCAGTGGTTGCCTACGGGGATTTTCTATGGGGTCACCACCAATCCGCTGTTGTTGGAGCGATCGCACCTGCTTTGTACGGTGGAGATGCTCAAGACCTTAACGCAGACGGCGCTGGCTTTGGGCGCTCAAGAAGTGCAACTGCAAACCTGGGGGGGCACAGTCGCTGACCTGGTTCAGACGGGCAAGGCCCTGGCTAGTTTTGCCCCACAGGTGGTGGTTAAGATTCCGGCGACCCGGATGGGAAGTGAAGCGGCGGCGCAATTGGTGAAGGCTGAGATTCCGGTGACGCTGACGGCGGTCTTCGCGGTTCAGCAGGTGTTGGCGGCTGAAGCCCTGGGAGCTACTTACGCAGCACCCTACCTAGGTCGAATGCAAGATCTTGGCATCCGAGGACAAGAAACAATTACCCAAATGCAGCAGGTGCTCACGGGTCTGGGGAGTCCGATGCGACTGCTAGTGGCCAGTCTGCGTCAGGCAAAAGAGATGGGTCAGTTGGCAGTTGAGGGGGTTGATACGTTTACGCTGTCGCCTGCGATCGCAGCCACGCTCTTTGATGTACCCACCACCCAAGCTGCCGCCGAGGACTTTGAGCGGGCGGCACGGGGGGTGAAGCCAACATCTAGCAATATAGGGTAGACTCCCTGGATTCTGTGGGCTCTGTGCCGCCGTTGATGGGGTCTGGTCGAACTGGGGGCAGGTCATCTTGAAAGTGGGCCAGCTCTTCAACAAAGTCGCGCACGCCCTGAAATTGCCGATACACGGAGGCAAAGCGCACATAGGCCACCTCGCTCAGCCCCTTGAGGCGTTGGAGAACTGTTTCTCCGAGCTCTGAGCTGGCCACCTCCCGCACCGCTCGTTGCTGGAGTTCAGCTTCAATATCATCTACTAAGGCCTCTAGTTGCAAGGTTGAGATCCCTGTTTTTTCGCAGGCGGTCACCATGCCACGGAGCAGTTTTGAGCGATCAAAGGATTCCCGCTGACTATCTCGTTTAATCACTGAGATCGGGACAAATTCGATGCGCTCGTAGGTGGTAAACCGGCGCTTGCACTGGAGACATTCTCGGCGGCGTCGAATACTTTGTCCCGATTCTGCTGAGCGAGACTCAAGAACCCGACTATCGGTATGACGACAAAAGGGACACTCCATACCCGTTCACCCACTGGGACACAAGTGCAGCAGTCGCCCAATTGCCTCTCAATGGCCAAGGGCTTGAATGCTTGCACTTGTCTACACCTTACCAGAGTTGCCCCCTAGCCTACAGCTCCCGGATAAACGGTTCACCATTCTGAAGCTCGCCAATTAAGATGAGATCCGCAACTCCGACAAAAATGCCGTTCTCTAGAACACCGGGAATATTGTTGAGGGTTTTTTCGAGAGCCACTGGGTCTGCGATCGCACCAAATTTTGTATCAATCACCATATTGCCCTGATCCGTAATCACAGGGCCATCTTTTTTAACCCCCATACGTAACTCGGGTTGTCCCCCCAGGCTTTCTAGGGCTCGCATCACTGGGGTGATGGCCATCGGCAACACCTCCACAGGAACTGGAAAGGTAGACCCCAGGGTCTCGACCAGTTTGGACTGATCCACAACCACAATAAACTGCTCAGCCAGAGAGTCTACGACCTTTTCGCGGGTGTGGGCGGCACCGCCACCCTTGATCAGATTTTTATGGGGGTCAACTTCATCTGCGCCATCAATGGCAATGTGAATGCGATCAACTTCATCGAGGGTGGTCAGCGGAATGCCATGGAGCTTGGCCAACACCGAAGCCTGAAACGAAGTGGGAATACCTTTGATATTGTTTAAGTCCCCAGACTGGAGCCGTTCCCCTAAATATTGAATTGCAAAGGCCGTGGTTGACCCTGTGCCCAAACCCACAATGGAATTGGAGTTCACCCGCTGGGCAGCCGCTTTGCCAACTTGCTGCTTCATCAGCTTCACAGGATCTGGTGCTGCACTCATAAGTTTATGGCCTCTTCAAGTTACGTTTTCTGGTCTCTAGCATGCCGTAAAATGTCGCCCCTGCCTATGGCCGGGGCTTGAGCGTAGTGGTCTATCCAGAATGCTATATGCTCTTGGAAAGACCGTTTCATCCACCATCCCACAGAGATTGCCAGCACTTGCAGGAGTATTGTGAGTCATGTCCAGCCAAAAACCTGCGGTTGTGAGGCAGTTGAGGGGGCAGTTCAATAACAGTCGCTTGTTGCGGTATTTGTTGTTGCTGGCACTGGGTTGGGGAATCGCTCAGATCTTGGCCTACTTTGAAACGGTCATTATTGTTTTTTCCTTTGCGGCAATTCTGGCTTTTTTGCTCAGTCACCCGGTGCGCTGGATTCAGCGGTATCTGCCCCATGGACTGGCGGTAATGTTAGTGTTTCTGGCCTTTATTATTTGTTTGGGGGGGCTGACGTTTGTGGTCGGAGCTGTGTTGCTCTCCCAGGGGCAACAGTTGCTAGAGCAGCTTCCAGATATTCTCAACTATTTGGCTTCTTTGATTGATGGACTGCAATCGCTGCTGGAGCGCTTTCGCTTTGAGATTGATCTCAGTGGGCTTGAAGATCAATTGCGAGATCAGGCCATTGCCGGTCTGGGGGTGGGGCTGACCACGGCGCAACGAATTCTGATGGTTTTGGTGGAGCTGATTTTAGTGGCCGTGGTTGGCTTCTTTATGCTTTTGGATGGGGGGCGACTGTGGCACTTTCTGTTGCAGGTTTTGCCAGGGTCTTTGCGACCGCGATTGACTGAGGCTATTCAGCAGAATTTACTGGGCTTTTTTTGGGGGCGATTTCTGCTGTCGCTATTTTTTGGACTGTCTTGCTTAGTGGTGTTTATCCTCCTCGATATTCCTTTTGCCCTATTGCTGGCTGCGATCGCAGGTGTTTTTGACCTCATTCCTGGCATTGGCGCAACCCTGGGGGTGTGCTTAGTGGCTCTAATTCTCTTGCCCCAGGGTCTCGGCCTCAGTGCCGCCGTGATCGTCATTTGCGTGTTGCTACAGCAAATTGAAGAAAACCTGCTGATGCCCCGAATCATGCAAGGATCTATCAACATGAATCCGGTCGTGATGTTTTTTGCCCTGCTGATGGGTGCCCAAATTGCCGGATTTCTGGGGTTATTTCTCTCCATTCCAGTAGCTGGGGTGATCATTAGTCTGTTGAATATAGAAGCCATGAAGGGTGGGCAACCCAAACCTGAGTAGTGGTTCGCCCTGACCATTGCTCAGCAGATGGGCATCGGCTGAGGTTCCCCATCTTGAAACACCATTAACTGATGGGGGGGAATGGGTGTCCAGTCTTCATTGTCGGTGAGCGGTACGGTGGCAATGATAGCCACTCTGTCTTGGATCTTGGTTAACTCCTGAAAGTCTACGGTCACATCTTGATCTACCAGGTGTGCCTGGCAAAAGGGAGCCTCGCGCACCACGTAACTCAACAAGGTTGAGCAATGCACAAAAAAATGCTCTCCGTCTGAGAGTAGATAGTTAAAGACCCCATAGGTTGCCAGTTGGGTCGTAATATCTTGCAAGATCGGGTACAGCGCTGTCAACACAGGCTTTTCATCGGGAAAGGCTTGGCGGAGCCGCTCTAAAATGGTGCAGAAAGCTTGTTCACTGTCGGTATCCCCCACTGATTGGTAAAAGCCCTGGGTCTTGGGCAAATCTTTTAGATCCCCATTGTGGGCAAACACCCAGTAGCGACCCCATAATTCGCGCTGGAACGGATGACAATTTTCTAGGGCGACTCGACCTTGGGTGGCTTTGCGGATATGGGAAATGACATGGGTTGAGTGGATGGGATACTGACGCACCAACTCTGCGACTGGAGAAACCACGGCTGACTTTTCGTCGAGCAGGAGCCGACACCCTGACCCTTCAAAAAAAGCAATTCCCCAACCATCACAATGATCATCTGTGCGTCCACCGCGAGCGCAAAACCCTGTGAAGGAAAAACAAATGTCGGTGGGGACGTTACAGTTCATCCCAAGGAGTTGGCACATTAGCTCAGAGTCGCAAAGCAAGGCTTCTTCTCAGTGTACGGCACCCTTTCTGAATTCGATCAGTATCCAATCCATATCGACCAAGCTCACCGGACGCAGATAACCTTTGCAACCTAGCCAATTCGCTTTCGGCCTCCGTGCAGCGACTTGTTAGGCTGTGTTAACAACCCTAGCCCTTTCCTGGCAACTCCTAATCTATTGTAAATTTCTGCCTGACCCCAGAACTAGCGGCATAACGTTGCCCATGCCGCAAATAAACTCTGCATCATAACCAATTAACTTTGGGCGGTCGTCGTGCATGGGCGTTGTTATGCGGTGATCACCATTATGTTTTCTCTATTTGTAAAAATCTTAGAAAAGTATCCGAAGCCATTAGTACATTATGATAAGGAAAGCAGCGATAAATTCTCATCTTCA
Organism: Petrachloros mirabilis ULC683; assembly: GCF_009939295.1. Lineage (GTDB taxonomy): Bacteria > Cyanobacteriota > Cyanobacteriia > Thermosynechococcales > Thermosynechococcaceae > Petrachloros > Petrachloros mirabilis. Next base: position 10,663 of record NZ_WVIC01000023.1, read on the forward strand.
TAAAATGATCTGATCGCATTAAAATCCCGACGCAATAAATTTTCAACTTGTAGTGTTGAACAGTTTCCAAGTCGTAGCCAAATAACTTTTGGTGGATTCCCAAATACTAAACTCAGATCATGCATATCCGCGTCTTTCGAGACAATCATCAAATCATTGTCTTTTGCATAATCCCAAACTATTGGGTCGATCGTTGCTGTCATGCCTACATCTCGAACGTGAAGCGAATTCAGGAAAAGATCGCTCAAATGATTCGGCAACTTGGGCGACAAGTTTTCATCGAAAAGCAATTTCATGCAGATAATGGAGTGGTCATAAACCGACGCTCACGATCAGCAGCATAAGCAATGCAGGCTTTTAAATCTTCTCGCGTCAGATCGGGAAAATCATCGAGAATTTCTGCTTCGGTCATCTCGGAAGCCAGGTACTCAAGCACTTCATAAACCGTAATGCGTAAACCACGGACACAAGGTTTACCACCGCGTTTCTCAGGCTCAATTGTAATGATGTCTCGGTAGTTCATAAATACTATAAGGAAAAAATGTCTACCTAACATTATATCGAGAACTTTCGCTGTACGCAGATAGAGAAGACTTCTAGAACTTATCTGCAATCTGGGGTATTCTCATATTTCACTCAAATGCGAAACCGGAACATAATGAGGTGTGTCTCCCTGATATGTAACCATTACCAGCAGAGCCCCGTTACTATTTGCAGCATCAATTGCCTGAGGGCATAACATAATACCGGGAGTATGCGGATCCAGCCCAGAAGAAGCCCCAATCTCATCACATACGCGAACTGCAGTACCTTGGTCTGGGAAAGAGGCAATTGCCACGCTCGGCGGCTCGGATCAATCGCGTGACAAGAGAATCCGTCTACTTGTAACTGCTACCCAAATGTTCTTGTCGGCCAGTTCTTCGTGGAGTTGGGCGTGCGCCGCTTGCAACTCAACCTCGGACGCAGCTTGAATGTGTCTAGCCCATGTCATCATCATGTCAGTAAGGTAATTTGGGCATTCCAGATTTTCTCTCACGGAATTGACAATTAACCACAGGCATTGAGAATCTCTAAATTCACAACGTCTCACCGTACTCCTCTAAAAAAGCTAACACCGCAGCTAACGCCTGACGATTAAGCTCGTTGGGCTCTAGCTGGAACCGGATTTGGTTCAGACAACCCACTCCTCAAATCAAAGCTGACCGGCCACTAGTTAAGGGTCTATGAAACAGGAATCTCACTCTGTACCCTGGTTGACTGACAAAACTTCAATTTGGGGGGTTCTGACTATCTCACAGTCCCCCAGAATGGGGGATGTAGGGGGCGAACGCAGGGTGAAATCGTTTTTCTCAGACTTGTGTTTACACCGTAGCCCAAGGGGCTACGGTGTAAACACATCTCTAGTTCTCCGTGTTCCACGCTGCATTCGCCCCCCCAACCCCCCAAAATTGGGGGGAGAAATCCGAAAGTTAGAACTAGTTCCCCCCAGAATTACGCCCTGCGGGCACGCTGCGCGAGGGGGGGCTAGGGGGGCGAATGCAAAGATTTTGAATTCAAGACTTGTGTGTACACGGTAGGCCCCTTGGGAGAGGGATTGGGGGTGAGGGCGTACAACTTTTGTCAGTCAATCAGCTCTGTACCGTAGCTTGCTTCTGCATAGCAGTAAATCAAAGGGAGAGCTTCAATGGCGGTCGAGCCAATCGTAAAGGGTTTGAATCAGCCATTGGCACTCAGTCTCACTCAAATTGATCCCTAGGGTCGGATGTTTGGAGGGACGGTTTTGCATGGGTGTGGTTAGTTGGGCTTGCAGTTCATGGTGCTTGATGCCGATGGGAACCAGCATCAGTTGTTTGATGGCGGCAGTGGGGCGTCGCCACTGCCAGTAAGGAATGCCAAACAGTCGATACCGTACCTTAACCTTTTCAGCCGTGACTCGAATGTGGCTGGCGGTGAAGTTGCCACGACACAAACTCATGCCTACTGCGCCTAGCAGGGCACCCAACACCCACAGCAGCAGTCCAATTCCTAGGCCACCCAAGTCAAAACGCGACAGCGCCCCAGCAATCAGGATGCCTCCCAGGGGAAAAATTCCCAGGATGGGAAGCAAGAGGGTGCCTGCGACCAAAAGGGCATCAGTCCAGCCGCCTTCCCAGCGTTGGGCAATCTCGATGTCGAGCTGCGCTGCGGTTGGCTGCACTTGAATGCGGGGTGCTGGGGGAGCGGCAGTTCCCAGGACTGGAGAGGCTGACCTTTGGCTGAGTTGCAGGGCTCTTAGAGCCTCACGAGCTGTGGCAAAGCGCTTCTCGGGGCTGGGGTGGGTCATACCCTCCAGCCAAGACAAAAATGCTGGATTCAGACTGACGCGATCGCGGAACTGAATCCGAAAATCTTGTTGGGGCAACTCTGCTGGTGGCACCCCCGTCAACACCTGAATCAAGGTAGCCCCCAGCGCGTAGAGATCCGAAGCGGGGATGGTGCGACCCCCAAATTGTTCGAGGGGGGTGTAACCATAGGTGCCCACCACTGTGAAAGTGCCACCATCCCGACTGGCGCGATCCTGAACGCTGCCAAAGTCTACCAGAAAGACTCGCCCCTGAGCCGACACAATCAAATTGCTGGGTTTGATGTCTCGGTGCAGTACGGGTGGGCTGAGTTCATGCAAGGCGATTAAAATCCGCAATACTTGTGCGGCCAGTTGATAGATAGCCTTGGGGGTAAACCGCTTACCCCGGTGGAGTAAGTCCTCTAAAGATATTCCCTCAATATAGGTGGCTACTAACCCCCACCAGGTGAGGCCATTTCTCAGGGTAAAGGAGTCTCGGTATTCAGGAATGCGCGAATGGGACACCTGCTGTAATACACGCGCTTCTCGCTGAAATAGCTTCAGATCTTGCCATTCCACTTCTGGGCTAAACCCCAAGAGCTTGATCACTACCGATTCTGTGTCTGCTCTCCCCGCTTCTAAATCTAGCGCCAGCCAAGTCTGACGCCCAGGACGACGACTCAGTAAACGCTGCAATGCATAGCGCTGGTGGAGGGTTTGACCGGAAGTAAACACGGTGGCAAGTCGCAAAGTATGATTCCCGCCACAGAATCGGGAGCAGTAGCCCCATCAGTGGAGCGGCTAGCTTCATTATGACGATTGACATCCTCCCCAGCCTAAAGGCAAAGAGAGAAGCCGCTACGGGTCTACACCCTAGCCCTCTCCCTTAGAAGCTACGGTGTACACACAAATCTAAGAAGATGATTTAAAAGCCTCTAACATCCTTACACTCGCCCCCCTGCCCCCCCTCGCGAAGCGTGCCCGAAGGGCGTAATTTGGGGGGTTCTGAATATCTCACAGTCCCCCAGAATGGGGGATGTAGGGGGCGAATGCAGGGTGAAATCGTTTTTCTCAGACTTGTGTGTACACGGTAGCCCGCTCTGGGAGAAGGGTTGGGGGTGTAGAGCTTTGCTCTTCTCGCAGAGTGGGTCATAGGCATTTGTCAGTCAATCAGGGGTCAGAGTCTTGGAGACCTGGAACAAATGTCTCAAAAGCTCTGATGGTCTGGGCACAATCGGTTTACCATGAACGCAATGTTTGCGTTGCAGAGGATATGGGTCAGACACAATTTCCCAACGGCGATCAACAGGTGATTGGGACGGTCAAAGGGCCAGGGGAAGAAGGCAACCAGTATGTCTTTATTACCGCAGATACCCAACACATCAAGCTCGGCGAGTTTGTCTACTACCAAATTACTGAGGTTGAGGGACAGTGCTTGGATATTTTGGGTAAGATCTCTGCCTGCCGATTGGTCGATCACCTACCCGATCGGATTTTTGCTGACACAGAATTAGATCCAAGTGCGATCGCAGCCCTAGTGGGATTCAAATATTCCAGCCCCGAAATCTACGAAGTCACTGTAGAGGTAGTGGGGTATTTCCACCCCCAACTGGGCTTTGTCAACCCCCGCCAACCCCCAGAACCTGGTGCCAAAGTCTACCGCACCGATGATGCCACCCTGCAACGTATTCTGAATAAAAAACAAATAGGCGAAGTGGGCTCCGCCACCCTTGGCTCCTTGCTTCTGCGCCCCGATGGTGCCGTCCCCATTAACCTGGACGTGAAAGAACTGGTCAGCACCCACCTGGCCATTTTAGCTGGAACTGGCTCTGGTAAGTCCTATACTGCGGGCGTCCTGATTGAAGAACTCATGCGCCCCCAAAACCGAGCCGCCGTGCTCATTTTTGACCCCCATGGCGAATACGACACCCTCGAAGCCCTGCGCGGCCATCCCGCCTTTGCCAGTGACGATGGCTATGCCCCCCAAGTGAAAGTCTTGCACCCCAATCAAATCACCATCCGCATGTCTTCGCTGGACTACTACGACATTTTGGCTCTCTTGCCCGAAATGAGTGAGCGCCAGCAATCTATTTTGAATAAAGCATTTCTCGCGCTCAAAAAGCAAAAGGGCACAGACACCCGCTGGACAGTGAATGACTTAATCCGCCAAGTCGAGCAAGCAGATATTGTCAAAGACGCCGACGGCAATGATCGTCCTGGCTCTTCCGTCTCGGCTCTGGAATGGAAACTTGATCGCCTGGCAAACTCTCCCTACTTTGATGCATTCAAGCATCTAGCGCCTCGGGATCTGTTGGAACCTGGGCAGGTCACCATCTTACAAATGAACGACATCAGCCAAGAAGAACAGCAGGTAATTTGTGCTGCGGTGTTACGTCAGGCCAATCAAGCCCGCATGAACACTCAAAAAGAAAAGCTGACCCCTGATGACGAAAACTATCTGCCCTACCCGGTGTTCGTTCTGCTCGAAGAAGCCCACCGCTTTGCCCCAGCCCATGAACCCTCTCGCTGTAAAGCAGTTCTGCGTACCATTCTCAGCGAAGGTCGCAAGTTTGGCCTGGGGGTAGGGTTGATTACCCAGCGACCGGGCAAGCTTGACTCTGATGTGCTGTCTCAGTGCATGAGCCAGTTCCTGATGCGCATCGTCAACCCGGTGGATCAAGACAGCCTTAAGTATGGCGTGGAAGCAGCGGGCCGCGATCTGCTCAAGGAACTGCCAGCCCTCACCAAAGGCCAGGTGATTGTGGCGGGCATGTGTGTCAATACCCCGGTGTTGTGCAAAGTGCGGCAGCGCCTCACCGATCACGGCGGTGAAACCCTCGATGCCCCAGATCTTTGGCAAAAGCACTTTCAATCTCACCATCGACGCCAGCGTGCTGTTGCTAAAGCGTCTTTGGCTCGACAACAGCCACCGGCTACCGTAGGTGGCATTCCCTTGGAGTAAATTCAAGATGGTTAAAATTCTCTGAGAGGTGTTTGTGCCCCTATTTCTGTTCCCTGGAGTACGTTGATGGGGGATGCTAGAGAGAGGCACAAGGGAAGAACGCTAGCTTGGTGAGGGAAACCATTAGGGCAATGAACAGTGCTGCGATCGCACCCCACAGTTTCACATCTTGTCCTCTCACCTGAATCCTCAGCTCACTGATTTGATCTTCAACTGCTTTGAGCCGTTCATCGGTTCGGGCTTCCATTCGAGCCACGGAAATTTTTAGATCTGTCACATCATCTCCAATGCTGTCGAGCCGGGTGACAATTTGCTCGACTGCTGCTTCGATGCGGTCTAACCGGTCGGGAGCTGTGGGGGTCATGTGTCACCATCCTTATTAACCAGCTCGCGTTCGGCTGCTTCAGTTTGGACTATTCTATGATGGGTGACCTGGGATTCGAACCCAGAACCAGCGGATTAAGAGTCCGATGCGCTGCCGTTGCGCCAGTCACCCGTAGGGTTCCATCATATCAAAGAAGGTTATCTGGCAAGATTCTGCCTGTATTTCTGATCTTAGGTGAGCCCAAAGACAGAATGAACCAGCAAAAAGGAGTCTAGCATCCCCAGAATTTGCAATACTGAGAGGGTGCAACTCATCCACTCAAGACAAAACTGGGGCGTAGGGGATGATATCTTCTGCTCGGGGCATCTAATCTAGCCTCTTTCTGAAGTTGATTGAGCGCAATTCATTTATATAGGAATGGTTCTAGGTTCAGGACATGTATACGATTGAAATTACGCTGCGGGGAACGCCCCTCTCACTCTCGGTGCAACGCAAAGAGTCTGAAGACGCCGATGCCCTGTACGCCCAAGTTGTGTCTGCGCTGGAAACCCAGAGCCCTCGGCTGATGCAGTTGACCTGCGATCGCCAACCCGAAAAAAAGGTTGGCATTCTTGTCAGTGAGATCACAGCCGTTCAGATATCGGATAAGTCTACAGGATCGACAGCTCGCTCCCCTGGCTTTTTTGGTGTTTAGCTTAACCAGTGTATGCCGTCTTCTGCAATTCAAATTCAAGATCTCTGCTTTGGGTGGGCATCAAACAAGTCGGTGCTTGATCGCCTCACGCTGGCGGTACCCAAGGGCGAATTTTGGATGCTGTTGGGAACTAATGGTAGTGGGAAGTCCACTTTGTTGCGAATTTTGGCGGGACTGATTGAACCGCAGTCGGGCACTTTTGAAACCGCACAGCCTTTGGGGTTTGTGTTTCAAAACCCCGATCATCAATTGGTGATGCCGACTGTGGGCGCTGACGTGGCCTTTGGGTTGGTGTCGGAGCAGCTTACCTTACAGCAAGTGCGCGATCGCGTCGATGAAGCCCTAGACGCAGTTAATCTCCTGGATCTGCGCCGCCGTCCGATCTATGCCTTGAGCGGGGGTCAAAAACAACGAATTGCGATCGCAGGTGCCATTGCCCGCCATTGCGAGGTCTTGCTACTCGACGAACCCACTGCCCTGCTTGACCCCGACAGCCAGCGCGATCTGGTGATTCAGGTGCAGCGCCTTGTCAAAGAACGGGGGCTAACGGCACTCTGGGTCACCCATCGGCTTGAGGAAGTAGACTATTGCGACGGTGCTTTTTTGCTAGAAGCTGGCCAAGTCCTCAATCAAGGAGAACCCGCTCAAATCCGAGCCCAGTTGCTAGCTAGATGGCAAGCCACTGCCAGTTAGGGTCGTGCAATCTGCTGGTCTGAAACAGTCTCAAGCCTGACATTTTCATTTTTGAGCAGATCTTGCCAAGCCCGAGACAAGGTATCATTCGTGGGATTTGACTCACGCAAAATTGCTAATTCCCGCAGGGCATCATACCAGTATCCCGCTTGAGCATAGACTTCATGGCGTTGTTCTGGCCGTGCAGATTCTACTTGAGCCATCAGGCTAGGACTTGCCCGCACATACTGAAGCCAGCCATCCGCAACTTGGTTGCCCGAGGGTTCATTCGGGTCACAGACCAGTTCCACCATCCAGCGATAGTCCTTGCCTGTTTCGAGTGGGGGCAAGGTCGCGTGAGCCGGTAGTGTCAATCGTGAGATACCTGCTTTACCCGTGATGCGAAAGCTGGTGCTGTAAAGAGCAACTTCTTCAGTCGGAGAAATGGCCTGAGCCAAGGTAAAGCGTAGGTAGTTGAACGTATTTTCTGGGGTAAACCAATAAACCGTTGGATATTCCGCCGCCGTCCAACCTGCGTGATTCACAGGCACTAATGTAGTGAGGGGGGGGCTCATATCGGCTTGACAGCGTCCGGTTCGGGTTGCCGCCCCCTCTCGATTACCAGCCTTACCACTTAGTTGGGGTGGGGGGGTGTAGCTTGCCCACATAGGGAAAAACGCACTGAGAGCACCGACTACCAGAGTTGAGGTTAATACCGGAGCCAGAATTCGAGTGTTCATGGGTTTTACCGACATAGAACGTTCACTTCAGGACTGGAGTGGACAAAGTAGAGTTTAAACTCATTGGCCAGCCCAGGAAAAGATGCTTCTAGCCTTATTAGCCTTAGCACTGGCCTAAGCTCAACACCGCAAATCCACAAGGTTTCTGCTCTGCAAGCTTTATGAAAGCTAGGGTGTCCAAAAGGTTCCCAACGGGAATCGCTTGGCCAAACAAAGTCCCTGAGTTGATTGACTGACAAAACTCGAACTGCCCTCACCCCAACCCCTCTCCCAGAGCAGGAGAGGGGCTTCAAGCCTAGTTCCTAACTCCGGCTCCCCTTCTCCCCTTTTGGGAGAAGGGGTTGGGGGATGAGGGAAAAAGATTTGGCAGTCAACCAGATCCCTGAGTACAGGTCACCCTCATTCCAACTTATTACGCATGGGCTGTAGATGCTGTGATGAGTCCAGTCTAGGTCAGTGAGCTGGGTCATTGCCAGATGCCAACTTGACCCTTGAGAGGTTTGAGGTTGTGGCTGAGAAGTTTTGGTCAATAAAGTAAAGAATCGGGCGATGAATCAATTGACCACTTGTTGGATCAGAGAGATACATCTGAAGGACTGGCTGGCAATTCGCAATCTTTCCAGGCAGAGTGTCAATCTCTTTATAGCGGTTCTCACCTGAGTGAGGTATGGGGTGTGGGGGTGGAACCCCCACGCAGGGGGCACTGCAGTGCGATGGTTACCCCGTAGCGTTACCGGGCCGGAGGCAAGGGTGCGTTCAAGCCTTCAACGGCACGACGAAATTCCTCGACAGACTCATGATATTCAATGTCCATGACTGCCTCGACATTTTCGTGGGGTCGGGGAATGACAACCCAGGTTTCAAGTACACCACCTGGGGTTTTTTGAGCCGCTTCTACCCCAGCTTCCATGGCCATCTTGACTTCTTGAACATCACCGCGAATATTGATCACAAAGCGGGCACTGCCAGCTCGAATATAGTTCACCAGCGTCACCCGTCCCGCCTTTACCATGGCATCAGCAGCGGCTAATACGGGTGGAAATCCTTTGGTTTCAAGCGACCCAACTGCCTGTGGCATTCCCAATCTCCTCGATCATGATGGAATTGTGTGATTCTCTGTCAGGGGAAAATGCCCCTCAGCCCTCTCATTTTAGAGTGCTGGTGCGCTCAAATTTTCTAAATCTTATGGGCCCAGGTTCCTAGGTTCGGTAGGGTTCAGATCTTTCCGTAAAGTCAATGGGCAGAACTGCCTCCAGGTTTTCGGTCGGATTGGGCACAATGTAATGTGCTGTGACCTCAGCTGATCCGGGTAGGGTTTCGACCATACTGATGCCAGCATCCATGGCTCGCCGCACTTCTGCAACAGCACCCCGAATCGAGACGATATAGTGACCACTGGTGCAGCTTTCATACTTTACGAGCGTGACGTTACCTGCTTTGAGCATGGCATCCGCCGCTGCCAATACCGCCGGGAATCCGTAGGTTTCAATCATGCCAACGGCAATGGGCATAAAGACTCTCGGAAAATGACTGTAACTTTAATTCTTCAAACTATACCCTGATTGCTGTCCGTTCGGCGGGATTCTTTGTTTCTCAGACTGATTTTCTAGGTGGGTCTGAGTCAGTCATAACCATATAGACGAGCCTTTGCGAAGACTTCTGCGCCCCGAGGAGATGCCAGAACCTTCTCCCAGGTGAGGGGGGCGTGACGGCGATGATTATAGGTGTGCTGGATGGCGGCTGCGGCTGGGGTCCATTGGGCTTGTCCGCCACACAACTGATGGAGTTGAGGCCACTCGGTTGGTAGATCTTCGACTCGATAACAATAGTGGGCTTGGCGATCGCAGATGGCCATCCACTCTAAATAAAAAGTAATGCGCCGGGCTAAGTCCCCCTTGGGCAACTCTAGATGGCGAGCGATAAACGTCCAATCTGGTCGGCGCAACACCTGCATTGAAGCCAGGACTGCCAGTGGATCGCGCACCTGGTGCAGAATCACAGTAAAGTCGTAGCGATCTCGACGTTCATCGGTTTGATGCCAGGGATAATGTTTGTCGATCACTGCGAACTGCCAAGAACTCACCCCATCGACACCCATGCATTCATGACCAATGGCTAAGCCCTGAGCCTGAAACACTTGAGCTGCATATCCCGTCCCCGAACGAGGACAGCCGGTTAGCAAGAGCAAACCCTAAGTCCGCTAAGAAAGCCAGCCCCAGGCAGGGTGGTTGCTGCTCAACAGTGTCGAGGTGGGTAGCCGCAGTTGAGCTTGGGGGGTCAATGAGCCAGTCTGCAAATCGTAGAGCAGATCAATTAAGGCATCGGCGTTTGGGGCGGCTAGCACCCGTTGAGCCAAGATATCCATGCCGTCATCAACAATGTCTTGGGCTTGGGCAATATCGGTAATGCCTTCAAGATTGGCATGAATGGAAGTGAGTTCTTCGTGAACTATCTCGGCGTCTGGTGCTTGTGAGGCTGCCACAATCATTTGGGCAATTGCCGCACGAAAGCGAGGGACGCTATCCATCGATTGGGTCTGGGTGATTTTAGCAGCCGGGGCATTGAGGACAGGAACATTAGAAGGCTGGGGCGCATCTGCCACTGGAATTAACAGGGTAAAGGCAGATAGGGTGACGCAACCGAAGCACATGATTCTGTCTCCTTAGATTTTTTGAATGCCAGATCCCGATGTCTCGGCACTTGCCAGGAGAGGATTCGGGAGGTGGGACTGACGAGGACAAACCTTTGGCTCTAGTGTACCCATCCAAGTTGCACTGGAGATCACCAGGCTCTAATCAGGGAGTTTAATGATATGAAATGTCGTTGACGCAAGCCCAAGACCTTCTATAATTCTGCTGAGTCCCCAGCCGAATTGAAGCCGTTTTCAGCTTTCAACCCAGTCAGGAGTTGATCATGCTTGCTGCCGATCTGCTTTACGAAGGTAAAGCTAAAAAAATTTATCGAACCGATGTCCCCTCGGTTTTGCTGGCTGTCTACAAAGATGATGCCACGGCCTTCAATGCTCAAAAGCGGGGCGAAATTGTGGGCAAGGGCAAAATGAATTGCGCGATCGCAGCCCATTTGTTCCGACAACTCGGGGCTGTAGGCATCCCCACTCACTTTATTGATCAACCTGCCCCAGATCAGATGCGGGTCAAAGCCGTCACGATTATTCCCCTAGAGGTGGTCGTCAGGAACATTGCAGCCGGAAGTCTCTGTCAACAAACTGGACTCAAATTGGGGACGGTCTTGAAACAACCTCTGGTGGACTTCTATTACAAAGACGATGCCCTTGGAGATCCGCTGCTAACCCGCGATCGCATCGCCCTGCTTGAACTGGCCACTGAAGCCGAAGTGGCACAACTCCAACACATGGCACTCAAAATTAACACCATTCTCAGCGACTTTTTTCAGCAGTGCGAGATTACCCTAGTTGACTTCAAACTAGAGTTTGGCTGGGATACTCACCATCAGCTCCTACTAGCCGACGAAATTAGTCCCGATACCTGTCGGCTCTGGAATCAAGCCGAAGCCGACCCCGACCGTCGCATTCTCGACAAAGATCGGTTCCGTCACGATCTCGGGGATGTTGAAGCTGGCTATGCCCAGGTGATGGCTCGCGTACTGGCACAGGCTCGATCGCATCCCTAAACACTCTGCGCTAGAATACTGCCTGCTCATGTCAACCGCTAACAACAGTCCAGTCTCCGTGTTTTTCAGATCCTCATTTTTGTGGTGTGTGAAGTGACTCAAGCCAAACAACAATCCCTCCTAAAACAACCCTTGGTGCTTAGCTTGACCCTGAGTGCCCTGACCACACTAACGGCAGCACTCCCTGTCAAAGGAGAAACCACCGTGCCCCTCCGCACGGTGGCACAGATCGATGCGGAGGTGTCTCGCAACGGGTCTGAGTCACTCGCCTCGGCACAGACTGAGCGGCTGGCACAGACCTTTGATTTTGAACCCAGTCCTGAGCCAGCCCCTGTATTTCCGCTGCCCGGTACCCAACCTCCCCCAACGGCTCCGCCCACCTTGGACTTTGAGCCACCCCCTCCTACAGAGCCAGAACCCGAGGAGTCTGAAGACGCAGATGCCGACTCGGATGCCCCCGCCCCCGCTCTAGAGGACGACGATCTAGAAGTTACGCCCCCCTCAGAGTCTCCTAGCGATTTACAACTGCCCGAAGAGACCGAGCCAGGGGTGCCCCCCGAAATACCCCCCACCGCGCCGCCCCCTGCAACGCCCCCCCCAGCCCCAGAAGCCGAGACTCAGGTGCTCGTTTCTGAGGTTTTAGTGGAAGGAGCCACCGGTGAGCTAGAGCAAATCGTCTACGAGGCTATTTCTACCCGTCCCGGCCAAACCACAACTCGAACCAGGCTCCAATCTGACATCAACGCCATTTTTGCCACTGGATTTTTCCGAGGGGTGCGGGCTGACCCCTCAGATACCCCCCTGGGGGTACGGGTCACCTTTAGCGTACAACCCAACCCCGACCTGCGTGCCGTACAAATTGCCGGTAACGAAGTGTTGACCCAAGCCACGGTAGACGAAATTTTCTCGCCCCAGTATGGCCGGATCTTAAACCTCCGCGAACTGCAAGAGGGCATTCAACGCATCAATGAGTTTTACCAAGAAGAAGGCTTTATTCTCGGACAAGTGGTGGGGTCTCCCCAGGTAGACACCGATGGAACCGTTACCCTTCAAGTTGCCGAAGGGGTGATTGAAGACATTGAAGTACGGTTTCAAACGGACGAGGGAGAGCCAGCGCGCGGTCGCACCCGCCCCTTCATCCTCACCCGCGAGATGGTCACCCAGCCTGGGGATGTCCTCAACCAAAACCGACTCCAAACCGATTTGCAGCGGGTTTTTGCCCTGGGACTCTTTGAAGATGTTCAAGTGGGCTTAGAACCCGGCCAAGATCCACGCAAAGTGGTGATTAGCCTCAATGTGCAAGAGCGTCGGACGGGCAGCTTTTCGGCGGGGGCAGGATTTAGCTCCAACAGCGGCTTCTTTGGCACCGGTTCATTTACGCAGAATAATGTGGGGGGTAATAACCAGCGCCTCAATACCCAGGTTCAGGTGGGTACCCGAGAGCTTTTATTTGATGTTAGCTTTACCGATCCTTGGATTGGTGGCGATCCCTTTGGGACGTCCTATACGGTGAACCTGTTTAACCGCTTGACCTTGCCCCTTGTGTTTGATGGTGGCACCGGTAATTGTGCCGAGGTTGGCGTGCCCTGCGAAGTCCGACTGCCGCCCCGCGATCCGATCAATGACCCCGCAAACAAAGATCGCCCCCGAGTGAATCGTCTCGGAGGGGGTGTGGTCTTCAGTCGGCCTTTGACTCGGGATATTGAGCAGCGCCCCCGTGCCTGGACTGTCTCTGTGGGGGCTCAATATCAACGCATCTCCATTCGGGATGCCAATTTCCGATTGAGTCCCCAAGATGAGCTAGGGAATGATCTGAGCTTCAGTGGCACTGGAAATGACGATTTGTTTACGGTGCAGGTTGGTGTGGGGCGTGATTTGCGCAATGACCCCCTCAGACCGACTCGGGGCTCGGCACTGCGCTTGGGCATAGAGCAGTCGGCTCCCATCGGTCAGGGCAGTATTGCCATGACTCGGGTGCGGGGCAGCTACAGCCATTTCATTCCCGTAAATTTGATTCGGTTGACAGAAGGGCCTCAGACTTTGGCCTTTAATGTCCAAGCTGGCACGGTTCTGGGTGATTTGCCTCCCTATGAAGCCTTCAGCTTGGGCGGCAGCAACTCGATTCGGGGTTACGGGGAAGGGGATGTCGGTAGTGGTCGCAGCTTTGTCCAAGCGACGGTTGAATACCGCTTCCCCATCTTTCAGTTCCTCGGTGGCATTGGCGGCGTCTTGTTTGTAGATGCGGGCTCGACCCTGGGAACCCAAGATAATGTTCCTGGCAGTCCTGGCATTCTGCGGGGTAAGCCCGGAGCGGGAATTGGATATGGCGTTGGGCTGCGGGTCAATACCCCCATTGGCCCGGTGCGAATCGACTATGCTCTCAATGATGAAGGAGATAACCGGTTCCATTTTGGGTTCGGAGAGCGGTTCTAATGCCCGATGCCCCTGGGGCTATAGTCTCTACCGATCAGCATACGCTTGCAGCCATCTTTGAGCGGTCTGGGGTTGGGTTACACACGGGGCAACAGACACGAGTACGGGTACACCCAGCCCCCGCTGGACGGGGACGGTATTTTGTGCGCTCGGATGTGATGGATCTAGCAGAGGTCTCAGGGGCAGAAATTCCTGCTAGTGTTGATTCGGTCTCTCAGACCGAGTCGTCTACGGAGTTAGCGAAGGGCGCACTTCGAGTTCGCACCGTAGAGCATCTGCTGGCGGCTTTGATGGGTATGGGCATTGATAATGCCCGTATTGAAATTGATGGCTCGGAAGTTCCGATTCTAGATGGTTCGGCCCAAGGGTGGGTGGGTGCGATCGCAGCCACTGGATCGGTTAATCAGGGTGTCCCGCGCCGCCTTTGCCAGCTTTCTGCGCCAGTGTTTGTGCAAAAAGAAGATGCCTTTGTCATTGCCCTGCCTGCGCCCGCCCTGCGACTTAGCTACGCCATTGACTTTTGCCAGCCCATCATTGGCCAGCAGTGGTGGAGTGGCACCCTTTCAGACTTTTTTACTCAGATTGCACCTGCTCGCACCTTTGGGTTTGTCGAGCAAATTGAGTTACTTCAGGCGAGGGGGTTAATCAAAGGTGGTAGCCTAGAGAATGCTTTAGTGTGTAGCCCCCAAGCTTGGCTCAATCCGCCGCTAAGATTTGCCAATGAGCCGGTGCGGCACAAGATCTTAGATCTGATGGGAGACCTCAGTCTGGTGGGAGCGTTGCCACAGGCGCATGTGCTGGCCTATAAAGCCAGCCATCATCTGCATGTCCAACTGGCTCGGTGTCTTACCCAAACAGAAACAAGAGATCCTCTCAAGTCCGTGTCTTTGAGAAACCCTTCAGTGCCTTTGACGACATTTTGTTGAACCTTTGCCATGCCGACCTTAACCAACTCCACTCCGATTTCTGCTGAACTTCAGGTGACAGAGGCTCCACTGCCCTCAATGCTTACGATTGAGGACATTCAAAAGCTACTTCCCCATCGCTATCCGTTTTTGCTCATTGATCGCATTGTTGAAAATGTGCCCGGAGAGCGAGCCGTTGGCATTAAAAACGTGACGTTTAATGAACCTTTCTTCCAGGGACATTTTCCGGGACGTCCCATTATGCCGGGGGTCTTAATTGTAGAGGCACTGGCGCAGGTGGGCGGCGTGATGCTTTTGCAGCTAGACGATATGCGCGACAAGCTCACCCTATTTGCGGGGATTGATAAAGTTCGGTTTCGGCGACCCGTTGTCCCTGGGGATCAGCTGATTTTGCGGGTTGAATTGCTGTGTATCAAACAGCGTCGGTTCGGTAAAATGCATGGCCGAGCTGAAGTTGATGGTCAACTGGTGTCTGAGGGAGAACTGATGTTTTCCCTGGTCGATTAGCCCAGTTCTGGTGGCCAAAACGGTTCAGATTCATCCCACTGCGGTGATTCACCCAGGGGCAGTGTTGGCAGAGTCAGTCGTGGTGGCACCCTACGCCATCATTGGCGAACAGGTCATCATTGGTGAGCGCACTCATGTGGGAGCCTATGTGGTTATTGAGGGTCACACTGAACTGGGTGCCGATAATCAAATTTTTCCAGGGGCTACCATTGGACTTGCGCCCCAGGATCGTCGCTACCAAGGCGAACCGAGCGGCGTCTCCATTGGCGATCGCAACCAGATTCGAGAGCATGTCACCATTCACCGCGCGGTTGCTCGGGGTGGGCTGACCCGCATTGGCAGTGATAATGTTTTGATGACTCAGGTGCATATTGCCCATGACTGCTGCCTCCAAGATCAAGTTGTGATTGCCAGCGGCACAGGACTGGCGGGCGGGGTGCAGGTGGCCTCTCAGGTGGTCATCGGCGGCCTCGCTGGCATTCATCAAGGGGTGCAGATTGGCCGCCTGTCGATGGTGGGAGCCCAGAGTGCCATTCGCCATGATGTGCCGCCTTTTATGCTGGTGGCTGGCCACCCAGCCCGGGTTCGCGTCTTAAACCAAGTGGGTTTGCGCCGAGCTGGCACGGATTCAGAGTCCTTGCAGGCACTCAAACAGGTCTTTCGCCTGCTGTATCGCTCTGGCCAGCCCTTTGCTGAAACTCTGAGTCAACTTAGTCAGGGGTCTGATCCGTTGGTTCAGGAACTGCATCAGTTTTTAGAGCGCTCAAAACAAGCCGGTCGTCGGGGACTGACCCCTGGACGGCTTTTGACGGTGCCCTCCCCCCGATGAGCCGCCCTTTACGGCTGTTGATCAGTGCCGGGGAGGTCTCTGGTGATCTCCAAGGAAGCTTGTTAATCCAAGCATTGGTTAGGCAGGCGGCTCACCAACATCTCGATCTAGAGATTTGGGCTTTAGGGGGTGAGCGCATGGCCGCTGCAGGGGCACGGTTAATTGTGGATACCCGTGCCCTGGGAGCCATTGGCTGGCTGGAGTCCCTGCGGTTTGGAGTGCCGGTTTTGCAACAAGTCGGACGGATCCGGCGCACCTTGGCAGCGTTCCCACCGGATGGGGTGGTGTTGAT
Organism: Petrachloros mirabilis ULC683; assembly: GCF_009939295.1. Classification (GTDB taxonomy): domain Bacteria; phylum Cyanobacteriota; class Cyanobacteriia; order Thermosynechococcales; family Thermosynechococcaceae; genus Petrachloros; species Petrachloros mirabilis. The sequence goes on from NZ_WVIC01000023.1 coordinate 27,017, forward strand.
TGATTATGTGGGGGTCAATTTGGGGCTGGGTCGCTATCTGAAGCGCCGGTTTCAGGTGCCCATTGTCTATTACATTGCCCCCCAGGAGTGGGTTTGGTCACGGGGGATGGGCACCACGCGTCAAATTGTCTCCCTAGCCGACGCCATTCTGGCCATTTTTCCAGAGGAGGCTCGCTACTATGCACAGCAGGGGGCGCGGGTGACCTGGGTGGGGCATCCACTCCTGGATGCGCTGGAGGCTGTGCCTCCCCGGGCAATAGCTCGGCAGCAGTTGGGAATTGCGGCTGAAGAGGTTGCGATCGCACTCCTACCCGCCTCTCGCCACCAAGAACTGCGCCATGTACTCCCCCCCATTTGGAGTGCAGCCCAGCAGATTCAGCGTCAGGTGCCCAAAGCCCACTTCTGGATCCCTGTCGCCCAGCCCCAGTATGCAGCCCTTTTGTCCCAAGCCATTGCCGCCTACGGACTCCATGCCACCCTGACCGAAGACCCCAGCCTGACGCTGGCGGCGGCAGATCTAGCCCTCTCTAAATCGGGTACCGCCAATCTCGAAGCAGCGCTGCTTGGAGTGCCGCAGGTTGTGATCTATCGCTTCAGCCCAATCAGCGCTTGGCTCTACCGCCGCATCTTGCAGATGCATGTTCCGTTTATCTGCCCAGTAAACTTAGTAACCTTTGAGGCCATCGTTCCCGAACTCTTACAGGAGCAAGCCACCCCTGAGCGAATCGCCCACCTGGCGCTCACCCTCCTGCAAAACCCCACGGCTCGCCAAACCCTCTTGAGAGGCTATGCCCGGATGCGTGCCGCCCTAGGAGAACCAGGTGCTATAGATCGCGCCGCCGCCCTCATCTGTCAAATTGTGCAACAACGGTCTGCTTGCTAGCCTGGTTTTGCAGCGTCATCAGGGCTTCAGACAAGCGATCCTGCTGAATCACCTGTAAGTTAAGTGCCTTAAAGACCAGACGCATTCGTCCAATCACCTCAATGATGCTGGCAAACATGCCATGCTCTGGGAAGGCAGGAATCAGGTCGGTTGATCCTTGATGAATTGCCCATTGGCGCTCAGAAGGCGGCACACTGGTGCGATTACCACTGGTTAAAATCACTTTTAGCCCTGGATAGGTTTGCTGACACCAGCGACAGAAGCTGTAGGGGTTGGGCTTCACCACCGTCATATCAACCAATAGCAAATTTGGGAGTCCCTGGCCTGCCGCCATCATCTGGGCTAGAGCTTGTGGTAAGTCCGTCTCAGCACTGAGCCAAGTCAGGGCAATTCCTTGAGAGGTCAAGATCTCACGCCAGATCTCTCCCTGGTGTCGTGAGTTCTGAAGCATCAGCACTTGTTTGGCAATGGGCTTGACCGACCCTTGGGACAGCGGACCCTCTCCATGGTGGAACTTGAGCTTAGAGCGGCCAATGGTCACGATGTCACCATCGTTGAGCGCCACAGGCACCGTGACCCGTTCACCGTTAACGAAGGAGCCATTGCCGCTGCCTAAATCAATGAAAAAATATTCCCCAGTGTCAACCTGTCGAATCTGCGCGTGGTTTCGAGAAGCCCAGCGGTCGGGCAACACAATGGAATTGTCTGGGCTGCGGCCAATGCTCCATAGCGGTTGACCAGACAGAGACAGTTGAGTCTGGCTAGTGGGGGTACGCAGAATTAAAGTCGCTATGGGCAAAGAAGTTGTCATGCTGGCTCGATCAGAAAAGGATCGCAGAATCAGAGTGTCAAGGTTACAGGCTTGAATGGCAGGGGAAAAATACTCACCTTGCCCATATTCACAGTCGAGAGCTTGCACCTGGGCCAATTGGGCAGTGGTTTCGATCCCAGCAGCAAGCACCTTGAGCTGATGTCGGTGCACTGTGGTCACCCAATCATGAAGAGCTTTCAACTGCTGGTCTACCTCTAGAGTACCCAGGAAATGGGGTGAAATCTGCACCCAATCTAGGGGAAATTGAGCCAATCGCGGAATCATCTGGACTTGATCTATCCCTAATCGGACACTCAACACCACGCCCAAATCGTGCAATCGACTCAGGGTTGCTAGGGTAGGCGGTAAGGTCAGGAGTGCCTGGGCATCAAAAATTAGCCGCAGACAGTCGAGATCAATGTGCTGCTCTGTGAGGAGTGCCTCTACTTGATCTGCGAAACTAGCACTGTGCAAAACAGGGCTAGAGAGCGCCAAGGCGACCTGGAGAGGGCCAGTTTTACCCCACTGCGTCTGCCAGTGTGACAACTGTTGGCAGACCTCGCGCAACATCCATGCTTCGATCGTGGGGACTAACCCTGTAGATTCCGCCGTAGCCCAGAAAGCACTGGGGGGAAGCATCCCCTGGGTGGGATGTTGCCACCGCAGGACAGCTTCTACCCCCCTTAAGGTGAGTGACGCTAGGTTGAGAACGGGGTGAAAGTACAGTTCCCAGGTTTGATGGGTGACGGCTTCTTGCAAGTCACTTTCCAATTGCAGTTGGGAAATGGTTTGTGACGAAATAAAGGGTTGGAAAACCTCGTAACGGTTTTTCCCCGCTGCTTTGGCTCGATAGAGCGCCATATCGGCTTCCTGAAGCAGCTCCTCTGCGGTTTCTTGGTGAGGGTCAGAAAAGGCAATGCCGATGCTCGCAGTGATGAACAGTTCCCGATTCTCTAGGAAAAAAGGAGCTTGCAAGATATTGAGAATGCGCTCGCTAATTTGAGTGACTTCGCTGACGGTCTGAATGTTCGCAATCAAGAGTGTAAATTCATCGCCCCCTAGACGTGCCACTGTATCCCCAGGACGAAGGCAGGCTTTCAGACGTTGACTCACGGCCACTAGGAGTTGATCGCCGGCTCGGTGTCCCAGGCTGTCGTTAAGGGTCTTGAAATGGTCAAGATCCAGAAACAATGCCGCGAAGCTTTCCTGGCGATCGCGTCGGTATTTACGAAACATCTGCTCCAGACGGTTCATAAATAGGGTGCGATTTGGCAATGCGGTCAGATGATCATGATAGGCATTGTGAATCAGTTCCAATTCCGTTTGTTTGCGCTCTGCGATATCCGTGAGGATGCCAACGGTTCCTAGGCAGCATTGGTCAGCCGTTAGCCAGGGTTGGAGGTGCACTTGCATCCATCGATAACTGCCATCTCCCAGTCGAAAGCGAGCGTCATAGCGGCCTTCAGGGGTGCTGGTTGCCATGAGATGTGAAAATTCAGCTTGCGCCAAGGGTTGATCTTCAGGATGAATAAAATTAAATTGGCTTTGCCCTAGGGTTTCAGCAATGCTGAAGCGGGTGAGATGAGTCCATGCTTGGTTGAGAAAAGTCCAGATGCCATGACTATCGGTTTGAAACAACACAGCAGGAATATTGTTCACCAATTGTCGATAGCTATGGATTTGATGTCTGGATGCGGCGTCTATGCGCTTTTGAGCTGAGACATTCAGAATGGTGCCTACAACGGCAAGGGGTGAACCTTGCGGACTGCGAATGATTAAGCCGCGATCGCGCAGGGACAAATATTGGCGGTTTTGATGCTGGAAGCGGTAGTTTAGCGTGAACTGATCGCGGGTCGTAAAAGTTCCCTGGAGCAGCGGTTCAAATTGAATCACATCTTCTGGATGGATGTGATTTACCCACCAATCCATCGTTGCTTGAACTTCAGTAGGGTCATAGCCGATGAGGGACTGGAGATGAGGGAAACGCTCCACCTGATGCGTGACCAAATCCCAGCAATAGATGAGTCCATCTAGGGTACGCGCTGCCAAAGTGAGAGACTGCTGACTTTGGGTCATCAACTGCTGTAGCCGCTGCTTGTGCATTAAGATGCCGAGATGATCGGCCAAGATTTTGCTCCAGGCCAAGATCTGATCTGGGGCTTTACTGGGTTGAGGGTGTCCTAGGAGCAGCACCGCTGTCAGGGTGTGCTGGGTCAAAATAGGGATGTAGATTAGAGTTTGGAGGTGGAGTCGTGCTCCCAGAAAAGCGGTAAAGTCCTCGAAGGTGAGGTCTGGGGTAGCCGCAATCGGTGAGGGAAAAGACGCCAGTGCATCCAGGGTCAGGACTTTGGCGGGTAGGGGGGGTTTGGCGCTCAGCCAGGAGTAGCGAATTTGGCTTAACTCCCCTAGAACTGACTCGGAAATGCCCGCGATCCCCTGGGGCTGAAGGCGCTGGTGAGCTGCGTCATAGTGAGCCAGAATGCCGACTGGGCAGCCAGTCTTTTGAGTGAGATGCTCAACAGCCACTTGCTCCAAGACCGTAGCCGCAGCCGTTGACCAGGGCAGTTGGCCGAGCACCATAATCATTTCTGCGACTTGCGGCAATTGCACCTGATCGGGACAGGGCAAGACTGGAGCCTGGGATTTCTGCCGATCAGGAAGCCAGACCTTGTGAATTAAAGACTTGGCAGCGTTAGTGATTTGAGGCCAGACAGGCTTCACGGGGTTGGGCAATCCATGAGAGGGGGGCAAGCAGGCTGATTGCTACTGATCATAAGCATAAAACCAAATTTTGTTTAAGAGATAAAATTCTGGATGCGACTTGGAAAAAATGGAGGTTGTGATCGGTGTTGGAGATTGAACGAGCCTGACTCTCTTGGGCAGATGAGGTTTGGGGAGATGTCTGCCATGGAGGTATTTTCTGTCTTTTAAACTGGATTTGAACCGATTGGAAATCACTTCTCTCTACGCCAGACGATGACCTTACATCACTATCAAGTTAGCGAATTGCCAGATCGCAAACAGCGTCTCGATCTTTGGTTGGTACAGCAGATGCCGCAGGTTTCGCGATCGCAGCTCCAGCGTTGGATTGAGCAAGGTCAGGTTAGGGTCAACGATCAGGGTTGCACGGCCAAAAAATACGAGATTCAAGAGGGAGACGTGATTCAGGTGCTAGTTCCTGAGCCCAAGGCATTGGATCTGCAACCCGAGGCAATTGCCCTAGATATTCTCTACGAAGACGACCAGATGCTCATTGTCAATAAGCCAGTAGGGATGGTGGTACACCCCTCCCCAGGTCATGACCATGGCACCTTGGTTCATGCCCTGCTGGCCCACTGCACCGAGGCAGGCACCCCGTCTCTCTCGGGCATTGGTGGGGTGCAGCGACCGGGTATTGTCCATCGCCTCGATAAAGACACCAGCGGCGCTATTGTGGTGGCCAAAACAGACATAGCCCATCAGCACCTTCAGGCTCAAATTGCGGCTAAGACTGCCCGGCGAGAATACCTAGCGATTGTTTACGGCAAGCCTCCAACCCCCTCGGGAACCATTGATCAGCCGATTGGACGTCATCCCCGCGATCGCAAGCGCATGGCCATTGTGCCCGAAACAGCAGGTGGACGACGTGCCATCACCCATTGGCAAATCCGAGAGCGTCTGGGAAACTATACCCTGATGCATTTTCAGCTCGAAACTGGTCGCACCCACCAAATTCGGGTTCATGCCGCCGATCAAGGTTGGCCCATTGTCGGCGATCCGCTCTATAGCCGAGGTCGATCTGTGGGGGTGAACATAAAGGGGCAAGCCCTCCATGCCTGGCGCTTGCAGGTACAGCATCCCCAAACCCAAGACTGGATCAAGGTCGAAGCCCCTCTGCCCCAGAGGTTTATGCGACTCCTTCAAGTCCTTCAGCAGCGCCCAGGATAATGGACTGGCCTCCCGAGTCTGAGGAATGTGTTGTCTGCTACGGTGTACACACATCTCTGGACAAACCCATTCCACCCTGCATTAGCCCCCCCGACTCCCCCTCGCGCAGCGTGCCCGCAGGGCGTAATTCTGGGGGGAGATCAACAAAAACTGGGACTATTTCCCCCCCAGAATTGGGGGGCTAGGGGGGCGAGCGCAAAGATTTTGAATCTTTTCAAGACTTGTGTGTATACGGTAGGTGTTGCCTGGGAGTCAGCACCGTACAATAAAGCCATCTCGGTATCTGAGCTAGAGAATGCCCCGTCGCCTATGTCACTCTTAATCCGCCAAGCCCGCGTGTTACTTCCAGATGGACAATTTCAGATTGCCCATGTCCTGATCGAAGGGGGCACCATTGCCCAGATCACGCCGGATCTTGCCCCAGGGGCTGATCAGATCGCCGATCACATCCTGGAGGCTGAGGGCTTAACCCTCTTGCCGGGGGTGATTGACCCCCAAGTTCATTTTCGAGATCCAGGGCTTGAACATAAGGAAGATCTGACCACAGCCACCCGAGCCTGCGCTCGGGGTGGGGTGACCTCTTTCCTAGAAATGCCCAACACCCGACCCCTCACCACCACCCAGGCCATTCTAGACGACAAGCTGGCCATTGCCGCGCGCAAGTGCTTGGTGAACTATGGCTTTTTTATTGGAGCCACCCCAGAAAATCTGCCGGATCTGCACACCGCATCGCCGACCCCCGGCATCAAAATTTTTATGGGATCCTCCCACAGTCCCCTGATGGTCGATCGCGATCAAGACCTAGAGCCTATTTTTGCGGCAGGCAAGCGGCTGATTGCGGTTCATGCTGAAGATCAGTCTCGAATTCTGGCGCGCCGTGAACAGTTCGCGGGTGTGAGCGATCCGGCCATTCATTCCCAGATTCAAGATAGCCAGGCCGCGTTACTGGCAACCCAGCGAGCCATGGCACTGTCGCGCAAATATCAACGCCGCCTGCACATTTTGCATCTGTCCACCGCCGAGGAAGCCGACTTACTCCGCCAAGATAAACCCAGTTGGGTCACTGCTGAGGTGACCCCCCAACACCTGCTGCTGAATACCGATGCCTATGCCAAGATTGGCACCCTGGCACAAATGAATCCGCCGCTGCGATCGCACCATGACAATGCCGTCCTCTGGCAAGCCCTTCTCGATGGCGTCATTGACTTTATCGCCACCGATCACGCCCCCCACACCCTAGAAGAAAAAGCCAAGGGCTATCCCCACAGCCCCTCGGGAATGCCCGGCGTTGAAACCGCGCTGCCCCTGATGCTAACTCAAGCCATGGCTGGGCGTTGCACCCTGCCCCAAGTCAGCCGCTGGATGTCTAGCGCCGTAGCCCAAGCCTATGGCATCCCCCGCAAAGGGGCGATTGCCCCTGGATACGACGCCGACCTAGTGCTCGTCGATCTAAAGACCTACCACCCCGTGCAGCGTGAAGACCTCCAAACCAAATGTGGTTGGAGTCCCTTTGAAGGTTGGCAGTTAACCGGTTGGCCCGTGGCCACAGTTGTCGGCGGCCAGATTGTCTTTGACCATGGCAGGATCAATTCTCAGGTGCGCGGTCAGGTTCTTAGCTTTGTAGCCCCTTAATTTGAGCCAAGATTTCAAGGGCTTGGGGCCATATCATCGGTTGGGCGCGGTCTTCCTGGGCAAGATAGGCAAGCAATTGCTGAGCATTCCTAGACTTGAGGGGCTTAGAAAATAAATATCCCTGAGCATAATCACAGTTCATTGCCAGCAGCCGAGCCATTTGCTCCTCCGTTTCAACTCCCTCCGCCACCACCCCCATGCGCAAATTGTGGGCGAGATTCACAATCGTCTTGACGATTTCCAGACTTTCGTTTTGACCCATCTTGCGCACAAAGGAGCGATCGATCTTGAGCATGTCCACTGGAAATTGATTTAAATAGTTCAACGAAGAATAGCCCGTACCAAAATCATCAATGCCTAAGCTGATCCCTAGAGCCTTGATGGCCATCAGCTTCTCGGCAACCGAATCTGCATGCTCCATGATCACCCCTTCGGTAATCTCCAGCTTTAAGGTGCCTGGGATCAGCCCAACGGATTCAACGAGCACCTGAAGGCGATCGACAAAATCATCTTGGGCAAACTGTCGGCTAGAAATGTTCACACTGATGGTCAGGGGTTGCTCTAGGGAATACTGCTCATGCCAACGGCACAGTTGCTCACAGGCCGTCCGTAAAACCCACCACCCCAAAGGCACAATTAAGCCAGTTTCTTCTGCGAGATGCACAAACTCGCCCGGTGGCACCACCCCTCGTTCGGGCTGATGCCAGCGCACTAACGCTTCAAAACCAATGAACTGCTGGGTTCCCAAGGCAATGATTGGCTGATAGTAAAGCTGAAACTCTTGGCGCTCAATGGCATGGCGCAAGTCATTTTCCAGTTTTAGTGCGGCCAGCGCCTCACTGTGCATACCGGGATGGAAAACTTCGTAGCGATCCTTGCCTGACTGCTTAGCCTGGTACATGGCCGTATCTGCATCTCGCAAGAGATCTTCATGCTCTTCGTAGTGAGCCTGGCTGAGGGCAATGCCAATGCTGGTGCTGGTAAAAATTTCGTGCCCCTGAAGGTAAAACCCCCGCTTAATCTGTTTGAGAATGCGGTTGGCCGTCTCGATGGCTTCTGCTTCATTCGCGAGGGATTCCAACAAAATCACAAATTCGTCGCCGCCTAAACGTGCCACGGTGTCTTCATCGCGGACACACTGCTGCAACCGTCGTGACACCTCAATCAGGAGTTCATCGCCAATCATGTGGCCCAGGCTATCGTTGATCAGCTTAAAGCGGTCGAGATCCAGAAACAAAACGGCACAACGTTGATCGGGATGACGCTTACTTTTTTTGAGGGCTTGACCCAAGCGATCCATGAGCAAGAGCCGGTTCGGTAGCCGGGTCATGCCGTCATGCAAAGCATCATGGAGGAGCTGATCACGCGCTAGACGATATTCCGTAATATCGGTTTGCGAACCCGCAATGCGATAGGGTTCGTGCTGGTGGTCTACAACCACCAGCCCCCGACTCCGAAACCAGCGATAGGTGCCATCTTGGTGTTGCATGCGATACTCACTTTCAAAGTGAGGTGTCCCCCCCGCTAGATGCAGAGATAGGGCATGTTCTACCTGTCCACGGTCATCCGGGTGAATGCGACTAAACCACTCTTCTACTTTGTTGTTGAGCGGAGCCTGTTCATGGCCAATCATGGCCTGCCAGCGCGGAGAATAGTAGATTTGATTGGTTTTAATATTCCAATCCCAGAGGCCGTCATTGGCACCCCGAGCGGCAGCGGCATAGCGATCTTCGCTTTCTCTCAACACAGCCTCAGCCCGTTTACGCTGGGTGATCTCGATCAGGTAACTGCGGATTAACTTGCTGGCTGGGAGGCAATGAATAAATTGTTCGTAAATGCGACTATCGACCTGCACTTCTCGCACAAAGTGGGTTTGGGCATTGTGCTGCGAGAGCTGGAGTAAGTCTTGCAACAGAGGATGATGGGGATCTTGGTCAATCTCTGCAAACTGGCTCATGGCCGAGGGATTAAGGTATGTAATTTTACCGGTTAGATCAACCTCAATAATGGGGTGGGGAGTTAACTCCGGAAAAGAGGAGAGTCGCACCAGTGCAGCATCGCTGAGATTTCGCAGCTCAGTATCGCTCGGAAAGCGGGGTTGACCTGCATCGGCGGCGGCATCTGCTGCTGAAGGCGAGCTAGAAGTGACATCAGTGGCCCGAGGTGGCTCGGTTGGGGTTGAACTCAAGTGGTAGGTTCCTTGAACTTCGGCACCAAACTGAATCGAGTCTTGGTCTTTGAGATCGTGAGAAAAGCAACGTTTCCCATTGATCCAGAGTCCATTGTGGCTGCGTTTTCCTTGAAAGTTACCATCGACAATCCGAAAAAAATAGTTTCCAGTGGCCGTGTCTGAAATCCTCAGAAGAAGTGCATGTTGCCGGGAGACGGTTTTGGCATTCAGCACGATGGAGTTGGCTGAATGGCGGCCAATGGAATAGGTGGTGGCTTCTAGGTAGATGCGTTCTTCCCCCTGTTGGGTTTGAATCACCAGCATGTGTTGGGCTTGGGGGTGAGGTTTGGGAGTGCGATTGTGGCGAAGGCCAGCGCTGGCAGGATTGTCTTGGGTGGGGGTGTAGACCAGCGGAACCGTAAGGTCGCTCAGTATTTGATTGTCAACCTGCGCCATAACTTTTCCAACGATAACCATTGCTCTTATATTTGAGGATGCCCAAAGTGCAAGGGGGTTGTCGCAGAATTGGCTTGGGGGGGGACTGGCGAAGTCCATAGAAAGGCCGCTAATACTGAGGAGAAAATGGTTGGCAAAAATGGGGAGGATAACAATATCTGGCTTCTAGGGTCGTCGTCCAAGTCAAGGCTTAGTGTTCCGTCAGGAAAATTTTGAGGGTCTGCGACCCCTCAAAATTTAACCCCCATCAACTTCCGGGTACTCAGCTATCCTTCAAGACAAAGTTGACAGACTACTTAGGGTAGAATGAGGGACACCTTGATTGCTGCAAATGCTATGCCTTCACGTCGATCGCTTCGCCTTGCCCGTCAGCATCGCACCCGCTCTGCTCAAACCAGAAGCTTGACCCGCAGTCGTCTGCCCCATTGTGTCGTTTGCGAGGAGCGTCTTGAGTTTCTGCTGCTGAGTGTTCGCCATGGTCGAGGGCGAGCGCACCCGCTGTGTGCGATGTGCGATCGCGTGGGTCTGCGCGGCTTAGTGAGAACCTCCGGGCGAGTCTAGCGAGGTATAGATGCAGCTTCCCGATACCCTTGAAGCGGCGGTCTTGCAATCCATTGAGGCCACTCAAGCTGCCTTGGCCGATGGGCATAACCGTCTTCAGCTTGAGTTTTTGCTGCCCGAGCTCAAGCCCATGGTTGTGGCACAGCAATTTCTGACGCAGTTTCCAAACTTGGGGAACTCGGTCAAGGTTTTTTTTGCGGATGCGGGAGCCGCAGCGCTGGCTCGCCGCGATTGGGGAGAGGTGCCCTATGTGATTCGAGGGGTCAATGAATTATTGGAGCCAATTCAACCAGAAGACGACGCCTTTGTCCTGGTAGCACCCACCCCGGTTGAAGTCAATACCATTGAGGCCATGTGTCAGCAGGCTGGCGATCGTCCCTTCATTTTGCTGAACCCCAATTTACAAGACGTAGCGGTGGTTGGCATTGGCTATGCAGGCCGACAATTACGGGAACGGTTTTTAAGTACCCTCGAACCTTGCTACTATTTGCGCCCCTTGGCTGGGGGAGCCATTCTGCGCGCCTATCCCTCCCCTTGGCTGGTGTGGCAAGAAACCGAAGTGGGACAATATGATTGCCTTAGCGAAGAAGCTGAGCGACCGACCCCCGAGCGCCTAGAGCAACTTTTTAATCCTCGCACGGCGACCCGTCCCCAACCTGGGGGCTGGCTTAGACAAATGCAACAGTTTTTGCGAGCCTTGAGTCAGTAATATAGCGGTTCTCACCTGAGTGAGGTACGGGGTGTGGGGGTGGAACCCCCACGCAGGGGGCACTGCCCCCTGCACCCCATGTACTCCATTGATCTGTAAACCGCTATAACGGGTCTACTGCGGGCAATGCCCTCTTTCCCCAATTGATAAACGATCCGGATAGAATATTGGCAGTCTTAGCGACTGATGCCATCTCTGCTTCTGCTGAGGAAAGCCCGTGAGCCCAGATACCCTTTTATCGCCCCCTTTGTCTGCATCGACTCAGGTTTTTGATGCGCCGCTCTTTGACGAGCATGTTATGCCAACCTATGGTCGGTTTCCGTTAGCGTTGGTGCGCGGAGAAGGATGCCGGGTTTGGGATGCCGAAGGCCGAGAGTATCTGGACTTTGTGGCCGGAATTGCCACTTGTACCCTGGGACATGCCCACCCCAAGCTGATTCAGACCGTGACTCAGCAAATCCAAACCCTGCATCACGTCTCTAATCTGTACTACATTCCGGCTCAGGGGCAACTCGCCCAGTGGTTGACACAGCACTCTTGTGCCGATCAAGTCTTTTTTTGTAATTCTGGCGCGGAGGCCAATGAGGGAGCCATTAAGCTGGCTCGCAAGTATGCCCATACCGTGCGTCAAATCCAAAATCCCATCATCGTGACGGCTCAAGCTAGCTTCCATGGCCGGACTTTGGCTACCGTGACCGCTACGGGGCAACCCAAGTATCAACGCCATTTTGACCCCTTGGTTCCTGGGTTCCACTACGTCCCTTTTAATGACTTTGAAGGGCTTGAAGCTGCGATCGCACACCTCAACCATCCCGACCCCCAAGTTGCTGCCATTCTCCTAGAGCCCTTACAGGGCGAAGGCGGGGTCAAACCCGGCGATTCCACCTACTTCCAAAAGGTGCGCGCCCTGTGCGATCGCCTAGGTATATTGTTGATTCTCGACGAAGTTCAGGTCGGCGTAGGTCGCACCGGCACCCTGTGGGGATATGAGCAACTGGGCATCGAACCCGATATTTTCACCTCTGCCAAAGGGTTGGCCGGCGGCATCCCCATTGGTGCAGTCCTCAGCAAAGCCTTTTGTAGCATCTTTCAACCCGGCGACCATGCCAGCACCTTTGGGGGAAATCCCCTCGCCTGTGCGGCGGCCTTAACGGTATGCCAAACCCTCGAAACCGAGAACCTCATTTTCCAAGCCCAGCAACGGGGTCATCAACTGCGCTCGGGCTTACAGAACCTCCAGCAAAAATATCCCGATCTGATTGCTGATGTACGGGGGTGGGGGCTGATCAATGGCCTAGAGTTAAAGGCTAACTGCTCACTCACAGCCATAGATATTGTTAAAGGTGCCATGGAAGTCGGACTCTTGTTAGTTCCAGCGGGCTCTAAAGTAGTGAGATTAGTGCCTCCCCTAGTCGTCACAGCTTCAGACATCGACTGGGCACTGCAACGCCTCGCCCAGACCTTCACCCAACTTGTCGGCGAAACCTGCGCATCGTGATTTCGGCCTCCTAATGAATGTCTCAGCGAATGACCCTTCTCAGTAGACCTAGGCTCCAGAGTAGATGGCGAGCTCCTGGCAACCGTGCTCATCTCACCCGGGGATTGTCCTTAGGAATTTTAAGTTGCCTGGTGACTGGACCTGCGGCTGCCAGTTGCCTGCTGACCCTCAATGGCAAACCCTACGTGCAACTACCCCATAATCTGTGCATAGGCTACACCGATGCCCTGATTGGTCAACCCAGCAGCCCGGAATATGGCACAGTCATTTGTGACCGACCCGAGAACACCTACCTATTTCTGCAAAAGCTGGTGGGTTATACCCACGAAAGACAAGCCATTTGGAAAATCGTAGCGATTCAATCCATCGGTCAACTCAGTGATGATTTGATTGCCCTGAGCGCAGGATGCACCTATAAAAGTGGAAAAACCGCCCCTTTAGTTGCATTGGTTCAGGATCACTCGGCGAATTACACCACCCATGCAGCCTGGGAAGTGAACTTAGTCCAACAGTCTTTTGACCCCATTGATCCCAGTACCGTGATCTGCCAAGATCCGTTTTCATTTCCATAACCCTTGTCCTCAGAGCTTGTTTGGGAAGTTGCTTAGATCTTGCACTTGCCCCCTAGACCCCCAATTCTGGGGGGAAATGAGTAGAGTTTTTAGCTTTCTTCCCCCAAAATTACGCCCTGCGGGCATACTGCGCGAGGGGGGCGGGGGGGCTAATCCAGACGTGAGTTCGACAGCTCTCGTCTGCCCTCACCCCAACCCCTCTCCCAATCCTGGGAGAGGGGCTAAAACGTTGAATTTCTGCTCTGTTCCCCCTCTCCCAATGTTGGGAGAGGGGGCTAGGGGGTGAGGGCGGATAAGTCGTCGAACTCACGTAATCCAGGGATGAATGAGGCTTTTTAGACAGCCTTTAGCCACCAATGTCTACTTTTGGGAAAGCGAAGGAAGCACAAAAAATGAGGCGGGATTATTCCCGCCTCATTTCAATATCGTGGCTAATCCTCTGAGTTGCTATCCTGTGCAGCTTTTTGCTTACGCCGCTTCCAATAGCGACCAAAGAAGGCAGCTCCAACCGCTAAACCTACCGCAGTAGATGGCTCTGGAATCGGCTCCGGAGGAGGGGGCGGTGGGGGTGGCGGTGGTGGGGGTGGCGGCGGTGGGGGCGGCGGTGGAGTAGGCGGTGGCGGAGTAGGCGGCGGTGGAGTAGGCGGTGGTGGAGTAGGTGGTGGTGGAGTAGGCGGCGGTGGAGTGGGTGGCTCTGGGGGTGCAGTGGGCGGTTCTGGTGGCGGAGCGGGTTCGTCTCCACCCCCCCCTAAAAAGGCTAAGGGCACAGCTCCAAGACCAGCTAAGGGCCACAGTGGCAAGCCTGCCGCAGGGACAGGTCCACCCACGGGAGGAGCTCCTCCAATGGCACACATGCCTACGCCACCCATTTCACAACAGAAGTCATCGAGCCCCCCGTCCAAGGCCAGAAATTCAGAAGTGCCAGGATCTGAGAAGCCAGGTGCTAGGTTTGGGGTAATACTTTGAGCCAGAAGGTTAGAGCCTCCTGCGCTGGCAATCAGGTTTGAATAGGAGCGGGAGCTTGGAAGCACCCCGCTTTCCTGGTAAGGCTCAAGATATACATCTGTTGGCGTTAGGGGGGGATCACTACAAAGCTCGTCGGCAAGAGTCAACGGGTCAGACGCTGGAGAAGATGACGTCCCCTCACCAGAAAGTAGACTGAGTTGCACGGCTTGAACCAGCCGAGCTCTTGTGATCCCAGAGGTGAGTATTAACAGAAATAGGGCTGCGGGTGAAACTTTTTTAGACCAAGTCATCTACATCTCGACCTCGTTGCAAATAGCTGTACTGGGGGAGTGAGTCATGTGAGGGTTCTAGGGCTATATCCAGGCTGGGTCATCGAGAAGTGGAAGATTGACAGATACAACCCGCAATATGGATAAGCACCAATCAAAAGGTTATTTTTGGCTGGTGATCCTATGTATCAAATGCATTCCTTAGTCTGGGTGCTATCCCAACTATACTCAGGAAGATTCTTCCCGACCTGCCTGATATAGTCAACAGGAGAATTCCTGATCTACCACAAAGCCGGAATAGGCTGGCTGACAGGTGGAGGGAGTTCAGGACCGCCAATCGGGGCTGGCGGGATGACAGGGATTTCAACTACAGGGGGAGTATGAGGTGAGCAAATTTTAGTTGCCCAAGTTCCTTGGTACTCAGTGATAATCAGCTCCTTGCCAGGCACAATCCCTTTGCGAGCAATGGTGCTGGGCATCACGGTGGTTGTCAAGATTTCACCGCTGTCGGACACTAGCGTAACTTGGTCATCCTCAATACTGGTGACTCTGCCTTCAAAAGCTTGGCTAACAGTGGGAGGCTCAAGGCGAGAAACAGCGCCACTCTCGTCAAGGTCAAACCCAACTAAATCGCCCCTAGCCGTTCCCATAACTGCGCTGGGATCCACAGTGCTAGCTAATGGATAGTTTGAGGTGGTTCCATCTAGAAGCTGAACTTGAATCGAATTGCTGCTGATCGAACGAACCAAACCATAGTTGGCGGGCAATGCACCGTTACCAGGCTGAGTTGTAGGGGTAATCTCTTGGGCTTGAGCGACCGTTGCGGGGATGACTGCAACGATGCTTGCACACATCAAAGACAGTCCGGTACCAATCCATAACCTATTCATTAGTCTTCCCTTCGCAATTTTTAGATATTAAGTTTGGTTACCCCCCGTTGCAGCACTCCGTAGGAACACTGCCAAGTCTATTTTAGTATCATCCTACCGAACCGCGCTCATTGACATGACTCTTTTTAAAGATGCTTTAAGACCTTCAAGAAGGGTCACTCCAATAAAGCCTTGCCAAGCACTAACTCAAAAGTGACGATTGCTGAGCAGAAGTGGCGATAGTATTGAGACTGACACATCGTAGCTCACGAGCTCATCAATCTGCAAGAGTTGGATTATGTTTGCTCAGATCCCTCGGAGGGTTTTTGCCTAGAAGGCGCTATGCCACATGCCCGTGATCAGCCTCGAACAAAGACTTTTGTGCTTAGACAATAGAGCCGCTTGGATCAAAAAAATTATCTCTTGCCATAGACATGGGTTATCTCGCCTTTGACCTCGGGGTAAAGGCGAGCCTTCTAACTTAGCAAGTCAGCCCGATCACATCTTGGAAGTCGATGTTAGCCTAGACACAGTCCTTCTATAAACCTGTTGTGGCGAATCGAAGGGTTGTGTTGAAGCAGAGAGCGATGCCATGTATTAGGAACCAGCAAACTGTTAAGGTTTGGGGGGCATGTCAGTCGGTCTCAAGTCTTGTCCTGTTGCGTTCTTAACTTGTTAGAGGTCACGATGAGAGCGGAAGAAGAGATTCAAGCTTTGTCTAGCCGGAAGTCATCGTTAGAGTTGCCCGAGTTTTTTGAGTATGAACCGACTCAGGGTGATAGCTTTAGCCAACGGCGGGGTCTAAAGCTGGGGTCAGCTTGGCGATTTGTCCGTCGCAACATTTTTTTGATCGGGGGGATTACTGCCCTGGTTTCAGGAATCATTGCTTATGCGGTGTTGAGCCAACCCTTACTGTATGCTGGGGAGTTTCAACTGCTGGTAGAACCCATGACATCTCAGGGACGCCGTACCGATCCAACGGTGCTATCTGGCAGCGAAACCTCGAGCACCGTGGAAGGGCTAGACTACCCAACGCTGCTGCGGGTGCTTAAAAGTCCTAGTGTGATGGCAGGCATCCTGCAGCAGATTCAAACGCGCTATCCCGATTTGTATTATGACGAGTTGATGAAGCATCTAGATGTCAACCGAGTTGGAGATGACAGAAATCTCTTGGATCGCACCCGACTCCTGAGCATTACCTATGAGGACAATGATTTCCAGAAAATTATGTTTGTCTTGCAAGAGGTTTCTAAGGGTTATCTTCAGTTTGGGTTGGATGACCGTCGGACTCGAATTGGCGGTGGCGTGGCCTTTATTGAGGAGCAGTTGCCGGAGCTGCGTCAGCGCGTCAATGCCTTAGAAGGACAGATTCAAGAACTTAAGCAAGAGTATCGCATCAGTGATCCTGAGGTGGCTGGAGCCGCGCTGACGACTCAGGCACAACAGCTTGAGAATCAACGCATGGAAACCCAAAAAGAGCTTCAGGCTCAAAGAGCGCTGTATGGCAATCTGCAAAATCAATTGGGTCTGTCTCCCCAAGATGCCCTTGCCGCCACCTCTCTTACGGAAAATCCACGTTATCAGGCATTACTGACCCAACTGAAGCAAATCGAAACCCAAATTGCCTCTGAGTCAGCCCAATTTACCGATGAGAACCCTGTAATTCAGACGTTGCGAGATCAGCAACGCAATTTGACTGCCCTGCTCAATCAAGAAACTCAGCGATTGGTGGGGTCGAGAGTAGAGGCTGCGGCTAGCGCTGCGGGAGGAGGAGACGCGTTTCAAAACTCTATTCAGCGATCTCTGAGCCAGCAAATGGTTGAGGCGCTCAATAATGTCCAGGTTTTAGAAGTGCGCAATCAAGCTGCGGCTCAGGCTGCTGCCAATGTCGATCGTCAACTCCAGCAGTTTCCTGAAATTCAGCGTCGTTACAACGACCTATCGCGCCAACTTGAGATTGCCACCACCACCCTTAACCAACTGTTGCTTCGTCGTGAAACGCTTCAAGTAGAATCTGCCCAGCGAGAAGTGCCCTGGCAAGTTGTTTCACAGCCCGGCATCCTCAGGGATGCAGATGGCAATCCAATTTTGCCTAAGCAAGATCGACGACGAAAACTGGCGCTGGGATTACTGGGTGGCTTTTTGCTCGGGTTGGGTGCTGCTCTCATGAAGGAGAAGCAACAAGATCGCTTTGCCAGCATCGAGGATGTGTTGGATGCCACAGCGGTTCCCCTTCTGGGGACGCTGCCGTTCAATGATGCCCTGAATGTGCTGGACACTTTGCCAACCCAAGAAACTGGGCTATCCTCACTCTCTGTCTGCGAGAGCCAACAAACTTTTTTCCGCTCAACAGAGGATCTGTATACGAAGCTGCGGTTTGTGGGTCAAGGTGCCTCAATTCGTTCTTTGGTGGTGGGTTCTGCGGTTGCCCGGGATGGAAAAACCACTATCTCGCTCTACTTGGCACGGGCGGCTGCCAGTATGGGACAGCGGGTGCTCATTGTGGATGCTGATATGACTTTGCCTCAACTCCATGTCCGACTGGGCATTCCGAACTTTGAGGGGCTGCGGGAGGTGTTAACCGAGAATTTAGACCCCAATCAACTGATTCAACGGTCGCCCTACGATGCCAATTTGTTTGTGTTGACGGCGGGGCAGGTGGCCTCCAATAGCCACAAGTTATTGGCATCTAATCAAATGCAGTATTTGATGGAGCAACTCCAAAGCACCTTTGACCTGGTGATTTATGATACGACTCATCTCCAAGGCCATACGGATGCCCAATTCTTATCTCTCCATGCCGATGGCCTGTTGCTGGTTGTGGGTATTGGCAAAACACGGCGTTCTGTATTCCTGAAGCGAATTGAGGAACTTCAGCGCAATGGCTTGCCCGTTCTGGGATTCGTGGCCAATTTTGCTGGGGCTTCTAGCAATCTGGCTCAACAGGATTTGTTTGAAGGCGCTATGGCGGATGAGATGGAGGATGACCTGGAAATGTTTAAGGTGACTTCCTGACTTCAGGGGCGTGGCTGTTAAACAGACTGGGTTGGGCAGAGGGGCTAAGAGGGCATCAGAGAAGGGTTAGGGTTTGGCTGTTGTGGGGCGCAACTGTAAGCCAATGACTTGGGTGTGGGTTCCCCGAGCTTGGGTGACGCCGATGGTGCGATCGGAGGCTTCAATCATGGGGCGACGCAGGCTGACGACCATAAACTGGGCTTGTTGCGCCTGTTTTTGAATCATTTGAGACAGGCGTTCAACGTTGGCTCCATCTAGGAACATATCCACTTCGTCAAAGGCGTAGAAGGGGGAGGGACGATACCGCTGCAGGGCAAAGATGAAGCTGAGGGCGGTGAGAGATTTTTCGCCGCCGGACATGGAGGCTAGGCGCTGGACGGGCTTGCCTTTGGGATGGGCAACTAGGTTTAATCCACCCTGAAAGGGGTCTTCAGGGTTTTCGAGCTGAAGATAGCCGTCGCCATCGGAGAGTTCGGCAAAGATGGTTTGGAAATTGGTGTTCACAGCGTCAAAGGCTTCGCGGAAGGCTTGCAGCCGCAGGGTGGTAAAGTTCTCAATTCGTAGCAGCAGTTCGGTGCGCTCTTGCTCTAGGGTGGTTAATTTCTGAGTCAGTTCGTCTAGGCGGGCTTGGGTGCGGTCATATTCTTCGATGGCCAGCATGTTGACGGGTTCTAGGGCTTGCATGCGTTTTTGCAGCGATCGCAGGGTCTGTTGCAGGGCCTCTAGGGTCAGATCGGTGGGCACCTCTGGCAGGGGTTGGGGCAGATCGGCGGCTTGAGCCTGGGCATCGCCCTGGAGTTGGCTGAGCTGGGCTTGCAGATGCTGTTGGCTTTCTTGCAGCTTTTGCTGTTGCCATACCTGTTCCTGGTGGGTGGTTTGGGCGGTGCGGAGCTGCTGCTCGACGCGATCGCGGGCTTGTTTTTCAGCCCCCAGGGTTTCTTCCAGAGCCGCCAAATCGGTACGGAGTTGCTCTAGGGCGGTTTGCAGGGTGTGCTGTTGGGTGGTGAGCTGAGTTTGTTGCTGTTGTCCTTGACAGTGTTGAGCTTCGCCAGATTCGAGTTCGGCTTGTCCTTGCTGGATGCGTTCTTCCAGAGTTTGCTGTTCTCGTTCTAGGACTTGAATGTGCTGCTGCACGGCGCGCAGGGCGTCCTGCTGCTGCTGCACGATGGCTTCCTGCTGCTGGATTTGGCTCTGGAGCTGTTGCCACTCCCCATGGGTCTGGGATTGCTCCAGTTCGGCGAGTTGCTGCCGCAGGTGGGCGAGTTGAGTTTCTTGGTGGGGCAATTCAGTTTGCAGAGTGTGCAGTCGTGCTTGGGCGGTGGTGACTTCCTGGTGGGTGGTTTGGTGCTGCTGCTGGGCGCGATCGCACTGCCCCGCCAAGCTGGCTACTTCGCGCTGGAGTTGTTCGGCGCTGAGCTGGGTTTCGCGGTGCTGTTGCCGACTGGTGGTGAGTGCCTGGGTTTGCTGCTTGAGGTTGGCTTCGGCGTCGCTGAGACGTTGCTCTAGTTGCCCGAGCAGGGTGTCAATATCCTGGAGACGGGACTTGAGGGCTTTGACCTCGGTGGATTCCCCAGCCGTGGCCGTGCCAAAGTGGAGCGTAGTTTGAGTGCTGCGACTGCCCCCGGTCATGGCTCCGGTGGATTCTAGCAGGTCGCCCTCTAGGGTGACCATGCGGTAGCGCCCTAGATGCTGACGGGCGGCTTGCAGGCTGCCAAAGACCACGGTGCTGCCAAAGACGTAGGCGAAAATATCCCGATAGCGAGGTTCAAACTCAATCAACGCCAGGGCATAATCAATGGCTCCCTCGGCGTGCAGGGGCGGCAAACTACGGGGGGGCTGGATTTTATTCAGGGGTAAAAAGGTGGCTCGCCCAGCTCGTTCGCGCTTCAGCAGCTCAATACCAGCAGCGGCTACCTGATCGTCTTCTACCACCAGGTGCCCGAGCCGCGCACCGGCAGCAATTTCTAGGGCAGTTTGATACTCGGGGGCGACTTGCCCCAGCTCTGCCACCAAGCCACAGACACCCGCAAGCTTGGCTTTGAGGATGACGCGGGTGGCATAGGTGCCCTGGGCTTCTTGTTGAGCCTGTTGTTGGGCTTCTAGTTTATCCAACTGGCGTTGTTGATCTCGTTGCTCCCGCAGCACACGAGCCTGGGTTTCTTGCAGGGTTTTGAAGTTTTGCTCAGCAGTGGTGACGGCGGTGGCCAGGGCTTGTACTTGGGTTTGTTGCGTCTGCACCTGGGTCTGTATTTGGTTGAGTTGAGCCTCTTTGGCGGCCAAGTCTTGGTTGAGTTGCTGCTGATCGCTCTGATAACTTTGAGCCTGACGCTGCAACTGCTGCACCCGCTCTTGCAGTTGAGCCTGTTCGGCTCGCTGGGGTTCTAGGGTTTGCAAGAGGCTATTGAGGGCTTGGGTGAGCTGGGTCTGCTGTTGCACCCAGGCATTGGCGGTGGCTGCGATCGCGCCTGCCTGGGTACGGATGTCTTCTAAGGTCTGCTGGGCTTGCTGACACTGGGCTTGAGCTTGCTGCAAATCCTGGGTTTCTAGGGTGTGCTGCTGTTGAGCCAGGGTTGTCAGTTGGGCGCGATCGCGACCCATTTGCGCCTGAAGCTGCTGGATGCGTTCGGCTTGAGCCTGCTGGGCTTGTGCTAGAGCCGCTTGTTGCTGCTGACACTGACGCAGCTCCGTTTCATGGCGCACCATCTGTGCCTGAACCGCCAGATGTTCCTCTTCGCCCAGGGCTTTGACCTTGGCATTGAGTTCCGCCAGGGTTGCACTGATCTGGGCGATTTCGTTGACTGAAACTTGAATTTGGGTGTGAAGTTCCGCCTCACGGGTCGCCTCAGATGCCAATTGCTGCTGCTGCTGCTGAATCTGCTGATGCAGAGCCCGCAGAGCCAGAACGGCCTCCCAGGTGCTTTTGGCCTGGTACTCACTGCGCAGGGCTTGATATTTTTCAGCTTGGATGCGATCACGCGCCAGGCGATCGCGCTGCTCCAGCAGCTCTTGCTCCACAATCCGAAATCGATCTTCTTGATCCTTGACCGCATCTAGCTTGTCCCGAGCCTGGACGATTTTGCGGTCAAAGGCAGCCACTCCGGCCAATTCATCAATAATTTCCCGGCGCTGACGGGCATTCATAGAAATGATGCTGGTGACATCCCCTTGCAGCACCACGTTATAGCCCTCTGGGTAGACCCGCAGTCGATTGAGCTGCTCATGGAGCTGCGTCAGGGTGCAGGGTTCACCATTCATGGCGTAGGTGGAGGTGTAGGTGCCCTGCTTGGTCACCCGCAATCGTCGCGTTACCTGAAACTCTCGATCCGCAGGGACATCCTCCCCGTCGGCCAAGGTTTGATCGGCCTCCGGATCGGTGGCAAACTCCTCCAAATCAAAGGTGACGGTTACGCGGGTTTCTGCGATCGCATGTCCGCGTTTAATCTGGCTGTGATTGACCAGATCGGGCAGCCGATCTGCCCGCATCCCCTTGGAACCCGACAGCCCCAGGGCAAACAACAGGGCATCTAAAAGATTCGACTTTCCGGAACCATTCGGCCCCGAAATGACAGTAAACCCTGGCAGCAATGGAATCGTCGTGGTGCTGCCAAAAGACTTAAAGTGCGCTAGCTCCAGTTGCTTAACGTACACAAACGTTTCAGCCTGCAATTTAAGGGGTGGAATTCTCCACAGAGTAGCACGGACGTTTCAGTTTGCGGCAGCCTTTGTCAAGGTTCCGAACAATCTTGATCAACGTGAGTTCGACAGCTCTCGTCTGCCCTCACCCCAACCCCTCTCCCAATCCTGGGAGAGGGGCTAAAACGTTGAATTTCTGCTCTGTTCCCCCTCTCCCAATGTTGGGAGAGGGGGCTAGGGGGTGAGGGCGGATAAGTCGTCGAACTCACGTTTGATCAGGTGTCTGAGGGTGCGATGGTCTACGACCGGGCTTTGCCCATCGCAGCAATTCCCAAATCGCAATCTCACAATCCGGAAACGCTGAGGGCGCGAGGATGTCTTGCTCCGAGAGCGTTTGCTGCACCCTATAGCCCGCCGGCTCCGGCTCCCGAAACACATGCAGGCATCGCTCCTGCACATCCAAAACCCAATGGTTATGCGGAGTGTCTTTGTTCATAACTGATTTAGGATTGCTCTAGCAGCTGCGTGAGCCGCGCTATTTGACTCAATGCTAACCCTGCCAAAATCAAGGGTGCAGCAGACACGGGAGACAACACACTTGGGTCAATTAACTCAGCTGATTTTTATAAATCACCCCATCTTTCATGATCACCAAAAAATTTCTTGCAGGGTCTTCAATCAACCGAATATTGGCCAGCGGGTCGCCGTTTACCAACAGCAAATCCGCAAGCGCTTCTGCTTGAACAACCCCCAACTTTCCGGGGTAAGGGTTGCGGGAGCCAGACAATGCCAGCAGTTCGGCATTCGTGCTGGTGGCCATTTTTAGCACCTCTGCTGGCGTGTACCAACGCACCAGCTTAGCCAGTTTTGCCCCCTGACGAGTGGCTCCTCGGGGGTTAAAAAGGTTGTCGCTGCCCCAGGCCGTTTTGATGTTGTACTGTTTCGCCAAATTGTACGCGTTGTCAGTGCCTGCGGACACCATCAACTGCTTAGCCCGGTTCTCAGACCCCTCTGGATAGGGGTTAGCATCCTCATCATCGAGAAATGGCTGCATACTCAACCAGACATCATTTTCAGCGATCATCCGAGCTGTTGCGTCATCGAGCAACTGGCCATGCTCAATGCTCTTCACCCCCGCCCGAATCGACTTTTGAATAGAGCGGGGAGTATAGGCATGAACCGCCACATAGGTGTTCCAGTCCTCGGCGGCGTCTACCGCTGCCTTCAGTTCTGCTTCGGTGTACTGGCTAACATCAAGGGGGTCATTGTCAGAGGCGACCCCACCCCCTGCGGCCAGCTTGATTTGGCTGGCGCCCATCATCAGTTGCTCGCGGGTGCGGCGCAGAACTTCGTCTACTCCATCGGCGATCGCCCCCACCCCAAACCTTTCCGCCAGACTTAGCTCTGAGGTCGGTGTGCGGGGCAAATCACTCATCTCCCGAAAGTCACCGTGGCCACTGGTCTGGGAAATCATCGCCCCCGAAGGCCAAATCCGTGGCCCCACGACGGTGCCTCGATCGATAGCCCGCTTTAGCTCAAATACTGGGCCCGCCAGATCTCGAACACTGGTAAACCCCCGCATCAGCATACCGGTGGCATTTTCCTGAGCCCGCTGAAACAGACGCTCCGGCGCAGTGGCAGCCGCGATCAGATCCTCCTGGGTACTCGTCTCCATGAAGAGGTGAGTGTGGACATCAATCAGACCTGGCATCAACACCCGTCCTGCCCCGTTGAGCCGAGTGACGCTAATATCCGCTGGTATCGGCAACGGTCGGGTATCAATCGCCTGAATTTTGTTGCCAATCACCAGTACGTTAGAAGGCGCACTCAGGGTGTTAGAGACACCATCAAAGATGCGCACATCCTCGAAGAGGACAGCCCCAGATTGAGAATTGCGATCAGGGGCAGGGTTCTGGGCAAAACTCACCTGGGTTATGAGGCCAAATAGCCCTAGCAGCAACGCTCCTAGGGCAAACAAATAGCGTGATCTTGTAGACATAAAGGATTTAGCGATAATTCAGTGCAGATGGCTGCGACAGCCGGGGTTATGCTGAGTGTTTTTATTCACAACAATGTCATGGATTGTCCGAGTGGTCAATTCACCAAATCTCCTGAATCGTTCCGAGCTAAAGACTTATGGAGGTTGTCAAACATTTTGTCAACCTATCGGCGCATGAGGTTGAATTTTCCACGGAGTAGCACGGACGTTTCAGTTGGCGGCAGCCCTTGTCAATGTTCGACACAATCTTGATCAGGTTTCTGAGGGTGCGATGGTCTACGACCGGGCTTTGCCCATCGCAGAAACTCCCAAATCGCAATCTCACAATCCGGAAACGCTAGGGGCGCGAGGGTGTCTTGCTCTGAGAGCGTTTGTTGCACCCCATAGCCCGTTTGCCCTGGCTCCCGAAAAACATGCAGACATCGCTCCTGCACATCCAAAATCCAATACTCCCGAATGCCAGAGCGCCCGTAAACCGGCATCTTCAGATCCCGATCTCGCCGTAGGGTACTGTCTGCCACCTCAATCAGCCAAAAAATTTCCCCCGGTGTTGGATGGTGATCCTCATAGTCCAATGGGTCAATCTTTACCACCGCTACATCCGGTTCCGGTTCCGAAATATCGCTCAACTGCACCGGATCTTGAAACCGCAGCAGCGCCCGTCCCATCAGCAGCCGGGACAAAACCCGATCAATGCGGGTCACTGCCGCACTGTGTGCCGTCCCCTTCGCTGCCATGGTGTAGAGCTGTCCCTCAATCAATTCCACCCGCTCATCTGCCGCCAAAATTCCTGCATCTACCATGCGGTGATACTCTTTCACGCTGAGCGATCTCAGTTCTGCGGCGATCGTCATCGTCCCCATTCCCTCAGCCCTCGTTTCACTCTCCAGACAAGCAACCTTGCTCCAGAGATATAAGTGTTCTTTATTCTACGTGAGTTCGACAGCTCTCGTCTGCCCTCACCCCAACCCCTCTCCCAATGTTGGGAGAGGGGCTAAAACCTTGAATTTGTGCTCTGTTCCCCCTCTCCCAATGTTGGGAGAGGGGGCTAGGGGGTGAGGGCGGATAAGTCGTCGAACTCACGTAATTGAAGCAACTCACGGGTAGAAACGTCGATATCAGTAATCAAAGCTCGGCCATCAGCCAGATCTGCGCCAGCGGGTTGAATGGTTCTGACCCAATTGATTTGGTAAGGATAACCAGGAACTTGATAGGTGTCTTGGTGGAAGAATGAATCTGTGGGCAGGTCTAGTCCTGGCGGGGCAAGGGGGACAGTATTTAGATAATGGGAGGGCTGTTCGTTATTTTCTAGGGAGATACGAGCGATGTAGCGAACCCCTAATCGCTGGATGGTAGTTGGTTCAGCTAGCTCTAGGAAAATAGTCCAGAAGCGGATGGCTTCAGTTTGGAAGCTGTTCCATCCTGCATAGGGACTCAAACGACTGAAGACCACTCCTGTCGGGGTAAACTGTGCTACATGGTGGTTTTGTTCATCTTGGAGGCGGAAGCCGTTCCATTGGGTGCGGTGGAACAGTGCGGAAGACCCATCGGCTGCTCCGGTAGCCGCGATTTCCATACCATGCAGAGAGTGGAGGATGGGATAGTCAGGCAACCGTTGAGTTAGCTCTGCTCGGAGGGCTTCGGATTCCAGCGTTTTGCCAGCATGAGCTTGCCAATGAATCACAGCCTCGATGATGGGTGCGTCCTTCAAGGTTGGAAACGGCTCGGTGAGATCGATGCTGAGCTTAGGCAACGGACTCATACCTGCTGGCTACCGTTCTGACATGGATTGATTATATCGGTCAACCTGATCCCTGGACAGCTCCTACCAGTGGGGGTTATCCAGAGCAAAATTAACGCTGCCAAAGCTGAGCCAGCCTGTAGAATTGAAGCCTGTGCTGTTCAATCGATGTGCATGGCTAACCCATCTTCCCCTCCGTTTACCCCTGACGAAATCGCCTCCGAAGGTCTCAAACCCGGCGAGTACGAAGAGATTGTGCAGCGCCTAGGCCGCCACCCCAACCGAGCTGAGTTGGGCATGTTTGGCGTCATGTGGTCAGAGCATTGCTGCTACAAAAACTCCCGTCCCCTGCTGAAGCAGTTTCCCACCCAGGGGGAACGGATCTTGGTTGGCCCAGGCGAAAATGCAGGCGTGGTCGATCTCGGAGACGGACTCCGACTCGCCTTCAAAATTGAGTCTCACAATCACCCCTCAGCGGTGGAACCCTTTCAGGGTGCAGCCACCGGCGTGGGGGGAATTCTTCGTGACATTTTTACCATGGGGGCGCGACCCATCGCCCTCTTGAACTCGCTGCGATTCGGTAGTCTCAGCGATGCCCGTACCCGTCGTCTCTGTCAGGGGGTGGTGGCTGGCATTTCTCACTACGGCAACTGTGTGGGTGTACCCACAGTGGGGGGTGAGGTGTATTTTGACCCGGCCTACACGGGCAATCCCCTAGTCAATGTCATGGCCTTGGGGCTGATGGAAACCTCTGAAATTGTTAAATCGGGGGCTGCCGGTATCGGCAATCCAGTGTTATACGTCGGCTCCACCACCGGGCGAGATGGCATGGGTGGCGCTAGCTTTGCCAGTGCTGAACTGGATGCTGACTCTGAAGTTGAAGATCGTCCCGCTGTTCAAGTGGGCGATCCCTTCCTGGAAAAATCCTTGATTGAAGCCTGCCTGGAAGCCTTCAAGACCGGGGCTGTGGTCGCGGCTCAGGATATGGGAGCCGCCGGGATTACCTGCTCTACGGCGGAAATGGCAGCCAAGGGGGGCGTCGGCATTGATTTGGACTTAGATCTGATTCCGGTGCGGGAGCGAGGCATGGTGCCCTACGAGTACCTGTTGTCTGAGTCCCAAGAGCGGATGTTATTTGTAGCTCAGAAAGGGCGGGAAGCTGAGCTGATTGAGATTTTTCATCGCTGGGGACTGCAAGCGGTTGTTGCTGGAACTGTGATTGCTGAACCTATTGTTCGCATTCGGTTTCAGGGAGAAGTTGCCGCCGAGATTCCGGCCACGGCCTTGGCTGACAATACGCCTATCTATGAACGGGAATTGCTGCCAGACCCACCGGCCTATGCCCAAGCTGCTTGGAACTGGCGCAGTGATAGTCTGCCGCCTTGCACGGCTGAGGGCATTGAGCAAGGGGGAAAACAGACCAGTTGGACGCAGGTGTTGCGATCGCTCCTGCAAGTACCGACTCTTGCCTCCAAGCAGTGGATCTACCGCCAGTACGATCACCAGGTGCAAAACAATACCGTGCTATTTCCAGGTGGAGCCGATGCCGCCGTGGTGCGTCTGCGCCCGGTTGATCCACCCCTACCCTTAGATCAAGCCACCCGAGGGGTGGCCGCCACGGTAGATTGTAATGCCCGCTACGTTTATCTAGATCCCTATGAGGGGGCTAAAGCGACCGTGGCTGAGGCGGCTCGCAATCTCAGTTGTGTGGGGGCTGAACCCATTGCGGTTACCGATAACCTCAACTTTGGCAGCCCGGAGAAGCCCATTGGCTATTGGCAGTTGGCCCATGCCTGTCGGGGGCTGGCAGAAGCTTGTGCGGCACTCCATACCCCGGTGACTGGGGGCAATGTCTCGCTCTATAACGAGACCATGAGTGCGGCGAATACGCTCCAACCGATCTATCCCACCCCGGTCGTGGGCATGGTGGGATTAATTCCCGATCTTCAGTTTGTGTGTGGTCAGGGATGGCGACAGGTCGGAGATCTTGTCTATTTGTTGGGCGCACCTACGGATACCTCAGACGCTCAAGCAGTCACCCTTGGGGGTTCAGAATACTTGGCGACCTGCTATGGTCTAGTGGCGGGTCGCCCCCCTCAAGTCGATCTAAGCCAAGAGCAGCAGGTGCAGTCAACCTGTCGTCACGGTATTCGTCAGGGGTGGGTGCAGTCGGCTCATGACTGTGCGGAAGGGGGCATTGCGGTGGCTTTGGCAGAGGCATGTATCAGTGGACAGCAGGGCGCCGAGATTACCCTCAAGCCAAATCTTGCTCAGCGTTGGGATGAGCTGTTGTTTGGGGAGGGAGGAGGCAGAATTCTGGTCTCCGTTTCACCCAGTGCCCAAGCGGAGTGGGAAACCTATCTACAAGGCTATTTACCACAGCAGTGGCAGCAAATTGGTCAGGTCATCGCTGAGGACGGTGGCTTACAGGTGATCACCGCCAATAACCTTGGCTTAATCAAAGCTAGGATTGAGGAGATCACCCAGGACTGGTCTGAGGCGATCTCGACTCAGCTTGATTCCGCAACAGCTTGATTGTCCGCCGACGAGGCTCTGAGTGAATCTGTTATGGTCATAATATTTTCCAGCCTGCCCACGCCTATCAGGAGTCAAGCGTCCGCATGAATGTTATCCCCCCTGGCCAGTCGCCTGAACTTTTAGCCGCTGTTGAGAATTGGGGTTTTGACGACTCATCTGCTGATAAACCGGAAGAGGCATGTGGTGTTTTTGGGGTGTGTGCGCCTGGGGTTGAGGCGGCTAAACTTGCTTATTTTGGCCTTTATGCACTCCAGCACCGGGGTCAAGAATCGGCTGGGATTGCTACCTTCAAAGATGATCAGATCTCTGCCTATAAAGATATGGGGCTTGTGTCCCAGGTTTTCGATGAAGATCGGCTGCAACACCTGCCGGGCTCCATTGCTGTCGGACACACACGCTACTCGACGACGGGATCGAGTCGGGTAGCCAATGCTCAGCCTGTAACCCTCTCAACTCGGTTGGGGGATCTGGCGTTGGCACACAATGGCAATTTAGTGAATACCCTGTACCTGCGCGATCAGTTGATTGCCCAAAACTGCTCACTGGAAACGACCACTGACTCAGAAGTCATTGCCCACATGATTGCCAATGAGGTTGCGGTCGGCAAGGACTGGTTAGAAGGTGCGATCGCAGCCTTTCAGCGCTGTCAGGGTGCCTTTAGCCTCGTGATTGGCACTGCCAGAGGCATCATGGGTGTTCGAGATCCCCATGGCATCCGCCCCCTGGTCATTGGCACGCTGCCCAGCAGCCAGAGTCATGAGCGGCCCAACTATGTACTGGCCTCCGAAACCTGCGGACTAGACATCATTGGAGCCGAATACCTCCGTGACGTAGAGCCAGGAGAGCTAGTGTGGATTACCGAAGAAGGCTTAGCCTCCTTCCACTGGGCACCGCGACCCGAGCGAAAGCTATGCATTTTTGAAATGATTTATTTCGCTCGACCCGATAGTCAAATGCATGGCGAAAGTCTTTATAGTTACCGGATGCGTCTTGGCGAAGTGTTGGCTCAAGAAGCCCCAGTTGAGGCGGACGTCATCATTGCCGTTCCCGACTCTGGCATCCCAGCCGCCATTGGCTTTTCCCAGGCATCGGGCATTCCCTATGCCGAGGGACTGATCAAAAATCGCTATGTGGGGCGCACCTTTATTCAGCCCACCCAAACCATGCGCGAGCTGGGGATTCGCATGAAGCTCAACCCCTTGCGGGATGTTTTAGAAGGGCAACGCATTGTGATTGTGGATGACTCCATCGTCCGGGGCACCACTAGCCGCCAAATTGTCAAAGCCCTACGCGATGCCGGAGCCACCGAAGTGCATATGCGAGTCTCTTCGCCACCTGTAACCCATCCTTGCTTTTACGGTATAGATACCGACAATCAAAAGCAACTGGTAGCAGCCACCAAGTCTGTTGCCGAAATTGAGTCGCAAATTGGGGTTGATTCTCTAGCCTTCTTAAGTTGGACTGGCATGTTAGAAGCAACCCGAGAAAATACCGATCACTTCTGCTCCGCCTGCTTTACCGGCAATTATCCCACCGCCATTCCTGAACCGCTGAAGCGCTCCAAGCTGATGCTAGAGGAGCCTGTCAAGGCTTGACCCATCACTCCCACGGTGACCATGCCTGGCAACCCCTAGAGACGTCGCAAAATACTTGAGCCGTGGGTATCGGTACCACAGGTTTTAAGCAAACTGTACCTTTGCCCCAGCGTCAGCATGTCCTGGGTCTGCGTCGCACTGGGCTGCCAGGGATCCTGATTGGCGTAGCAATAGTAGGTTTCCAGGCCATCAATGCCCAGGGTCACTGCGGCGGCCACCAGATCTGAAGCTGGGTGGCGATAGCGGGCTGGGTGCGCCAGAATGGCAATTCCGCCAGCGCCCTGGATGGCGGCAATCACCTGCTCCGCTTCATAGGACTTGCCCAGGGCAGTTGTGCCTTGGGTGTAGGGGTATAACACCGGATGGTTGCAGTCAAACCCATACCCCAGAATATGTACCTCTACCCCAGTCAGATTGGCATTAATTTCAATGCCAGACCAAAGCTGGGGTAGGGGCTCAGCCTGGGCTGAGCGGCTGCGAAGCGACTCCAGCCATAGATGGGCAGCCCGATACCCCGCAACCGTGTGATGATCTGTGATGGCAAGCCCTTCTAGGCCATGGGCAACAGCTTGCTGCATCAATCGATCTGGGTGCAACTGGCCATCTGAAAACACCGTATGGAGGTGAAAATTGTAGAGATATGGACAGCTATCAGCCTGGAGATCTTGAAAGACTGTTTTTAAGGTGGCGGTGGTGCCTCGGCGCTCAGTGCTGACCAATGTCATGATTGCCTCGTGACTTATCAGATTTGTGCTTTTAATATATCTCAATATTTTTGAGACACCCACCCTGTCAATGTGGGCATGAGGCCGATGGCTGGGTCTTAATCCACTCAACTGCGCAGCCTAAAATAGAGACAGAGATCACCTCAGCCCGATTCTGGGCTGTGCATAGACCGGGGTGATCTGTGCTGAATGCTCATTGTTAACGTCCTGTGATGAATGCTTCTACCCTTGATTTAGCCAGTCTCCGACAGGACTATCGCCAGCATGAACTGCTTGAAGCCAATGTGAAGGCCGATCCGCTGCAACAGTTCCAGGTGTGGTTCGCAGAGGCAATTGATGCCCAGGTGCCAGAACCCAATGCCATGACCCTGGCAACGGTTAGCACTGAGGGCAAGCCCGTGGCTCGGATGGTGTTGCTGAAAGAGGCAACTGAGCAAGGGTTTGTCTTTTACACCAATTTTGACAGCCGCAAGGGGCAAAACCTAGCCCATTTTCCCTGGGCAGCATTGGTCTTTTGGTGGGCAGAACTTGAACGGCAGGTGCGGGTAGAAGGCCAGATTACCCAAGTGGTTGGCGATGAGGCCGATGCCTATTTCCGCAGCCGCCCGCGAGGCAGTCAACTGGGTGCCTGGGTGTCGCCTCAAAGTCAGGTGATCTGCGATCGCACCTTCCTGACCAAACGGCTGCAAGCCCTTGAAACCCAGTACGCTGGGCAGGTTATTCCTCGTCCCCCTCACTGGGGCGGTTATCGGCTACAACCTAGCCAGATTGAGTTTTGGCAGGGTCGTCCCAATCGCCTCCACGATCGTTTGTGCTATCGTTTAGGCGAGTCAAAAACGTGGCAAATCAAGCGCCTTGCCCCCTAATTTGGCCTCCAGCAAAGCCACAGCAAATGCAGGTTCACTAGTTTCAGCGAACCACACTCTGGCAACATAACAGTCAGGGTTCGGGCTTTTCGCCATACAGGGTGGGCACACTAAGGGCATAAGATGTCACAATAAACCCACAGCTATCGAGAGTAATTATGGCTTTTGACCCCGAAAACGCCAACTTTCTGATGAACGACGCGGAAGATGCACAGGCTAATCTCCTGATTAAGTACTTGCAGAACCAGCCGCCAGAGGTGTTAGCGCGGGTCGCCAAGGCTGTCAGCCCTGACATTAAGCAAATTATTTCTCATAATGTGCAGGGACTGGTGGGCGTACTGCCTAACGAAGCCTTTAATGTTCAAATTGTCACCGATCGCGATAACTTGGCAGGTCTGTTGGCCTCAGCGATGATGACTGGCTATTTCCTACGCAAGATGGAGCAGCGCATGGAATTAGATACCAGTGTGTGTGGTGATTTCAACTTTTCTAAGTCAGAGGATCATCACTGAGAACCAGTTTGAAAAGATTCAAACGTCGTAAGCGTCCCTACGACTATGCTGGTTGAGCGAAGTCGAAGCCAAAACCTACCGAAGATGGCTCCTACGACTCCGCTCAGGGGACAGTTACCTAACGCCTTGCACCCGCCCCCTAAATCCCCCATTCTGGGGGACTTAAGAGTAGACCAAAGCCCCGCAGAATGGGGGTTTGGGGGGCGAATGTAGAGCAAGACGTTTAAAACAGTCTCTGAGTCGGCGGCTCCAAAAAACCACTTCCCTATCCTAAAGCGTTCATTCCCTAGTGTTCCGTCAGGAAAATTTTGAGGGTCGCAGACCCTCAAAATTTAACCCCCATCAACTTCTGGGCACTCATCGATCCTTCAAAACAAAGTTCACAGACTACTAGAACAAGCGCTTTAGAATATAGCCTGTCAAATCTAACAGGGCTTGGTGGGCTTCAGACGGCGGCAGGTATTCCAGGGATGTGGTGGCTTTCTGAGCAAAGTTGGCTGCAAGCTGGCGCGATCGCGTAATCCCCTGACTGTTGTTGACCAAAGTGATGGCTTCTTGCAAGTCCCCGGGTTCTTGCAACTGCCGCTCAATCAACACTCGCAGATAGGGGGTTTCTTCCATGGCGAATAGGACTGGTGCGGTTAAATTACCGCTGCGCAAATCAGACCCAGCAGGCTTGCCCAACGTGTCTGCCGAACTGGTAAAGTCCAAAATGTCATCTACAATTTGAAACGCGAGACCCACACTCCGGCCAAAATCATAAAGCTGCTCATTCACCAAGGACAACTCGTCGCTGAGAACACCCGCAGCCTTAGCGCTATTGGCAATTAACGAAGCTGTTTTGTAATAAGACTTTTCTAGGTAGTTTTCTAGGGTGATGTCCACGTCAAAAGAACATATGCCCTGCTGAATTTCGCCCTCAGCAAAGTCTTTGATCACCTCAGAAAGCAGCTTAACCACCTCTAAGTTATCTAAATTAGCCAGATACCAAGACGCTTGGGCGAACAAAAAGTCCCCGGCTTGAATGGCAACCCGATTGCCAAATAGGCTATGCACCGCCGGAACTCCCCGACGCAGATCAGAGTCATCTACCACGTCATCATGGAGCAGGCTGGCCGTGTGGATCATTTCAGTGATTTCCGCCAGTCGTCGATGGCGAGGGGTGAGGTCTTGATCTCCCAGTAAAGCCCTGGACACCAGCAAGACAATTGCGGGTCGCATCCGTTTGCCTCCTGCTCGAAACAGATGCTCTGCTGCGGCATATAGAACCGGATGATGGGCACCGACGAGCGCCTTCAAATTCTGCACCAAGATGGCCAGATCAGCCTCGACTGGGGCGAACAGAGATGCAACTGAGGTCATGGATGAATCACGCTCTCGGGAATATCTGAACAAAGATTACAAAATTTTACATATTCTTATCACATTCTAAGCGAACCACCCCCATTCCAACAGGTTGTCTGGCACTTTAGCAGATTTGCCCTGCCATTCAACGGATGACGGTTGCCTTGAGCAGGGCAGGCCAGACCCCTACCCCTTAACGATGGGTAACCAGCCTGTCACAATGGGATCAACGCTTCTTGTTCCTCGATACAGCGGTTCTCACCTGAGTGAGGTAGGGGGTGTGGGGGTTCCACCCCCACGCAGGGGGCACTGCCCCCTGCACCCATGTACTCCATTGATCTGTAAACCGCTATATATTGATTAGCTAGGTACTTGCGATGGCCGATCCCCACTCTGAGCAGCCCACTCCTCTAGCCGCCCCGGTAACCCCTCTGCGAGCCTTAAGCGGTGCCTTTCTCTCTGGAACCCTAGGACTCTTGCTCTATCGGCTTACCGAGTCCATTGCCCAATCTTTTGCCGCCCATCCGTTTCAGTCCAGCAATCAAATTGCCCTAAACCTCTCTATTGCGATTCGCACCTTAGTGGTGGGGCTGAGTACCCTGGCAACGGGGATTTTTGCGATCGCAGCTTTGGGCCTAGTCGCTTTGGCCGCTCAAATGCTGCTCAGGCGTTTGCATCCACCTCAGTCCTAGCTTTATCGAACGGAATTCAGTGGCCTTCGGCCAAAGCCGGTTCTCGGTCGAGAATGCCCCATGGCTCACCCATCAATCAAAGCAAGATTTCGTCAGAATCTCGCCCCACAATGTCAAGATATACAGCGACACAACCGAATTCCTATGGGAAGTTGCTATCCACAGAGGACAATCCCCTTGTAATATCAGAAAGGGACAAAGGAACATCATGCTGTCGGCAGCAGGCAGGCTTCAGGCTTGCCTAGAATCCACACCCGTTTGAAGACTCAATCGTTATAGGGGAAACCATTGCTATGACCAGTAAGCCAGACCGTGTGGTTTTAATCGGTGTTGCCGGAGATTCTGGATGCGGTAAATCCACCTTCCTACGCCGACTGGCAGATCTGTTCGGGGAACAGTTCATGACGGTCATTTGCCTGGACGACTATCATAGCCTTGACCGATATCAGCGCAAAGAGACTGGCATTACTGCCCTCGATCCTAGGGCCAACAACTTTGACCTTATGTATGAGCAGATTAAGACGCTCAAGGAAGGTCAGCCCATTGACAAACCGATCTATAACCACGAAACGGGTCTGATTGACCCCCCGGAACGAGTAGATCCCAATCATGTGATTGTGATTGAAGGGCTACATCCACTTCACGACGAGCGCGTTCGTGAGCTGCTAGACTTCAGCGTCTACCTAGATATTAGCGACGAAGTTAAAATCGCCTGGAAGATCCAGCGTGATATGGCAGAGCGAGGTCACACCTATGATGATGTGATTGCTTCTATCAATGCTCGTCGTCCTGACTTTGAAGCCTTTATCGATCCCCAAAAGCAGTACGCAGACATCGTGATTCAGATTCTGCCGACACAACTGGTGAAAGAAGAAAAAGTTGGCTCAATTTTGCGTGTACGTCTGATTCAAAAAGATGGGGTAGAAGGGTTTGATCCCGTTTACCTATTTGACGAAGGCTCAACCATTAATTGGACTCCCTGTGGTCGTAAGCTCACCTGCTCTTATCCCGGTATTCGCCTGTTCTATGGCCCTGATGAATACTACGGTCACAGTGCTTCTGTTCTGGAAGTGGATGGGCAGTTTGACCGCCTAGATGAGGTGATCTATATTGAAACCCACCTCAGCAACACCGCCACGAAGCACTATGGCGAGATGACCGAGTTGCTATTGAAACACCGCGATTATCCTGGTTCTAACAATGGCTCGGGGTTATTCCAGGTGCTAGCGGGGCTGAAGATGCGCGCTACTTACGAACGCCTTATTGCCAATGCTGCTCAGCAAACCGCGAAGGTTTAGGTTAAGGTTTAAGTCAGAGTTAGGGTGCGATCGCACCCCATTAACCTCTACCAAATCCCCAACCCCATCAGAGCTTGGGAGATTTTTTGGCTCAAGTTAAGCACCCTGAGGAAGACGTTGTCCCAATACTGTTCGGATAAGAGGAATAGACATTGCACTCGCCCCCTAAATCCCCCATTCTGGGAGACTTTGAGTTCAGAACCCCCCAATTTGGGGGGCTGGGGGGCGAATGCAAGGATGCTGAGACTTAACCGAACAGTATTGGGTGCTGTCCGGTTTGCACGGCCCACAGTTGGGCGTAAATGCCGCCCTGGATCAGCAGATCTTCGTGCTGCCCTTGCTCCACAATCTGCCCCTGCTCCATGACGTAAATGCAGTTGGCGTGGCGAATCGTCGAAAGACGATGGGCGATCGCAATTGTAGTTCGATTCGCCGTGATGTGATCCAATGACCGCTGAATGGCAGCTTCGGTTTCATTGTCCACCGCAGAGGTGGCCTCATCCAGAATCAGGATGGGTGGATCTTTGAGGAGTGCCCGCGCGATCGCCAATCGCTGGCGCTGCCCCCCAGAGAGCTTTTGACCGCGCTCTCCCACGATGGTGTCATAGCCCTGGGGCAAGCGCTGAATAAAGTCGTGTGCCTCGGCATTTTTAGCGGCATAGACTACTTCTTCTAGGGTGGCCTCTAGGCGGCCATAGGCAATGTTGTCGCGCACTGTGCCGTGAAAGAGAAAAATATCTTGGCTCACCAAGCCAATACAGCGGCGCAGATCTCGCAAGTGATAGCGCTGTAAATCTACACCATCTAGGGTAATGTGCCCCTCCTGAATTTCATAGAAGCGCAGCAGTAGCTTCACCAGAGTACTTTTGCCAGATCCGGTGGAGCCGACAATGGCAATGGTTTGTCCCGCTGGAATTTCTAAAGTCACCGAGCGAATCACGGGGTGACCTGGGTCGTAGGCAAAACTGACTTTATTCAGTTGCAAGTGGCCTTTGACCTGAGGCAGAGGTAGAGGCAAGTCGCCGGGATGGATGGTGAAGGGGGTATCCAGCAGGTGCATTACCCGTTGGGTGGAAGCCATAGCTCGTTGATACTGATCTAGGGTTTCGCCTAGGCGTGTGAGGGGCCACAGCAACCGCTGGGTGAGAAATACCAAGACGCTATAGGTGCCAACGGTGAGGTTTTCGGCAATGACTTCCATGCCCCCGTAAAGCAGGGTGGCCAGAAAGCCAAACAGGATAAAAATCCGAATTAGAGGAATAAAAGCAGCACTCAAGGCAATGGCCCGACGGTTGCTGTGGCGATAGGCATCACTGTCTAGGCTGACTTGTTCGACTTCATAGTCTTCGGTGGTGAAGCTTTTGATGGTGGTGATGCCGCTGAGGTTATTTGACAAGCGGCTATTTAAGATCCCGACGCGCTCGCGGACTTCGGCGTAGCGGGGGGCGAGTAACTTTTGAAATGCGATCGCACCCCAAATAATGAATGGCATCGGCAACATTGCCAGCCAAGCCACACTAGGAGCCAGCACCCAAAATGCACCCCCGATAATCACCACCGTGGTGGCCACCTGGAGTAAATCATTGGCTCCCCCGTCCAGGAACCGCTCCAGTTGATTAACGTCGTCATTGAGAATTGAGAGCAATCGCCCCGTCGCCCGCTGCTCAAAATAGGCCAGGTCTAGCCTCTGAAGATGAGCATAGGCATCCAGTCGGAGTTGATGCTGCAACGTCTGGGCCAGGTTCCGCCAAGCGCGGGCGTAGGCATACTCAAACAGCGACTCTAGCCCCCAAATCAGCACCGACAGCACCGACAGCGCCAGCAGTTGCCAAAACACATCCGTGATGCCCAAGCGAGCAATCCAGGAGTTTTGCCGCTCGACCACCACATCTATCGCCGCCCCTATTAAAGCGGGCGGTGCCAGATCAAACAATTTGTTCAGAACCGAGTAAAAGCTAGCCTGCCAAATTTGGACTCGATAGGGACGGGCATAGCGCAGCAAACGTCGCAGAGGGTGGCCTTGAATCGAAGACCCCATAGGAAGCTCCAAGTGGTTGAATGGGGATAAACCCTTGGGCATGGCGCAACCGAGCTAGGGGGTTTCCCAAGGTCGGTTGCGCCATGCCCAAAGGCTTACATCGTAGCGTTTATCCCCCCATGTCAAACATTGAAGCCAGAGACTGGGTTGATGACCAAAACTCCTGAAGCTCTATTTATTCAAGTCTTTCGCCATCTTCCGGAAAACATCCATGCTGCTATCGGTCTGACGACGTTGAAAAGTTGGCGTCTCGATAGGTTCGGGGGCGGCTTCAGGACTCGGAGATGGGGTAATGGGTACTCCATCCACTGAACTGACCTTGTTCAATGCAGAGACTTCATCCACTGTTGCAAAGCTCTCCCCCCAACTGACTGTTTTGGGAAAGGTTTTTCTGACTGCTTTGACAGTGCGCATATAGTCAATGTCGCCCATACTCTTGGCGTCATCGGGATCCAGGAAAAATGCTTCAGCGTCTTGAGCTTTTGCGTTTTCATCGTTACGCTTCGATTTGGAGCCGAATAATCTAAACCAGCCTGCCATAGGTTTTCTGCTTGCTGTGCATAATGTAAAGTGATGTTAACTATATTAACGTTTTATTGTGAGCTTGGACAACCCGGCCTGCATCTAGGCTGAACTGTGTCTAAAGCCCCACAAATGAGGTAAAAAAATGTATTGTTGAAAACATAAGTTCTATTGCTGTTGCAGTTAGCACCTGAAAAATTTATGTTTAACAGTGTTTCCATGTTTGTCCTTGCTGATGCTGTCGCGGGTGCTGCGCCTAATCTCAGCCTTTTTTATGGCGTCCTCGCCTTAGGATTTGTCGCAGCGGTCACCTTGGGATCCATTGCCTTTTATAACTCTAAGCGTCCTGTCGGTTGGGAAGATAAAGAACGACCCAAAGTGGTTCCCAAAGTGGGAGATGAAGACTAGAGGAGGTTCCTCAAAGAGGGCTGAATTACACTTGAGTTGTCATGCGAGCAATTATTCTCACAGCACTCATACTCATTGGCTTGGTGAGTTGGTTTGGGGCTTACTCAGGCTCCACGCCTTCCCGTTCTGAGGGTGAACAGCCCCTAGACTCCCCTGTCGAGATTCCAGGCGAGGCCGTCAGTCCTGCATCAGTTCCTCCCGTAGCGTTCGGGGAACCCTCTGGGGCTAATCGCTCCATAGAAGAAGTGATTGAGCGCCTGCAATGGACAGGAAGCTGCATCGGCTGCAATTTGCGTGGCCTTGACCTGTCGGGGGTCAATTTGGTGGTGTTTTCTAAACCGGACGAGGGTGGTCTTTTGGGCACTGAAACTGCCGCCGTGGGGGTCAATCTCGAAAATGCCAACCTCAGTTATGCCAATTTGCAGCAAGCGAATCTGGAACGAGCCTATTTACGCGACGCCAATTTGGAGTCGGCGACTCTACAGCGTGCTAATCTCAGTCGGACTATTTTGCGATGGGCAAGCCTGCGAGGTGCCGATTTGAGCGAAGCCATCTTGACGGGAGGCAAGCTGCAAGATGCTGATCTCAATCAAGCTATTTTGCAAAAGACGTTGATGGATGGGGTAGATCTGAGCCGTGCTACCCTCACCCGTGCCAATTTGCGGGGGGCGTTGGTTCGGGATGCCCAATTTCAAGATGCGAATCTTCAGGGGGCAGACCTCACGGAAGCTGATATTGATGGCAGTAACTTTACGGGGGCGAATTTGCGTCAGAGTCAACTGCCCCGCAATTTTCTGAGTCGAGCCAATTTTTGCCGTGCGATTCTTCCTGATGGCACCGTTCATGGAACCTGTCCTCAGTCTTAGATCACTCTCTTTAGGTGAGGAGCGTGAATGTTATGCTGTTCCTTGCTTAGGTTTGAATGGGGCAGCCCAGGCATGATCGAAATTCGCATTGGCAATGGCTACGATATTCATCAGTTGGTGGGTGGGCGTCCTTTGATTTTGGGGGGTGTTCACATTCCCCATGAGTTGGGTTTGCTGGGGCACAGTGATGCTGATGTTCTGACCCATGCCATGATGGATGCTGTGCTGGGGGCATTAAGTTTGGGGGATATTGGCCATTATTTTCCGCCGACGGATCCGCAGTGGGCGGGGGCGGATAGCCTTAAGCTTTTGGCTCAGGTGCATGGGTTAATTCAGGGGCGGGGGTGGCAGATTGGCAATCTTGATTCTGTGATTGTGGCAGAGCGTCCGAAG
This sequence comes from Petrachloros mirabilis ULC683, assembly GCF_009939295.1. GTDB lineage: Bacteria > Cyanobacteriota > Cyanobacteriia > Thermosynechococcales > Thermosynechococcaceae > Petrachloros > Petrachloros mirabilis. Next base: position 66,525 of record NZ_WVIC01000023.1, read on the forward strand.
CTGAAACCTCACCTCAATGACATGCGCGATCGCATCTCCCAAGTCCTGAAACTTCAGCCCGATCAGGTCGGCATCAAGGCCACGACGAACGAAAAGCTCGGGCCTGTGGGTCGAGAAGAAGGCATTGCCGCCTATGCGGTGGTCTTACTTCAGCGTTAGGCAGTCCCGAGCGCCTCACTCGGCAACAGACTCCTCGCTTGGCTTGCTCAGCTCGGTGACCAACGCTACGCCAAACTCGCTTTCAAAGCAGCTTTTTTTGTACTCTAAACTCCAGCGCTCCAGGGCACAATCATCATGGGGATGGCTAGGATGCAGTTTTAAGCAAAGGGTTTGGGTATCTGCGTGATAGTGACACCTAATCGATTCAATGGCTCCAATCTGACGGCGATCTAGAGCCGAAGCCAACTTCAAAATGGCGCTGAGCTGATCTACCATGTGACGGTGCATCTTGCTGGCCAGGTTTTGATAGTTTTCGTGTTTTTTCTTGGGAGGGCCTTTGCGATGGTAGCGAGCCAAGTTGGCGATGACTTCGACCTCAGCATCGGTATAGCCCAATAGCCCCCCATGTCGAATTAGGTAATAGGAATGCTTGTGGTGAGCGGAGTGGCAAACATAATGACCGCAGTTGTGCAAAATGGCAGCCGCCCAGAGTAGTTCGCGGTCGTTGTCAGACCAGTGATGCAACCTGCCCTGGGTTTGATCGAACAGATCTACGGCAAATTGGCCGACCCGCTGGGCGGTGTCAAGGTTGACTCGGTACTGTTGAGCCAGGTTAATGACGCTGCGCTGTCGCACCGATCCCTGGTAGCGCAGCCGATCTTCAATGAGTTGATGGTTGAGCATCCAGTCAACGATGATGCCCTCTCGCAAGGCGCGATTACAGGCCACAATCGTCTCTAGTCCGAGCAGATCCATGGCCTCTTGCAAAATCACAGCACCGGCCACGATAATTTCGGCGCGTCGCTCAGACATGCCTGAGATTTTGCAGCGCTCGGCATAGGACAGCTTGCAAAGCTGATCGGTGAGGTCTCGCAGGTCGCTGAGGGTTAGGGTATACCCCTGTAAAGAGGTGGGACAGGAGCCAAGGGTTTCGCAAGCGTGCAGGCGAATCAGGCTTTCAATGGTGCCAGAGGTGCCCACCAGTTGGGCGGTTTCATCTGGCTGGAGGTGCGATCGCACCTCATCTACAGGCCATTCCAACATCCCTCGAACATAAGCTTGGAGGCGCTCAAACTCGCGAGTGCTAATGGGGTCAGAAAAAACAAATTCCTCAGTCAGGCGCACCGCCCCCACCTTGGTACTGCTCAAAGAGCGAGGGGCATGGCTGTCTCCCAGAATCAACTCGGTAGACCCCCCACCAATATCAATAATCACATGGGGACAATTATCAAACTCTAGGCCAGAAAGAACCCCCAGATAAATCCGGCGAGCCTCCTCCTGCCCCGCAATCAAATCCACATGAAGTCCCAGTTCAGTAGCAATTTCCTGCAAAAACTCTCGACCATTGGGCGCTTCCCGCACTGCACTTGTAGCCACCGCCACAATTTGCTCCACTTGCCAACCCTTGGCAATTTCCTGGCAACGCTGCAAAGCCGCCATTGCCCGCCCCATCGCCTCGACCGTCAGACGACCCGTTTTACGGCAGCGCTCACCCAGCCGCACCGTACTTTTTTCAGTGTCAACAATGTTAAACGCCGGTAGCTGGACATTGATCTGCACCACCACCATATGAATGGAGTTAGTACCAATGTCAATAGCCGCTAGGGTTCGTCCCCCCACCTTGGCAGGCGACAAAGGATCTAAGGCTGGGGTCTCGATCAATGAGCGGACATCTGGGGCAGGGCGATAGGCTTGAGTGACCATGACGCGCTCTCAGCAACTTCCGCAATCATCATATCCTATGGCTTTTCCCGAAAACCCTAAGGAAGCTATTCTGTGTCTTCCAAGTCGTGACTTTTTCGGAGTGCTGCGGTTAAAGGTCAATATGCTGAAGTGTTCCGTCAAGAAAAACTTGAGAGGTCGCAACACCGACCAACCTTGTCAGTCCTCCCCAACCGGGTTGTTAGACCGTCACTCCCCGACTACTTAACCACCGCTGAAATGATTTTTGGCTCTCTCCAGACGGTTGTCCAAGAATTAGATTCGTGACGCTAATGTCTTCATCAAGCTGATTCCAATGAATCCCGCTACCGCTACCAATGAATCGCCAGTCATTACGTTCCTCGATCGAACCGTGCAAGAGACGAGGATACCAAGCTAATGGAACAGATATGGTGCGTCCATCAGATAAATCTGAAGAAAGCGTGTCATCCGTGACTATCACCCGCTGAATCATAGGTATTTCAGATAGTTCAATCGTCAAAGAAGTCATTCCAACCTACTAGCAATTGCTCTTGGTGTTCCTCAACAAGCTTCTGAATGCGGTTAATCTCTGTGCGACTAAACCCTCTATTACTTTGGAGTCGGATAGGTTCAAGCCAAAACTTGGCTTCGTCCTTGTCGCGCTCAATATGTACATGAGGTGGTTCATCACGATCGCCTGCATAGCAGAAGAAACGATATGGACCAACGGCCAACAGAGTAGGCATTCAAAACTTCCGTTCCAAATACCCAAAACATAGCTGAGGCATATTTGACTGTCAACTTCAATGCTAAAGCTCGGTAGTCACCACTTAAGAGGCCGTCTGAAAAGCCTCATTCATCCCTGCATTAGCCCCCCCGACCCCCCAAAATTGGGGGGAGAAAGCCAAAAACTCTGCTCATTTCCCCCCAGAATTGGAGGGCTAGGGGGACAAGTGCAAGGTCTAAGCAACTTCTCAAACAAGCTCTAAGTAGGCTGTCAACTTTACCTCGTCAAACTCAAATCGCTCCCGTAGGGTCTGATTCGACATCTGGCGGTCGCTGCAAACAAACCCGATAGAGCAGGAAATGGGGTAGGTATTACATTCTGGTCAAAACTTCAGTGTGGAAGATCA
>NZ_WVIC01000024.1 GCF_009939295.1 Petrachloros mirabilis ULC683
TTTGACAACCCTTGTCCCATAAGGCTTGAGAGTACTTCTGTCCGTCAGTCAGGTGCCTGAGTGAAGGATGATCGCGCCTAATTTGTATTTTTGATAGAAGCGACCAGGCATTGAAGCCCTCGACCCACCCTTGCGGGTCAACTTCGATAAAGCTGCGCCGAAAGGTTGAATACAACGGCATTGGTTGCGTCGCGCTTAAGCCTAACAATTGTCGCAGACTTGTCTCATGCTCGATGCAGAAGTCTTCCAGGGGACGATAGCCTGTATACCCGCACAAGAAGCCCAACAGACTCAGTATCAACAGCATCCATAGGGGATGTCTGAGTCCACGGCGATGGCGATGGTCGGGAATTTGTTTTAATTGCTCTATGAGGGTCATGGATTGAGCTCCTTTGTTTTGTTACTCAGTCCATCCTCATTTTTCTATCCTTGTATGAAACCACCCTGCCAAGCTTGGGGGGTCGGGGGGGCTAATGCAGAGTGGAATGGGTTTAGAGATGTGTGTACTTAGTAGGGTCAGGTGGGGAAAAGATACACAACCGGCACTAAAACAGAAAATACCGCTGCGCCATGGGTAGAACGGTTGCGGGCTCACAGGTGAGCAGTTGGCCATCCGCCCGCACTTCGTAGGTTTCCGAATCCACGTCAATATGCGGCAAGGCGTCATTGAGCTTCATGTCTCGCTTAGAGAGTTGACGGGTGCCTGCTACGGCGACGGCTTGTTTGTGTAACCCCAATTGAGCTGGAATATTGGCTTCCAAAGCGGCTTGAGAGATAAAGGTTAGAGAGGTGGCTGCGATCGCACCCCCAAATCCCCCAAACATAGGTCGCATGTGAATCGGCTGGGGGGTGGGAATGCTGGCATTGGCATCCCCCATCTGCGCCCAAGCAATCATGCCGCCCTTGAGGACTAGTTCTGGCTTCACCCCAAACAAGGCCGGACGCCACAGGCACAGATCTGCTAACTTACCCACTTCCACCGAGCCAACATGTTGGGCAATGCCATGGGTAATGGCGGGATTAATGGTGTACTTGGCCACGTAACGCTTAGCGCGCCAATTGTCGTGGCGGTCTGAGTCTTCTGGTAGTGCGCCCCGCTGCACCTTCATCTTGTGTCCAGTTTGCCAGGTACGCAGGATCACCTCACCGACTCGACCCATGGCCTGAGAGTCAGAGGAAATCATGCTAAAAGCACCCAAATCATGCAATATATCCTCGGCGGCAATGGTTTCCCGACGGATGCGGGACTCGGCAAAGGCCACATCTTCGGGAATGCCCGGATCGAGGTGGTGGCACACCATGAGCATATCCAGATGCTCTTCTAGGGTATTGACCGTATAGGGACGGGTGGGATTAGTAGACGAGGGCAGCACATTAGCCTCACCACAAACCTTGATAATATCCGGGGCGTGGCCGCCCCCTGCCCCTTCAGTGTGGTAGGTGTGAATCACTCGCTGCTGAAAGGCAGCAATGGTGTCTTCGACAAACCCAGCTTCGTTGAGGGTATCGGTGTGGATGGCTACCTGCACATCGTACTGATCCGCCACATCCAAGCAGTTACTAATGGCGGCTGGAGTGGTGCCCCAGTCCTCATGGAGCTTCAGTCCCATGGCACCAGCTTGCACCTGTTCGATCAGGGCTTCGGGTTGGCTACTGTTGCCCTTGCCCATAAAGCCCAGATTCATGGGAAACGCCTCTGCTGCCTGGAGCATGCGATGAAGATTCCAAGCCCCGGGCGTACAAGTGGTGGCGTTGGTGCCCGTAGCTGGGCCAGTGCCGCCCCCGAGCATGGTGGTAATGCCGGATGCGATCGCAGTTTCAATCTGCTGGGGGCAAATAAAGTGAATGTGGGAGTCAATCCCCCCCGCCGTCAGGATCATCCCTTCTCCAGCAATAACTTCGGTGCTCGGGCCAAGAATGACATCCACATTATCTTGAATGTAGGGGTTCCCGGCCTTGCCAATTGCCGCGATTCTGCCATCAACAATACCAATGTCAGCCTTGACAATCCCCCACCAGTCCAAAATCAGGGCATTGGTGATCACCACATCCACCGCGCCTTCTGCTCGGGGAATCGGGGACTGCCCCATGCCATCCCGAATCACCTTGCCGCCGCCAAACTTGACCTCATCGCCATAGGTGGTGAAGTCCTGCTCCACTTCGATGATCAACTCTGTATCTGCCAAGCGCACCCGGTCGCCCACCGTAGGGCCGTAGGTTTCCGCATAGGCACGGCGATCCATGGGATAGCTCATAAACAGCTCCAAAAAGAATTAATAGTGTTAATTTACAGGGGAATTTCCCCAAAAAAGTGACTTAGGCCACCGATTGATGCCGCTTGACCACCGCCTGCCCCTAATAAAACCACCTGCTGATACCGGATGATACCGAGGCAGCCCCCACCAAGCTGAAATCACAGTACCCTCAACCATTGGTGAGGACGCCAGTTGGACAAGGCAGCCCCATCCGTTCAGCCAAGCGACAGAGATCCTCACCGCAGCTTAGCCTTGCTACCTTCGCTTAAGACTTTGGACCCACCTTGATCTCCGCCTGTACAGGTTCTTGGGGAAGATCTGGTGAAGCTTCTGCCTCCAAAGCTTGCGAAATCGGCGGATCAACTCGTTTTGAGAAACCCCAGACAAAAATCAGACCAATGGCCACTGCCGTTATCCACTCAGGGGGTACCCATTGATCATTAACAACCTTGAGCAACAGCCTGAACCCGACAAACGTCACCGTTACATACCCAGCATCTTGCAAATAGACAAACTCTTGCAGCCACCGGATAAACAGCTCAGCCAGAAATCGCAGGGCGATAATGCCAATCACCCCGCCAGTGATAATCAGCCAGCGCTCATCAGAGAGTGCGATCGCAGTGGTGACGCTATCCAGAGAAAATGCCAGATCTGTAATTGCAATCAGCGGAATCGCTTGCCAAATCGAAGTAAAATGCCGTCCATGGGAATGATTGTCTTCATCATCGCTCAGGACAAAGTAATCAAGAGCAAGCCATAGAAGGTAAAGCGCCCCCAGCAGCTCAAATTGCCAAAAGCGGATCACCCAAGTTGCCCCAAAGATCAACCCCATTCGCATGACAAAAGCAGCCACGAGTCCCCAGTTCAAAGCAAGGCGTTCAAGCTTTACATCATCCAAGCCTTGAACCAACGAAGCTAGAGCAATCGCATTATCCGCTGAGAGCACTGTCTCTAGGCCGATCAAAATCAACAACAGCAGCAGCGTATCCAAGCCTAGATTGGGGGAAAGTTCCAGGAGCCGGTCTAGCATTTTCAACGCAGGGGGGTAAAATCACAAAGTGGGACAGCATTATTCATCAAACATACCGCCATGCTATTCACCGTAACCTTAAATGCCTCGTTTATGTAGCAGGGGATGCAATTGGCCTCCCTTGCCCATGCGGTTTAGCCCGGTTCCGAGCCAAAACTGCGAACTCAGTCAGCTCATTTGCCCGAGGGGTCTGTCAGCTTTGATTTGAGGGATAGATTGAGTCAGAAAACGTGAGTTCGAGGACTTATCCGCCCTCACCCCCTAGCCCCCTCTCCCAACATTGGGAGAGGGGGAACAGAGCACAAATTCAAGGTTTTAGCCCCTCTCCCAACATTGGGAGAGGGGTTGGGGTGAGGGCAGACGAGAGCTGTCGAACTCACGTTCAGAAAAGAAAAATGGGGTTAAATTTTCAGAGATGGAGACCCCCTCAAAACTTTCCTGACAGAACCCTAGGCAACCAGCCTGATTGTTTCATCATGTAACAAAGGATTCCGCTTTGACCCAAATTGGTTGAAATTGTGAACTAGGATTTGACACCTATAAGGAGTTGTTTCAGATATGCCCCTTACCGAACCTCAAGTACTCACAGCCCTTGTCTTTGCCTTGATCCCCGGCTTTCTGGCCTTGCGTCTGGCAACCGAACTCTATAAATAGTTCCTTTGCCCCTCTGGCTTGACCAGCCTGGGATAAGCCAGCAAATTTGATCCCCCATCCCTCAACAGCCTGTCGCCGTGCTTGCCAGCGACAAGCTGCCGAAGGGATGGGGGAATCATTTTTCTGGCCACTCAATCAAAGAAGACACTCCGTCACTCAGACTGACCCCTTGCACCCATTGCCCCAGCAAAGGTGTCTTTATTCACAACTGAATTTAGGATTGCCATAGTAGTTTACATGTTCTAAATATCCCACAACAGAAGAGAACATTAGCCAAGTAGAGCAGTGCTGACCAGAAATTTTGTTTAGAGTATTGTTGAGGATCCGAGCCAAGGGTGCTAGGCTTAGTGCCAACGTGATTTAAGCATCACTTTTTTAACCAGAATCATTAGAATAGCCTGACTGATGTCGGGACAGCATTCTGTCATTATTTCTTCAACCCAGTAGTCACGTTCTGTTCATTTGCGCCGGCAGGCTAGCTGATCTATGAATGCTCTTCTTGAATCTAAACCCACGACTCGACCAGACTCCCTCGCCGCAAAAAGCCGCTCTCGGCGTCAATATGACCGAGTGCAGCACCAAAATCACCAGACTGCTCAGGTGATTGAGTCAGCAATTATGATTCTGATTAATTGCTGTCTCCTGGGAATGACAGCCTATACCTTGGTGCACTTGATTCCCCATCAAATTTCTCAGTCTGCCAAGTTGCGAGAAATTAAGATTGAGAAAGAGAAAACAGCAGCCCATGTGGCTCAATTAAAACAAGAGTACCAACGCAGCTTGCAACCCGAAGAAGCCCTTCGCATTGCCGAAGAGCAGGGACATGTGATTAGCAATAAAAAGCAGCGGATTTTTCTATTAAGCCAACCGTAGCTTTAACGGATGGGGGGGCGGGGAGCTAGTAGGTTCGACCCTGCATCTGTAACGCGTTTCCCGCAGGATTAAGGTCAGCCAGGATATTACCAGAAGCCATCCTGAGCACAAACATCTGTTAAAGATGCTTGCAGCCTGCCCACTTTTGATCCATGGTGAGAAGATAAACTAGCTAGACTCAATGCTCTCAACTCATAGGCAGCATGCCCTTAGCACTATGGTCGAAACGACAATCGAAAACTATGTTGTGGTTGGACTTGCCACTTGTTTCATCAAACAAGAGGGAAAGCTTACGGCGGTCAAAATTGCCGAGCCAGTTCCCTCTGCGGCTTTTGAGGCCATCCTAAAAGGCATTCCGACCTCCTATGAAATTGTCGTTGCCACCACGACTGATGCGCTCAACCTAGAGAACTCACCCCTGCCCGAGGTCTTTCCTGCTGATGCACAGTGGTGTGACGATTTTATGGAGCGACTCCAGGCCACGGTGCGCAGTTACCAGTCAAGACCAGCAGCAACAACCCATTTGCCTCTTGGAGAGGTGAAAACAGATTTAAACTATTCCACTGAGCGGAAGCGCATGTTGAATTCGGATCGGATCATCACCCCCGAAGACAATGTTAAGCAACATGCCTATACCCATCAAGTACTTTAGCCTCACGAGTTTGCTGGCTCTTGAACCTTGATCAGCCCATGGCAAATTAAAGAAATTAGATTATGACTGGGTTCCATCAGCTTCAGATGTTTGTTCAACCCCTTTGGGTGCCAGTGTGTGCCGCGCTCGCTTGGTTACTGGTGGTGCTGGGCAGTGTGAGTCTAGGGCGATCTCTGCGCAATGGCTGGCTCGTTTCCAAGCGACTCCATCAAATTCCCTGTTCCCATTGTCGCTTCTTTACCGGAAACTACCTTTTGAAGTGCTCCGTCCACCCGCAAACAGCACTCTCAGAAGCGGCGATTCACTGTCAAGACTATTGCAAATCTCACATCCTCGATGCCTGAGCCATCAGGGGTGAACAGGGTCATTGACATCCATGATCTCCAAATGACCACTGCCCATCCCCAAAGAGTGGAAATTCTAGGTTCATTGGGACTATGCCTGTAGCTTGTCCTTCCCAAGGTTCACTGTGATGGACTCCACCGCTGTATATTCACGCTCAGGCTACTATAGCAATCCTATTTGAAATTTGAACGGTATAGCTCTGAAACCCTTATCCAGTAGTTCTCCATGTTCGCAACTCAACTAGGATTGCTATAGATCGAAAAGATCCCCCATAGGGGAGTGAGGATATCCGCATCTTTTCGGGCGGGAATTTACCCTCTGTAAGCGGTTTCAGCTCCGGTGGCTTCGCCCCAAGATTTAAGATGGAAACATTGATGCAACTGAAGGCACGACCCATGACCATTGCGGAACAGGGCACGATTTCGATTCATACCGAGAATATTTTCCCAATCATCAAGAAATGGCTCTATTCGGATCATGAGATTTTTCTGCGCGAACTGATCTCCAATGCTGTAGATGCAATTCAGAAGCTCAAGATGGTTGCTTTTTCGGGCGAGTTCTCTGGAGAGTTGGACGAGCCAGAGATTACCATTGCTATTGATAAAGACAAAAAACAGCTCTCTATCAGTGATAACGGCATTGGCATGACTGCCGATGAGATTAAGCAATATATCAACCAGGTCGCTTTTTCTAGTGCTGAGGAATTTGTCCAAAAATACAAATCCAGTGAAGACCAAGCTATCATCGGCCACTTTGGGCTGGGGTTTTACTCCTCTTTTATGGTGGCGAAGCAGGTTGAAATTGATACCCTTTCCTATCGAGAAGGGGCAGAAGCGGCTCATTGGTCTTGTGATGGCACCACTGTATTTGAATTGAGTGGATCTAGCCGCACCCAGCGGGGGACTACGATTACCCTCACGCTCCAGGACGAAGAACAGGAATACCTTGAAGAGGCTCGCATTAAACAGTTGGTCACCACCTACTGTGACTTTATGCCCGTACCCATCAAGCTAGGTGAGGATCAGATCAACCGTCAAAAAGCGCCTTGGAAACAGTCTCCTAGCAACCTCACAGATGAGGACTACTTAGAGTTCTATCGCTATCTCTATCCGTTCCAAGAAGAGCCACTGCTCTGGGTACATGTCAATACCGACTATCCCTTCTTAGTCAACGGCATTCTATATTTTCCCAAGCTTAAGCCAGATATCGATGCCACGAAAGGACAGATCAAGCTGTTCTGCAACCAGGTATTTGTTAGCGATAACTGCGAGGAAGTGATTCCCCAGTTTTTAATGCCCCTGCGCGGTGTGATTGACAGTAGCGATATTCCTCTGAATGTGTCACGGAGCTTTTTGCAAAACGACCGTACTGTACGTCGCATTGCCGACCACATTGCCAAGAAGGTCGGGGATCGGCTCAAGGAGCTATACCGAGATGATCGAGCTGAATACATTCGCTGCTGGCAAGATATTGGCACTTTTGCCAAGTTCGGCTCTATTCATGACGACAAGTTCAAAAAACAGGTGGAGGATATCCTCATCTATCGCACCACGGCTAAGTTGAAATCTGTGACCGAAGCCGATACCAACACCGAGGATGCCTGGTCAGGGGATGCCGGGGACAACTATACGACCTTGAAGGAATATCTGGAGCGCAACAAGGAGCGCCATGAAAACCGGGTCTATTACTGTACTGATGAAGTGAATCAGGCCACCTATGTAGATCTGCTCCAAAAACAGGGCATTGAAGTGCTGTTTTTGGACACCTTTATTGATACTCACTTTGTATCATTCCTGGAGCAGGAATATACGGATGTCAAATTTGCGCGGGTGGATGCGGATCTAGATGAAACCTTGATTGACCAAGACAAGGCGGCTGAGATTGTTGATCCCACCACTAACAAAACCCGCAGTGAGGTGATCAAGGGGCTATTTGAACAAGCCTTGAATCGGCCTAAGGTGACTATTCGCACTGAGTCACTGAAGTCAGAAGATCCCCAAGGAGCACCGCCAGCCATGGTACTCTTGCCGGAATCGACGCGACGCATGCAAGAGATGATGGCCATGATGCAGCAGCAAAATATGCATTTCCCTGAGGAGCATACGCTGTTGGTCAACACGGCTCACCCCCTGATTCAAAATCTGGTTACCATTGGCCAAGGTTCGGTGGTGCAGACCAGCGGACAGTCACCCTCGGCGCAGTTGGCCAATCAAATTTGCCAATATGTCTATGATTTGGCTCTGATGTCACAAAAGGGCTTTGATGCAGAGGGAATGAAAGCGTTTACAGAGCGCTCTAATCAGGTGCTCACCCGATTGACTGAGCTAGCGACTCAGTAATTTCACGACTTTGGGCTTTACGACTGTTGATTTCGCATCGCCATGATCAGTGCTTGCTGACTGGCTTGTTGATAGACCATCTTCAGGCTTTCCATCAAGGCTTGGCTACTGGTGCGAGAGCCGATCGCACTGGCAGGTGATTCGGTGGCAATCGGTCCTAGCACGTCCAGGATAGTTTCTTGGCTGGGCGGGGGGGCAATTACCACTAGGGACGGATCGAGCTGATGGTCGTAGCGCCAGAAGTCAGCCTGAATGTGTAGCGATGGCGGCTGATGTTGTGGCACTTCGATGGTGGCTTCGTCAGGGGCGCAGCGACTGCGAATGTCCCGCAGGGCTTCAATAATTTCTGGCTGGGTGCGACCCCGGAGCTGAAACAAAATAAAGGGGTCTTGGCTAAAATAGTCCCCCAGCAGGTAGTATACAGCCCCGATATGTTTGCACGGGTTGACGGGATCGGGGCAGGAGCAGCGACTATGAATGTCAAATTTGCTAAAGGGAAACAGACTGAGGCCGCTGGCGGTGAAGGCTTCTTCGATGTTGTGTGGCATTTCCCCGGCCAAGAGTTTGGCGGCAAAGATGGCCCGCTGGGACATTTCTTCAATGGCGTAGCTCCATTGTTCATCGTCAAAGGGATCTAGCGCCAGGGAGACTTTATAGGGTTTAGTGGCGGTGCCCTGCACCTTCGCCCGCACCGTGGGACCATCAAAATCTAGGCTGAGGACTCGTCCTTCACGGGCATAGTTGCGTGCCCGCTCTAGCCGTCGCCGCCAGCCAAAGGATTCCAGAACATCAATCCAGCGCTGTGCCCACCATTCGCGCTCGCCATTGCCGGGGGCTGGGTAGGGTTGAGGGTTGCCCAGTCCCCGCGCAGATTGAGAGTCTAAGGTTGCCATGGGAGGTGCCTAAGAACCACAAATGCCAAAAAGCCGCAACCCCCTAGCTTCTGCTCAGGTTGCCGGTGGCTTACATCAGCCTCACTATCTCACATTTTGTCAAAAGGCGCTGCCCCAAAACCCCCTCTGTCTGGGCTGGGCATCCGTGGGAGAGGGGGCATTGGTCTGGACTACTTTTTGTTTAGCCAGCTAAACATGGCGCGCAGATCTTTGCCGACTTCTTCGATGGGGTGTTCGGCTTCGCGACGACGGGTGGCGGTGAAGCCCGCTTTGCCGGAGAGGTTTTCGAGCACAAATTCTTTGGCAAATTGGCCGGTTTGAATTTCGTGCAAGACCTTGCGCATCTCGGCTTTGGTGTCATCGGTAATGATGCGGGGTCCGCGAGAATAGTCGCCATACTCGGCGGTGTTGGAAATGCTGTCGCGCATCTTGGCTAAGCCGCCTTCGACCACTAGATCCACAATTAGCTTCACTTCGTGCAGGCACTCAAAGTAAGCCAGTTCTGGCTGATAGCCAGCTTCGACCAGGGTTTCAAATCCGGCTTTGATTAGGGCGGATAAGCCCCCACATAGAACGGCCTGCTCTCCGAACAGATCGGTTTCAGTTTCTTCGCGGAAGGTGGTTTCTAGGATGCCAGCACGGGTGCCACCAATGCCTTTGGCGTAGGCCATGGCGCGATCGCGAGCCTGACCGGAGGCGTCTTGATACACCGCAAACAGACAGGGCACCCCTTGGCCTTCGGCGTAGGTACGGCGTACCAGGTGTCCGGGGCCTTTGGGGGCCACCATGACCACATCCACATCGGCGGGGGGCACCACCTGGGCAAAGTGAATATTAAAGCCGTGGGCAAAAGCCAGCACCTTGCCTGCTGTCAGGTGGGGGGCAATTTCCTGGGTGTACACAGACTTCTGCACTTCATCAGGCAGCAAAATCATGATCAAGTCAGCCGTCTTGGCTGCGTCGCTGACTGAGTGTACGGTGAGTCCAGCTTCTTGGGCTGCGGCAGCAGAGCGGCTGCCTTCGTACAGACCCACAATGACCTGGACGCCGCTGTCTTTGAGGTTAAGGGCATGGGCGTGCCCCTGGGAGCCATAGCCGATAATGGCGATGGTTTTGGTGGCCAATAGGTCTAGATTGGCGTCTGCATCGTAGTACATGCGGGCCATAGCTGGATCTCTCCTTCCTGCAAGCGGTGGGGTCATCTGCAAACTTTTTATTTTACCGCTAAAGCGGTTGTATTTTACGCTTGCTGACCCAGACCCCAGCAACCCAACCTTATCTGCCCAGGAATATCAGGCAACCCTAGAAGCGTTATCGATCCACATTTAGTTTGGATCGACTGCTGGGCTGTCATCAGAGTGATCAGAGTGATCAGAAGCAGAGGGCTTAGAGCCACCTGCAGGGGCGAGAATAGAAGTAACAACCCGATCATCTTCACCAATTGCAACCACACCAACGGGTAGAACCAGTTCACCCACGTGAATCGAATCTCCTACCTTAAGATGGCTGATGTCAATGTCAATGGACTCAGGAATATTTTGGGGATCACACTGTAGCTGCAAGGAATTTAAGACTAAATCTAAAGATCCATCCTCAAACTTGACTCCGATGGGCTCCCCGATAAAGTGTAGTGGTACTGTGGTGGTTACACTATCTTTGCCTGAAATTGCAAAAAAGCTGAGGTGGTGTAATTCATCTTTCCAGGAATGTTTTTGAACATCACGGAGTAGAGACTTAAAATTCAAAGATAGTTTTGGAACTTCGACGTTGATCAAAGTATTATTAACTTCTACCGCATTCAACATTTTATCTGCAATCACTTTTGACAACATGAGCGAGACTGACTCGGTGCCATTATGGCCATAAAGCACGACCGGAATTTGTCCCATTCTGCGCAGTTTTCTAGGGTTAATTCCAGGTTCACGAGGCTCACAAACAATTGCAAATTCCATAAAATCCTTTTAATAATCGCAACAAAAAAGCCTTTGATTCAGCGGCACACTTTACTTCTCCACTATAGCTTATAGCGGTTCTCACCTGAGTGAGGTATGGGGTGTGGGGGTGGAACCCCCACGCAGGGGGCACTGCCCCCTGCACCCCATGTACTCCATCGACGATCTGTAAACCGCCATATAGCGGTTCTCACCTGAGTGAGGTATGGGGTGTGGGGGTTCCACCCCCATGCAGGGGGCACTGCCCCCTGCACCCCATGTACTCGATCGACGATCTGTAAACCGCTATATTTGACACGAGCATAGACCTAGCATGGCATCAACCCTGAAGGAATACCTCAATAATCTGTGCCTGCATTTCTGGGCTCAAATAAGGATGCAGGGGTAGGCTGAGAACCTCTTGCGCCACCTGATTACACAGGGGCAATTCAACCTTAGGATTGAGCAATGCGGGTTGGTGATTGAGTGGTAGAGGATAATGCACCACCGACGGTACTCCTGCTGAGCGCAATCGGGCTTGTAGAGCCTGCCGCTCTGGCACTCGCAGGGTGTACTGGGCGTAGACACTGGTATTGTGGAGTTCAATGTAGGGTGGGGGAATGCCCGCCTGCTGCAACCAAACATCGTAGCGCTGAGCCACCTGTTGTCGTTGTCCAATCTCTTGGGGAAAAATATCTAGTTTGGCCAGTAAAATGGCAGCTTGTAAGGTGTCCAGACGGCTATTGACCCCCAATCGAATATGGTGATACCGCCGATCTTGGCCATGATTAGCAATTTGCCGGATTATTTCAGACCATTGATCGTTATCGGTAAAAATTGCCCCTCCATCTCCATATCCTCCCAGGGGTTTACTCGGGAAGAAGCTGGTGCAGGCTAGTGTACTTAAACTGCCGGATGGTCGGCCTTTATAGGTGGCTCCTAAGCTTTGGGCTGCATCTTCAATCACGGGAATATTGTATCGGGCTGCGATCGCACCAATTGCATCAAAATCGGCACACTGCCCATAGAGCGACACTGGCATAATCGCTCGGGTTCGCGGCGTAATAGCGCTCTCAAGCTGGCTCGGATCTAGGGTGTAGGTGAGGGGGTCAATATCCACATAGACTGGCGTAGCCCCCAACAGCGCCACCGTCTCAGCAGTGGCAATAAAGGTAAACCCAGGAACAATCACCTCACTTCCTGGCTCAATCCCTAGCGCCATTTGAGCAATCAGTAGTGCATCCGTGCCATTGGCACAGGTAATACAGTGCTTAACCCCCACAAACTGAGCCAGCCTTGTTTCCAGGGCAGCCACTTCTGGCCCCAACACATACTGGCCATGGCGCAGCACGCGCAGCATCGACCGCTGAATAGCGGGGGTGAGTCGTCGTTGCTGAGTGCCCAAGTCAACGAGCTGAACCGAAGTCGTTGGATACCAGTGCCCCAACGCTAAGCCCAGGAGATCTTCAGGTTGAATCCCCGGACAAATGCCACAGGCCAAAATCCAGGAATGGCGGGTCACAATCAAAGGCTGCGGTAGCTGAGTTGCCAGTTGCAGCGTCAGCCGAGCTTCGAGATGGGCAACCTCTGATTGCATTAAGTCCAAAATCTCATTACCCACCTGAGGCAAGGGCTTCAGGATCGCCAACAGGTTCTGGAGCGAATCGGAAATCTGAGGTCTATGGGTCTGTCTAGAAGATTCTGCTTCAGCGAGTTCAGTACAAATTTGAGTCAGGCTGTGAGTCGCATACCAGCCCTCAACCTCACCCGCTTGAACCCGTTTCAAGATCTGGGTGGCAGCCGCCTCATCCTCAGCCCAAACCTGAGTGATCTCTCGAAGCACATCAGTGGCAAACACAAGCTGAACAGCCCGATTAAGCATCCACACTGACAAACGAAACCCTTCCGAGTATGAACGGTGATGCCAGCAGAATCAACCCCTGGGGTCAGCAGCAAAGCGTCCTGTTCCCCGTAGTAAATCTAGAAACGAAAAAACCGCAGGGGAGTACAGCACATCGGGGAGTACCGCTACCCCAATGCTCCGCTCTAGGGGGATAGGCAGCGATCGCACCGTTACATCGTCGGGAATGGGCAAGGCCGCAAGTCGAGGTAAAATCGCCGCCCCCAACCCCTGGGAGACCATACTGACAATAGTGGAGTCTTCTTTGACTTCGTAGGCCACCTTGAGGAGATAGCCTGACTTTTGCCAGTGCGATCGCACCACCGACGTACACTCAGCATAGTTGTAAAGAATATAGGCATAGTGAGATAAAGCTTTCCAGGTCAGCCTTTCCGGAATCACCTGGGTCGTGGGGGGCAACAGTACCACAAATTCATCCCGAGCAATCTCCCAGGTTTCCAGATCCTCTGAACTGCGCGGCAAAGGCACCAGTCCTAGATCCGCCTGCCCCTCCAACAGGGCTTGCTCCACCCCTGTGGGATCCTTTTCCGTCAGAGTCACCTCAATTTGAGGATGTAACCGCGAAAACTGAGCAATCTGGGGCGGCAATAAATGGGTGGCCACACTCCGAAACGAAGCAATGCGCACCCGCCCCCCCTGCAAGCTCTTTTCTAGGTTGACCTCCTGCTCCATAGATTCACGAACTTGTAAGATCTCGCGGGCATGGGTGAGAATCCGCTCTCCCACTAGGGTGGCACGCGCCCCAAACCGTCCCCGAGTCAGCAGTGAAACCCCTAACTCCTCTTCAAGAGCTGCGATCGCTCGGCTCACCGCAGATTGAGAAATGCCCAAGTTGAGTGCAGCGGTGGAAAAGCTGCCGTGATTGGCAACTGCCATCAAAATTCTTAAATGCCCAATATTCATAGATGAATGCGGAGATTGCATTGCACTTGTTGGGAGGTTAAGACCCTTAAAAAAATACTATCCACATTTTGCATGGATATGCCCCGAGATGGGTTTTGTATATCAAAAGACCCTGAGTTAACCTAGCTAAATAGCGTTGGGATAGACCTCAACTGCATCTGGCTCAATTCTGCTCACGGCTTTTATCCTGCCCTTGAACGTCTAACATCATCTTTTATGTTTGAACTCATCTCATATCAAAAATTTCGTGATACCCCAAAAGTCCGATTCTTTGATATCACCATCGGCACCTCCAACGCCCGGGACTTGGTATTCCATGACGGTCCTGCAGTGAGTCCCCACGATTCTCCCACCGGAGACTGGCAATTCTATCTACATCCTCACCAAGAAGACAACTTGCTAGCCGTCTCCGGTGGACGCACCTTCTACCTGGTCAACTTCCAATGGGAGAATCCGTATCACATCGTGCGCCTAGATGCCGGCAAAGAGATTTTACGAATTCCCCCAGGCACATTTCATCGTTCCATCTCAGATCTACATGGTTCATTAGTGCTCAATCAGGCCGTGCGCTCCGTGAACACCAGCATCGAACGGGAGTTTCGCGTTTACAATAGCGCCGAAATTCCTCGACTGCGCTGGGTCACCTCTCAAGGAGCGCCAGCCCCGCGTCAACATGGGCTTGAGCGTCGTGAATGGGCAGCATAAATCAACTCCATTTGACCCTGATATACCTGAGAAGACTGGCCCTCATCCCCTAGTCCCTTCTTCCAAAAACGGAGAAGGGGAACTGAACCCCTGTCTTAGCCCCTCTCCCCGCTTGGGCTACGGTGTACACACAAGTCTTGAAAAATTCAAAATCTTTGCACTCGCCCCCCTAGCCCCCCAATTCTGGGGGGAACTAGTTCTAACTTTCGGATTTCTCCCCCCAATTTTGGGGGGTTGGGGGGGCTAATGCAGCGTGGAACACGGAGAACTAGAGATGTGTGTACACCGTAACCCAGCTTGGCAGAGGGGTTGGGGTGAGGGCGTTGCGAGTACCACCCAGTCAAATTAGAGATCAAACCTGGGCTAAATGATCTGCAATCGAAAATTTTCCTTAATCCCAGCGGCCATTTGAAAATCTGGTGGCATAATCGGAATTTGCAAGGAGGATGAGGATACTGTGGCAAAGTTACGAGTCGGCATCAACGGCTTTGGCCGAATTGGCAGGCTAGTGCTCCGCGCCAGCCTAAGCAATCCCAGTCTTGAGGTGGTGGGGATCAACGATCTCGTCCCCCCCGACAACCTGGGGTATTTGTTTAAGTATGACTCCACCCACGGACGCTACCCTGGGCAGGTGACCGCCACCTCGGAAGGCTTACAGATTGAAAACCACACCATTGCCTGCACCGCACTTCGCAACCCCGCAGAAATTCCCTGGGAGCATTGGGGCGTTGATTATGTCGTCGAATCCACCGGCCTGTTCACCACCTATGACACTGCTGCTCAGCACCTTGAAGCAGGCGCTAAGCGGGTGATCCTCTCTGCCCCAACCAAAGACCCAGAGCGGGTGCCCACCTACGTCATGGGGGTTAACCATGCTCTCTACGATCCTGAGCGCGATCGCATTGTCTCCAACGCGAGCTGTACCACCAACTGCTTGGCTCCTGTTGCCAAAGTGCTTCATGACAACTTTGGGATCACCGAAGGACTCATGACCACTGTTCACGCCATGACCGCCACCCAGCCCACTGTGGACGGCCCTAGTAAAAAAGACTGGCGCGGCGGTCGGGGCGCGGCTCAAAATATTATTCCAGCCTCCACAGGAGCCGCGAAAGCTGTAGCTTTGGTGCTCCCAGAGCTAAAAGGTAAGCTCACTGGCATGGCGTTACGAGTTCCCACCCCCGATGTCTCTGTCGTTGATCTCACCTTCAAAACAGCCAAGGCCACCAGCTACGGTGAAATTTGTGCTGCCATGCAGGCTGCTGCCACCGGTGAGCTGGCCGGAATTCTGGGCTACACTGACGAGGCGGTTGTCTCCACCGACTTTCAGGGCGATCCACGCTCTAGCATTTTTGACGCTGGGGCGGGCATTGAGCTGAATGCCAACTTCTTTAAGGTCGTGTCTTGGTATGACAACGAGTGGGGCTACTCCCAAAGGATCATTGACCTGATGTTAACGATGGCGGCGGCTGAGTTTAGCACTCAGCCAGCGTTGAGCCGCGTCAGCTAGGGGGCAGCCTCGAATCGAGCTTTGCATCTCCCCACTTTGGGCGGTACTACGGTGTACACACATCTCTGCATAAACCCATTCCATCCTGCATTAGCCCCCCCGACCCCCCAAGTTTGGAGGGAGATCAACAAAAACTAGGACTATTTCCCCCCAAGTTTGGGGGGTTAGGGGGGCGAGCGCAAAGATTTTGAATCTTTCAAGACTTGTGTGTACACGGTAGCCTTTGGACGGTGCCAAGCTCTAGCGTGTTCAAAATTTCACTTTTGACAGGATATTTTTGGCTTTGCTAGTCTAGCTAAATGATTCTGGATAGGGTGACAGCGTGGAAATACAAATTGGGCGAAGTAAAAGCGCCAGACGAGCATACGGTATTGATGAAATTGCCCTGGTTCCAGGACGGCGTACCCTTGACCCGCAGCTTGCCGATACCAGTTGTGAAATTGGCGGTATTCGGCGAGAAATTCCGATTTTGGCCAGTGCCATGGATAGCGTGATAGACGTCAACATGGCGGTACAGCTCTCAAAACTCGGGGCAATCGGGGTACTCAACCTAGAAGGGATTCAAACCCGGTATGAAGATCCAGATCCGATTCTGGACAAAATTGCCCAGGTCGATGTGCATGAGTTTGTCCCGTTGATGCAACAGCTCTATGCCCAGCCCATTCAGCCCGAGCTAATTCGCAAACGCATTCAAGAAATTAAAACCCAGGGGGGCATCGCTGCCGTTAGCCTAACCCCAGCCGGGGCGAGTCAGTATAGCTCAGTCGTAGCAGAAGCAGGGGCAGATCTGGTTTTCATTCAGGCTACCGTGGTCTCTACCGCTCACCTGTGCCCCGAAAGCGTCACCCCCCTCGATCTGGCTCAGTTTTGCCAGAATATGCCCATGCCAGTCATTCTGGGGAACTGTGTCACCTATGATGTCACCCTTAGTCTCCTGCAAGCGGGGGCTGCTGGGGTGTTGGTGGGCATTGGGCCTGGGGCAGCTTGCACCTCCCGAGGTGTTTTGGGTGTGGGAGTTCCCCAGGCCACAGCTGTGGCTGACTGTGCAGCCGCTCGTGACCAGTTCTTTCACGAAACCGGGCAGTATGTCCCGGTCATTGCTGATGGGGGTTTGATCACGGGCGGTGATGTCTGTAAATGTATTGCTTGCGGGGCTGATGCGGTCATGATGGGATCCCCCTTTGCCAGAGCTGTCGAAGCACCGGGGCGAGGCTTCCATTGGGGCATGGCAACGCCAAGCCCAGTGCTGCCTCGGGGCACTCGCATTCGCGTGGGCACCACCGGTACCCTAGAGCAAATTCTGCGCGGCCCGGCGCAACTAGACGATGGCACCCACAACTTTTTAGGGGCATTGCAAACCAGCATGGGCACCCTAGGGGCTAAAAACATCCAAGAAATGCAGCATGTGGAGGTGATTATTGCTCCAGCACTCTTGAGCGAAGGCAAAATGTATCAAAAGGCGCAAAAGCTAGGAATGGGCAAATAAATCTGAGAAAGCGACCGATGTTCCTGCCCTAAGGTGTGGCAAATCGGAAATGCTTGCCTACAATTAAAGAAGCGGAGACGCAAGTTTCCGTTCACTCCTCACACCACACTCCGCCTGAACAGTCGTTCGGGCGGCTTCCTTTTGGGAGGCTAGGTGCAAAAATGCTAGAATAACCGCCAAAGTTACCGAATTCCTGAGGGTCATATTGTGAGTTTGTTAATTTTGTGGGGATGGCGTTGAAGTTCCTGGTATTGTAGGAATCGTAGACAAGCTATAGAAAGGTTTCGCGGGCATGTCAGCAGCTGCAGTTACAGACGCTACGTTCAAAGAAGAAGTTATTGACAGCGATGTTCCGGTACTAGTGGATTTTTGGGCTCCCTGGTGTGGACCCTGCCGCATGGTAGCACCCGTGGTAGAGGAAATCTCCGATCAATACGAAGGTCAAATTAAGGTCGTCAAAATCAATACTGACGAGAATCCCAATGTTGCCAGTCAATATGGAATTCGCAGCATTCCGACGCTGATGATTTTCAAGGGCGGTCAACGCGTGGATATGGTTGTGGGGGCAGTTCCCAAAACGACCTTGGCAAACACCCTGGAAAAATATTTGTAAGGTCGGCTTCGGTTTTCAAGCCTCTCAAGGCATCCAGTCTATTTTCTGAATCTAGGTCTTCAGTGCTTCAAGGCTGAGGATCTTTTTTGAGATGTGCATCCACAACTTGGATCTGTTGCCAATTTTGGATGCAGATGGTCGTGGCAGGAACGGTCGTCAGATCGGGCCAACCCCAGGTCACACCAATGGCTCCAGCGGCTCTGGCTGCCTCAGCCATTTGGCCATCGGCGGCACTATCGCCAATCATCAGGGTGTGGGCAGGGGCAACGTTTAGGGTTTGACACAAAGACCTTAGAAGGATGGGGTTAGGCTTACTCAAGGTGCCTTCTGCCACGCCTTGATGGGCATGAACCCAGGCTAAGAGTTGATGGGTGTCTAAAAATGCCTGAACCTGATCGGGGGTATCAGCAGAGAGAACGCCAATTTTAAGGCTGGCTTGATGAAGGGCTTGCAACAGGGCTATCCCATCGGGAATCGGAGGGGTGTGCTGGGCTTTGGGAGATAGGGCTTGATCGGCCTGGACGAAGGCAGACAAGACCAGATCCAGAGACTCTATCCAGTCTCGTCCAGTTTCAGCGACGTAGGCGGCAGCTGCGATCGCATTTTCTTGACGGCTCCCCACTGCCAGCAGCCCTTGAGGGTTGAGACGGTCATTCTCAAGACCCAAGGCCAGGAGTAACGGTTCGCGCACCCCTGGTACTTGGGCATCAATTAGGCGCGATCTCATCTGCCCCAGTTGTCTCAAGTAAGGCTCTACAGAGGCCAGCGTTCCGTCCTTATCGAACACCACAGCTTCAATGTCAGCAAAGCAAACCTGAGCGCAGCACAGATCAATCACACCTAGCCCGCCTTACGAGTAAACAGCACCGGACAGGGGGCATAAACTCTCACATAGTCAGACAAAGAGGTTCCCAACAGCCGATCTAAATCAGGTAAGCTCTTTGCCACAGATGGCCGTCGGTCAGGAGACCCCAGCAGCAAGAGATCAGCATTGGCCCTATTGGCAATGCGGCAGATTTCTTCCCCAGGATTGCCATCACTGACACTGCACTGACAGGTCACCCCATAGCGCTTGGCCTCTGCCAAGGCAGGAGCGAGCACCGGATCTTTTTCTGCCTCCGCAGGGGTGAGATCGCGGTGGCCACTAAACTCTCGGTTAATATGAGCCAAAATCAGTTTGCCGCCTTTGATGTCTCGGAGGAGCTGGAGCGCCGTCTTGAGACATTCCTGAGCTTCCGAAGATGAGTTCATGGCCACCATAATCCGGTTGATTTTTTTGACATAGATGTCGTCTTTGACCAACAGCATGGGACGCCTAGACAGTTGAAAGACATACTGACTCACCGAGTTTTCTAGAATTGACTCTAGCCGCTTCAAGCCCCGCGACCCCATAATGATCAAGTCGGCATTAATATCTTCAGCCACACGACAGACTTCATCTTTGGGATCGCCCTCGCGCAACAGGGTATTCACCGCTACCAGATTGGGATCTAGATGCAGCGACTCAACAGCTTTGGCCAGGGTCTTAGCGCCTTCTTCCCGCTTCGCTTGCATCTCATCCGAAGTGACCTGGGGTGGCACCACATGGAGAACAGTGACAATGGCTCGCTGAATCGCAGGAAGATCCATCAAAGCATTTAACATCTGCTCAGATTGCCCGGTGCCTGAATCGGCCAACAAAATATGCTCAATCATGGCTGCCCTCAAACTGCATCTATGCCTAAGGTTCAAATCGTGATCTAGAACCCCACCTCTGAATGAATGGGATCTACCTTCGGTTTATCATGCGGTCTTGTCGATCCGGCAGAATCCTGATTTCCTTTAACAATGATCTTCATAATTGTTTGGAGTTTACCCCCACTCAGCAGGAACGTCGCTTCTTGAGATGGTATCGCCAGGTATACCACCCATTTCTTAAGCCCTGGTAGCGATCACCCCCCAAAACTTGAAGTAATATAATTGCCACCAGTAGGCGCAGGGCTTTTGGTGTCAAAATCGACTGTAAGCGATGGGCATAGGCCTGACCCCAAAAGTACTTTGCCAAGCGTGCATCACTAATCTCGGTCGCTTTCCATCCTAAATAGAGCGCGCAGGCACTATAGCTGTGGCCTCTTAGATGGAGTTGATCGATGGAAGCAGTCAAAAACTGTTTTTCAATCACAACTCGGCTAGCACACCACATGCGATCGCAGTCCCTCGATATGCTGGTTTCAGAGAGACGATACTTGACCAAAGGAGCCTTAATTAGCCCAAATTGAAATCTTTGGCATAGCCGCAGCCACATATCCCAATCTTCTGACCCGCGAATGCCAGGACTTAGATCAAACATGCCAACCTCATCAAAGCAAGCTCGTCGAATCAAAGGATTGCTGCCACACCCGATCCAGTTTTGGGTTAAGAAAGATCGCCACACCCGACCCTCTACATGGGATTGAATCACTCGCCCCGTAAACTGACCCTCGTTATCAATCAGTGCCGTCCAGGTATAAACCAGACCGACAGTTTTATGCTGATTCAAGTAATCTACTTGCTGCGCCAACTTTGTAGGCTCCCATAAGTCATCGGCATCCAAGAAGGCAATGTACTCACCTGACGTCTGAAGAATGCCATGATTACGGGCAACCCCTTGCCCCTGGTTAGGTTGATTAATCCAGTAAAGTCTTGGATTATTTTGTGCTTCTAGCCAATGTTCGAGATCATCTGTGCTGCCATCATTGACAACTAAGACTTCATAATCTTGAAAAGTTTGTTGCCAGACACTTTCAAGGGTTTCCGGTAGAAACAACATAGCATTATAGGCTGGAATTACAATCGAAACTTGGGGCGGCATAACGGTACTTTTTGATCGCCAGTAGTTGACTTAATTTTCTAATTACAGATATAGCGGTTTACAGATCAATGGAATTTAGGGGGTGCAGGGGGCGCTGCCCCCTGCGTGGAGGTTTCACCCCCACCCCTTACCCTGATTGACTGACAAAAGTTGTACGCCCTCACCCCCAACCCCTCTGCCCTTGGGCTACTGTGTACACACAAGTCTGAGAAAAACGATTTCACCCTGCATTCGCCCCCTACATCCCCCATTCTGGGGGACTGTGAGATATTCAGAACCCCCCAAACTAGGGGGCAGGGGGGCGAGTGTAAGGATGTTAGCGGCTTTTTAATCATCTTCTTAAATTTGTGTGTACACTGTAGCCCCTTGGGTGAGGGCTAGGGTGTGGGCTTCTGGGGCTTTGGTTAAGAAGTTTTGTCAGTCAACCAGCCCCTTACCTCACTTAGGTGAGAACATTATAATCAAGAAGATTTTCTTAAAAAAAGTTTTCTAATGGGTGAAAATACTTCTTTTATCATATAAAACCATCGATTATACGAAAAAATCCAATAAATCATATATAAATAACAGCGTCCACGTTCAAAATTAGAAATAGGCACTCGGTTTATGATTTGTAAATAATGAATAAATTGCTTCCAATGTACGAAAAAAGGAAAGAACTTTATGCGGCCATCCAACTCAGGATAAAACCAAGCCATTCTGGCATTGGTATCTGGATAGCGATTCGTTGACTGTCCTGGATGAATTCTGCGACTAAATAATGGCTCAGGAATAATGTGAAATTTTCCGTAGAGTGCAATTTCACATAGCAGCGTGCGATCAGAGTCGGAATAATTTCGCTCTAGATCTGTTTTGCGAAGGGTTTCTGATCGAATCAGGCCGTAATTTGCTTCACAAAGATGATTGAAGGTAAATAGTTCTCTTAGGCGTTGAGCTGGGCTTAAAGACTGACCAATTAAATTTTCATTAATTCCCAGGCATTTTCCATGCTCGTCAATCAATTTGAATGAACAAAAGCAAAGTGATATATCAGGATTTTCATCTAGTATAGTGACACTTTTTTGCAAAAAACTAGGATCATACAAATCATCATCCGAGAACCAATGAAAATAAATTCCTTTTGCTAGTTTGAAAACAAAGTTATGATTATTGGATCCTCCTATATTTTTTGAATGTCGGTGATATTTGATGCGAGAGTCTTCATTGGCATATTTGAGACAAATTCGTTGAGTGCAATCTATGGAAGCATTATCAGAAATAATTAATTCAAAATCTGCAAAGGTTTGAGATAAAATTGAATCAATGGCCTGTGATAGATATTTTTCACCATTGTATACAGGAAGGCCAATGCTAACTTTTGGAGATTGTTCAGTCATTTCTGATTGGCTATATAGCGGTTTACAGATCAATGCAGTACATGGAGTGCAGGGGGCAGCGCCCCCTGCGTGGGGGTGGACCCCAGCCCCGTATCTCACTCAGGTGAGAACCGCTGTATCAAAACTTTTCGACAATAAAATGCTTCGGCATAGCCACTCGCAGCATTGGACTCAATGCCACGCAAACGCATTAGCGCTAGAAAGGTATCTTCAGTAAACCATTGCCTGGATTTTTGACTTGAAAAATATTGAATAAGATGTAAAGTTTTTTCTTTGCAAATCTTCTCATCAATCTCAAAAAAGAAATTGGGTGAACTGAGGTCACCATCATATTTTGGAATTTCATATTCTAGGATTAAGTGATCACGAAAGGTACTCCATGTTAAATCTGATATAAATCTATGATCTTGATGTCGATCTTGACGATAATGGGTAAAGATTAAGTTCGGCGTTATGCTTTGTTTGAGTTCTTCAAAGAAATCTTTGACTTCAATGCCCAGATAAGGCAGAAATCCATCTCTAAAACCTTGGATAATAATTTTTTGCTCGGCAACCTGTTTGAGAATGATAGAAGCACTCTCTAAAGCTTCTTGAGATCTTTCGTTGGCAGCACCTAAAACAACCCAGGTAATTGCGACCCGTGGATAGCGATTGATTAACGTGAGGAGTGTTCCCAGACAGCCGATCTCAATATCATCACTATGGGCACCCAGGCAAAGGATATGGAGTGGCTGTGTTTCTGGATTAATGTCAAAGGTTACGGTTAGCACGTGAAAGTCTCAATAGACACTGACTATTAGGCACCCGACTGAGTTGTCTGTCAACTTTGTCTTGAAGGATAGCTGAGTACCCAGAAGTTGATGGAGGTTAAATTTTGAGGAATCCCAAGCTCCTCAAAATTTTCCTGACGGAACACTTAGGTAGGTTGAGCCAGGGCAAGATGGTTCTCTAGCCAGGGTTGCAGTTTACTGAGGCAACTGTAGTAGGTTAGATCGCACTGCAAGGGCGTAATGGTAATGCACTGGTCACGAATGGCCTGAACATCGGTCATCACTGAAGCGTTTACATCTGTTCGTTGGGAGGGGGCGCAGTCTTCTAGGACTTCTCCGGCTAGCCAATAATAGACTCTGCCTCGGGGATCGATGCGTTTTTCAAACATGTCATAGTAACGGCGCACCCCTTGGCGGGTTATGATTGCTCCTGCCATTTGATCGGCAGGGACTGGTGGAATATTCACATTCAACAGCATCAACTCTGGTAAAGGTTGTTCTCGCAACTGCTGAATGAGCCGCAGCGCAAACTGTGCTCCAGGCTCAAAATTGGTATAGGTAAAGCTTGCTAAGCTAAAGGCCAGACTGGGAATTCCTTCAAGTACGCCCTCCATGGCGGCAGACACAGTGCCGGAGTACAAAACATCTGTACCCAGGTTGGCTCCCTGATTAATGCCTGAGAGCACAAAGTCAGGAGAATGATCGAGCAATGCTCCCAGCGCTAGTTTAATGCAGTCTGAGGGCGTTCCGGAGCAAGCCCAAGCTCGCACCTTGGGATCAAAAACAGAGTCTACCAGCTCAGCCCGAATGGGCTTATGGATGGTTAAACCATGGCCGGTAGCGGAGCGCTCCCGGTCAGGGCACACGACTGTGACATCATGACCTGCAATGGCTAGGGTATTGGCTAGGGTTTGGATGCCGGGCGCAAAAATGCCATCGTCGCTGCCAACTAAAAGCTTCATGGGTAGGGGGTAAAAGTCTCAGGATGATTTGGCTGCCAAGGTTACTTCGGGGTTGATTAGATCAAACCACCTACAATAAAGCTAGGGGAGTATGCTCTAGCATACTTTAGTTAAGGAAGGGACAGTGGTGTTGAGTGCTTTTGGCAGGGTGGCCATGGCTCAAAGTTTTGACAATTTAGTGAGGTCTCAGGGTGAAAAAACGAGTCACACTTACTTTCCCTTATCGCACGGTGCATATGCCTGTCACCTATCGATTGGCCAAGGAGTTTAATGTCGCAGCCAATATTATTCGGGCGCAGGTGGCTCCCAATCAAGTCGGAAAGTTGGTCGTGGAGCTGTCGGGGGATATTGATCAGCTTCAATCTGCAATGGACTGGATGCGATCGCAGGACATCGGCATCTCTTTAGCCAATCGAGAAATCGTCATTGACGAAGAAAGCTGTGTCCACTGCGGCCTCTGTACCGGAATTTGTCCCACAGAAGCCCTCACTCTAGATCCAAAAACATTTCAGCTTCACTTTAGCCGACTCCGATGTATTGTCTGTGAGCAATGCGTACCCACCTGTCCCGTGCAGGCTATTTCCACCAATTTTTGAGGAAATTTACCCGCCACGTAAGCGTCGCTACGACTATGCTGGCTGAGCCAAGTCGAAGCCAAAACCTACCGAAGATGTCCCCTTCGACTCCGCTCAGGGGACAGTTATCCACCACTGACCTTGACCGCATACCCGAGACCGGACAACACTTGTACTAGCATTTGGCGATGGTCGCCCTGAATTTCGATCTTGTTATCCTTGGCGGTGCCCCCAGAACCACACTGAGACTTTAGGGTTTTCGCCAGCCTGCTCAGGGTTGCGGGCTGGACTTGAAAGCCAGAGATCACCGTCACTGTTTTTCCCTTGCGTCCCTTTCGAGAAGCTTGTATCGTCAAATTTTGCTGATTCGGCGGTGGGTCTGGGCGCGTGGTGGCTGGAGAGGATTCTCCAAACTCACGATAAGCAAGTTGATCATGTGTACGTCTAGTGGACTTTCCCATATTTTTGAGTTAATTGCAGCACAGGTATAGCGATCCCCAATGATTTATGAATCCCTTCTGGTACATCCCCCGTAGCTTGCGCCGATCATTCTGAGGGACAGTAGTGCATCCCGAAGGGCAAATTCCGTAATGCCCCGCCCGCTTGAGGCGAGGATAAAAATTTGAATACTCCCTCCAATTTTTACTTTTCAAATATATTTATTTTTTGGTCACGCACTCCCATTTTTAAGCCAAAGACATAGGATAATATAATACTTAGAACCAACATTTCTCCGCCATCTTCTATTACAGCAGAAAGATGTTCTGAAATATATGCCCAATAGCTTAAAGATTTGTATTCTAGTATGTTCCAAGTCATAATGCCCAACATGTCTATGAAAACACCAAAAATAGCCAAAATTACAATAAGCACAAACAGGTTTTTTGAAACCTTTTTCCCTTGCTCATCTGTCCTTAAATATGCAAAGCCTATTAGCGAAAACAAAACTAGAGCATAAATAGCATATACCAATAATTCTCCATAATCTTGAGGTCTCAAATAAAATTTATCATTAAAATAAACAGACAGTGATCCTCCCACCCTTTCATGAATTTGAAGCGCATCATCTAGGAGTAAGATCAAAAACATTAATGACCAGGAAAAGTATATAAATTTTTTTCTAGTGATTCCAAGCAAAAACAACAAGATCGCCACCCAGTATTCTTTCATATACATATGGGTCTCAGCGAATGAATAGTCTTCAGAAAGATCATAAAGATTTCCCTCAGGCAATCTAACTGAAACAAAAACATGGAGCAAGATAAAGGCAATATCTCCTAGGACTAGCAAGATCAGTAGCTTACTAGCACTATCTTTGATTCTCAGATCAAGAATTTTCGGTCTAAAATTATACAGCTTTTTCAATTCCAACTTAAACATTTATAATTAGATATTTATACAGCGATCCCAAATAATTTTAAACTCATAGACTTTGCACTACCCCTCTATAGTCTCTCCTTGGTTCTAGTGCAGCGGCGCGAAGCGCAGGGGGCAGCGACATCCGGGGGGTCATGCGGGGTGTCTTTGTTCATAACTGATTTGGGATTGCTATATAGTACCTGCTAGGTCTCTTGAAGACATAAAGTTTATAATTTTTGATATTTTCATATTTTTTTGACATTAGAAATTTGGATAGTTCTTAATTCCAAGGATTTTGACATATATTCCAGAAGAGAATAAGCAAATATTTCCACTCCAATATTCTCTAAAAATTCTTCTAATGTCGTCATTAGTGCATAGGTTAAATTTTCAGCTCCCATAGTATACTCTATTCTAGAATTGATCATTTCCACGCCAAGTGCACCTGCCAAAAAAATACCAGCAGATACTAAAATTAGATTTCTAAAGTAGCGAGGCAAGCTTAATAAAAATCGAAAGTAATAAATACCTAATGCAACGATCAAAGTAATTCCAAAAACAATCCAACTGTAATGAAGCCATCCACCAAGTTCAGGTATATCCAGCAAATCTCCAATTTTTTCGTGAATCATAGCAACTTCATCAATGGACATTAATAAAAAAATTGTAGACAGCACAAACCACTTGGCTGAATAGAAGTTAACAATTTTCTTTTTGAGAACTGCAATAAATCCAAGTAAAATGGAACAAAATAATAGCGCAAAAGATGAGAACCAGGTCGGAATATTATTATCTCCATCAACATAAAATATCCACGACAATCCTTTGAGTGTGGATCCCAAATAAAACTGGTTAAAAAGTAAAATTGTGTTAATTAATGTTAAAATTATACTAGTGATAACTAACACAAATAGTACTGTTTTCTTTTCAAGACTAATTTCAAGCATGTTTGTCAGACGAAACGGAGGAGAACAAACCCAAAGTCGAACTGACTCCAACTATTTCAGCCGCAGCCAAGCCTTATTACTTTGCCGCCGACTTCGGTTCATCTCTAGGCCAAAGGCAGCATAAGCCTCTTCTGAATTCAGCCCTCGAAATCGTGTGAAGTTAACTGTTGTCACCCCGTCCGAAGTTTGGATCACCGAATCAGGGTTCTGGAGATCACCGCCCAATTTTTGAAACGCTTGCTCTGCGGTCAGCCAAGTTCGAGCAGTTACATCCTCAGGAATGGACTTTTCTAGGGCTGACAGCCGATCTGCAAGCCCCTGCATCAGTTGACCAGTTTGGGCTTTGGGTTGAGGACGATGCTGTCGCAAGGTCGCCCACTGTTGACCTAGCCAAGCGCGAACATATCGAACCACCCGCCCCACAATGCGCCCCACCAACTGCAAGATGCGTCCGGGGGTTGACTGTGCAGGCTTAGAGATGGGCGTATCGCTGGATTTTGTTTTCAGGGGAGCAGTTGACCAGCCACAGTTGGCGCAGACCTGACGCCCAGAGCGCAAAGGCGCACCGAGACGCGTTGAACAGCGAGGACAGGTTTCAATCATGACGATGTAGGCTCGCAGAGCAGTTCAATGGGTAGGAAATCGGTATCTGCAATAAAGGCGACTTCATAGGTGCGATCGCCAATTTGCTGTGACGTAGGGGGCAGTAACACTTTTAAAAATAAAGATTGATCGGCAAGGCGGGTCTGTAAAGACTGCAACCAGGATCCCAGCGACTCAGTGGCACCAAGGTCAGCAGTCACATCAAAGGATAAATGATAATACCCAACATAATGGGGATCGCCAAACGCATCCGCAGCCGGACGAGGTTCGGGAATTTGAATCAGCTCCAGCCGCCCCGCCTCCCCCATGAGCCAACACGCTAGGGTCTCCCCCGTTGTAAATCGTGCTTCAACCCTAAATCCGAGGACATTGTAGAATGCGATCGCACGATGGATATTCGCCGTGCGGATTGACAT
This sequence comes from Petrachloros mirabilis ULC683, assembly GCF_009939295.1. Taxonomy (GTDB): domain Bacteria; phylum Cyanobacteriota; class Cyanobacteriia; order Thermosynechococcales; family Thermosynechococcaceae; genus Petrachloros; species Petrachloros mirabilis. The sequence continues at coordinate 27,946 of NZ_WVIC01000024.1, forward strand.
GTGATGCCCCCTCATCATCCAACCCCCTACTCAAAAAATGGACTATAGGGCGAGTGAGTTGGCATCCCAGGTTCTTTTTCTAACGAAAAATTAATCACATCCCACTGAGGATCTTTCTCAGGATCCGGCCCAAACTCAACAGGTAGGCCATAGAGGCGGGGGCGAAGCAGCTCGCCCCCCTTAGACCAAGGCGTTGTACGCTCCAAGTAAGTACAAATCAGTTCTCGATAGCGGCTCGCAATAATGACACGAGTCGCTCGAAAGCCCTGGGTATAGAGTCGATCCAGCGCCTCATGAATTTCAAAGCGAATCCCATCCGGATGAGTATGTTGACGATACCACTCTCCCTTCCAGAGCCGCCAATGGCGGCCAGATTGCAGATGAACAAGCTCCCCAGTATGGGGATCAGCTTCAAACGCACCATGACGAGGGCAGAGATAGGTATCCGTCAAGGTTAAGGCCGACACCGTTTGGCGACAGTGTGGACATTGAATATCTGGCCCAAAAATTGGATACTGCAAACTTACATGGGTCATGAAGTGCATCCCTGCTGAAGGACTCTGCACACCAGGTTAAAGCAATTTTCTACAGTTCTGAATCAAATCTCAGGAATCCTCAAGGCTCAAGTCTTAAGCTCTAGATGTTGACAAGAGTCATTAGGGTGCCTGGGCACAAACTCCTGCACCCTACCGCGAGACTAAATCCACTGATTTACCCAACCCATACACCTGGCGCAAGACATCTTTTTATTATACTCGTGCTGTCACAGGGCAGAATGCACCAGAAGCGAAGTATAGAATCATGCTAGCAGCACAGGTTTAACCCCCAACCGGGGCAGTTGCCCCCCATTTCCCAGCCGCTTCAATAAATGCCAGAGGCACAGCTTGAAAATAGCGTTGCTGAAACTGCTCCTCTTGTACAGTGACCAAAAATTGCTGAATGGCTTGTTTTCGCGACAAAGCATCGACCTGAGCCGACAGATCCAAAGCAATGAACTTTAAAGAATCACCACTCCTTTGCCAGTCAAACCCACATTGTTTCAGGGCAGACAGTCCCACCTCCAAAGTAAACACCCGCACCCCAAGTTGTGCCGCCAGCTCGTCTGTCGCCACATCCTCATGCTGCCGAACCAGATACTTTGCTATCCCCACCAACTCTCGCCAACACTCAGCAGAAGACCGTAGCGTCACAGGTTGAAAAGCAAGCGCCAAGGGCTCACCTGCCTCATGTCCCGATTGCAGAAGCTGATTCAACTCTGTCCAACTCGCAGGGCAAGTTTGTACCATTCGCACCGAAGAGGGCTGCTCTTCAGGAATATTCTGCCGCCAGTCCAGAATCCAATTAGCCTGCACTTGGCGCACTTCCAACGCTTGAGCAGGACGCACCGCCTCCAGCGACACCCCATATTGCCAACCCTGCTGGGTCAGACGAGCCTCCATTTTGACCAACGCATCACACACTTCATCTGGATCTGGCAACTCATGCCTGGCATGTCCCCACCAGATACCCGCTATCCCGACCGGAGTTGTAGCATCGTGTAACTTGAACTTCGTGTAGCTATACTTCACGAACCCCCCCCGACAATCCTGCACATTATCGTGCCAAGCACCCTTAAACCAGCAGTTTTGCACCCACAGCAGCGGCATCCTATTGCCCATGCCGTAAGGCTCCAGCAAAGACAACTCCCGAAACAAAGCTTTCCCCCCCATTTCAGATAAATCCGCCACAGTGACCCTCAAATCAGCAACTAAAGGGGGTAATGCGAATTGGGGCAGTCGAGGACGAATGGCTTGATTGATCGCGGCAGTAAATAAAGGCAAGTTCTCCAGGGGCAAACTGAGCCCAGCCGCAAAAGGATGCCCCCCAAATCGATGCAACAGATGCCCCTGAGATTGAACCAGCTCATACAAATCAATTTGTCCAACCGAGCGAGCTGACCCTCGAGCCAAAGCAACTCCTTCCTGCTGAGGCAAGTCTTCGGCCAGCAAAATAGTAGGTCTGCCCCAGGCTTGGGCAACTTCACCGGCCACCAAGCCCAAAACCCCCACTGCCCATTGGGGGTCACTCAGCACAATTACCCCTGTAGTTGACAAATCTAACTGAGCGAGTTTCGCCTCAACCTGCTGCTTAACCGTTTGCTGCACAGCCTTGCGCCGAGAATTGGCAAGCTCAGTTTCCAGCGCCAGCGCTTCACACCGCTGAGGATTGTGACTGGTTAGCAGCTCAACACAAAACCGAGCATCTCCCTGAATTCGGCTCACAGCATTGATGCGTGGCCCTACACCCAGGGAAATATCCATAGGGCGATTTCCGCTACGCTTGCAGAGTTCCAGCAGTCGCGCGACACCTGGCCGGGTGCGGCGCTGGGTCTGCTGGCGCAGAACATCGATACCTCGCTGGGTCAAATAGCGGCAGTCGCCTTGAAGTTGAACAAGATCCGCCACCAAGCCAATCGCCACCAAATCTAGCAAAGCTTCTAAAGGCTGCTGCGCCTGGTTGGGCCAAACTTCATAGAGCGCTTCTACTAATTTGTAGGCCACGGCCACCCCAGAAAGATGAGCCAGGGGGTGATCCCCAGGAAACACCCGAGAATTGAGCATCGCTACCACAGGCAGGGGGTAATCTGGCAGGGTATGGTGGTCAGTCACAATCACATCCATACCCAAGGTTTGTGCCCACTCAATTTCAGCTCGATTACTACTGCCCGTATCGCAGGTCACAATCAACTGTCCCCCCTGGTCGGCAATCTGCTCAAGACCCTGCCGAGACAGCCCATGGGAGTCAGTTAAACGATTCGGAATAAAATAGTGCAGTTGCTGATTTTGGCAAAAAAATTGCCCCAAGCCTTCCCACAATACAGCCGTTGCCGTAATCCCATCTGCATCAAAATCACCCCAAATCCAAACCTGCTCTTGATGGGTTCGGGCGTACTCGAACCGAGCCAAGGCCAAAGACAGTTCCTCACCAAAGGCAGAGGCAGGAGTAGGTTGATACTGATCAGGGTCAAGAAACGTCTTGAGGTGATGGGGGGTTTGAATACCCCGTTGCCACAATAGCTGTGCCGCAAAGGCAACTGAGCGGCCTTGAAGCCCAGAAGCCAGCCGTTGATCATCACAATAGCTCCCAACCCAATCTATGAACCAATCCGGGGGGGGATCGCTGCTTAAGCATTGCCAGACTGGGGCTGGGGGCTGCATCTAAACTCCATCAGGGTCTATTCCGACGATCCTAGCTTGAACTCACCCGTCTTTAACCTGGCATGCTGTCCAAAAACTCTAAGGATCTTTAGGGGATAATACCAAAGCTGCCATCAGGGCAACCGTCCCTCCAATCAGTCCCCACCACAACCAATGATCCCCGCTTAGTCCTCTCCGGCGTGCAATCAAGGCCGCCCCAAGCCCAATCGCGCAGTGCAAAATTGCCAGTGCTGCTGCTAAAGACCCACTTCCGATCCATTCAGTCACAATTTTTATTGCTGAGTTAACCTCTCTACTGTGCCATTGTGCGACTGTCTACTCTAGGAAAACGAGTCTTTTTTCGATACAAAAAGCAACAAGGTTACCAGGCTGTGATATTCGCACCCCAAATTTGTCAATTTACACTCCCATTCTGTGTGTACTGGATCTGGGTCAAAGACAGGTGGGTACAATAGGCATAGAAGCCAGTGTATTTCTGTACTTTTTGTTACTTTTTGTGAGGACAGTCATGAACATGCAATGGGAACGATACAAGTGGCTGGAACTTATCCCCCGTTCAGTTCCGCCGCCACAATCTCCACACTTTGGGTGGTTATGGGGGAGCGTTCAACGCAATCGAGTGCATCGAAGCCTTCAGCGGCTAACCTTCGCTGAGGCTATGCAGCACTTAGAAGCCTGCTGGATCATTGATGTCGAGATTTCAGCCCCACAGAGTCAAAGTTCTGAGTCAACTTCATCTAACCCAAATATTTTCCCAAATCCCAGATTTGAAGATCTCAAACCCAGAGCAGAAGACTCTGATATTTTACCCCCCCCTAACAGTGACCGCCCGCCCTGGGACTATGGATTTTAGAATACTTTTATAAATGAAAAGTTAAATCGACTAAAGTTAGCCGTTAGAGCCAAGTTAACCTTTTCAAGGCAATGAACTAACCATTGGGCTGCCGCACAGCTTTGAGCCTGGTAGTGGTTGAATAAAAGTGCAAAACGACGCTCCAAGTAAGGGCGAGCTTTTTTGCAAATCAGAACTACTTTTAACAGCAAACCAATTGTGGCCGTAGAGCCAATATTGTTTAGCAAATCAATAAATATGATGTGCTTAGGCTTTTGGCAACTCTCAATGACCAGAAAATTCATCACCTGAGTGCAAGTACGTGCCAGCAAAGCCTCACTCATTTTCTGTCCATGGGACTCGGGATAGAGGTTATTCAGAAAGTCTTTCAACTGTCGATTAAAGCGACATTTCCCAAATTTAGGATCAATGGTATCAACTAAATATTGATAGAAATATTGCTTAAAGACTTCATAGGTCTGAAAGCGGTGCTGCTGACTTAAAAAGTGCTGCGCCATATCTTTATAGCTACCCTGTAGGCTAATGTCGCCAACATAATGCTTGATTGAGGCCAGCAAATCCTGGTCACTCAACAAGGTGGGATTTCGAACAGGTGGGCGATCTTCACTGGGAGCATGTCCTTGAAAGCAAAGGCGCTGGGTGAGGAACTGGACTAAGTCCTGATTGAATTTTTCTTCAGCCTTGGCTTGAGTCTGACGGATCATCTCCAGTTGTTCTGGGGCATCTTCTTGACTGGCAAGACAATGCTTATATAGGTAGGGGTATCGCTGTAAAAGGCTGCTCAATGGCTGCGTTTCTGGGGTGGCGGTATGCCCAATCGGATTCAATACTTCACCCAAACGATACAGACGTTCGTAGTAAGGGGTTCTCGCAAACTCTTGAATCAAAAGTCTGGTTCGGGTCGTCCCCCGACTCCGACCGAGGTTAGAGGGCATGACCCCAGTCCGTCCGATCATCTGAACCAGTTCTGCAACTTTGCCTTGAGTCAAGGGTTCAGATTGCCAGCGGTTGACTAAGATATGGCAGCACCGATTGAAAAAGTGTGGAAAGTTCTGCTTGGCACTGAGGGAACTCACATACTCATCTAACACATCTCGAATCTCTGGCTCAGGATAGCGAAGTCCACCGACAAAAAGCGTATGAAATCGCTTTAACATCGCGTCTGGTGATTCAGTGCGTACCCAGTACAGCAAATGATCATAAATTTGCTGTTCACTGGTTGCCGATGCTGATGTTCGTTGGTAGGCCCAGGTGTTCACAGTGTTCAGGAGAAATAGTTTAGGCTTGAGCTGAGAAGAAGCTAATACTAGGGTTACCCATGCTGTTTACTGTATCCATACTGTTTACTGTACCCATACTGTTTACTGTACCCATACTGTCTACTTTAGAAAGCTTCAAGGTGAATCGGTGTGATCTAGGTCAAAACTTAAAGTGATGCAGATCACAAGAACCTCGATATAGCGGTTTACAGATCAATGGAGTACATGGGGTGCAGGGGGCACTGCCCCCAAATCCCCTTCTTAACAATTAATTAGACTTGGCTACTTATTCCGAGGGATGAAGCTGGGCAATGGCATTTTTCAGGCATGGAGGAAATTTACGAATAATTCGACCCTGGGTGCGGTTCACGGGAACCAGAGTAAGCTGAGCCGTAACATGGGCTCGCTGAGATTCTCCAGATTGAATTTGTTGAATCCAATGCATCCGTACCCGTTCAACTCGATGGAGACAGCTTCTGACCAAGGCGACTTGCCCTAAGGCCAGTGGCAAATGATAGTCGATCGTCAGATGAATGACGGGTAAATCGCACTGCCATTCCACCAGGTCGGCAAATTCAATTCCAACTGAGCGGAATGCTGCAATCCGAGCTTCTTCCATCCAGGTGAGGTAAGTCCCATGCCAAACCACGCCTGCATAGTCTGTATGGTGGGGGTGCACACGCACAAAATATTCAAACCAGTTCTCTAGCGTCTCTGGGTTCGACATAGAACGCTTGATCTCCTGATGTAGATGGGTCTGCTGAGGGATGTCGCAATCATCCTAAACCTTGCGACAGGTTTCGTATTATGCTGCTGCTTAAAGGGGCGCTGATTATCATCCATAATTCGCTGCGAACTCAACCCACACCTATCCGGAGGCTTTGGCAAAACCATGTCGTCCTACCGCTATCAGAGTCGTCTTGTCAATTGGGCACTACACCAAACTAGTGAAGTGGTTGACCAAGGGCGAATAGCCCTTCGACACTTGAGGCTGTGGGTTGAGGGTGGAGTTCAATCGTTGGTATATGTGGCATCCCGTTTCTGGCCTTGGGTTCAAACACTGGGACAAACACTGGGGCAATCTGCGCCTGTGCATACCCTCCCCCTTGCAGAAGATATTCCGACCTGGGATTCTACAACCCAGGGTGCCGATCAACCCATTGTGCGCGTGCTCCAGAGCATTCATGAAAGGATGCCGGGGGTTGTGTGGGATGCCTGTTATGTGGAGGCCTCAGAAAAGACTGCCCTACCCCTTGCTGAGTCACCGCTAGAGTTCACAGATCAGCTTACTTTAGGGATTTCTTCAGAGCCACTGGCTGAGCAGACAACTCTCATTTCGCTTCAGAAAAAAAAGAGCCCTGCCCTGAGACTGATTCGGGCTGTTTCTTGGCGATTGCAAAAGTGGGGCTTAAAGGGGGGTTTGTTGGTTTCCCCTGGGCTCTCTCAGAACTTGAATCCATCTCAAGCCTCAATGCGAGCCCCAGTGGGAACCCCAACGCGGGTGCGTGGAGTCGCCAGTATGTTACATCTGCGTCGATTAGTCTTAGTGAGTCCAGAGAATACCATTCTAGATATTCTGTCTCCTTGGCAGCAATTTCAGCTTCAGCGGCGGATCCAGTGGCAGTTATTCAGGGTGCGAGTCCGAGAACCCCTAACAGCAATCAAGACAGCCCTGACGGCATTGCCTGGGGTCATGATGCAGTTGCCCCCAGCCTTGAGGCGCTTGCGAATTCAAGGCGCTCAGATTGTCTTACCCGTTTTGCGTCAAGGGAAACACTGGCTTCAGCCTTATTTGCAAGCAGCCCTACCCAGGCTGCGCCAGTCGAGACAGCGAATGCTACCTCTGGTGCAACACTCTCTGCAACGGGTAAGCCCCCAAATCTTACCCCGCCTTCAAGTTTGGCGGCGACAGCTTCAGCCCTGGTGGTCAGTTCTGGTCAGCCTTTTGGCTCTGGTGCCTTTTAGCTTGGGGGTGAGCTTGCCTGCTCGCGCCGCAAGACCCTCTTTGCAGGCTTATCACGCAGCATCCGCTAGCAGTTTTCAACCCCTTTGGGAACGGTGGCTTGGGCAGTGGAACTCGCCCCCCTCAGTGGTAGACCCCTCTGGTGAAGTTGTTTCAGTATCTCCATTGGACAGAGAGGGGACAGTCTTGCCAGGAGTGACGCTATCTCCCTTAAAATCGGCTCATTCGAGCGCTTCCGCTCTCAATTTCAGGACTCAGACCCAATCTCCCTTAGAGGTTAGTCCGATGTTTGCAAGTGCCGTTGACGTGGATGCTATCTTTGTGGGGTATGAGTTTCATCCTTTAGAGCGGCTGCTCATCGGTTTGGATCGGGCATTGGCTTGGTTGGAAACTCAGTTCACTCAACTGTGGCACGTCGTTTCACCTTGGTTGAAAGCTTGGGGATCGAAATTTCTGTTGTGATCCTAAGTTGTAGAGCGACCCAGATTCCAGAGCGCCCCACAGTCCGATATGATAAGTACGTTCTCTTAAAGCTGTTCATTCATACCCTGGCATAAGATTCCATGGAAACGCTAAAAATTATCGTTTACATTGTGGTTCTCTTCTTTGTTGGCCTATTTGTCTTTGGCTTTTTGTCCAATGACCCGGCTCGTAACCCCAAGCGTAAGGATCTCGAATAGGACTCACGAGTTCTGGACGGCTCTAATTTTGGCTTAGACTGCCCCTGAATCGCTTTAGTGACCCAGGGGTTGTTCTTGGCAGTTCTTGAGAAGACAGGTTCCTTTGTTTGACACTTTCTGGGTTAACCTGAAGCTGAACAAAGAAGGCTTGCCTTGGGCTACGGTGCAGTCTCTGCATTGTTCTGCATCGCTCACAGAGTTGCATTCACTCAAGGTTTTGAGCTACAAGCAAGACAAGTGTCGTCTCCTGATTTGTAGTGCTGTTTCAGACGACAGTTGTTTCGCGGTCGGTCTATAGCCTTTGGAGTGCGTTCCATGACTGTTTCTCTGCCTGATTCAGATCCGATTGCCGCCAGCTATGCCCTACTTAGTTACTACTGCGAGGAATCGACAGAGCAGGTTAAGACAGAATCTTTAGAGCAGTTGCTACAAGCCTATCCGGCAGACTGGGTGCGATTGGCCTTGATTGAGGCGCTGTTTCAAGGGCGATATAAACTAATTTCCGTGGCTCAGATGTTGATGGCCTGGAAGCGACGGGGGGAGCCTCTGTCTCATTTCAGCTACGATTTTGCGACCATGGTTAGCCATAATTTCCCACGAACTTTGTCTATGGAGCCGATGAATCACAGCAGCCATCGCTCCGGATGGTCACGTTCAGAGATGGTGCGATCGCTAAAAACCAGTCGCAGATCATCGCAGGTTGATGATCTTCAGCTTCCCCCCACCCCTGCTGTGTCTATTGAGCTTCCCGTGGGGGGAGCACCCGCCGGTCTGAGCTTCGAAGGTTTGGAAAACTCCTCTGAAGGGACGCTCGACCAAGGCTGGGAAACCAGAACAGAAGAGTTATCCCCAGTGGAAACTTGGCCTTCTTTGGGAGATCTTTGGCTTGCCAGGCCAGAGATCGCCCCAACATCTGCCGACGCTTGGCAACGTTCAGTTCCATTAGAATCTGCCCACTCAACACCCACTTCCGAGACCAACGCGGAATATCCAGAATCTCCGAGCCATCCATCAGCAGTTGATATGACGACTGGATATGACTGGCTGACCGAAGTGAATCCCGATACTACTCTTGAGTCACCGCCGCCTGATTTAGGGTCAGAGCCCATTCATCCGATTCATGAATACATCCCGAACGTTCCCTCTGAGTTTTATGATCGCTTGACCGCCATTGCCCACGGCTAAACCCAGTCTGTATTACAGCGATTCTCACCTGAGTGGGGTATGGGGTGCGGAACCCTCATGCAGGGGGCAGTACCCCATATACTCCATTGGTCTTTCTCCAATAGGGAGCATAGTTCGGCCATGGGGTATTAGTTCCAGTCGTCTAAGCCTCTTAATTGCTAGGGTTGGCAGCCGCTAACCCCATGCGAATTTCGGAGCAAAAGGCAACGACCTGCACAGTCTGCCCCTGGTGGCGGAGGCTGGTGCGCAGGCGCAAATTTTCACTGGCGTACCACAATCGTTCTTCGGTCATCCCCCCTTGGTGCTCTAGGGTCAGCGTTAGCGATTCGTCAGACCCCCAGTAATAATGTCCCTGGTGTAGTAGGGTATCTTGACCCATCTGAGTCTGGAGAAAGTAGCCTTGGTCTTCGCCTTTGGCCACAAAGAGCAAATGCGTTGCCCCAACATGGGAATTATCTTGACGCTCTAAGCGACCATCCCAGGAAATTTTGAGCGCTCCCACTGCCCCTACTGGGTCGAGGTTGGCCTGAGTGCAAATGGCCACAATACTGGGGTCATTCATGGGCAATAGATCAATCCAGAGATTCGCTTTGGCCACCTCTGAGGCTTGGGGCATCAGCTCCAAACTGGTGCGATGATGAAACCACTTGCCCACACTTTGCTGCAAAAAGTCTTGAATATTCATCCCAGGTATTTGTGCTGATAATCCTCAATCATTGTAAGTCACCGGTTGTCAGTGGCGGGTTACTTGCTGGGGAGGCTCCTGGATCAAGCGATCCCTGGGGAACGGGGCAAGCCAGGATAGGGATTATCTCTGGTCTTTACGAAGAAGATAGGCTAAGACCCGATCCAGACGCTCAACAGTTGCCGCAGTGGCGATTTGTTGCTCACACATGCGGGGCAATATGACTGAAGTCAATTGATCTAGGCTCCCCATCAAAGACCGCTGGCTCTCGCTTTGCATTTGCTGGGCATCAATCAGGATAGCGATCTGCCCTGCCACTTGATCCACCCGCTCTGTGAGGACTTGCATTGAGCGGGCAAGTTCGAGCTGGGTTTTGGCAACAGATTCCAGGGTTTGAGCAACCCGGTTAATTTCTGTTGTCACAGATTCTGTCATAGGTTTCTCAAGAAATTAGTGTTTATATCCCTCTTTTGTCAATTTCGTGAGAGAAAATCTGGAATACTCAAATTACGTTACTGGCATGACGATAGCATGGGCTATACGGAACGAACGAATAGAGGCTTCAGATTCTCTCTGCCTAGAGTGACAAAAGAGGGATAGAGCTGTGTAGCAACTAAGGTCTCCCACTAAATTTTCAATAAGCCCATACACGAAATTGCATTCTCGCCCATCCAATTCCGCATTAATAAACACAAAATGCCATTGATCGTCCGGAACAACCGAAGAAGTGACACTTGAATGAAAGTCTTGGTATTCTTTTCTGATTCTGATCAAGGTATCGGAATCAAACAGAGTAAGTGGAATCATTTGTAGGGTTTCTATGCCGGACAATTGAGAATTGAACCAATCGTCGTCTGGCAAGCTATCAAAGGAAAAGCTTATTTTGTCAAAATTGTCGTAAATGTACTTGATTGTATTTACAATTTTCGTATAGTCAGTGAGAACAGGAAAAGTTTCTGGAGACAGAAATGTCTGCACCTCTTCGGGAAACGAACCATCAAACAGGTTGACAACAGGCTTCATGTCAAAGGCCGCCCCTCCATACCAGAACAAAGGAGAGATATTACCCCTGGATTCGCGAACTAGTTCTTGCCACTCTATATCATCTGCCTGATTCACAGGCCAAAGGCTTTGTAATAAATTCATGGACAAGCTCCTTTATTCTGATGCCCAACGGTTGCGTTCAGCGGCGGCAAAGGTTTTTGAGTCATCGGCAGGAGTTTGAGTTCGTCCGCTGCAACGCTCTAGTTAGTCCACTTTTGGAGACTCTGGAACTACTGGAGCGCCGTAATTTTTACCATACCACCATATCTTCCTTCAATTTCTAGCTTGTATTCTTCCAGCAATCCCATACCAACTAAGGATTCTGTTTCCGATGCATTAACCTCAACTCTTCGGACTTGCCCATCCCAGATTACAGAACCAGCATACATTTCAAACATTTTCAGGCTACCATCACCTAGAATTGCATCCTGTATGCCTCGGAGGGTTAACCCTAGCTCATCGACGATCTCCCTCGGTAGCATTAGATCGCCCGTATATCCTGTATCAATAACTGGTCTGATACTTTTGACTTGCTTACTATCGCCCAAAACGGCAATCTGAATAATCGCCTCACGATTGGCATTAACACTGCCTAGAATCATTGCAATACATTTGAACCAATGAAGCCAACTCGATGAACCGCTTGATGCCCAATTCGCACAAACCAAATTTGAGCATCTGGATATTGAGCTAACAATTGATCCGAAGCGGTGAGGCTGTCTTTTGCCAATTCATAGGCTCCCGTTTCAATATCGATCGCTACAATTTTGCCATGATTGCCTTCCTCAATTTGAGGACGCACTAGAGATTCATAAATTTTACTCCCACGTTGAGCAAATTCTTCTTTACTATAGCGAAGCTGCTGAGTTGTCATAGAGTTTGACCTCGTTACAATGATATACCTACATTTTACTCTGAACGATCTCAGGAACTAGTTAGATATGGAATAGAGCTTAAAGCGGGACACTATAGGCCATCCCCTGGTGTGTTGAAATGGCTGTAACATTAGCTCTATGAACCGTGAAGCCCAAGCCCTTTCCTGGTTTTTTTGTACTATTGAGCCAAGCACTAAATCTTTCTTGAAGAGCATATAGCGGTTCTCATCTGAGTGAGGTACGGGGTGTGGGGGTTCCACCCTCACGCAGGGGGCACTGTTCCCTGCACCCCATGTACTCCATTGATCTGTAAACCGCTATAACCCTCTTTTGTCAATTTCGTGAGAGAAAATCTGGAATACCCAAATTACGTTGCTGGCATGACGATAGCATGGGCTATAGGGAACGAGCGAATAGAGGCTTCAGATTCTCTCTGCCTAGAGTGACAAAAGAGAGATAACATCAGAATTAAGAGAAGGAAACCGAATTAATTCGGGTGCAATGGCCTCAAAGCAATCCTGTAGCTCTTTTAAGGAAAATAAATTCTGTTCGTACATGGCCTGTACATCATAAATCAAGGGTCAGTCGTTGAACTGGGGATGGTGTTGATGCCAGGGGGTTGCTTGTTCATAGGCGTAGGCCACTTGCAGAACCGTAGACTCCTGAAGGACATTACCGATGATTTGTAAGCCAATGGGCAGCCCTTGGGCATCAAAGCCACAGGGAAGGCTCAGGCCAGGGAGTCCAGCCAAGTTGACAGGAATCGTCATCAGGTCAGAGAGATACATGCTTAGGGGATCAGCCGTTTTCTCCCCAGCTTTGAAGGCGGTGGTGGGGGCAGTGGGGCACACCAATACATCCACTTGCTCGAAGGCGGCTTCAAAGTCTTGTTTGATCAGGGTGCGTACTTTTTGGGCTTTGAGGTAGTAGGCGTCGTAATACCCGGCAGAAAGGGCATAGGTGCCAATCATGATCCGGCGTTTGACTTCGGCTCCAAAGCCTTTGGCGCGGGTTTGGGTGTACATCTCCATGAGGTTCTCTGGGGTTTCAACCCGGTAGCCGTATTTGACGCCGTCGTAGCGAGCTAGGTTGGCTGAGGCTTCTGAGGGGGCAATGACGTAGTAGGTGGGCAACCCATAGCGAAAGCGGGGACAGGAGATTTCCTGGACTTCTGCACCTAGGTCTTGGAGCTGTTGCAGGGCGGCTTTGACGGCATCGGCGACGACGGCATCTAGCCCTTCGCCAAAGGTTTCTTGAATCACGCCGACCCGCTTGCCTTTGAGGGCGGGGATCAGGGCTTGGGTATAGTCGGGAATGGGAATATCGAGGCTGGTGGAGTCTTTAGGGTCGTGGCCTGCGATCGCACCCAACAAAATGGCAACATCCTCGACCGTGCGCCCAAAAGGACCGATTTGGTCCAGGGAAGAGGCATAGGCGACCAGTCCGTACCGAGAGACAAGACCATAGGTGGGCTTCAGTCCCACGACGCCACAAAAAGAAGCCGGCTGCCGAATCGAGCCGCCTGTATCTGACCCTAGGGCCACCACGCACTCCGCAGCCGCCACCGCTGCCGCTGACCCCCCCGAAGAGCCGCCCGGCACTCGTGTCGTATCCCAGGGATTGGCGGTAACTTGATAAGCTGAATTTTCAGTGGAGCTGCCCATAGCAAACTCATCTAGATTGGTTTTGCCCACCATGATTGCCCCCGCCGCCTTGAGCTTTTGGGTTACTGTGGACTCATAGGGGGGAATAAAATTCTCTAAAATGCGAGAGCCGCACGTTGTCGGCACTCCTTGGGTACACAGGTTATCCTTAATGCCAATGGGAATGCCCGTCAACAGGCCAATGGTATCGCCAGCCGCGATTTGAGCATCCACCTGCTGCGCTTGAGCCAGGGCTTGCTCGGCGGTCACCGTCAAAAAGCTGCGCAGTTTTGGTTCCAGGCGATCTACTCTCGCCAGTGCCTCTTGGGTAATTTCGGTGGCGGAACGTGCCTTACTCACCAACTGTTGATGCAACTCCCGAATGGAGGCCATGGAGCAAATCCCCTTTGCAGTAATAGTCCAAACCTTAGTATAAGGTGGGAACTCCCCTCCATTTTGGTCAATCCCTCGCCTTGTCCTGCCTGCTGTTTCATCCCTGCTGACCGATGACCCATCCCCTTTACGTTGCTTTCATTTGGCATCAACATCAACCCCTCTACAAAAGCCGAGTCACGGGACGATATCGCCTTCCCTGGGTGAGGCTGCACGGTACCAAAGATTACTTAGATTTAGTCCAGATCCTGAGCCGCTATCCTCAGTTGCACCAAACCGTGAATCTGGTGCCTTCGCTGATTTTGCAACTAGAAGACTATGCAGCCGGAACCGCCCTTGACCCCTATCTCACAGCAGCACTCACTCCGATTGATCAGCTCAGCCACGACCAGCAGCGGTTCATTATCCAGCACTTTTTTGATGCCAATTTCCACACCATGGTGGAGCCGCATCAACGCTATGCCCAGCTCTACTCTCAACGTCAAGAGAATGGTTTGAATTGGTGCTTTGAAAACTGGACAGCAGCCGATTACGGAGATCTGTTGGCCTGGCACAACTTGGCCTGGATTGATCCGCTGTTTTGGGACGACCCCGAGGTGGATGAGTGGTTGACGCGAGGCCGAGGCTTTAGCCTGGGCGATCGCCAGCGAATCATTGCTAAGCAGCGTCATATTCTTAGCCAAGTTTTGCCCCAGCACCGCCAAATGCAGAAGAGCGGTCAACTGGAGGTGACGACAACACCCTATACTCACCCGATTCTGCCGCTGTTGGCCAACACCGACGCGGGGCGGGTAGCCGTGCCGCGCATGGCGCTACCCAAAGACCAGTTTCAGTGGCCAGAAGATATTCCCCGCCACTTACAAAAGGCTTGGGATATGTATCTGGAGCGGTTTGACTGTGCCCCACGCGGGCTGTGGCCGTCCGAGCAGTCGGTCAGCCCCAGCATATTGCCCCATGTGGCCAAACAGGGGTTTGAGTGGCTTTGCTCAGATGAGGCGGTGTTGGGATGGACGTTGAAACACTTTTTCCATCGGGATGAATTTGGCAATGTCCAAGAGCCAGAGTTTCTCTATCAGCCCTACCGACTGGAAACACCCCATGGGGACTTGGCCATTGTCTTCCGAGATCACCGACTGTCGGATTTAATTGGCTTTACCTATGGGGCGATGCCGCCAGAGCAGGCTGCGACTGATTTGGTGGGGCATCTACAAGCCATTTCTCAACGCCTAGTTGCCCGACAGGAAAGCGGCGGCACGGCTCTGGAGCAGCCCTGGCTGGTCACCATTGCCCTGGATGGCGAAAACTGTTGGGAATACTATCAGCGGGATGGACTGCCCTTTTTAGAACATCTCTATGGGCAATTGTGCAGCCGCCAAGATCTGAAACTTGTGACCGTAGCTGAGTATCTCGAACAGTTTTCCCCGCGCCAAACCCTCCCCGCCGCCAAACTGCACAGTGGCTCCTGGGTAGATGGCAGCTTTACCACCTGGATTGGCGACCCAATCAAAAACCGAGCCTGGGATCTGCTCACTGCTGCCCGCCAAACCCTGGCCAACCATCCTGAAGCCACCGAGGACAACAATCCTGAAGCTTGGGAAGCCCTCTATGCCGCCGAAGGGTCTGACTGGTTTTGGTGGTTTGGCGAAGGCCACTCCTCTAACCAGGATGCCATGTTTGATCAACTGTTTCGCGAACACCTGATGGCGCTGTATCACGCCCTAGAAGAACCCATCCCGGAAGTGTTGCACCATCCCCTAGAGCGCCATGATCTGATGCAGGATCGCCGTCCTCAGAGCTTTATCCATCCTGTGATCAACGGCATTGGCGACGAACAAGACTGGGATCACGCCGGTCGCATTACCGTAGCTGGAGCACGGGGTACCATGCACCGCAGCAGCCCCGTTCAACGGCTCTGGTACGGGTTGGATCACCTGAATTTTTATCTGCGGTTTGATTTTCAGGTCGGCAAACAACCCGGCGTGGACTATCCACCCGAACTCCACCTGCTTTGGTACTACCCCGGCCAAACCATGCACAATAGCCCCATCCCCCTAGCCAAAGTGCCCAATAGCCCACCCCTCAATCACCTTTACCATCATCATCTCAAGATTGATTTGCAGCAACAAGCCGCTTGGCTTCAGGAAGCCGCCTCAGATCATCACTGGCATGGGCGCAACCATGACGTACAAGTGGCTCTGCAACAGTGCCTAGAGGTAGCAGTTCCCTGGTCAAACCTTCATGTGCAACCGGATTGGTCACTGGAGGTATTGGCAGTTTTGGCTCAAGATGGTCACTTTGCTGAGCATGTGCCCGAAGATGCGCTCATTCCCCTCCAGGTGCCCTAGCCAGAGAGCTATGCCTCACAGACACCATATTCTGCAAGTCAAGCAAGGCCCTCGGGCCGCTGTTGTCGGTGAATAACGTTGGGGTCGAGTTGAAACTGAATTTAATGTGGCGTGAGTTCGACAGCTCTCGTTAATGTGAGCTTAAGAGGCCGTCTGAAAAGCCTCACTCATCCCTGCATTAGCCCCCCCGACCCCCCAATTTTGGGGGCAAGGGGGGCAAGTGCAAGGTCTAAGCAACTTCTCAAACAATCTCTAGGCCTGATTTTTAGAGAGTGTGGCCGTATTCTTCAAGGAAGGCCAAGACAGCGCTTAGCTGTTGTCGGTGGGTGGCGTTGGGGTCGAGTTGGAACCGAATTTGGACAGCACTGCATCGAGCTTGGACTCTAGCTCGGCGAGCTGCACGTTCTGCCTCTGCAACTCTAAAAGCTTCATCTTGGATTCGGCGTTGTGCTTCCTCAGTTCGGCGTTGTGCCTCTTCAACTCGAACAAGCCCCCGTAAGACTTGATCCACTGCCACCAAGAAAAAGGTGAGGGCCGCGAGGCTGAGGCCGACCCACTGGGGGATGTGGAGGGTGTATTGGCGCAGTTGGATTTGGTCATAGCGCAAAAGAATGCCGGTGGCAAAGACCAACAGGGTTGTCAGGATAGTAACGAGAGTTTGGAGGTCAAGAGCCATGGATATATCTGATTGTATCGCAGCTCTAAGTTTCCACACCCAGGTACCAGACGCTCTGTTTGCGTATGTCAAGATAGAACCAATTGACTACCAGGGTAGGTCGGATGGATGAGCCTCGGGATGCCTTTGAAAATCAAGATCTCCAGCGACTGCTGCTGTTTATCTATTTAATTCCGGTGTTTGGGCTGCTGCCGGCCACCTGGACTTTGGCTCGTCGCGGTCGTCATGGCCAGCATCGTGCTGTGAGCCGCCTGGTGGTGACTCTAGGGCTAACCTGGGGGTTGAGTCTGGTGCTGATTAATACGGGTTTGTCTCTGACGGAATCAGGAAGTGGGACGGGTCTGTCTCTGCTGCTACTCAATAGTGTGTTAGCCTCCGGCTATTTTGTGACGCTGCTGTGGCTGATGGTGCGCCTCTGGAAAGGGGAGGCGCTCGACTTACCTGGCTTCAGCCGTGCCTCAAAGTTGTTGCCCTAGCGAGACCCCATGGGAACATCACGCCTGTTGATTTTGCTGGTGGGGTTGGCCATTATCTTGGGGCTGGTGCTGTGGTTGGTGAGTGCGCTCCAGGGCTTTTATGGGCAAATCACCTCGCCTTGGCTAGCCAATTTGGTGTTGGCCTTGATCATTGGCTTGCTGATTGTTTTGATCGGGGCGTTCATTTATTATCTTTGGCAATTTCGGCGGCGGCCTCGGCGGGCAAAGGTGGAGCCGCAGGTGCCAGTAGCCAAGACTGATGCTGCTACTCAAACCCTGGCAGCAGTGCGACGTCAGGTGGCGCAAATTCAAGATGAAATGACCCGGCAGGCTTTGCTAGAGCGCTCTCGGGATATTGAAGCAGGGTTTGCCCGCCAAACGTTCAAGATTGTGGTGTTTGGCACTGGCTCCGCAGGCAAAACCTCTTTGGTGAATGCCTTGATTGGCCGTATGGCGGGAGCGGTCGGAGCCACCCTGGGCACGACCACCGTGGGGCAAACCTACAGCTTTCAGCTCCGGGGCATTGACCGTGACCTGTGGATTACCGATACGCCGGGACTCTTAGAGCCGGGGGTGGCAGGTACCGAGCGGGAGCAGGCGGCCCGTAAGCTGGCCACAGAGGCAGATTTACTCCTGTTTGTGGTGGATCAGGACTTGACTCAATCGGAATACCGACCTCTGAGTACCCTGGGCCACATTGGCAAGCGATCGCTGCTGGTGTTAAATAAGATCGATCGGTATCGGCCTGAGGATCGCGAGGCAATTCTAGGCCAGTTGCGAGAGCGGGTGCGCAGTTGGATGACCCCGGAAGATGTGGTTGCGATCGCAGCCCATCCCCAGCCCGTCATCTTACCCTCCAAAGAAACCCTGCAACCGGATCCGGATCTCCAGAACCTACTGCGGCGCATGTCCCGTGTCTTGCGCGTCGAAGGAGACGACCTCATGGCCGACAATATTCTCTTGCAGTCCCAGCGGCTGGGCGAAGAAGTTCGTGAGCTGCTCGATCAGCAGCGCCGCCGCCAAGCCGACCAAGTGGTCGATCGCTTCCAGTGGATTGGCGCAGGCGTCATTTGGGTCACCCCCATCCCGGTGGTGGACTTACTGGCCACCGCAGCCGTCAACGCCCAAATGGTGGTGGAAATTGCCCAGGTCTACGGCTGTGAACTGAACCTAGAGCGAGGACGCGAGCTGGCCGTCTCTTTGGCCAAGACCCTAGGCAGTCTCGGCATTGTCAAAGGCGTTTTGGAAATTGTCTCCCGGGCGCTTCAGTTTAGCGTGGCCGGGTATGTGGTGGGTAAAACCGTGCAGGCCATCAGTGCTGCCTATTTGATTCGGATTGCGGGCAAAAGCTTTATTGAATACTTCCGCAACGATCAAGACTGGGGAGATGGCGGCATTACCGAAGTGGTGCAGCACCAATTTCAGCTCAACCGCCGCGACGAATTTGTCAAAGCCTTTATCCAAGACGCCATCACTAAGCTGCCAGAAAGCCTTGGTCTGGCCCTGCGCCAAAAGGCAGAGGCACCGGAACCACAAGGGGACGACTGGGAATGAAACGCGCAAAACAAGTGGGGATTGGCCTTGGAATTCTTTTGATTGGGGCGCTAGTGGGCAGCGTTCTCTTGCGCCAAATCCTGTTGAAACAGGTTTTAGAGCAACAATTGCAAGCAACTGGGGTGGCTGTCGAAATCGAGACCCTGCGCTGGCCCCTCTTCCAAAATCACCTCAGCCTAGAAGGCGTTACCCTAGACAATCCCCCCGGTTTTTCCAATGAACCAATGCTGCAAATCCAAACCCTCAAGATTACTGGGGGCTGGCAACAATTTTGGGCTAAACCCGTGGTGATTGAAGGCTTAGAAATTGAGGGACTAAGGCTCACCGTTGAACAAACCCTCTCTGGGAACAATCTGCTCACCCTCTTGCAACAAGTGCAGATTCAGCCCCACAATACTGACTCAGAACCTGTCATCGTTACAATTGAAACCCTAACCCTGCGCCAACTAGAAACCCAATTCTCCCTTAGCCTCCTGCCCGGTTTAGGTGTGCAGCAGAGCATCTCCGTCCCAGACATCACGGCCACTGATGTCAGTGCGGAGGCCGCCGGAGGGCTGTTGGCCGCTGGAATGGTCGCTGCCGTTTTGCAAGCCCTGATTGAAGCGGCTGATCCGGCCTTGGAGACGGGTCAGCCCCTAACCCATACCCCAGCCCCTAAACTGGCACCAATCCAGTGAAACCCCAATCACCCCTGGACTTGACAAAATTGACTACATCTTAAAATTGTCGTTGCCACACAAGGGCCCCTTTGCCTTGATGTAAATTTTTGTAAGAAATAGACTTTTACTTCTAAAACTGTTAAATTAGATACAGAAATACATCGTTCATCCCCTTCGAGAGAGAGCTAGAGTTAAATCTAAGTTCATTTCAAGTTGCATCGAAGCGGACGGAAGTAGGGATTCTTCCCGAAGGAACGCGCCCCCAAATGCTCGATACAGATAAATTGGAGGCGATACTATGCAACTCAAATATCGTGGCAGCACTTACGACTACAATCCTCCCCAGGTGGAAATGGAACCCGCTAAAGTGGTGGGTCAATATCGGGGACTGGAGTGGAGGTTCAGAAATCCTAAAAAAGTTCCGGTTCTGCAACCAAACCTGGACTTAGTATACCGAGGTGTGGCTTATCGCACCGGTGAAGCGACCGTTAATGGAGCCATGGAAGGCTACCGCGCTCCTGAAGTGCAAAAGCCCAAGGTGGCCGCTGCGGTCAATAGCACCAAGGATCTGGCTCGTTCATTAATGATGACCCATCACACTGACATCAAAAGACGGGAGCAGTCTTTGTTAAGTCGCTCTGCTGCTGAAGTGGGTATTGATGCGTCTCGTTACTGGCAGCCTCTTCAAGGCAAGATCAGCTCTGCTTTTCGCAGCACCTATGATCGTAGCCATGCAGCCTTAAGCTAATCGACTAGCTCTATTCACAAAACCCTCCTGCTTAGGCAGGAGGGTTTTTTATCAATGCTGAGAATCTATCGGCCTAAGAGGCTGTTTTTAAAGTCTTCTCATGCTCTACATTCGCCCCCCAACCCCCCATTCTGGGAGGCTTTGTCACTCTTAAGTCCCCCAGAATGGGGGATTTAGGGGGCGGTGCAAGGCGTTAGAAACTGTTCAAACCGCCTTTAAAAGGCTACCCATTACAGGCGAGCACACTGGTCTTCTTTACTCCCCTTGACAATATTGTTGCCGCCGGTCGGGGCAGGATTGTTACTCTTGCACTGCAAGTTTCCATCAATGGTGTTTTGAGCAATGGCCACCCCTCCTCGATTTTGAAAGGCTTGTAAGTTGCCACCAATGCGGTTGCTTCGGGCACTCAGGGCATTACGGTTAGATTCAAATTGTAAGTCTCCGTTGATGCGGGTGTTGAGAATCGAAGCGGCACCCCCTTGTTTAACTTGAACGCTGCCACCCACCGTTGAGTTATTGGTAACATCAACTCTGGTGGCGTTTTCAGATTGAACATTGCCATTGACTTGAACGCCGCTGGCTCGCAGGGTGGCATTGGACTCTACTTTGATATTCCCCTTGACTCGTGTACCGTTTAGGGTGCAGGTTCTGCCAGAGGGAACCTTGAGGTTATCAACAGTGACAGCCCCAAGGGAGCCCTGACAAGAAATTTCATCGGCAAGGGTGGTGGGAGCCTGAATGGCTATGCCCGTTAAAGCTAAAGATGCGATCGCAACATAATGTACAACTTTCATAGTTCTCTCCTTGAGTCTGCCTAGTTGGCATTCAGTTAACACCTACAGGAATATCCCGTGGACATGAAAGTTGCTTAAACTTGATATGAGATTTTTTTCATGAAAAAAATCTCATGAAAACCTTGTTCATGAGATGGCGAAAGTCTGAAGTCGAGAAGACTTAGGTCAACAGTCTCAAACTATGAATGGCAACCACAGCCCCGATGGCCACACCCATCCCCATGGGGGTGTCCTTGCGCACAAGCTTCACTACAATAGGGCTTATCGTTCACCATAATGGCGCTGTCGAGCTGCACGATGCAGAGGCAATCTAGGCAGGCGCACTTCATTTGGGTCACAGTTGTCATGGGTAGACTCCTTGTCTTGCATGTGTGACAATACTCCTATATTATATGAATATCTGCTCAGATGTCAAGCATTTTAGGATTCATTAGCAGATGCCTTCTGATTTGACGCGATCGCCCACCCCCATGCCTCCAGACTCCAAACCGAGCCATTTGTCCGAACCTGACGATGCTCCGACCTGCACCTCTGACCATGGCGCGGCTGGCATCAAGCCACCCCTCCTCGACTTGGCTAAAGCCCAACGGATGGCAGAATTCTTCAGTTTTCTAGGAGATCCAACGCGGCTACGAATTCTTTCTGTCTTGGCTGATCAAGAATTGTGTGTGGGCGATCTAGCAGCCATCTTAGAGCTGTCAGAGTCAGCAACGTCACACCAGTTACGAGCACTCAGGGCTTTACGACTTGTCAGCTATCGTCGTGCCGGTCGCCATGTGTTCTACCGCTTACAAGACGATCACGTCCTATCGCTCTATCAAGTTGTGGCGGAGCACTTAGATCACCCATGATCCTAGCGCCAAGCCCACCACCCTAGAGCCCCAGATCAAAACAAACCGTAAACAATCACATCTCACCATTCTCGGATTGCCACCGACACAGTTGCAAGAGGGTCTCTTGATGCCAAGTCAGGGCATCTCCCAGAGTCGTGTTTTTCAACAACGCCGTAAACGCACCAGCCCCCAACCCTAACTGCGGCCACATCCGATAACAGGGCAGATCACTCAGATGAGATTGATAGGCTTGCAAATGAGGCACGGGCTGCGCCTGAAACTGAGGAAACTGACGCAAAAACCAGCCTAATACCTGCTCATTCTCCTGAGGCGAAAAAGCACAGGTCATATAGGCCAGAAAGCCACCAGGAGCCACCACTGCCGCCGCATTTGCCAAAATCCGCTTTTGGCGATTGGCATTTTGGTTGATCGTCACCGGGTGAAAGCACCCCGGCACTGCCTTGCCCTTAGCCAACAAAGACTGCCCCGTACAGGGCGCATCAACAATGACCAGATCGGCAACCTGAGAAGCCACCTGAGCGACAGCCTCAGGGTCTAAATTCAGAACCCCCACTGGCTGCACCGAGCAACGCTTGAGGTTGCCCACCAACATCCCCACTCGCTTGCCAATGGTCTCATTACAAAGCAGCAAGCGAGGAGCCAGTGCCCGCCAAACAAACAGGCTCTTCCCCCCCGGAGCCGCACAAACATCCAGCACCAAAGCGGGCTTCTCCCTCACCCCCAACACCACCGAAGCCGCAAAAACCGAGGAAAAGTCTAAACAATAAAAAAAACCTTGGTCGTGCCAAGGATGCCTCCCAGGCTCTGCCTCCAAATCAAGGCGCTCCACAAAATCAGGTTGCCAGTCAAGGGGAGGCTGAACACCGAAGGTAGAGGCTTGAGGAGGAGAACGCATCCAGAGAATACAGGGATGCAAGGGACGGGGTTGCACCAGAGCTTCGATAAAGCTAGCCTGCGTATCAACATCGGCAAACAGCTTACGACTCAGCTTCCTGAGCAAGTTGGATGGCGATTTCATGCAGATGACAGCAACTTAGTGAAGGATCTAGCTTCCTCGAAATGTTAAGTAATACTACTTATTCGACAGCAATCTTGTACTTTTTTATACTATATTGAAGTTAAGAAAACAACACGTCAGGGGTAGAGCTGCCAATTGCCATAGCCCACTGGCCGACCTTGCATCTGCCAGTCACTTGATGATTCTAACTGCTCTAAGATTGACGGTTGTTCCTCCTGTTGACTTTTGACTGACGAGGCCAATTAAGCGTGGTTGCACATCAAACCGTCACGCCCTTGGAAAGTTTGGAAGAACCCCCAAGGCACTACGACCCCAACCAAATTGCCAGATACTATAGTCGCCGTCCCTGGCTAGCCCTATGGCGATTCTGGCAAATATTCTGGGCCTTTGGTAGATTTGTGCTTGGCCTGAAGTGGGATCAATGGACTCAAAAGGTCGAACAAAATCTGCCCAAACGAGCGATTCAGCTCCGCCAACTCTTAACCCATTTGGGTCCTAGCTTCATCAAAATTGGACAGGCTCTCTCCACCCGCCCAGACTTGATCCGAAAAGACTTTTTAAACGAACTGACTCTTTTGCAAGATCAGTTGCCACCCTTTCCGAACGCCCAAGCCTTCGCCATCATTGAGGCAGAATTAGGGGCACCTGTCACCGAATTATATCGAGAAATTTCACCGCATCCGGTAGCCGCAGCCAGCCTGGGACAGGTTTATCGTGGCCGCCTGCGCTCAGGCGAAGAAGTAGCCATTAAAGTTCAGCGACCCAACTTGGTTCCCAAGCTTTCCCTAGACTTATACCTCATTCGCACTATTTTGCGTTGGATTGTGCCCTGGCTACCCATCAACATGGGGCATGACCTGTCCCTGATTGTGGATGAATTTGGAACCAAGCTGTTTGAGGAAATTGACTATCTCCATGAAGGGCGGAATGCCGAGCAGTTTGCCCATAACTTCCAGGACTGGGATGTAGTCAAGGTGCCAGAGATTTATTGGCGCTATAGTAATCGTCATGTTCTGACCCTGGAGTGGATTGAGGGCTTTAAGCTAACGGCAACCCAGTGTATTTTTAATGCCGACATCTCCGCTGATGAAATTGTCCGAGTGGGAGTAATTTCGGGGTTGAGACAGCTCTTGGAATTTGGTTTTTTCCATGCCGATCCGCATCCTGGAAACCTGTTTGCCCTAGCAGATAGCCGAATGGCCTACATCGATTTTGGCATGATGGATCAGTTGGATCAAACCACAAAAGAAATCTTGGTAGATGCCTTAGTCCATCTCATCAATAAAGACTATATATTGCTGGCTCAGGACTTTGTAACCCTGGGCTTCTTAACCCCTGAGACAGACATTCAGCCCATTATTCCTGCCTTAGAGATGGTGTTTGGCGATATTATTGGGGAGAGTGTCAAAGACTTCAATTTTAAGACCATTACCGATCGATTTTCGGAACTCATGTATGAATACCCGTTCCGAATTCCAGCAAAGTTTGCTTTGATTATTCGCTCTCTGGTGACCCAAGAGGGAGTTGCCCTCTGCCTCAATCCCGACTTTAAGATTGTGGAAATTGGCTATCCCTACGTCGCTCAACGGTTATTGATGGGCGAAACTCCAGCATTCCGGCGACGGCTGTTTGAAGTCCTTTTTCGAGATGGTAAGTTTCAATGGGAGCGGCTGGAAAACCTCATTGAAATTGCTCGGACTGATCATCAATTTGATTTTGTCCCCACTGCTCGTCTAGGCATTCGATACCTTCTTTCAGAAGAAGGCCAATTTCTCCGTCGTCAACTTTTGCTAGCACTGATTGAAGATGATCGGTTACATACTGAAGAAGTTCAACGATTGTGGAACTTAGTGAAAGATGACCTTAGCCCCACCCACTTGCTAAATGCGGCTTTGGGCGCTTTAGCCGATTTTTCTGGAGAAGCGGTTTCAAGTTGGCCTCCCGTAGCTGCCTTTATGGGGTCAAACCAACGCGAGGAATCCCTGGTTTCGAGCCCTGGACGCTGAAGGCTTGGTTTGGCAGCCCAGGGCGTTTATCCCTGAAGTAAACAAATTGACTGAGGAGTTCCCGTGTATCTAGATCCGCCCTATGTGCTTTTAATTGCTGGGTTGCTAGCTGGCTTGACTTCTGGCAAAGCCTTTGAAGCCACGCTTAAACAAACTGTGAACGAGTGGCGTCAGCATCGATCCAATCAGAGCTTGATCGACCTGCAAGGCTTATCCCTCCTGCTGCCCTTTTTGGGGTTGTGCGGAGGGATCTGTGTGTTTTTGGCATCGGGGCTGAGTGTTTATGGCCTCCCCCCTAAATTTAGCTATGGGCTGTCGCTGCCCATGACAATCTTCACAGGCGTATTGCTATGGCGTCAACTTGGGCAGCTTCTTCAGCAGTTAGCTCAGGGGGGCTCTCAGGCTTTAGATTTAGACTCAATTCGTTAGGGTCTAGCTCAGCCTACACACAGAGGTCTGACGACCAATCTTGAGCGCCTCGCCCTGGCTGACAGAGATACTGACTACCTGCCCAAACCATTTGCCACTGAGGGGTTTCAGCTTCAGGTGCAGGTAGGAATTCGGCGCGGTAGCGAATCCCCCGTACGGAGTCATCGGGTAACCCTAGGCGGGTAACCACCACCACAGCTTGCTCGGGATCTGAATCTACGGTAACCGTATCGTCAACTGGAAGGCCTTCAGGGGCTTCTTCAGGTGGCACGGGGGGAATAAAGAGATCTGCTGCTATGGCCTCTGGATCAATGCCGACAAGTTGCACATCAGGGGGCAGTTCTGCCAGGTTGATTTCATCATAGTCTTCCCGGTTTTCAGAAACTTCTGGTTCGGGAGCGATTGCTTCGGGTTCGCCATTGGCGGGTTCAGGCGGTGCTTCGGCAGTGTCACATCCCAAGAGGGAAAGGCTGACCAAAGGTAAAATTACCACCAGTAAAGGGATACGGAAATTCATAATCTAGTCCTGTATTCAACAACCCTATCGCGATGACAGGGTGGACATGACCTGGTTCTCAATCAGCGCAGTGATACCCCAGAGGAGCAGATGTTGGCTTTGAACACAGTGCATGCCGCTTTGATCTCAATAATAGGATAGCGTCTATGACGATTCGCCAGACCCTTGCCTTTTACTTGGATGATATAGAAAGCCCAGTAGGGCTAGCAGTAGATGTGGCTGTGACACTGCTGGTGTTGGCTTCGACGGCAATTTTTGTGATTGAAACCTATCCTATTTCTGAGTCGGTACGCTGGGTTCTGGATCTGGGTAATGTGGGTATTCTGTGGCTGTTTACGCTGGAGTACGGCTTACGGCTCTGGTGTGCAGAGCACCGCCTTCAGCATGTGTTCAGAATCTATTCACTGATTGATCTGCTGGCAATTCTGCCCTTTTTTGTGGGCTGGATGGATATTAGCTTTATTCGCATTTTTCGCTGGTTTCGGATTTTGCGGCTGGTGCGCTTTCTGGAAGTTGAATCCTTTTTGGGTAAAGCCAGCTCAACGGATACGGTAGCGTTTGCCCGGATTTTGTTTACGTTGTTTGCCATTGTCTTTGTCTATTCTGGCTTGATTTACCAGGTGGAAAACCCTATCAACCCTGGGCAGTTTCAGACGTTCTTGGATGCGTTTTATTTTTCGGTGGTGACAATGACTACGGTGGGCTTTGGGGATGTAACGCCGATTTCTGAGGGAGGACGGCTGTTGACTGTACTGATGATTTTGACGGGGGTGGCATTGATTCCCTGGCAGGTGGGTAATCTAGTGCGTCAATTGGTGCAGCCGCAGACCCAGGTTACCTTTGCTTGTCCCCAGTGTGGCTGGTCGGCTCATGACTCTGATGCGCGCTTTTGTAAGCGCTGTGGCCAAGCTCTGGATACGTGAGTTCGAGGACTTATCCGCCCTCACCCCCTAGCCCCCTCTCCCAACATTGGGAGAGGGGGAACAGAGCACAAATTCAAGGTTTTAGCCCCTCTCCCAACATTGGGAGAGGGGTTGGGGTGAGGGCAGACGAGAGCTGTCGAACTCACGTTCTGGATGGATTGGTGGCAGCAACAAAGTTGGTAGAGTGATTGACAACTCTGCTAAGTAGGCTGTCAACTTTGTCTTGAAGGATCGATGAGTACCCAGAAGTTGATGGGGGTTAAATTTTGAGGGTCTGCGACTCCTCAAAATTTTCCTGACGGAACACTAAGTGGTGTACTCGGCATTGATTTTGACGTAATCGTAGCTGAGATCACAGCCCCAGGCAGTTCCCTGTCCCGAACCATCACCGACGCGCAGGGTGACGATAACGGGGTCTTGCTGGAGGTAGTTGCTGGCAGCGGCGCGGTCAAAGGCCTGGGGGGTGCCGTTTTCCATCAGGACAAAATCGCCCAGGCGAATGTAAAGCTTTTCTTGCTGAAAGGGAACCCCAGCTCGACCGGCGGCAGCGGCAATTCGACCCCAGTTGGGGTCACGACCAAAGATGGCGGATTTAAACAGCATGGAGCCAGCAATGGTGCGGGCAATGAGGCGTGCGGCTTTGTTGTCTGGGGTGCCACTGACCTGGACTTCAATGAGGCAGGTAGCGCCTTCTCCATCACGGGCAATGGCTTTGGCTAGGTGGATGCACACTTGGGTAAGCATGGCTTGTAAGAGTTTGGCTTCTGGCCCGATTTCGGTAATGGCGGGGGTGCGGGACTGGCCATTGGCTAAGGCTAAGAGCATGTCGTTGGTGCTGGTGTCGCCATCGACGGTGATTTGGTTAAAGCTTTGCTCGGCAGCGTGGCTGATCATTTGTTGCCAGAGATGGGGCGAAACAGCCGCATCGCAGGTGACAAAGGCAAGTAAGGTGGCCATGTTGGGGTGAATCATCCCGGAGCCTTTGGCAATGCCTCCGATGCGCACGGGGCGATCGCCAATGTGGGCTTCTAGGGCAATGCTCTTGGTGACCAGATCGGTGGTGAGAATGGCATTGGCGGCTTGTTCGGAGCCTTGAGAGGAGAGTTGCTCGACCACATGGGGCAGGGCTGTCTCTAGCTTGTCCATGGCAATGGGTTGCCCAATGACTCCTGTGGAGGCGACGAGGACGGCTTCTGGAGCAATATTGAGAGAGGCTGCGGTGAGGCGAGCCTGGGTCAAGACATCGACTTTGCCGACATCGCCGGTGGCTGCGTTGGCTTGACCGGCGTTACAGAGGATGGCCTGAGCGTTGGCTTTTTGATGCAACCGCTGGCGGCAATAGTCAACACAGGCGGCTCGGACTTGGCTGGTGGTGAATACGCCAGCTGCGATCGCAGCCACATCGGAAACAATCAGAGCTAAATCCAGCGCACCGGACGGCTTCAAGCCTGCCGCAACTCCCGCCGCTCGGTAGCCCCGTGGGGCTGTTACGCCACCCGGAATTTCTTGCCAGTGGCTCATCACAGCCTCCTCTAAGCACACACGGGCATCAAGCCTTTTATTTTAGGGCTTGGCGGTCAGACACTTCAATGGTTCTGCTGCAAAACTTTGCCAAGGTAGCAGTGCCCTTAGCACCCAAATCTTCTTTATTCTGAGAAAAGCTGTTGTCGAGGATGATTCATGACCAACAGCCCTAGCGAATCATTGAGAGGCGGCTTGAAAAGTTGCTAACGCCTTGCACCCGCCCCCTAAATCAGCTACACCGACCCCCGACGTAAGACGACCTAAGACATGGATCAATGGAGATCAGAGTGGAAATTTTTTTTGAAATTGTTGCAACAACAACAGACGCAACTTTTTTGTCTTTCTAGAATAGGGACATCCAGACGACCTTATACCCAATCTCTATACTTAACCTCGTATCCTAACCTCTACTCAACCTCCCATCAATCAATGGTAGTTCTCATGTTTGCAGAAAAAGTCGTGAAAATCTTTTCAGGTTTCCTCTGGTTTTTTCTGCCGTGAGCTTAGCTGAATGATAAAGTGCTCAGGCTTTAGCCTAATCAAGCACATTTCATGAAGTCTTTGATTGAGGGAGGTTCTATTGTGAGCAGTGAGAGCCTCTCATATTTCATTCACCTTTTGCTGAAAACGATTGCCAATGCAGTACCAAAGTAATTTAGATTTACCGTTAACCCTTCGCGGTCAGCTTTCAGAATTAGCCCAAGATTTGTATCGAATTGTCTACAATTCAGCTCTGCATGCCTTCGGTGATGAAGAGCGTGCCCACAGAATGGCTTGGTCGGCTATCCGCATTCAAGCGGCTCGATTGCAGTAATTTCACTTGAGTGGAGCGGGGTGAGGGCTACAAACTTCGCTGAAAAATATCATTGGGTGGACAAACCCGCAAGGTAACTTCACAATTGTCACCTCCAAACTGGCCACAAACTAATATCGCAGTGGCATTAGCAACCTCGGCAGTCGATCCTGAACCCGAACCATAGGCACCATTGCTTGCCTGAGCCAGTGCCCCACAGCTATTTTCAAATTCAATTAGGAGCCGACAGTCATCTGCGCCTCTATCCGTACATTCTTGAAGGGCTCGGGTCTCAGCCTCGCTGCGAGTTGTGTAAGCGTAGCTATAGCCATAGGACTGGGCAGAGTCAGAAAAAGCAATGGCACTAAACCAGGGAGGCTCTGGATCTGGACTTACCGGCAGTGGATTCGTCACAATCTGTTGTGCTTCAATCCAGGCACCTAACTGCATTGCCGCAATGCCCAGACCTCCGAGTGCAACAACTCCACCAATTATTAGAAGTGTGATGAGAACGGAACGGGAGCGGGGTGACGTTTCACTGGTCTGGGTCAAGGCATTGGCGGAGTTCTTGGGCGTCAAGGTCTTAGCCAAGCGGGTGTCAGGAATGGCGGCAATATCGAATTCAGGTTGATGCGGGGTTTGCAGGGCTTGCAAAAAAGCTTGGGCACTAGGGAAGCGATCGCGGGGGGCGTACCTTATAGCTTGAGACAAGACCGCAGCCAATCTTGGGCTCAAGTTCGGAACTTCAGGCCGCCATTGATACGCTCCAGTAGGCAAATCCATGGGCAATTCATAGGGGAGCTTGCCCGTCAGCATGAAGATAGCGGTCAGCCCCAAGCAGTAGAGATCGCTTTGGGGCAGGGGATGCCCCGTGGCCTGCTCGGGCGGCATAAACCCTGGGGTGCCAATCACAATCGAGCTGACTGGCTGACCTTGGGGATTCATTACCGTGGTAACCACTTCTTTGACTGCCCCAAAGTCAATGAGGACGGGTTGGCGATCATGACGGCGCAGAATAATATTTTCTGGCTTAATATCTCGATGGATAATACCTGCTTCATGAACCTGCGCTAGGACGGGTAAAATATTAAGTAGAAGCGCTGCTACGGTGGCTTCGTTTTGACAACCTGAAGTTTGTATCCACGCTTTCAGGGTTTGTCCTTCAATCAGCTCTTGCACCAGGTAATACTGATCGTTCTCAACAAAATAAGCATACAGTTTGGGTATACTCGTGGTGCGCTCACCCAGCATTTCCAGGATGACAGCTTCTCGCTGAAACCTTGCTTGCATCAGCGACTGAATTTGCGGATCTGGACTGGGGGGTTTGAGTTGTTTCAAGACACACTGACGATGCGTCGGGCTGTGGGTATCTTCGACTAGATAAGTCTGACTGAAGCCTCCTGTGGCCAGTACGCTCAGAATTTTGTAGCGACGATTCAAGAGGGATGTCATGGCTCAGTCACCTCCAGTCACATCAAGGTGTATTTTCACTGTACTGCCTGTTTTGCGTTGTTTCCCTAGTTTGAGTAAGCGAGAAGCACGATGTTTAAAAATATATTGGTAGCCATGGATAATTCTCCGATGGGAGAGCAGGTGTTCAATGAAGCCCTAGGGTTAGCAGAGGCAAGGGGATCTCGTCTGCTGCTGCTGCATGTGCTTTCTTCGGAAGATGCTGGCAGCCCCCAATTGCCGGTGATGCTGATGCCAGAATATTATCCGGGTCTGAGTGATCAGACCCTATCGCTCTATGAGGAACAATTTAGAGCCTACGAAAAACAGGGATTAGCACGTTTGCAGTCCCAGTGTGAAGTTGCTAAAGAGCGAGGGGTTGAGACTGAGTTCACTCAGATTACTGGCAGTGCGGGACGCACAATTTGTCGAATTGCTAAGGAGTGGGATGCCGATTTGGTTTTGGTGGGGCGGCGTGGTCATAGCGGGCTAAGTGAGTTGCTCATTGGCAGCATCAGTAACTATGTGATGCACCATGCCCCTTGCTCTGTGTTGGTGATCCATGCTCCAGCCCCAGCCCAGTTGGAGTCATCTTCACCCTCGTTGGTACAAGGTTAACCCCTAACTTCCTTGACGCAGCTGATCTAGGACGCTTTGGTCTTCCATCGTGGACGCATCTCCGACTAAATCTTCGCCACTGGCAAGATTGCGGAGAAAGCGACGGATAATCTTGCCAGAGCGGGTTTTGGGCAGGGCATCGGCAAACTGAATTTCACTGGGGCGTGCGATCGCACCAATTTCTTGGACAACATGCTGCTTTAATTCAGCCTTAAGGGCATCCGTAGGGCTGTAAGACCGCTCCAGGGTCACAAAGGCAAACACCTCCTCACCCCGAACCGGATCCTTACGTCCCACCACAGCCGCTTCGGCCACTGCCGGGTGAGACACCAGCGCCGACTCAATTTCCATAGTCCCCAAGCGATGACCCGAAACATTGATCACATCGTCCACCCGCCCCATGATCCAAAAATAGCCATCGGCATCACGACGCACGCCATCCCCAGCAAAATAGAGATATTGCCCATCTTTGGGGGGAATATATTCCCAGTAGGTGCGCCGGAAGCGATCGTCATCCCCATAAACAGTGCGCATCATGCTGGGCCAAGGGTAGCGAACCACCAGATATCCCCCCGTATTATCGGGAACCGGGTTTCCCTCTATGTCCACCACATCGGCCAGAATGCCAGGGAAAGGCCGAGTCGCTGACCCCGGCTTAGTGGGCGTCGCGCCAGCCAACGGCGTAATCATAAAGCCACCCGTTTCCGTTTGCCACCAGGTATCCACAATGGGGCAACGTTCCCCCCCAATGACCTGGTGATACCACATCCAAGCTTCAGGGTTAATCGGCTCACCCACCGTCCCCAAAATCCGCAGCGAAGAGAGATTGCGAGCCTTGGGCAGCTCATCGCCCATTTTAATAAAAGCTCGAATTGCCGTGGGTGCAGTGTAAAAAATAGTCACCCCATACTTTTCAATGACATCCCAAAAGCAGCCCAGATTAGACGGGCGTGGCACCCCCTCATACATGACCGTAGTTGCCCCATTAGAAAGGGGGCCATAGACGATATAGCTGTGTCCCGTAATCCAGCCCACATCAGCCGTACACCAATAGACATCTGTATCTTTCAGGTCAAAGGCCCACTTTAGGGTCATGTGGGTATAGAGGTTATAGCCCCCAGTGGTATGAACTACCCCCTTGGGCTTACCCGTCGTGCCACTGGTATAGAGAATAAACAACAGGTCTTCACTGTCCATCGGCTCAGCAGGACAGTCCGCAGAAGCCCCAGCCTGAAGCTCATGCCACCAGCGATCGCGCCCCGGCTCCATGAGAATCTCCTCTCGGGTACGTTGAACCACCAGCACATGCTGCACCGAGGGCACACTATTGTTAGCTAAAGCCTGATCTACAGCAGCCTTCAGTGGCACCACCTTATCTTTGCGAAAGCCCCCATCTGCCGTAATCACCAGCTTTGCCTGGGCATCTTCAAGTCGATCTTTGAGTGCCTCAGCACTAAAGCCCCCAAAAACCACCGTGTGCGGGGCACCAATGCGGGCACAGGCCAACATGGCAATGGCAGCCTCGGGAATCATGGGCATATAAATCCCGACGCGATCTCCTTTTTGCACGCCCAACTGCTTGAGAACATTGGCCATCTGGCACACTTCTCGATACAGTTGAGCGTAAGTCAAAGTTCGAGAATCGCCCGGTTCACCCTCCCAAATCAGGGCTGCCTTATTGCGTCGCCAGGTCGTCAGATGCCGGTCTAAACAGTTATAGGTAATGTTTAACTTGCCATTCACAAACCACTTCGCAAAGGGAGGTTGCCAATCTAGTACCTGGTTCCAGGACTGAAACCAGTGCAGTTCTTGAGCAGCCAATTCTGCCCAAAAGCCTTCTGGATCGGCCTTTGCTTGTTCATAGAGCTGTTCATAGGCCGCCATACCCTGAATCTCAGCTTGGGCAGCAAGATCCGCAGGCGGTGAAAACAGGCGGTGTTCTTGAAGAATAGATTCAATGGTGGTGTCTGACATAACCCTGGAGACCCTGCAATGGTGGCGGTGAAACAGTGCGTTCCATTGTTGGTTGTAGCCAAGATTGTCGCCAAAACCTCTAAACTTTATGATTCTTTAGCCCCTTGGGATCCCCTGAAGTCAGGTTTCTATCTGAGAGGGATGCGATGGCGCATGACCAGTCGCGCCAGAATGTTAATCGTCAACACCAGCCCCAGCAGCACCAGGGCGGCGGTCCAGGCCATATCGTTTTGTTCAATAAACGGAGAATTGGCGTAGTTGTAAATCAGCACTGATAAGGATGGGGTGGGACTGTTAAGCCCCTCAGGCCAGTTTTGACTAAACAGAGCCGTAAAAATCAGAGGGGCAGTTTCCCCAGCGGCTCGGGCAATGGCCAGTAAAACGCCCGTGGTGATGCCGGGTAGCGCTGCCGTAATCACCACCCAGAGCGTGGTTTGCATCCGGTTCGCGCCCAGTGCCGCTGCGGCCATCCGCTGAGAGAGGGGCACCAGATTTAGGGCAGACTCAGTGGCCAGAATAATGATGGGGAGCATGATCACGGCCAAAGCCACACTGCCCGCCAGAGCCGAAAATTGTTTGGTGGCTAGCACAATCATCCCATAGACAAACACGCCGACCACAATCGAGGGGACGCCACTGAGAACCACGACCATAAACCGAATTACCTGAAGCAATCTCATATCCTGGCCAAATTCGGTGAGAAAGACGGCGGCAATCACACCCAGAGGGATGCTGAGCAGGGCGGCAATTCCCACCATGATCAAGGTTCCTAAAATGGCATTGGCAAACCCGTTGGCCACCCCCGTCATCCCCACCGGGGCAGGCAGAGACACCAAGACTTCCCCCGAAAAGTGGGCAAGACCCTGGCGCACAATTTCGGCCAGAATCGCCCCCAGGGGCAGGAGCGCCACCCCCCCTAGCAAAAAGGCTAAACCTGTCATGCCCACGCTAAAAATCTGGCGCTGAGGCGGAGATTGCGCCGGAAAGCCAGAGGACTGACGCAGTTGTGGCGCTTTGGGTTCAGCATCAAAGGGCGGAAATTGTGAGGCTTTAGTCATGAGTCAATCGACACCTGAAATTAGGGGGTTTGCATGCCCACGGCACGCACCATCAAGACCGCCACTACATTCACCGCCAAGGTGAGCAGAAACAGCACTAGCGCCAGATACATTAATGCCCCCAGATGCAGCTCATCCACCGCCTCTGCAAATTGGTTGGCCAGCACCGCCGGAATCGTATAGCCCAAATCCAGTAGGGAGGCACTGATTTGGGGCGAGTTGCCAATCACCATGGTGACGGCCATAGTCTCCCCCAGTGCCCGACCCAACCCCAGGGTAACCGCTCCTAAAATCCCGGCACTGGCCGCCGGGAGATTGACATGGGCAATGGTTTCCCAACGGGTGGCCCCCACCGCCATGGCAGCCATGCGTAACTCTGGGGGCAGGGCCAGGAGTACGTCTCGTCCCAGGGCGGCCAGGGTAGGCAAAATCATGATGGCCAGAATCACCCCCGCCGTCAGCATACCGGGGCCATAGGGTTCGGTGCTGAACAGAGGAACCCACCGCCAGTGGTCAAACAGCCAGGTTTGCATGGGCATCAAGAAGGGGATGAGGACAAAAATGCCCCACAACCCGACGATGACGCTGGGAATGGCGGCAATCAGCTCCACCAGGAAGGCCACGGGCTCTCGTACCCAGGTCGGCAGAAAGCTCTCAGTGGTGAGAATGGCCACCGACAGACCCACCGGTACAGCTAGAAGGAGTGCGATCGCAGCACTAACCAGCGTGCCATAGATATAGGGCAGTGCCCCAAACAGAGCAGCCCCCACGTCCCAATCTTGACCCCAGAGAAACGACAAACCAAAGGCTTGCATGGCTGGCCAAGCCTGCTGACCAATCACCCAGCCAATCGCCACCAAAAGCACAACGGGAACCATTGCACTGGCCCGCGCCAGCCAGGTAAACCCCGTATCTAGCCCAAACCGGACACCTTGCAATTCTGTCTTAAAAGAATTCGCCATGGTACTAAAACCACAAAAACCTAGACGAAGCAGGGAACATCCATCCACGAATGCCCCCTAACCACTTTGAGCGTCAACGGGTTGGTTAACGACTGCTCACAGTGCTGTTCACCACTTCAATGGCCCGTTGCGCCACTGCGGGAGGAACGCGCGTGTAATCCAGGGTGTTATTGATACTTTGGCCCTCAGTGAGCATCCACCGCACCAGCTTTTTAACGGCATCGGCCTGCTCAGCCGTTTCGTACTGGCGATAAACCATCACCCAGGTTAACCCCGCGATGGGATAACCGTCAGCAGGATCGTCCACAAAAACCCGGAAATTCTCGGGAAAGTTTAAGGTGGCTAATGCCTTTTCAGTTGACGCCAAAGAAGGTGCCACAAACTCATTGGCACGGTTTTGCAACAAAGCAGCTTGCAGATTGTTT
Organism: Petrachloros mirabilis ULC683; assembly: GCF_009939295.1. GTDB lineage: Bacteria > Cyanobacteriota > Cyanobacteriia > Thermosynechococcales > Thermosynechococcaceae > Petrachloros > Petrachloros mirabilis. The sequence goes on from NZ_WVIC01000024.1 coordinate 63,525, forward strand.
TGCTTGGCATAGGCATATTCAACATAGCCAATCGCCCCTCGGGTGCGGGCCACCTGGGCGGCCACCCCCGCATTGCCTCTGCCTTGCAACGGATTAGTTGTCCAGCTTGGGGCAGTGCCACTGCCAATTCGGCCTCGGAAGTAGGGGCTGATCGCACTCAGGTGGTTGCTAAAAATAAAGGTCGTGCCACTGCCATCAGCTCGAACTGCGGTGCGGATCGGCAGATCGGGTAAATTGACCCCCGGATTATCAGCCGCAATGCGGGGATCGTTCCAGCGGGTAATTCTGCCAGAAAAAATATCGGGATAGACCGCTCGGGAAAGACGCAGATTGTTGACGCCGGGCAGATTGTAAACAATAGAAACCGCTCCCCCTGCGGTTGGCACCAGGATCACCCCCCGGCTCACTTGAGCCATCTGGGCATCAGTCATGGCGGCGTCACTGCCACCAAAATCAATGGTGCCTTCAATCATTTGGCGAATCCCTCCACCGCTGCCAATGGCCTGATAGTTCACCCGCATGGGAGGATTGGCACGAGAATACTCGGAAAAGTAACGCTCGTAGAGCGGCGCAGGAAAGGTCGCCCCTGCCCCATTCAGGGTTAAAGCCTCAGCGATGGCGGTTAACACAGGACTAAAGGTGAGGGCCGCGGCCACCACTGAGGTTGCGAAAACACGACGAACAGAATTCCCTAGGAGAGTCATTTTAGTCATCCCTTAGACCAAAAAATTATCAAGGCCAAAAAATAGATAGTCATCCCTAAAAGTACACTTAGCTTGGTTAAAAATCTGAGAAGAATTGGTTAACCTTGAGTTAAAAAAGACCACTTTTTTGTTTAAGACTAAAGACAGTCTAATTTTTAGTAGAATTCACATTTTAATGTTACAATCGTAAAAATTATTTACGGCTCTTATTGGTATCAATACATACAAAATAGCCTGAGTCCTTCCCAGCAGTGCTTCTAGTCTCTAAAACCTCTCTCAGAAAGGTGTCGAGCCATTCAGTTAAGGATACGGATGAGTGGATTCCACTTTCGTAATCCTCACGTAAATCCCTCTCCCGCTCTGGGAGAGGGGCTTTGAATCCGGCTACCCTTCTCCAAAAAAAAGGAGCAGGGGCTGGGGGATGAGGGGCAACTTGCAAAACTGGGATGCACCCTATATGGATGGATTGCTTATCCGCCTTGGCTGCTGTGTCGGTCAAGGTTATTTTCTCAGGCTATGGAGCAGTAAAAATCATGTACTCACAAAAATTGAATGTGCGAGTCTCGGGGGTTCGCAACCAGACTGTCATGACTGTTTTGGAGATTAATAACTTGTCTGTTGAGTAATCTCTTTTTTGGGTTTTTTGGGGAATTTGGCTTTTATGAAAACTGACAATTCTGGTCTTGAAACTAGCCTGGAGCAATCCCCTGATCTTGAGCCACAGCCTTTAAGCTGGGTGGTCAAGCCTGCGCCCCGGGCAAAGTCGCCTGCCCCACTGCCATCCTCTGGACGACTATGGGCAGTGCTGATTCTGCTGGTTTCTGTGGGGCTGCATGCCCTGGCTCTGTGGATCCCCTTTGGACAAGAGCAGTCTTTAGAAGAAGCACCAGATGAGGAAGAGGCGATCGCCCTCACCCAACTCACCCCATCCGAGCCCGAATCAGCGGAGGCCATTCCCACCCCGCCCCCTGAAGCTCCCAGGGCTACCCCACCAGTGCCCACTGCTCGCCCCCAGGCTCCGCAGCCCTCGCGTACCATCCCAGCAGTGGCTTCAGTGACCCCCGTAACCAATCCGGTGACCCCAGGTCGCTCAGAGGCTGCCGGAGCCAAGCCAGAAACCGATCTCTTTTTGACAGAGTTCCCTCGCTATCCAGGGGCAAAACCAGGCGTGTTAGGTCTACCCGATGCTTACGCCGCCTTCAGCCAGAACACCGAAGCGGCCCTCAACCCAGTTGCCAACTTCTTTGAAACCGAGCTTCAAGCTAAAGGCTATACCCTTCAAGACCTCAGCGAGCAGGCCAGCCGCAGGGTATATCTGGTTTCCAAAGGGGACACCCGTCAATACCTCACCTTGATATCTAACCCAGAAGGAGCGGGAACCAATATTTTGCTCAGCCCGAAGGAATTACCAGAAGACTTGGGGAGTGCCAATATTATTAGCCAGGAAGAGCTAGACTTCTACTCCGATTTGCCCATCCCCACCATCAATAACGAAGAATGGCAGCGTCTGAGCGAACCTTCGTTTCTGCTGGCTCAGCCCGATGCCTTTGTGGCTGAAATTGACCCCGAGAACTTTGTTGAACGGCTACGACCGGGCATCCAACGAGCCTTAGTGGCAACCCAACACCCTGACTCGCAAGCTCTATTTGCTGAATTACAAACCCGATTCCAGGTGGCCTACTTTACCATTGAACCCAGTGGCAACTATGGAGGGGGCCAGCTTTACAAAATTACCCGCGATGGGGTCACGGGCTATCTCAGTTTAGTGCCCACCCAAGACGGAACGGGCACCGCCATCTTTGTTTGGAACCGTGCTCCTGTCTAACCGGGCTCAATTGCCAGCGAGACGCGATCGCCCCCCAAATCCCGGAGCCGTTTGAGCAATTGCGCCACCTCTCGGTAGTCAAGCTGTTTATCCGCCTTGAGAATCACCGGTCGATCTGGATGGCGCTGCCAGAGAGCCAGCATCTGGTCGGCTAGCTGTGCCTCATTGACGATCCGGCCCTCTAGCAAGATTTGCCGCTGACCATTTAAGCCAATCACCAAGGGATCGGGCTGGTTTTGGGCACTGGAGCCAGAGCCAACCCCAGGCAGGTTGATGTTGAGCGTCTGCTGGCTGGTCAGGGTCATGGAAATGATGATGAAGAACGTGAGGATGGTCATCAGCACATCCATCATCGGCACCAAGTTGACCTCAGGAAGCGGAGAACTTTGCTTTTTGAAGCGCATGTTGACATCAACCTCAGTAATCAAAGCGGCGGGTCTCTCGGGGCTGTAGGTTGCCGCGATCAGGACAATCCCTTTCAATCATAGAGATGATTTTTGGCTAGAGTGTAGGCGGGCTATTTACACTGGCGATTTCTACGCACTGACTGTCCTATGACCCAAGAATTGGTGGAGCTTAGACATAGCCTTTTAGAAGGTCGCTATGACGACGCCTTGATGCTGGTGGATGAGCTAGAAGGCATGGGTAAGCAAGCCATTCTGCGCAATATCGAGTCTTTTTTGGTGCGGCTGCTGGTGCACCTCATTAAAAATCAGGTCGAGCAGCGCCTCACCCACTCCTGGCTGGTTTCGATTTCTGACTCAATTTTGCAAATCAGCAAGCTGAACCTCAAAGATAACCAGAGCAGTCATTATATTAAGGCCAATGCTTGGGATGCCTATCTGGAAGAGGCGCTTGAAGAGGCGATTTTACCCGCCAGCTTGGAGACATTGGAAGGCAAGCTCAAACCGAAGCAACTGTCCTCCCGCCTTGATCGCGTTGCCCTGCTGGCCTCGGCGGTTCAGCTCTTGCATCTGACCTACACCACCCCTCGCAAAGCGCTACCGGCTCGGATTAACGACATCCTGACCACGTTGCCCGGTGGGGCTGAGTGGTTAGAGGAAAGGTAGGGGTGTGGGTAATTGATTTTTGAATTCATTTTGAGGCTACTGCGAGAATAACAGAATTATCTGCATAACGGTTCATTCAATCGCCAAGGATACCCGATCGCGCTCCACTGCTCGCAGCTCTGCCAAAGCTTGAATGACCTGCTCATAAGGCAAGTCCTGACTGGCTCTTAGAACCACAGCACCTTTGGGGTTAGCTTGAAGGTAGGTCTGCATGGTTGGCTTCAGTTGTGCCGAGTTCAGCACTTGACGGTTCAGCAGCATCTGCCCTTGAGGATCGAGGTCAATGACCAAAGGCTCTGGCAATGCAGTGGCTGGGGGGGCGTCTTCAGAACCGGGCAACTGAATTTCAACGGCTTGCTGAAGCCCGAGAGTGGTGGCAATCATGACGAAAAACGCCAGCACCGCCATCATCACGTTCATCATCGGAATCAGGTTGATTTCTGGTATCTGAGAGAATCGCGCTGACCTAAATCTCATTGAGTTTGGCTCTGGCTTCAGGATTCGTGAGTGGATGCAGGCGCAGTGGTCGCGGCTGCCATTTGGTTGCGGGCATGGCTTTCCAGATGAGGCTCATACCAGAACTGGCGATAAATCAACTCCAACTCGTTTCCCACCTCAGAGAAGTAGTCCATCTGTCGAGCCTGGAGAGTCACGAATGTCCGAAACACCAGCAGTGCCATAATGGCTACCACCATGCCTGCGGCGGTGGTTAAGAGGGCTTCTCCAATCCCGGCTGCTGCTGCTGTGGCCTGCTCACTGGTGCCGCCCCCACCAATGTTGAGGCTGCTAAAGGTGGCGATCAGTCCGGTAACAGTGCCCAGGAGCCCCAATAGGGGGGCAACGGCGATGATCGTTTCTAGGAGCTTGTCGCCCTTACGCATCTGGATAAATTCTTTGTCGCCCGCAGATTCCAAAGCTAGCCGAAAGGTTTCTGGGGTGGGCTGTCGCAGCCGTAGGGGGGCACGCAAGTAGCGGCCAATGGGCAGAGACTGAGTGCGATCTGCGATCGCAGCCGCTCCATTCAAGTCATGGCGAGCCGCATGGAGGACATCATGGACAATTTTGCTTTCTTGAGAGAGTAGCCGAAACCAAAACCAGGCTCGATCCATGGCGCAAGCAAGGGTCAAAACCGACAGCAGCAGCAGTGGCCACATGACAACCCCGCCGCTGATGATCAAATCATAAAGTCGAGTCATAGGATTGAGACAAGCTGACGGGCTGCACTGAGGAAAGGAGTCACAGAAGCAATGCACTCCATATCTTACCGGAAGGAAATATCTAAATGTGGGTTATCTAGGAGACATTCTTCCTAAATCTATAGCAATCCTAATTGAGACAAAAACTGATAATATATAGATATTGTAATTCAACTAAGAGCGTACTCTTTATGCGAAATTTTCTATTAGAACACCAACAAAAAGTAGATAAAATTTCTGTCTTGACAGAATTTATACAAGGAAATCCTGATTCGAGAGAGCTAAAACGAGCAATTGCTGTAAAAATGGCTCTGGAAGACAAGCCTTACTTTAATATTACTCAATTACTGGGAATGCGCAAGTCCTGCATTACAAAATGGAAGAACAAATTTGAAGCACAAGGTATAGATGGCATCAAGCTCGGCTATCAAGGACGAAAAAGCTACTTAAGTCCTCAAGAGCGTATAGATGTTATTTCGTGGCTAAAAACAAAAAGTTATTGGGATATTGTTGAATTAATGTAACTACTCAGGCTGAGGCAGTGGTGCTTGAGGATTGCCAGCAAACAGGTTG
>NZ_WVIC01000025.1 GCF_009939295.1 Petrachloros mirabilis ULC683
AACTCGGGAGTTCCTTAGCACATTATGGGCTCTTTTTTCTTGCGCTTACCCTGGGAGTGAAAGAAGTATGGTTCTGGCAGGATAATCGCTTTTCACTATACCGCTTGAATGATTCTAGTTCTGACTACGACTCCATTGAGCAAAGTACTTTCTTCCCAGATTTAGATTTCACGCTACTGGCAACCTACATTCAGCCAGAGGCAGAACCTCAAGCGGTCAGAGCATTTTTGCAAGCATTGCGGCAGCAGGGGAGCAATTAAATGCCAACTTATACGCTCAACATTCATTTGCTCAGTGACACCACCTTTGGCCGAGGGGATGGCGTTGCTGGTTTACTTGATCAAGAAGTGGAACACGACCCCTATGGATTTCCCTATTTGCGTGGACGAACGCTCAAAGGCTTATTGAGTGAAGAGTGTGACAATTTGATCTATACATTACCTGGCAATCAAAAATCTCACTGGCAAAGAATCGCTGAGGAATTGTTTGGCAAACCTGGCAGCACCCTGGACACGATGGGGGCGATTCATGTTGGAGATGCTCGTTTACCAGACGATTTACACCAGGCAGTTGCCTACCAAATTAGCCAGGGGAAGCTAACCAGAGCTGAAATTCTCGACTCTCTCACCACAATCCGTCGCCAAACTGCTATCCATCCTGAAACAGGAGTACCCGATCGAGGCAGCTTACGCTCTGGTCGTGTTGTCTTAAGAGACCTGACCTTTACGGCTGACCTCTATTTTGAGCAGCAACCGACGGCTGATCAGCTTTGCCTGCTGATGGTCGGAGCCAAAGCCCTCCGCTATCTGGGCAGTGGTCGCAACCGGGGACGCGGACATGTGCGCTGTTGTCTTCATGGAGAATCTCTACCCCAAAATCATCTCGATTGCTTTTTCGCTGTTCAGGAGGCATAACCCATGCCAGCCATTCTAGTCACTATCAAAGCTCTACAACCCATCCTGGCAACTTCGTTTCAGGGCGATCCTAACAGTGATGTCTCCTATGACTACATTCCGGGCAGCATGATTCGGGGTGCTGTAATTGGACGCTATTTACAACACCAGGAATTGGGAGAACTGGATTTGACAGATCTGGAAACACAAAAACTCTTTTTTCAACCCAATCACACTCGCTATCTCAATGCTCATCTAGTCAGTCAAAAAGAACGGCATCGTACATTACCTGTACCTCGCTCCTGGTACAAACTCAAGGATGCCGAAATCACAGAAAATGCAGGAACTAATATTTACGATCTGAGTTTAGAACAAGATGACCAACAAGAGTCTCTGAAGGTTATTCGGGATGGTTTTTGCGTCTTTGAAGATGGCTTTGTTCGACTATACACTCCTGAGCGGCGTATTAACATCCACAATAGCCGCGATCGCCGCAAAGGCCGCTCCAGCAAACGGGAAGATCAACCTAGCAGTGAAGGTGCAATTTTCCGATACGATGCGCTAGATACAAGACAAACCTTTCAGTCTGTCATTCTTTGCGAGGAACGTAATATTGAGTTTTTCAAACAACTTTTAAGCCAACCCGACCTATGGTTGGGGGGATCACGCAGTGCAGGATATGGTCATACTCAAATTTTCTGCAAAATTCAGGACTCGTGGCACGAGTTTCAAGCATTAGGAGATAAGGAGGATATTGATGCAGAACATCTCACAATTACCTTACTCAGTGATACTTTGCTACGAGATGTCAACGGTCAACCCACTGCTAATCCAAGCCTGATTGCAGCAGCGATTAATACAGCCTGCGGCAGCGATCTCCCCATGCCTGAGTCAAAGCATATTTTCAGCAGCCAGACCTACATTGGTGGCTTTAATCGAAAGTGGGGACTGCCCTTACCCCAAGTACCGGCTCTGGCTGCTGGAACGGTGGTTGTCTTTGAAAATGCCCCCCTTACCGAGGAGCAGATGCAGCAATTGCACTGGCAGGGGATTGGCGATCGCCGTAATGAAGGCTTTGGGCGCGTGGCCATCAACTGGCATCGACGAGCAATACTTCAAGTCAAAAAGCCGCCCAAACCTCAAGCTTCACATCAGCAGCCTTCAATCAGTTCGCCATCATTGCCCTTAGCTCAGAGAATGGCGACGCAGCTTCTGCGTCAAAAACTAGACCAGCTTCTAAAAACAGAACTCGATCGCAGAAAACTAGAAGCCAGAAATATTTCCAACAGCCAGCTTTCCAGATTGCAACTTATTGCTCGCAGAGGATTAAGTTCTGAACCAGCTAGCTTACAAGATGTTAGTGAATTTCTGAATCGTGACAACCTCACAAAAACGGCCTTGGAACAGTTTCAGAAGACTAGATTTAAGCAAACCAATGAGCCTTTTTATAGTTGGCTGCAAGATCGACTAAAGAATCCTCGCAGTTGGATTGCTCAACCACCGGAAGTTCAATTGAGCACAGAAGTCAAAGCAACCGTTGATGACTCATTGGCAACGGAGTACACCCTCAAGCTAATCATGGCAGTTGCAAAACAGGCAGCCAAGGAGAATCAACAATGACACAATCTGAACCCACATCTAGCTCTCAACGCATTAGACGTAATCAGCGTGAGATTATCCGTCGGGTGATTGTCCGGGGTTGCCTCAAGTTAGAGTCCCCAACCTCTTTGGGCAGCGGGGATGCCGATAGCCCCACGGATATGCCCCTATTGCGAGACAGCATTTCTCAACACGCACTGCTGACTGGGAGTTCGATCTCGGGAGCATTGCGAAATTACTTGCGGGACTGTGAGCATAACTACGGTGCCAGGGAATCCAGTGGGGATCTGGCGACTAACCTCTTTGGCGCAATCCGACGAGATGATGACGGCGATCAGAGTCCACTGATTGTTTATGACGCGATTAGCACTACTGCTCCAACCATTGAATTACGGGATGGGGTAAAGATTGACAGCAAAACAGGCACCGCACGTGATAAAGCCAAGTATGATCTGGAGTTGCTGGCAGCCGGTACAGAGTTTCCGCTTCAGTTTGAGTTGTTAGTTGATCGGCAGGCAGATCAAAATGAGCTGCTGCAAGGGTTGGCGATCGCCCTCCAGGGACTCGAAAATGGTGAAATTACCCTGGGCATGAAAAAGCGACGGGGATTTGGTCGCTGCAAGGTCAGCCAATGGCAAGTATGGGATTTTGATTTAACAGATCTGGCTCAGAGTCGCCAATGGATAGAGTATGACCACTGGACTCCAGGATTTTTAACAGAACCGCCTGCAAAGCAATCCTCGATTCTTGATGCAATCAAGGTGAGCTTGGATGGGCTGGAGGATAGGCGCGATCGCTTGACCTTGCAAGCAACCTTCACCATCAATGGCTCACTGCTCATCCGTTCTGGTCAGTCCAGTATTGGTAGTGCTCCTGATGTAGTACATCTCAAGTCCCATCGCAATGGCGAACTGAAGCCAGTGCTATCGGGAACCAGTCTGACAGGGGTTTTGCGGCATCGGGCAGAACGCATTATCAATACCCTTGAAAAACCGATCAGTATCATTGATGAGGTGTTTGGTCCTGATTTCTCAGAAGATAAAAGTAAGCAAGCAAAAGTCAGTCGCCTAATTGTCCAGGAAGCAGAAATCAAGAATACCCACGACTTGGTGCAGAACCGGATTGCCATTGATCGCTTTACCGGCGGTGCATTACATGGCGCTCTATTTGATGAGCAACCGATTTTTGGCGGCGAGTTTACGATTTGCTTAGAACTACGCCAACCCAAAGACTACGAAATTGGTCTACTCCTCTTACTGCTAAAAGACCTGTGGACGGGGGACTTACCTGTTGGCGGTGAAAGCAGCATCGGGCGCGGGCGATTGCAGGGACAAAGCGCTAAGGTTCTCCATTGCCATCAAGGTCAAAAGCAGGAATGGACGATTGATCAGATTGATCAAAGGCTTCAGGTCAGTGACGCTGAGGCATTAGAGAAGTTTGTATCAGCTCTGGTAAATCATATCTCTGAGAGGAACGCGGCATGACCATGGCGATCGCTGATATTGTTCGGAATGGCATTCTCTTTGATGTGAAAAACTGGGACGTTGCAATGCCAGATGTTGATCGCCTGCCAGAGTCTATAGAGCGCTTGTTCAAAATGTTGGATCAGCGAGAAATTGAATATATTTTGGTTGGTGAAATTGCCCTACTGAGTTACATCGAGGGGCGAAATACTCGGGATATTAACTTTATCTTATCCAGGAAAGAACTAGAAGCTTTGCCAGAAATTGTCATTGCGGATGAAAACAAGGACTTTGCTCATGGCACCTTTGAGTCACTGCAAGTAGATATATTACTTACTCAAAACAAACTGTTTGAATTGGTGCGCGATCGTCACGTTACAGAACGACAATTTGGAAATTGTACTATTCGCTGTGCGACAATTGAAGGTTTACTACTGCTTAAGTTTTTTGCCCTCCCTTCTCTTTATCGCCAGGGACAGTTCAGTAAAGTCAGCATCTATGAAAATGACATCACTCAGTTGTTATTGAACTATAGCGTTGATTTATCCGGGATCTTAAAAATACTTTCCAAATATCTGCTGGTATCCGACCTGGAAGAATTACAAGCTACTGCAACAGATATTCAAAATCGAATTCAAAGATTCCATAGTCAGCGCGATAAATTCCAACACTCTGAAGACCCTGAAGTATGAATACTCTGGCACGAACTTCTATTTCAACTGATATGGTTTCAGCGAATTTCAAAGATTGGTTGGAAACCCAGGCTAAGGAGCATCAGTTGCCATATCTGTTAGTCCATGTCGATGATGGCGTAATCTGGGGTCATTTTCATAAAGGCTATCTCTGTATCTCAAATAGTGTCCTTAAAGAATCCCCACTACTTCGCATTGAAACTCTTCAGCAATGCCGCATTTTTGGAAAAGCAGGTGAAATTTTCCTCTGGAAAGTGGGTGATTCCTGGAAAGCGGGACTGGTGACCAATCCTGATGCTGAATGGATTGAAGAAAAACAGTTACTAATAGGGAATCACTGGAAAATCCATGCATCTGAGGGCTTCACTATCCTGTGGGATGGTGCTCAGGGACTTAAACACGCTGTCCCTTTTACTCAAGTTGAGTTTCAAGAAAATCAAAAAGTTTCTCAATCTTTACGCTTGGTTGTTCATCACTACATTGAATATGACCAGGATGGATTAGCTCACATTACTCTCAGTCGGTTAGTCGATGTAACAACAGATAGCACTGCCAAAGGAGGAACGAAATGATTACCTCCCCTGACAAGCATTACATGGCTCCAGCCGCATATCTAGAATGGGAACCTCAGCAAGAACTCAGATATGAATATGTAGATGGCGAAGCCTATGCGATGACGGGGAGCACCATTCTTCATAATGCGATCGCAGTCAATCTGATTGCCGCCTTACGCAGTCATGTGCGAGGGAGTGCCTTTCGGGTGCTAGCATTGGACGCCAAAATCGGTATTACGGGGCAGGGGTCGTTTTTCTACCCTGATGTTTTGGTGACTTGTGATGAGCGCGATCGCCGGGCCATCCAATTTGTCCAATTTCCCTGTCTGATTGTAGAAGTCCTATCCCAGACCACTGAAGCCTATGATCGCGGGGCTAAATTCAGTCAGTATCGCCGCCTAGCAAGTTTGCGCGAGTATGTCCTTATTAATTCTGATCAAATAAGTGTCGAAATCTTCCGACTCAATGAACGGGGCAAATGGGAACTGACTCCCTACGCCATAAATGACACAATTCAACTCACCAGTATTGACTTTCAATTTCCCATTGATTTGCTCTATGAAGAAGTTGAACTTTTGTCCTGAATCTACTACTTGCTCATTCTTGAATCAAGTTTTATCTTTCTAATCTCATTTGTTCATATTCATTCTAGAAGCGATCGCCCATGTTTCCCAAACACATTGCCTGCGTTACTGAATCTCGTCAAGCCCTCGCTCCTTATAATTTTGTCGAACTACCTGATCAGGTTGTTCAAGCCCAGCCTATCCCAGATGGCGATCGCTATCATCCCGATCGCCACACCGGAAAAATTGAATGCATCCTCACCACTGAATCTCCGATTTACACTCGTTGTGGCTGGTCACAAGAGGATTTTGCTCAATACGGAGATAAAGCATTTCATGAATTACCAAATGAAATTCAGCAAAAACGGGCCAATTTTTTCATCAATCCTGTAACTCAACAGCCAATAATTCCTGGCAGTAGCCTGAGAGGAATGCTTCGCACCCTGGTTGAGATTGTTAGCTTTAGTAAAATTGATGAAGTTGCGGACTCTCAGCTAATTTATCGTGCAGTGGGAGACACAACTTCTCTGGGAGAGAGATACCGAGAACGACTACTAAAAAACTTAAGAAATAATGAATATATTTTTCTAATGCAAGCAGGTTATAAGCTGTTAAGCATCTAAACTGCATGTTGATCGCTCTCAAGCCCTTGCTACAAGGGGATTGACCTGGAAATTTAAATGCCGATCAGCTTATGATCCAGACATTATCTGGTGGATGGAAAATCCGACCCGCACGCGAGCTGGTTCAGAATGCCTCATTTGCCAGGATTGAAAAGGATGAGATTCCTAAAAATTTAAGCAAGTGGAGAAAATCAGAGAATGCTTATAATATTGGCGTTAGTGTAGATCCCATCAAAACTTTTTCTCACAATTACGGTAGAGTAAAACTTCGCTACGCAAAGGCTAAACCACTTGAAGGTGGTGAAGAAAATGGTGTTTTAATAAAGACAGGATCGGCACCTCGAAAGCACATGCAGTTTGTATTTGGGTTGCCTGAAACACATGATCGATCTGATATTTCTATTCCAAATGAGTTAATTGAAGAATACAAAAATCAGATTACTGAAGGACAGAAAAAGATTCTGGGTGCGGAGGGAGTTTTACTCAATAGCCAATCCGTCTTCTATCTTCTGGAAGAGAATCAACTGGTTTTCTTTGGGCACGCTATGATGTTTCGTCTGCCCTACAGGTCTTCAACAAGATCATTTATACCTTCTCAGTTGAGAAGTTCTGAAAACCTGAAAAATATTGAAACAACTGATTTTACTGATGCAATCTTTGGTTATGCAAGGGATCAAAAGCGAGAGGAAAATCAAACACGCTGCGGCAGAGTTTTTCTAACTGATTCAATATGTGTTAATTTTGAGCAAGAGAGACCTATTTCACCTAAAATACTAGCAAGTCCAAAGTCAACAACTTTTCAGCATTATCTTGTTCAGCCTGAAGAAATTAAAGCTGACCCGAAAAAGCTTAAACACTACGCTAGTGAACCAGTTTGCAAAACTGTTCTGCGAGGACATAAGCTTTATTGGCATAAACGAGACATAATGCTCCCTCAAATTAGAGAAGCAGACATTGGAAAAATCAATAAATCAAAATCTCAGTATACGAAAATTAAGCCGCTCAAGCCAGGGTCTTTATTCAACTTCTCTATTCATTTTGAGAATCTCAGCAAGGTTGAACTAGGCGCGCTGCTCTGGGTGCTAGATCTTGCCCAGGATGAGAAATATCGGCTCTCCTTAGGAATGGGTAAGCCTTTGGGCTTGGGAGCCATCAAGATCACCCATAAGCTTTATCTCAACCAACGCAAGCAGCGGTATAAAACGCTTTTTACCGATGAGCAGTGGTTTACAGGATACCCCGCTGAGCCGGATTCATCAAAACCCTATATCAAAGCATTTGATGCCCATATTCGTCAGGAAATTGGTGCCACTGAATCTTCACTAAAAAACGTGCGACGCATCAAAATGCTGCTGGCAATGCTGAGTTGGACTGAGGCACCACCTGCTGATCAAACTCGTTATCTGGAAATCGAACGGGATGCCAGCCAGCCCCACATTGGTACACCCAAAAAAGGCAAGGTTAATGAGTATGCCGATCGCCCAGTCTTACCCACGCCGCTGCAAGTTATTGGTTGGGAGGATTGTAACAATAAAAACGACAATCCCAACTCAGGAGATTCTGGAAAGGGCAACTCGCCCAAACCCACTTCACCCAAGCCAGACAAAGGCAATCATGCCTCGTCTAAACCTCGAAAATCTTCCTCTGCTAGAACTGAGAAAACCAGTATGGCTGCTGCCCTTGAGCGGCCAAAACTTCCTAAGCAAAGATAGGCAGTTTTTACTATAACAGGTGTTGGTTCCCTGGGTTCCCCGCCTGGTTGACTGACAAATCTTTTTCCCTCATCCCCCAACCCCTTCTTCTCCCAAAAGTGGAGAAGGGGAGCCGGAGTTAGGAACTAGGCTTAAAGCCCCTCTCCCGCTCTGGGCTACGGTGTACACACATCTCTAGGTAAACCCATTCCACCCTGCATTAGCCCCCCCGACCCCCCAAGTTTGGGGGGAGATCAACAAAAATTGGGACTATATTCCCCCCCAAATTGGGGCTACCGTGTACACACAAGTCTGAGAAAAACGATTTCACCCTGCATTCGCCCCCTACATCCCCCATTCTGGGGGACTGTGAGATATTCAAAACCCCCCAAATTACGCCCTTCGGGCACGCTTCGCGAGGGGGGCAGAGGGGCGAGTGTAAGGATGTTGGAGGATTGTAGTCATCTTCTTAGATTTGTGTGTACACCGTAGCCCGCTCTGGGAGAGGGGTTGGGGTGAGGGCGGTTCGAGTTTTGTCAGTCAATCAGGGTTCCCCGCTCTGATCAATCCTGGCAACCTGCAAATGATCCAAGCGGCCTGCTTGTTCGTGTAAACTTTCCGGGATTGACCAACTGCTCCAGCGTTGCTTCTAGAATATCTGGGGTTTGCCCAAATATGGTAAAGGCCAGAGCTTCTCGGTAAACTCGCTGGGCTGGGTGATCGAGCCGATTGGCAGCTCCACGGGAGACTGTAACCGCAGCTTGGGCACAGCGGTGCGCCAGGTCAATGGCGGTGGCTCGCAGGTGCAATTGTCTGGGATAAGGGGTAGAGGTTTGCTGGGCTTGGTAGAAGTGCTGGCGGCAGTCTTCTAGATCTGCTTGTAAGGACTGAATAGCCTGTTGGCTGCTAACAGATAGGCTTGATGTCTGCGTAGCCACAATGTCCAGACCTGCCTGGGCACACCCTAGGGCAAAGAACCCATGTTGAAGGGCATCTTGGTGATCGCGCCCCTGAAGCCATCCCGTAGGCTTGAGACACACTACTGCATCGGTTTCCAGGTGCCAGTCCTGGAGCGTCACGGTGACGGTCTGGGTCGAAGCCATTGCCACCAAGTCTAGGGGGTGACTCACGTGCAGCGTTCCACCCTCTGGCTGTGAGGTAGAGACCAGAGGAGCTATGCCTAGAACGGCTGACCCATTGGCACAGGTGGCTCCGACAATAAAATGCTGGAAACAGCCTGCTCCTGTTACCCAGGGCACTTGTCCACTGAGAGAGAAACCCATATCCGTAAGTCGAGCTTGCACCCGTGGTAGTCCCTGGCGTCGCAGGTGCGAAATGCCAACGCCTAGGCCGATCAGTCCTGTCCCCATCTTGGGGAGGTACTGCTGCTGGAGTGCCAAATTGTCACTTTGCGCCAGCAGAGCAGCGGCACTTTGATGTTGGGTTTGCAAAAATGCCAGAGCACCCGAGTAACGACTGATGCGTTCTTGGAACTGGCGAAACGTTAGCATATCTAACTCTCGTCCGCCCCATTGCTGAGGAACCTGCAAGGTCAGGAGGTTGCGATCGCCCATGGCCTGAAAGACTTGCTTCAGAACCGAGAAATCCTGGTCAATCTGTATAGATTGAGGGGCAACCCATCGCCATAAAAAGTCCTCAACCTCAGATAGAAAGTCTGCAACAGGCTCTACCAACATCCGATTTGCCTTGCCGGACAAACATCAAAACGGGTCTTAGAACCAGTTTGAAAAGATTCTAACGCCTTGCACCCGCCCCCTAAACCCCCCATTCTGGGGGACTTAAGCGTGATCAAAGCTCCCCAGAATGGGGGGTTGGGGGGCGAATGTAGAGCATGGGAAGACTTTTTAAAAAGTCTCCTAAGCTTTGCGGAAGAGGCTAACCCCCAACCGGAGTGGTGGAAACACAGCGTGATAACGAACTTTTAGTCCCAAAATCATAGAGGTGAGACAGAGCGTCACCACATTGGCACAAATCACTGGCAGGTCATGGGTAAAGAGTCCATAGACTAACCACAGGACAATTCCTACCGTGAGCGTGACTAGCATCGCCCAGGAAATATCCGCAGCAGATTTGGTCTGCCAAATCTTGAGAAGCTGGGGCAGATAAGCAATGGTGGTTAAAGCCCCAGCCAATAAACCCAGTAGCGTCATGTCATCCATAGCCATTATTTTAGCGTTTGTACCCGAGGGAATGACAACCTGGCTCATCAGGAAGGCAGAGCCTTACATGCTATGGCGGCTGGTACGACAAACCCCCAAAAGATAGATGCTTTGGGGGTTTGTCGTACCAGCCGCTGAAGCTCACACCGCTTCACCAATCAGCAATTGGCTTAGAGGCAACTACGGCTTGTGAACGATAAAGCTGAGCACTTGGCACTGCTTGATGTTGTCAAAGCCAACCACGCGGATATAGCAGCGGGGGTAAGACCCCCGACAGTCTTGTACTTCTCGCAGCACTTCATGGGTGGTGGTGGCGTTGAACATGGGCAACTTCCACATGGTCCAGTAGCACTCTGTGGGTTCAGAGGTTTCGTTGAATTCAATGGCTGGGAAATAGCCATTGTCTAAAACATACTGAATTTGGCGGTTGACTTGATCGTCTGAGAGGGGGGGCAGATAAGACAGTGTTTCGTAACGGCGCTCTTTAGGGAGAGTTTTCATGATGTCCTCAATAACGTTAGGTGTACGCAAAAAATCAGGAGGATGATAAGGCTTGATTAGCTTTCTGTGGCATCTGCTGCATCTGGAGTTTGTTCAAGGGGGAGGTCACTCAAGGTCGGATCGACTTGGGTCATGCGCTCAAGCTGCTGACGACGCTGCTCCATGTTGGCTTGCTCTAGGCCAGAACGCAGCATTTCTGGTAGGAAGTCTGCAAGTTCGTTGGCAATGTGCGATCGCACCGTCAACAGTCGAAAGCCCAGCTCTGGATTTTCCCGAAACAACGCCTTCAGAAAAATCTCACCATCTTGAATACTTTCTCTAGCCGCAAACTGATGTAGCCAAAACCGTTGAATCGGATCAGTCTCTTTCAATTGATCAAGCACCACATGGAGCGCTTGGTAAGTGACATAGCTGATCAGCGTTTTGGTGGTGGCCTTCGCAATTCGCTTGAGGCTGGATGAGTCCATAGCAGACCTGCAAGGAAAGACAAAACCAATGTCTTTCAGCACCTGAGCGTCAGGATGAAAAGAGCCATTGAAGACTTTCATCCTGACGCAAGATGCCAGACTAGATGGTATCCACAGCCTCAAACTCGAACTTGATTTCCTTCCACAGTTCACAAGCTGCGGCCAGTTCAGGACTCCAGCGAGCGGCTTCTCGAATAATGTCGCCCCCTTCACGGGTCAAGTCACGACCTTCATTCCGAGCCTGCACGCAAGCTTCCAGCGCCACCCGGTTCGCCGTTGCCCCAGGTGCATTGCCCCAGGGGTGACCCAAGGTACCACCACCAAACTGAAGCACAGAATCATCGCCGAAGATTTCGACCAAGGCTGGCATGTGCCAAATGTGAATCCCGCCGGAGGCCACAGCCATCACACCCGGCATAGAAGCCCACTCTTGGGTAAAGTAAATGCCCCGTGAAGGATCTTTTTCCACATAGTTTTCTCGCAGCAGATCCACAAAGCCCATAGTGATGCCTTTCTCACCTTCGAGCTTACCCACAACCGTACCGGTGTGGATGTGGTCACCCCCAGACATGCGCAGGGTCTTGGCCAACACCCGGAAGTGAATCCCGTGATTCTTTTGGCGGTCAATCACAGCGTGCATAGCGCGGTGAATGTGAAGCAGTAAACCATTATCCCGACACCAGTGGGCTAAACTCGTATTCGCAGTGAACCCAGCGGTCAAGTAGTCGTGCATGATGATGGGCATTTCTAGTTCTTTGGCGAACTCAGCCCGTTTGAACATTTCTTCGCAGGTGGGAGCGGTAACGTTCAGGTAGTGACCTTTGATTTCACCGGTTTCTGCCTGAGCTTTTTTGATGGCTTCAGCGACAAACAAGAAGCGATCGCGCCAGCGTTGGAACGGTTGGGAGTTAATGTTTTCATCATCCTTGGTGAAGTCTAAACCACCCCGCAGACACTCATACACGGCTCGACCATAATTTTTGGCCGACAGACCCAGCTTGGGCTTAATCGTACAACCCAGCAACGGACGACCGTACTTATTGAGCTTGTCGCGCTCCACTTGAATCCCGTGGGGTGGCCCTTGGAATGTCTTCAGGTAGGCAACCGGAATCCGTAAATCTTCCAGACGCAGGGCTTTGAGCGCTTTGAACCCAAACACGTTCCCCACAATGGAGGTGAGCATGTTGGTCACAGAGCCTTCCTCGAACAGATCAAGAGGATAGGCAACATAAGCAATGAATTGACCGTCATCAGCACCGGGAACCGGCTCAATGTCGTAGCAACGACCCTTGTAGCGATCCAGGTCAGTCAGCAAGTCTGTCCACACCGTAGTCCAGGTACCTGTGGAAGATTCTGCCGCCACCGCAGCACCCGCCTCCTCAGGCGGCACACCAGGCTGAGGCGTGACTCGGAATGCCGCCAGCGTGTCCGTATCTTTCGGGGTGTAGTCAGGGGTGTAGTAGGTTAACCGATAATCCTTAACACCCGCTTCGTAGCCTGATTTTGACTGAGTTTTTGTCTGAGAATAAGACATTGATCTCCCTTCCCAATTCACTTTAAAGGCAAGTTTTCTCCCGGAAGTCGCTATTTTCTTGCAAATTCAAAGAAAATAGCCTTCCATCTCGTCGTTAACCTGAAGCTTGTCCAAAATCCCTGGGATTGCTCGACAAGGCTAAAACTGTCCAGAGGAGTAGCTCTAGTCGTTAAATTCTTGAGGTTGTTACTTAATCTACCAGAGATCCTATAAGTTAAATTTTGAACATAGTTATCCGTTAGATAAAGATTTCTTATTCAGGCCCAAGCTCTGTAAAGTCTCCTATGATTTGTTACATAAATTTACGAACATATCCCTTGACAGTTTGACCTACGCCCACCTTCTAATGCACTTTGCAAAGGCAATGTGCTGCCAGCTTAAAGCGTCACCCTTCCGGCTAGACCTAGAAATCCTGTAAAACTAGACCCGCGAGGCAAACCAGGAGTCAATCTGGTGCCTAAAGCCAGGCAGCAACGGGGATGTGATGGCATCCCCCACGAGTAAGGTTGCCACTAGCGTGAGCTGAGCCTGATCACGACGATACATTTCCAGTCGCTGCGTTATGGGATCCACAATCCAATACTCCTGAACGCCCTGGACAGAATACAACTTCAGCTTGGCTTGGCGATCTCTATCTTCATTGGCCTTACCAGGCGATAACACCTCCACGACTAGTTCTGGGGCACCCCGAAAGTGCCCTGCCTCATCCTGAATTTGAGCGATCCGTTCATCACTGATCCACACCACATCCGGGGACACATTATCAGAATCTGAGAAAATCAGACCGGGCATAATCGATGCTTCTCCCAACCCATGCGTCACTGACCAGTGATCCAATGCCGCAAAAATTCGACCCACAATTTTCTGGTGCCGATGGTGGGGCGCTCGGGTCACAAACAATTCTCCGTCAATGATTTCATAGTGAACCCATTCATTCTCTGGCAAGGCTTCGACATCCTGAATCGTCCAGCGGACAGGGCTTGGGGATAGGCTCATGGTTGTGACCGTGATTGAATGTTAAGAATTTTAAGAGAGCCGCTGCAATTTTTTGTAGACTTCATCATCATTTTCCAGGCCATCTAATTTAGCCATTCTCTAATTGCATGAGTGTGTCCACAAAGGCATCTGCTTCTACTACAGGTGAGGTTTGGAGCACCGCTTGAGCTGCTTCACCCCAGGCTAAATCTTCCAGCAGAGCGAGCCGCTCAATTAACAGCTTCATAAGCTTGGGCTGACAGAATGACATGGGTTGGACGCAGCTGCTTCGTCAACAGAACGGGTTCCATAAGCGCCTGATCAAAAACCAGGCCATGGCGATTGCGTGCATCCGTTAACGTGAAAGTCTTCATGTCTTGCGTCAGAAAGAAGTGTTTACTTTGACTATATTGTACATTTTGACATCTCCCTAATACTGATGGGGTGCACCTAAAGCCTTCCGAGGCTCAAAGGGTGACGCGCACCGATGAACAGCTTAAAGCAGTTAAAGACCCAATTAGTGAGGTGAGGATTCAGGTGAGAAGGAGACCAACCCCTTGCCTTCTGCCAAGGCTGATTTAGGTTCTAGGGGCAACTGAATTAAAGTCGCCACTGCCGGAATATTTGCCAAATCTCCACACAACAACAGCCGATCACCGGCTATCAGGGTCATATCCCCCCCTGGAAAGCGCAGAAATTTGCCCTCCCGGCGCACCGCCTGAATTTGCACCCGATAGCATTGATTGATATTGAGTTGAGCCAAGGTTTGCCCGTTGACCTGACTGCCTTCCGGCACGGTTAACCACTGACAAGCTACATCAGCTAGAGCCAGGGCTTTCTTGCCAGCAATAAAGTCGCTAAAGGCATTCATTTCTTCGGCCTGCCCTACCACCAACAGGCGATCGCCCGCTTCTAGGATTGTGGTCGGTTGGGGATAGTCAATTTCTTCCCCGGACTGTCGGCGAATGGCCATCAAAATTACCCCGGTCAGACGCCGAAAGTCTGTTTCTTCTAGAGTCATGCCCAAAACGGTGGAGTTCTCAGGCAGCGACAGCCATTTGCTGTTCATGCCCTGGACAGCCAACCGCAAGTCTCGCTGCACGGCAAAGTCTGATCGCTGAGGCCGAAAGTCTTGGTAGCGACTTTGGCGAATCTCTTGCAACTCTTGCTGAATTTGAATGTCATTGATGCCCAGCTCAGCTAGCAGATGGGCTGACAATTCTAAGCTGGCCTCAAAGCGAGGCTGCACTACCTCTTTGGCTCCCAACTGATACATCAGCTCTAAATCTTGATCGTGATTGGCATAGGCCACCACATCCAGATCGGGGGAAAATTCTAGGGCACGCTTCAGGCACAGGCGGATACTCATGGGATCCGGCAGGGTGATGGCCATACTCTGAGCCTGGACAATCTGGGCTTTTTCTAGGACTTGCGGGCTGGCCGCATCGCCATAAACATAGGGAATCCCTGCCTCCCGCAATTTCTGCACCACTTGCTCTGATTGCTCAATCACCAACACAGGATAATGATGAGCCTGCAAGACGGTAACAATACTTTGGCCAATACTGCCGTATCCACAGACCACGACATGATCGCGTAAGCGCTCGGTTTCAGGAGCCATGGGGTCACGGGGACATGCCATCAGCCACCGCTGCAGCCAGGGCAGTCGATCTTCGAGGGCAAACAACCGGGGAACTGCTTGCAATACAAAGGGGGTAATCACCAAGGTGACGGCTGTGGTACTCAGCACCAGCAGATACACTTGGGGCGATACCAGTTCCAGGGACTGACCCGCACTGGCCAGCACAAAGGAAAATTCCCCAATTTGGGCTAAGCCTAGCCCCACCAAAAGGGCCGTTTTGCGGGAGTAGCCAAAGCGGGTGACTAAGGGGGTGATGATCACAAATTTGCCTACGATCACCAGGGTGACCAGCCCTAAAATCAGCTCTAGGTGCTGCCACAAAAATACGGGGTCAATCAACATGCCAATGGCGGCAAAAAAGAGGGTGGCAAAAATATCCCGCAGCGGTTCAACATAGGCTAGGGTTTGATCGGCATATTCCACTTCCGAGATCATCAATCCTGCCAAAAAGGCTCCCATTTCAATGGACAGCCCCAAATGCTCAGTCAGTAAGGCAATCCCTAAGCACAGAGCCACCACCCCCAGCAAAAAGAGTTCGCGGCTCTCGGTTCGAGCCAAAAAGCGCAGCAGGGGCGGCAAGACCCAGGTGCCGACTGCCACGGCTCCCAAGGCAATGCCACCAATCTTCACTAGCGCCCACACCACTGCCATTCCTAGCTGCTCTGAGGGTTGGTTCAAGGCCGGAAAAATCGCCAGCATTAACCCCACTGCTAGGTCTTGAACCACCAGAATGCCTAGCATGACCTGAGCATGGGGCGTCTCCAGCTCATTGCGTTCTGAGAGGCACTTTAGCACCACCGCCGTCGAAGATAGAGACAGCACCGCCCCCAGAAAAATCCCCTGGGCGGGGGAGCTTACCCAGCCCACTGCCAAAGAAATGGCGGTGGTCACTGCAATCGTCAACAGAATCTGTAAGCTGCCCCCACCCAAGCTGATGGCTTTGACCCGCTGAAGTTCTGCCAGGGAAAACTTGACCCCCAGGGTGAACAGCAAAAAGGCCACCCCAAACTGAGCCAGAGTTTCCACCTGAATTACTTCTTTGATCAGTCCTAACCCAAAGGGGCCGACGATCATTCCCCCTAGCAGGTAGCCCAACAGTACCGGCTGGCGCAGCATTGCGGCCAACAGCCCCCCAGCGGCGGCCACCCCCAACACTGTGACCAAATCCAAAATTAGTCGAAAATCTTCTTGCACCGTTTTTCCCGCTCAACCCAAATTGCATTAACGCTCCACTCTTAAGAATACAAAGTTTCAAGGTTTGCGATGAAACGTCAAGAAAAGTGTAGAACTATCAAAAATCATGGTGATCGGCTCAGCTTTGCGCCTGCCTGCTCAATGGGGGGTGTCGCAGTGGAACTTTGGAGCCCACATCTGCTACATAGATAAAAAAATGAACTCCTATCCTGCGATCATGATGCTCTCCTCTCTGAAATTGACTTGGCTGCCTGCTATCTTGCTCATGTTTTCCCCTGTGTTGACAACAGTGGCGACAGCCTTACAGGTCACGGTGCGCCCAGAGCGCGTGAACCTCGGTGATACCTTGAAGATTCTGGTTGAACCCGAGCCAGGTGAGACGCTCACAGAAGCCCCCACGGTCAAAGTGGCAGGGGAATCTGTTCCGGTTTTTGCGCTGGGCAATCATCGCTGGCGGGCCTTAGTGCCCACGACGCCTTTAGAGCAACACGGTCGTCGCAGTTTGGTGGTCACTGGCAACAACACCACGCGCAATATGCTGGTTTGGGTGGGCGATCGGCGCTTTCCAACCCAAAGTATCTGGCTGCGGGAGGGTGGCCCACAGGGTACTGATCATGAGTTTGATCGTATGGACGCACTCAGAGCGATGGTGACGCCCCAAAAATTCTGGAACGGCACTTTTCGCAGACCTACTTCTGGTCCTGTAACCACCGGGTATGGCATTCGCCGGTACTATAATGGCGTATTTGCCAATGATTATTACCATCGAGGGTTAGACTATGCGGCTCCTACCGGCACTCCGGTAATTGCGGCGGCGGCAGGGCGAGTGGCAGTTGTGGGTCGAGAATCAGATGGCTTTTTAATTCATGGCAATACGATTGGACTGGATCACGGTCAAGGGGTGACCACGGTGTATTTGCACCTCAGTCGTATTGATGTACGCGAAGGCGATATGGTGCAGGCGGGGCAAGTGATTGGTGCGGTTGGCAACACAGGGGCTTCCACGGGGCCTCATTTACATTGGGGTTTGAATGTGAATGGTAAAAATGTTGACCCACAACCCTGGCTAAGCGGTGGCTTTGAGTGAGACAATAGGTATTGATGGGTTCAGACCGAATCTGGGCAATATAGACCTAGGACTTCTGGAATGCGCAAGGTGACCCCAGCATGACTATTGAAGAAATTGTTGAACAGGCTCTTGGGAATGGCTATCTAACCCCCACCATGGAAGCAGAGGTGGGTCGGATCTGCGACAATGCAGCGGAGTTATCAGTTGAAGAATATCAAGCGCTTGACCGATTGATGGGAGCACTCCTCACAGGCCAGGTTGTGGCGGTACCTCGCAAACAGTTCATCAATGTGATGGAAGAATTGGTGCTGACTGAATCGATTTCACGAGTCTCCCAGATCGAAGCCTCTAGCAATAAAACCTTGGATCTTGGTGACATTGCGGCCTATGCCCTCAACCGGCTGCCACCCCTATATGCAACGACAGAAGAAGGGGCAACTTATCAGCGGCAGCGTGCTAAGGAAGAACTTTTGGCTTTGATCGTTGAGCAAGTGGATGCCGCCATTTCTCGCAACTTGGATCAACCCGAGTTTTTCCCCGAGCGCCGTGCCATTGCCGATGCCCTTGGCAAGAAAGGGGTGCTCGATCAAGTGAGTTCTTTGCTACAAGCTTATGCGCCTGGATTTGAGGAGCCGGTGCAAGCCAATTAAGCGGTTCTTTGCCTGTTGATCCGAACCTGGTAGTCTAGGCAACAGTGCCTGCCAGTTTGGGGCTACCTGCACGATTTGGATGCTGAACAGGTGAGGTTGGAATTGTGATCAAGACTGACGACGTTCTAAAGCTGGATGCTGAGCGGCTTTGGATCTATGACACCACCCTGCGCGACGGAGCCCAACGAGAAGGTTTGGCGTTGTCAGTCTCAGATAAGCTCAAGATTGCCCAGCACCTAGACCAACTGGGGATTCCCTTTATTGAAGGCGGCTGGCCTGGAGCTAATCCTAAAGATGCTCAGTTTTTTGAGCAGGTGCGCGCTCAGCCATTGACTCAGGCAGAGGTCGTCGCTTTTTGCGCGACTCGTCGTCCGGGTCTGAGGGCAGCGGATGATCCAATGCTGCAACCTGTTCTGGCGGCTCAAACCCATTGGATAACCCTATTTGGCAAGTCTTGGGATCTTCATGTCACCGAGGGTCTCAAAACCACTCTGGATCAAAACCTGGGAATGATTGAGGAGACAATTCAATTTTTTCGGCATCACCAGCGGCGAGTGATCTATGATGCAGAGCATTGGTTTGATGGCTACCGGGAAAATCCCGAGTATGCTCTGGCTACCTTAGGGACTGCGATCGCAGCTGGTGCAGAGTGGCTGGTTCTCTGTGACACCAATGGCGGCACCCTTCCCCACCAGATAGCCCAGGGGGTGGGTGCTGTTCGCACCTGGATGCAATCACAGCCCCAGGTGACGAAATCGGTGCAACTGGGGATTCATACTCACAATGATGGGGGGACGGCTGTGGCCAATGCGATCGCAGCCGTCCAGGAAGGGGCGCGCATGGTACAGGGCACCATCAACGGCTATGGTGAGCGCTGTGGGAATGCCAATTTATGTACCCTGATTCCCAACCTGCAAGTGAAGCTGGGGTACAACTGTGTAACACCAGCACAACTGGCTACCCTCACCTCCACCAGTCGTCAAATTAGCGAATGGGTCAACTTAGCCCCAGACGATCACGCCCCATTTGTGGGACTATCGGCCTTTGCCCATAAGGGGGGCATTCACGTCAGTGCAGTGCAGCGCAATCCCCGCACCTACGAGCATCTTGATCCTGAATGGGTGGGGAATGTTCGCCGGATTGTGATTTCTGAGCAGGCCGGACTCAGCAATGTGCTAGAAAAAGCCCGTCATTTTGGTCTGACTCTGGACAAGCAGCACCCCGCCAGTCGCGCCATTTTACATCGCCTCAAACAACTCGAAAGCGAAGGCTATCAGTTTGAAGCCGCTGAAGCTAGCTTTGAGCTACTGATTCGGGCTGCCCTAGGACAGCGCTTTGACTTTTTTACCCTCAAAGGCTTTGATGTCCATTGCCGTACCCAATTGGCTGGGGAAGCCTCAGCCCTCGACAGCATTGCCCTGGCCACGGTCAAAGTTGCTGTAGAGCACCAGGAAATTCTCACCGCTGCTGAGGCTCAAGGTCCTGTTTCTGCCTTAGATGCAGCCCTGCGTAAAGCCCTAGCCAACTTTTACCCGGTAATTGATCAGTTTCGCCTGACGGACTACAAAGTGCGGATTTTGGACAGTAGCGATGGCACGGCAGCCATCACTCGGGTTTTAGTTGAGTCCAGCGATGGCCAACAGCGGTGGACAACGGTGGGGGTTTCAGCCAACATTATCGAAGCTTCTTATCAAGCGGTGGCCGAAGGGATTGAGTATGGGCTGCTCCGACAGTTGCCTGAAGGGGCAACAACCCATGATGCCCTTCTGGTTGCCATTGCCCATGCCCGCTCTTGCCCATTGATGAGCGTTGATGCCTCACCCGCCATCTTGGGTTTATAGCGGGTTTCAGATCAATGGAGTACATGGGGTGCAGGGGGCAGTGCCCCCTGCGTGGGGGTTCCACCCCCACACCCCGTACCTCACTCAGGTGAGAACCGCCATAACTCTCTTTTGTCACTCTAGGCAGAGAGAATTTGAAGCCTCTATTCGCTCGTTCCCTATAGCTCATACTATCGTCATGCCAGCAACGTAATTTGGGTATTCCAGATTTTCTCCCATAAAAGTGACAAAAGAGGAATAAAGTAGTGGTCCGTCAGCTTTAATTTGATGGGTACTTGGGTGCCGGAAAGTTGAATGGGGTTAAATTTTGAGGGTCTACGACCCGTCAAAATTTTCCTGACGGAACACTAGGCTGACCCCAGGCTAAAAATTAATTCGGGTGTCAATGCTTCCACCTGATCTAAGACTGCGATCGCACCTACCCTCTGCAACCGCTGGCCATAGGCCGCTCGATCCTGCACATGGGGTGGAATCACCCCCACCCCCACCCACTGCCAACTCGGGTACTGCTGGCGAGCCTGGGCAACAGTTTGCAAATCGGCAACCGTATCCCCGACATAGAAAATGGGTATTTCCGGAGTAGCCCCTAAGGCTGGCTCCGATTCCGGGACAGAAACCAATTGATTAATCGTGGCAATCAGCCCCGTGGGATCCGGCTTACTGGGGGCATCTTCCATAGCCACCAAGATGGGGTTGACCAGACCCATGCGCTGGCTGAGGACATACTGGGCTGAGCCTCGGGTCGCCCCACTAAAAAATCCCCAGGCAATGTCAGCCTGGGTCAGCCCCTCTAAATAGACTGTACTCATGAGCAGGGGCTCATTCTGGATATAGCCCGTAAAGTTTTCGCCCCGATAGCGCGATTGAAAAAACGTCACCAGTTGGTCGTAGTCTAAGGCCACAGACTCCCGAGGTCGATTTTGTGCCTCGAAGTAGCGATAAATCAGCTCTTGAGAAGCTTTCCAGTCATTGTTCCAGATCCCTTCCTGTTTCAAGAGATCAATGTCTTCTAGGGTTGGACAGTACTGCCCCTGGGTGAACTGGTTGACCGTGTCTGCGATCGCGCGTCGATAAGACCCCGCCACATCCCGCACCACACCATCAATATCAAAAACCACGATGGCGGCAGGCATTATGTCACCTCAACAACTCACAAATTTTTTATTGTGACACAACCGTTGGACATTTTATCGGCTATGATCAAATATTGTAAAATTAGCACTTAGGGTTTCAACCAGTTGGAGGCTTTCTTGTCCAAGTTCATTCTCAAAATTCTCTGGTTAGACAAAGACGTTGCGATCGCGGTAGATCAGGTGGTCGGCAACGGCTCCAGCCCGCTTACCTCCTATTTCTTCTGGCCTCGTAACGATGCCTGGGAGCAGCTCAAGACCGAGCTGGAGAAGAAAACCTGGATCTCCGATGTCGATCGCATCGAACTGCTCAACAAAGCCACCGAAGTCATTAATTACTGGCAAGAAGAAGGGCGTAAGCGTCCCCTCGATGAAGCCAAAGCCCGCTTTCCAGAAGTCACCTTTACCGGAACCGCCTAAGGCATCTTGGCAAAATCGGTGGTTTCCGGAGAAGTTCAGCATCGCAACCTGCTCTGTACTCCGCCCATTTGCCCTAGCGCCCTTCTGGCTTACCAAGCTGGAGGGCGCTTGTTTTTTAACCACCCCCAGCAAAACCCTGGTTCGGAACGATGTGGGGGGGGATTGCGTCAGCGATTATGGTTACATCAACGCCATCGCAGCAGGCAATCTCTAAACTGTCACTTGCAGATTACACATTTCGCGCGCTGGGGTGTTAAAACAGGGGAGATGTTATCCCCTCCTCCTATTAAAGTTCGATGTGATGTAGATTGCAATACGCTTGAGGCTGTTGTCAAATCAGCGCATCACTATACCCGCACTTGATCTAAGCTTATTACCCTAGACTGACAAAACCTTTGAGCCTGATCTAAGCCTCATTGCATTAGCGTAACGGCGTACCTTTATCCCACTCACAGGAGTAAAACTTTTTATGAGATCTTTGATTCACCTGGGTTTAATCGCTAGCTTGACCGGTGGCATGATCGCCGCCCCAGCACTGACTCGCCAGCATGTGGCACAGGCACTTCCAGAAGGCCGAGTCTTAGAGCAATTGGATGGTGTCCCCGTCTTCGCCATCACCAATAACAATGGTGTTCCCATTTTGGCCTCTGTTCAAGACCCCCAAAATCAAGGTAAGAAGTTGCAGGTGACCCCACTCTACATGGATCAAAAGGATGCACAGGCATTCGTCACGACCTTAAAAACTGAAAAACCCGAAGTTGGGGGATCTGCTAAAGTTACGGCAATTTCCCTCCGGCAAGCCTACGAAATCGCCCAAAAAAATGAAGGGCAGCCCGAGCGATTAGTCTTTGACTTTGTGCCCCAACAGAAAGAAGTAGATGCGGCTAAGACAGTTTTGAAACAGAATGGAGAGCAAGTCCAAGAGTTTGCAGGAATTCCAATCTTTTATGCCGTCGGCGGCGAGCAACAGGGGTTCTTAACCGTTGAGCAAGGCGATCAAAAAATTATTCCAGTCTATTTCCGCAAGCAGGATCTAGATGGCCTATTGGGGCAGCTCAAGGAGCAGAACCCCCAGTTGGGTGCTTCTATGACAGTGAAAGTCACCACCCTTGACCAAGTTATTGGCATGTTGATGCAAGCTAACGATCCTGCCCTAGAGCAAGTGACGTTGATGCCCTCTATGGAAGCGATTCAGTTTGCTATTGAGCAGCAACAGCAACAAGCACCAGCAGCTGCACCTCGTCGCTAGGGGTGACGTGGATTTCGGGTCAAGATCTTTGGGACTGGTGGGTGCAGGCTCGAACCCAACTCACCACCCTGAGCGATCAAGCGTTTGCCACAACCCTTTCATCTGAACTTGAGTGGCTACTACAGTCGGTCGCTGATTTAGACCGCCTCAGTTTAAGATTGGCGAATTTTAAAACCGAAGCCCAAATTCAGACCCAGGTCTCACTTGCAGAACTGGAGCACCTCTGGCAGCGGCGACAACAAGAGCGGATGCCCATTCAATATCTTGTTGGCATCACTCCCTGGCGAGATTTTGAACTCAGGGTGCGTCCTGGGGTACTCATCCCTCGCCCTGAAACTGAGCTGTTGGTTGACTTGGCTGTAGAGGCCACCCAGGGACAACAAAATTTGGATCCGGCTCACTGGGTAGATTTAGGAACTGGTAGTGGTGCCATTGCCCTGGGCTTAGCTCGGGTACTGCCCCAAGCCACCCTTCATGCAGTTGATCGCAGCCAACTGGCATTAACAGTTGCTCGACAAAACGCTACGGTGCTGGGGCTAGAATCACGCATTCGGTTTTATCAAGGCTCTTGGCTAGAACCTCTGACTCTACTGCGAGGTCACATTCAGGGAATTGTGAGCAATCCCCCCTATATTCCGGCAGCGATGGTCACAAACTTACAGCCCGAAGTCGCCTGGCACGAGCCACGCTTGGCCTTAGCTGCGGGGGCAGATGGGTTAAGTGCCATTCGGGAAATTGTGGCTCAGGCTTCTGGGTATCTGGTGCCGGGAGGGGTCTTGCTGATGGAAATGATGGCAGGGCAAAGTGAGGCAGTCGTAGAGTTGCTGCGATCGCAAGCTCACTATACCCAAATCCAAATCCATGCAGACTTGGCCGGCATTCCCCGATTTGCCCAAGCCCATCGCATCCATCCAGACCCATCCACCCAGCCAACACCTTGACCCAGCGCCAGGACTAAATTTTTGCTACCAGGGGTTCCCAATCATCGTGATCCCACTCCAAAAATAAGGGTGAGTCAGATCAAACCCCCTTTGGCCTTCCAACTCTGGTGGCAAAGGTAACCGCACCGATGGGGTCACTAACATACCATTTTCAACTCGCACCTGTCCCGTGAGCATCGCCATCTGAGTGCGACGCAGCGCCTCAGCCTTAATCGGGGCTTCACGCAAGTTGGCATAGAAATTAGTCATAAAACCTAGGGTTCCTAGATCGCTAATGAACCACAGACCTCCCATGGCAGTCTGTACCCCAGAAGCAACCGCCAAACCAGTAAAGCCAAGTTCTGCCTGGCGATCTCCAATCGCAGTCCGGCAGGCACTTAAAACCAACAGCGAAGTTGTCGTGGGGTCAGTGAGCCCCAGCTCTCTCAACTGATTGAGCCGCACCTTCTGATCCCAAAACTGAATATACGACCGCTCGGGATTTCCAGGCAGAAAATCTCCGTGACTGGCCACATGTACAATGCCATACTCTGAGACCTCCCGTGCCTCTCTAAGATTACTTGGGGTAAACCTTTCATTGAGCAGAGATTCCCCCGGCCAGAGTTGAGCAGAAATGGTTTCTAACTCCAGCGGCACCGACGGCAGTGGCGCTTGATCCGTAAACCGATCGGCACCCATGGCCAACACCTGCATATTTTGCACATTGGTAGGCTGAGTGTCTGCCAGCGAAATACTGGGCATAAAACCAACACTATAGCGTTCGACCACAAACCCCGTGCCATCATGGAGCGCAGCCAAGGGCAAGGAGCGCAGCCCCTCATCCATAACAAAAACTAGGTTATTGACCCCCTCGGCGCTCAGGGTTTCTTCTAAGGGAGCAATCAGCCATTGATATAGCTCCTGAGCCAAGGGCAAATAGGGGGTTCGTCGCTGAAACTGCGTAATCGCCTGCTGAAAATTCCTGACCGTACGCAGCATTCGAGTTCGGGTAGCCTCAGGCACTTGATGACGTGTCACCCGACCATCTGGGGTCACTAAAACCAGCACCAATTGATCCAAGTCTTGCGATTGGCGCTGAGGCGGCAGCACTTGATCCCAACCACAGACATCAAATTGCCAGAGCGGATCTGAAGAACTAGCAGGACGATCACCCAGACACTCTAGAACCGAATTTTGCGCGAGAGTCCTGTCCGCCAAAGGCTGCTCAGAAGCCACTAGATATGGTGAATTGGCCGAATTGACTCCAGGGTCAGCAGCAGCAGGTGGCGCAAAAAATGCATAGATTAGCGCAGGGGTGACCTCTGGAATCGCATTAGCTTGAGAGAGAATCGCCTGCACCTGCTCAGGGGTCACGGCGGTAGATTGTGTTATCCCCAGATAATTTAGGAAATCAAAACTCAGTAGCCGATCTAAATCGGCAACATCCGCATTGGCACTCGGACGAATTGGCAAAGTTGTAGCCGTCAAGGGATCCTGAAGCAACCCCGGATCCTCTAGCCCAACCTCATCTGGAACATTAATTTCAGTTTCAACCCGACCCGAATCTGTATTCTCGGGTGGGTTAATTGGCGGTGGCGGTGGCGGCGGTGGTGGTGGGGGTTCGATAGGTGGCGGTGGTGGGGGCGGCGGTGGTGGGGGTGGCGGTGGCGGCTCGATGGGTGGGGGCGGTGGCTCGATGGGCGGCGGGGGCGGGGGTGGGAGTAACTCTTCCGACTCAAATGCACCAATATCAGATCTGCCGCTCTGAGGTCGGGCAACCCCTCGCTGATCCGTGGTTAAGTCAGAGGCGGGATTCGCCGCATTCTGGGCAGGACTCCCAGAGACAAGGGCATGGGTTTGCGTTGGCCCTCCGTTATCCGCCAGAGGTGCCAAAACCGATTCTATGGCACCCGCTAAAACCAGGTCGGTGGCGGTGGTGGGGAAGCCCCCCGCATTCCCATTTTGACCAACTAAATTAAAGCCAAGGGAGGTAAACGAGGCTGAATTATCGACTTCAGGATTGCTAGGTGCGGTATTGCCCGCCACAATACTGTTGGCAACCGTAGCTTCACCCCCAGCAGAGTAATCTCCATCAAAGCCCTGGCTATTGACAATCGCTCCCCCTGACTCACTGGCCTGATTATCGGTAATTGTGCTGTGGTTAATATTCAGAGTTCCCCCCTCATTGAGGATTCCTCCTCCAACCACAGCCTGGTTTCCAGAAATCGTACTGTTGATCACTCTGAGCGTGTCGTTGTTAAAAATGCCCCCCCCTCGGCTCGCTGAGTTACCGGCTACGGTGCTATTGAGCACTTCAACCGTACCGACTTGGTTATAAATCCCGCCACCACTCCCGGCGGTGTTGCCGGTAATGGTGCTGTTAGTCACCGTAATGGTGCCATTGTTGTAAAGTCCCCCCCCCAACTGAGCAGAGTTCCCTGAGATGGTGCTATTGTTGAGGGTTAACACCCCTCCTGGGAAGTTATCAATCCCACCGCCAAAGGTTCCCCCCTGGTTATTGGTGATCAGGCTGTCGGTTACCGAGAGAATACCTCGGTTATAGATGCCGCCACTAAATATACTGACCGTATTCCCAGAAATGGTGCTGTTCAAAACGGTTAATGTACCGTCATTGGTGATTCCCCCCCCAGTTGCAGCAGAGTTATTGGTGACAGCGCTATTGGTCAGGGTTAAGTTTGCTCCTGTACGGACTCGAATGCCGCCGCCATCATCATCACGTCCTGCGGTGACTTCTACACCCTCAATGGTGACTTCTCCAGCGCTGACATCAAAAATCCGGGACTGCTCATTTCCACTAATGGTCAGGTTGTCAACCCCAGTTCCCTGAAGGGCAATTGGGGTGGCGCTATTGGTAAAGACCAGGGATGAACCCGCAAGGGTAATGGTTTGGGGGGTACTGAATATCCCAGCAGTATCAAATCGAATCGTATTGGGTTCTGGATTCGCTAAATTTAGGGGATGAAAGTTGACATTGGCATTGGCAAAACTAACGGCTGAGCGCAGACTCCCGATACCCGCATCGTCTTCTTGGCGTGTCACCACATAGGAAGAAGTTGCTTCATAGGCTCCAATATCAACGCGATCGCCTGCATTCAGGCCCGTGGGTGAGCGCTCACCCCCCCGCTGATCAATGCCCAGTGGATTCTTTGTGAGCGGATCAATGGCCAGATCATTGCTACCCGCATCAATAGCAGGGCTGCCCGAAACTAAGGCATGGGTCTGAGTTGAGCCTCCATTATTGCCTAGGGGTGCTAGGACTGTATCAATCGAACCCGCTAAGACAAGATCGTTGGCATTGGTTGGAAATCCCCCCGAGTTGCCATTTTCACCCACCAGGTTAAAGCCCTGGGAGGTAAAGGTGCCAGCATTTAGCACCTCTGAATTGGTGCTAGCAATATTCCCCGCCACAATGCTGTTACCGATCGTGAGAATACCTGGCCGACCCACTTCGCCAATGTAAGCATTATTGGCATTGACAATTCCACCACCCGCAATCGTGGCACTGTTGTCAGTAATGGTGCTGTTCACAATGGAGAGGGTGCCACCATAGTTGACAATTCCTCCTCCTGTGCCCTCAATGCCAGAGGGCGAGGCGGGGGGTGGCTCGACTAATTCCGCCCGGTTGCCAGAAATGGTGCTGTTGACAATAGTGACATTGGTATCAACGATGCCGATGCCCCCAGCAGCAAAGTTGGTGGTGTTCCCAGAGATGGTGCTATTGGAAATGCGAAGTGTCCCGCTGTAGCTGGCAACTCCCCCTCCCCCTCTCTCGGAAAAATTAGATGAGACCGTGCTATTAAGAATCGATAATTCTCCGCCTAGATCTGCGATGCCGCCAGCCCGACCCGTCAGCTCTAACACTGGCCCTTCGGAAGGAAGCACAGATCGGTTGCCTGAGACGATGCTATTGAGCACCGTGACCCTGCTATTGGCTCCTACTAAAATCCCGCCACCTGGAAGGAGGGAAGCTTGACCATCCTGAATACTCAGCCCTTCCAAGGTCACAGTCCCAGCCGAAATATTAAAAACCCGGCGGGCATTTTCACCACTGACTAGAGAACTCTCGGCACCCTGACCGCGAATGCTCAGGTCTTTGCCAACAATGGTTACCACGTCTGAATCGCTGCCGGTGAAGTTGCCAGCCGCCACGTTAACTGTAGCTCCTGAGGCTGAGACATCTACGGCATTCTGGAGAAGATCTCGTTCGGGCTGATTGGCATTGACGATGCTGGCTTCTCCGGTCAACGCCTGACTTTCTCCTAGGCGAATGGGAGCATTGAGATTGACGGTGAGGTTGCCGTCGGCGTTTTGATCACGCAGTGCCAGGGTGTTGGTGTTGGTTTGGGCACTACTGTCAATGAGGGCATCGACTTGAATCAGCTCATTGGCGGCTAGATCGACATTGCCGGTCTCTAGGGCATTGACTACGACGCTGGCAGCTACGGTGTGATCTCCGGTGTCTGGCCCAGGCAGGGTGTTGCCGGTACTGGTTGCGTCAATGAAGAGTCGATCGGGATCTAGCAGCCAGGTGCCAGATTGCCCCTGGGTCGCTCCTACGTCGATTTGGGCGGTATTGGCAATGCTCAGCCCTGTCTTACCAGAGGTTTCCACAAAGCCCCCATCCCCAGCTTCCGCCCCGCCCTGGGCTGAAATTGTGCCATCCATGGTGGTCAACCCATCTGACCAAACCACAACCCGACCCCCATCCCCACTGGTCAGGGCATCAGCATTCAGGGTGGCTCCGGCTGCCAGGGTGGTTTTCTGAGCAGGGGGAATGCTACTTTGCCCGAGTGGGTCGCCCCCAATCAGGATGGTACCCCCGCCGCGATCGCCTGCGGCCACAGCCTGAGCAGACTCTGTTAGCTCAATGGTTTCACCTGAGATTTCAATGCGCCCCCCCCTATCTCCTGGATCTGAGCCCGTGGCATCCAGCATCCCTGAGACTTTGACCGACCCAGTATCGCCCCCTGACAACACAATTTGACCCTGGTGATTCTCGACGGTGCGTGCCTGAATGACGCCATCCATATTGATGATCTGGTTGACCACCTGGGATCCAGCTTGGGCACTGAGCGTTACGACTCCACCATCTGCTTGCACAGTACCGCTGTTGCTCACCAAGGCACTCAGGGGCTGGCCGTTGGCTCCAACCACTTGATTGGCAAGGCTGGGATCGACCGCGAGGGAAATTAAGCCGTCCCCATAAAAGTCGAGGGTGGCTTCTGTTCCTGAGGCCAGGGTGACCTGACCCAAGCGAGCCTGAATCACACCCCGATTGGCGACGCCTGGGGCGACTAAAGCGGCAAAGCCGCCGTCTCGAACGGTAATGGTGCCCTCGTTTTCCACGGAAGCAAGGGGGCGACCTGGCACCTGGCGCAGGTGCAGGTGGCCATTCATAAAATCTTGAGTCTGGATGTCGAGGGTGGTGGCGAGTAAGCCCCCCACGTCAATTCTGGCGGTGGGTGTAAATAAAATGCCGTTAGGATTGACCAGCATAATCTGGCCGTTGGCAGTAATCCGACCGGCAATCTCGGAGCTAAAAGCGCCTGTGACTCGATTTAGGGTGGCGGAGGTGGCGGAGGGCTGCTGAAAGTCCACCCAATTTTGCGCTGAGACATCGAAGCGATCCCAGTTGATCACGGCGCGATCGGTGGACTGGATAATGTTGAGCCGATTTGACCCCACGGGCTGAATTTGTGCTTGGCCTGCCTGGACGGATCCGCCTTGGGGCAAGGCCCAGGCAGGTAGGGTAGTGGTTCCAACCAATAGCGTTGGCAGTCCGAGCACCCAAGCCGAAGGCCACCCCATCCAGCATACCCAGCCCCAGAAACGGGGAGGAAACTGGGAACGAAAACCAGGCCAAAAACGGTACAGCGGTGAAGTCATCTCTCTAAAAGAAGCCTGTGACAACAAAGAAAACTCTGGGGTCAGAACGGGTGCTGGGGTCGGTGCTTTGCACTGGAAAGGCCAGCTCTAGACCCACGGAAACCAGGGAGCCAAATTCATGACGAACGCCCAGCCCTGCGGAGCTGAGGGTGTCTGAGCGATTTTCGGCGAGGGTGCGGGTGTTGCGGAACACCTGACCATAGTCGGCAAAAATGTAGGGTTGGGTGGCCTGGGTCAGCCCCAGTCCAGAATAGAGGAATGACCGTCTCAGTTCGGCGCGGAAGCCATAACCGGAATCTCCTAAAATCTGGTCGGGGTCAAAGGCACTGCCGAAGATAGATCCACCCAGGCCAAATCGTTCCCGAGCTAGAAGGGTGTCTCCAGTGACTTGAGCGGTTCCTTGGAGCCGAAAAGAGAATTCTCCGGGTAGGGGCTGAATCCGCCCCACATTGAAGTTGAGCTTGGTGAAGATGGCGCTGCCTTCAGCCCGGGAGAGGGGTTCGGTGGCGGTGCTGGGTCGGGTTCCGGCAATGCCCTGGGAAAGCTGAATTGCTCCCAGGGTGAGGCCGTAGGGGTCAACTTGTTCGGCCTCAAGGTTGAAACGAAGCACATGCAGACGATCTTGGCTGAGAACTTCCCGTATGCCTGTGAAGTCAGTGGTGCTGCGGCTATCGGCGTAGTCATAACTTCCGCCAATGAAGAGGTTGGTGGTGCGCGATCGCACCAATGGGTAGCTCACCCCTGCCCCAACCGCAAAGGTTCGCCCCCGGAGTTGAAACACCTTGAGATCGCCCCCAGGTCTTACCCCCGTGAACGAAGTATTGGCATTGAACGTCAGTCCTTCGTGACCCACAGGCAGGGCAAAATCAAACCCCCCAAACCCAAGAGCTGGGGGATCATTGGGCACGGTCGCCCCTCGCAATAGCCATGCTTCCCCCTGAGCTAGGGGCGAGTTCAGGTAAACACCAGCCTGGGCTCGCAATGGCCCGACGGCATCTGTGCCCCGATTGGTGAGATTGCCAAAGCCTTCCACTGGGTTGTGAGTGACCCGACCCAAGAGCTGCGCTGCCCCCAGTTCACTGCCTCGACGCAAGATAGCCCGAACCTCTATGCCTGCCAGGTCATTGGCCAAGAGTAAATAACGCTCTAGAGCTCTGATGTTGAGCGGCCTTGCCGCCACAATCTTGTCTCCAAAGCCCTGTAAGCGCCGCAGTTGGCGAGGCGAAGCGCCTTCAAACTCAGCTTCTTCGACATAGCCCTCAATCACTTGAATCCGGGCGACTCCGGTTTCAATGGTTTGCTCCGGCACAATGGCCAGAGACAGAATATAGCCATCCTGCCGATAGAGTCGGGTGATTTGATTGGCAATATTGTAAAGATCGAGCAGGGTGGTTTCTTGATTCAGAAATGCTTGATAAAACGGCTGCAACTGTTCAGGGGCATAGACAGTTACGCCTTCAATTTCCAGTTCTAGAAGTTGAAATCGCAGATCCTCAGCCCCAGAAGGAGGCGTCAGCTCTTCCTGTTGAGGGAGGTCAATGCGAGGTTCTGGCAGGGTCAGCGTCGGAGGGGGGAGTTGTTGCTCAATCCGACTTGGATCGGGACTGGGTTGAGCCAGGGTGGGCAGGTTCACAACGAGCAACCCCACCATACAGCTCCCAACTACCCCTGAAACTTGCTTCAAATCGTCTAATTTAAAAATAGCCACTCAAGGTTTAATGCCTGTTCACAATAGCAGTGAAATACGTACAAAGATTCACCAGATCTAAGTTTTTATGAGAAAAGCCTTTGAAGCAAGCTTCTCTCTATCAAAAACCCTTCAAATTCAGTTCTGACACTGGCTGACTGACAAAAGTCTACAACCCTCACCTCCAACCCCTCTTCGAGCTTGTTTGAGAAGTTGCTTAGACCTTGCACTTGTCCCCCTAGCCCCCCCTCGCGCAGCGTGCCCGCAGGGCGTAATTCTGGGGGGAAATGAGCAGAATTTTTGGCTTTCTCCCCCCATTTTTGGGGGGTCGGGGGGGCTAATGCAGGGATGAAGAGGCTTTTCAGACGGCCTCTTACAGAGGTCGAAGGGAGCCGATCCACCCTTCTATTGCTCTCTCCCCTCGGAAGAGGGCTAAAGTGCGGGCTTCTGGGGGTTTGGCTGAGAAGTTTTGTCAGTCAATCAAGTTCTGACAATATAATTGCAGGCTATTACCAGATTTTAAAATCAAGAATGTCTGCACTTTTTGTCACAAGCTTAAATTATTTGCTTGCGACATTCTCAAGATGAACCCTAGATCAATCTTCATTCAAGATACTACTCAAAACGAAAATTGCAAAGACTCTTGATCTTTATTAAGTTTTTACGCCCCAGTCCCAAGGGGATGGCGGGCAGGCACACCGACTGGGCGGGGATAATCCAGGCGTGTTGGCTCCGCCTTACGTAGATAGACCAGATGACGCTGACTCTGGGTCAGAGGGGTCGTGACCGCCTGCACCTGAAGCAACTCCCCCCCCAAAAGCCGAAGTGCGCTGTCTAGAGCTAGAGTATCTTCTGGGTGCCATTCCCCCCGATAGAGAACAGCAATACCGCCCACCTTCAGGAGCGGTAAGCTGTACTCCGCACAGCACCTAGCAGATCCCACCGCTCGAATCAAGGCCAGGTCGAAGGTTTGGCGAAATTGAGGAGACTGGCCAAGGGTTTCGGCGCGATCGCACCTCAGCCTCACATTCGGCAATCCCAACCGCTGCACCAGCGACTCTAAAAACACCATCTTTTTCCGGGTTGAATCCAGGAGGCTCACCTGCCAATCAGGGCGCACAATCGCCACAGGTAGCCCTGGGAACCCTCCCCCCGTTCCAATATCAATCACGCAGAGGGGATCCGGCAGTGCCCAGGAGCATAATTCAGGCTTAAATTCCGAGGCCGCCTGCGATCGCTCATCCTGGGGCAACCAAGGCACAATCCCCACCAAAGAATCCCAGAGATGTTTTTCCCAAAAATCAACCGGAGCCGTAATTCGGGTGAGATTGAGGCGCTGATTCCCCGCCAGTAAATGAGCATAAAGCGAACAAAAGAGGTGTTTCTGTAAGTCCTGAGGCTGCCAGCCTCCCAATGTCAGGCTCCAATCCCAGAGATCCAAGGGCAAGGAAACCACATCAGAGTCGTTCACAGCGCCTCCGGCAAAGGAGACAGCGTCGGTAGATTCCCAAGATTTTCAGGATCAATGGGATGGAGGCTCCCGTAACTCAGCGTCCAGCAGCGATCGGCAATTTCAACCAATTCTGCTGGATCGTGGGTCACCACCAATAAACTCCAATGTTGTTTCAACTTCGCAATCAGAGCGATAAGCTGTCGCCGCATCGACCAATCAAGCCCCGCAGTCGGTTCATCCAGAAGCAAGAGTCGGGGCTGACGAATCAACTGCACAGCCAGTGCCAATCGCCGCTGCTGCCCTCCACTTAACACCTGAGGCGGTGTCGAGAGCGGCAGATCGGGTAAGCCCACCTCCAACAGCGCCTCATGGATGCGATCTGTGGTTAATTCAGGGTGCCCCAAGCGCAATTCTTCTAAAACAGTACCGCCACAGAAATGCCGTTCTGGAAATTGAAACACAATGCCTGCTATCTGTTGCAGCTTCCCAGCCTTTAACTCTTGCGCCTGCCAGAGCAGTTGGCCACTAGTGGGTGACACCAACCCTGCAATAATTTCAAGCAGTGTGCTTTTACCAGAACCACTCGTTCCTACAATCAGCCCCATCTGTCGGGGCACAATTTCTAAATTCACCTGCCTTAGAATGGCATGGGGTGCAGCAGCAGGGTGATACACCACATTTTTGAGATTAAGCATGGCTCAAATCTTGCCCCATTCTACAGTCCCTCTTTGATTGAATCAGCATCATCGCCCTATGAACATCCAATTTCGTGAGGTTGACCCCTTTGATCTTTGGATCTGGATTGCCTTTGAAACCATTCCCTCTGAGCAAGAAAAGCAATACCTGGAAGAAGTATTTAATTCCTGGTTTTTCTTAGGCAAGCTGGGGGGCTTTAACGCCGAAAATTTGCAAGTACAAGATGCTGGCTATGAACTTAGCTATCTAGAGTACGACCCGGATCTCAGCCCAACACACCTAATGGCGCTCATGCACAATATGGGACATTTTGAGTACGAGGGCTGCTGGGCGCGATGCTGGTTTGACCTGGGCACCAGTGACGCCCTTGCCCTAGATGTTTTGATCAATGCCCTGAGCCAATTTAGTCAAGACTATGTTCACATTGAACAATTGCAAATTGGGGGAGAACTTGAAGACTGGCCTACCCACGGTAGCGAAAGCAGACCTGCCTACTCAACCTATGAGTAGAGTCTACCCCTGACTCCCCTGAATCGGGGAACCTGCCCATCAAAGCCATATCATTAAGCTTATAGCAGTTTACAGATCTAATGAAGTCCATGGGGTGTAGGGGGCAGTGCCCCATGCAAGGTGGCTAGCTAGGCTGACGCGAACCTGCTTTAACGTGGTTCAGTACTGTGAGTGGTATCAAGACTTACATCAGGTCGGCACAAGCCTGCTGTTAGTCAATCACGGTCTCGGCACCTACCTGCCGGGGTGTTGCTTTTGTCAACCAGAAGTGACTGTGGTTTAGTTATCCTCCCCAATTGGCTTTAGTGCTTCGCCATTGGGAAGGATCCTTAGTGGTGCAGAAAACTTTTTTGAGTCTCGTGATGGATGGCCTGAACGGCCCAAACAGCGGCTGAAACCCATTGCCTTCGTTCATTTGCCCGAGAAACCTCAAAATCGGTGTCTCGGCAAGAATCCTTGATTCACAAGGGTTTCAGGAGTTTTCTGCACCACCAAGGACTATTCCTGACTTGTTCCCAGACATTGCTACTTTTAGCATGGCTAGGTGATGGCGGTAGCAATACCGCTCCAATGACCGTAGCAAGTGATAGTAAAGATGCTCAAAACTTATTCTTCGCTGTTCCAGAAAAAGAAAGAACATCAACAACATCTTTAATGGTCAAATCTTTTATCTCTCTTTTGTCACTCTAGGCAGAGAGAATCTGAAGCCTCTATTCGCTCGTTCCCTATAGCCCATGCTATCGTCATGCCAGCAACGTAATTTGGGTATTCCAGATTTTCTCTCACGAAATTGACAAAAGAGGGATAAGATCACATTTTGCTGAATCGGAGGATGGGCGACCGTCAAGGGTAAAGGCATAGGTGGCGATCGTAGCAATGGGCGAAGTCGGTGGGGAGATCTGGGGGGTTTCCACCCCCTGCGGCAATTTACTCTGGGCCTGCTGTAACCGTTCAGTCACCCATTGTCGGGCTTGAAATAAATCAGTGCCCCAATTGAAGACGACCCGCACGACAGAAATTCCCGCAGCCGATGCCGAGCGAACCGTTGTAACGCCGGGGGTGCCGTTGATGGCACTTTCGATGGGCAAACTCACCAGGGATTCGACTTCTTCCGGGGCCAGTCCCAGTGCTTCAGTTTGAATTTCGACTTGAGGCGGGGCAAATGCGGGCAACACATCCAAAGGCATTTGAGTAATGGTTTGCCCCTTCCACAGCACCACGAGCAACGTCCCTAGCACGACAAGCCAACGACGGGCGATCGCCCCTTTAAGAATGGCATTGAGGAGGTTGAACCTGCAGGGTGGGCACGGGCAGTGCAATTTTTCTGATCATCTCAGGACAAAATGAAATCAGGATGAAATGTGCTCCACCCGTTGCCAGAAAAAAATAGGGGTATGCCACAATCGAGTTAGACGGATATAGCGGTTCTCACCTGAGTGAGATACGGGGTGTGGGGGTGGAACCCCCACGCAGGGGGCACTGCCCCCTGCACCCCATGTACTCCATTGATCTGTAAACCGCTATATGCCTATTTACCAGAAAAGCTGGGAGAGCGATCGCCATGACTGTGGCCACCAAAAAGCTGACGCTTGAGGAGTATCTTGCCTATGAGGATGAATCCGGTCTGAGATATGAACTCCTAGACGGAGAATTAATGGCGATGGGGGTGGGGACTGGTATGCATGGCGCGATCGCCAAGCTGTTGGAGCGGGTCTTTGATGATCAGTGTATTCGCACAGATAAACCTTGGACGGCACAGCGGTTTGCGATCGCTGTCCAGTCTCCCCGATCTGGACGGTGGGATTCAGCTAGAATCCCGGATGTGGTCGTGTTGCCGATTGAACAGTGGGAAGCTCTGGCCAGTCGAGAAGCGGTCATTAAATTGAATCATCCTCCCCCGTGGCTGGTGGTGGAAGTGGTGAGTGAGCCTACGGTTTCTACAGACTATCGGGCGAAGTTGAGTGAGTACAGCGTTTTGGAAATCCCTGAGTATTGGATCGTTGATCCGCTAACAGGGCGGTTGACCCTTTGTGAGCTAGTGGAGGGATTATATGAGCAGACAGTGTTTCACGGCAATGAGGAGATTGGGTCACCGACATTTCCTGAGCTAAAGCTAACGGCCAGTCAAGTTTTGGCGGGGAAGCTGTAACAGACAGGGGCATTTCATTCTAGGTTTAGGCAACGAGTTTAGGTAATTCCAGCCACAGATCGATCAAATTCCTGATACCTATAATGGCGTATTCTCGTAGAGGCATAAAGCTTCAGAATTTAGAATGAAACAGCCCTGGAAGTGCGGTTTTAATTGAATCTGTGGCAGCTTTTCAGAAGATTCTCAACGAAAATTTTCAAAATGGGTAATGATCTGCACACTACCCGTTTTGGCTTTTCTGCGGTGTTTTGAGGCATACATAGGCGATTGAGATATTTTGTCGAGTGCTCCACTAAGTTATCTCAATCTTTATCTCAATTTGTGCCCTAAACAAGTCTAAATAGGGTGTATCCCAGTTTTGCAAGTTGTCCCTCTCCCAGAGCGGGAGAGAGATTTAGGGTGAGGGTTACGAAAGTGAGATGCACCCTCTAAATATGTCCAAAAAACACCAACGCAATTGTCAGTAGAACCCCTAGAAGAGCCTCTAGAGTATTTGCTACTTGAACGAAATCTTTAATTTTCTAGAAAGCCGATGAGGGGATTTGAACCCCTGGCCGCTCGATTACGAATCGAGTGCTCTACCACTGAGCTACATCGGCACAGAGTCACAGTATATCAGGTGCTCAAGCTAAATTGCCCCCAAAATGAGTCCCACTTAACAACAGGGCTTGAAAACAAATCACGCCAAAGCTGACGAGGCTTTAGGACGAGCAAAAATCATGCGACCCGCAGAGGTTTGCAGCGCACTGGTAACAATCACCGGCAGTTCATCCCCGATGTGGCTGCGACCATCTTCAACCACTACCATAGTGCCATCTTCCAAATAACCGACCCCTTGAGCCGGTTCTTTACCCTCTCGCAATATTTTCAGGTCAAGGCTATCTCCTGGTAAATAGACCGGTCGTAAAGCTTGTGCTAGATCATTAATGTTAAGAACCGGAACTTTTTGCAGACTGGCAACCTTGTTCAAGTTGTAGTCATTGGTGACTAAAGTGCCATTGATCTCTTGTGCCAAGCACACTAGCTTAGCATCTACCGTGGCAACATCTTCATAGTCTGCCGAATGAATCACAATTCGCTGCGGAAAATTTTCTTGAAGTTGATTCAGTAAGTCCAACCCTCGCCTGCCTCGGGCTCGCTTTTGATCGTTGGCAGCATCTGCTACAGTTTGCAACTCTAAAAGCACAAAATTTGGTACTAAGATTTGGCCATCAATAAACCCAGTGTTCAACAGCTCTTCAATGCGGCCATCGATAATGCAACTCGTGTCTAAAATCTTGGCTGGAGCAGATTTCAGAGTGCCTTCAGACAGCAAAATACTTTCCAACGAATTCGGATTGAGCAAGCGGAGCAAAGCCCGTCCATGGGTATCAGCTAGGCTAATGCCTGAAAAGGCAAAGATTAGACTGCCGAGGACAGCAGTAATGGGTTTGAGAAACGCAATTTTTGCCGGAACCGGAAGCAAGAAAATAGGTGCCAGCATCAAATTGGCAACCAGCAGCCCCCCCGCTAAGCCAATAGCCCGACTCAGCAAAACATCAGTAGGTAGCGCTTTAATTTGAGCTTCGAGGCGGCGATA
This sequence comes from Petrachloros mirabilis ULC683, assembly GCF_009939295.1. GTDB lineage: Bacteria > Cyanobacteriota > Cyanobacteriia > Thermosynechococcales > Thermosynechococcaceae > Petrachloros > Petrachloros mirabilis. The sequence goes on from NZ_WVIC01000025.1 coordinate 37,832, forward strand.
GGTGGCTTGGGTGGCGATGCCAAAACCCACCCCAATGAGCCCGCCAAACCCGGCAGTAACCCAGCGCAACCCATCCAAGTTCGCAACTTGCGCCAGGGTTGAGAGCGGTAAAAACTCAATGCTGTGGAAGCCAAGGGCAGCCCCGACCAAAATAAATGTCAAAACAATAATTGCGTCTAGCATGGCGCTACGCCTGTCAAGTGAGTGAGTTCCTTAGGATCAAACATCAAACCCAGTTGTTCTAGTGAACAGGGAACCTGCCCCCCATTATACGTTTAGCGTTATCGCCATATCAGGAGTGTGCTAATATTGTTCTCAAGAAAGCGAAGCTACAGTCTCTGCGCGTCTCAGATGGTCGGATGCACGTCACTGAGTCACTCGCCTTTCCAAAAAATTCATCTCGTTTTTCAATTCGTTTAGAGTAGCTTCACGCTTATGACCGTGCTTAAAAGCTTTCCACAGCAGGTGGTTTGACTGGATGGACGGAACCCTGATAAGTGGCTAATGGCTCTGAATGACTGGCGGCTTTTCAATCGTTTTATTCTTCAAATCACTTTTAAAACTTAGTAGAGAAACATATGATCCAGCAGGTTTTGCACCCGATGGCCAAGCTTCAGCGTCAGGTTCGAGCCTTAGTCGAGTCCAGAAAGCTCAAGCCCAGCGATGGGCTGTGGAAAATTGCTCTACTTTATCAAGAAGAATGGCCTTATTGGAAGCAAGAGTTGCTGGATTTCGAGTTTTCTATGCAGGATCCCATCCAAGCATTGCTAGATGTGGATACCTGGGAAGACGATTAACACCACCTACAAGTTAGCCCAGAGCGGGAGAAGAGAGCTGGAGTCTGTATCCACTTTTGTTCCCCTTGGGGAGAAGGGGTTAGGGGATGAGGGACTGCTGGACTACGCCTCTTTGATGCCTCTATCCACTGCTGTGCAGTAGTTATATAGCGGTTTACAGATCAATGGAGTACATGGAGTGGGGGTGGAACCCCCCCACCCCATACCTCACTCAGGTGAGAACCGCTATAGCAGCTTTAACTGAGGATAATCTGTCAAAAGATCATCGCTAGTAAACACATCACCTTCGGCTTGGGGTGTCCAGTACACCTCTAATGCCAAAAGCTGGTCGCTCGAAATCGCACCCAACTGGTTCAAGGCTTGACGCAAGGTTTCTGCTGAATTGACTTGAGGTAGATTGAGCTTTCCTTGCGAGGCTGTTAGCAGCGTGACCACAATGTATTCCCCTGGGGCTTTGGCCAGTGGATTCTCATCAACGGTTGCCAAAGTACTGGCGTTCTGAACCTGTTGCTTAACGTTAGACAACGTTTCGGCCTGGAATTTGCTGCGCTCACTCAACGCCAAGTGATTAAATCGGGCTTCTGCAGCAGCCAAACGGCTTTGCTCGGCCTCAACTCCGGCATAAGCACAGTATTCTGGGTGTCTTAATAGGGTCAGGGTTGTTTCTTGGAGAACCCGCTGCAAGCCATCGGGAGAGGAGGTGTTAGCTTTGAGGGCAATTTGATCTAGGTCTTTTTGCAGATCCCGGGCTTCAGCCAGCAGACCCACTTGCAGCTTATTAATTGAAACTGGGGGATTGGCAAGCGATCCATCGCTTAAACCCTCATCGCCCTCTTTGATGCGACGGAAGGCTGAGACCAATATATTGGCAACTGTAATCACCACAAAAATGGAAAGGATGCCCCCCAGACCGCCGCCAAAGCCAAAGAAGGGAATCAGAAATGGAAAGCCAAATCCCCCGCCAGGATAACCATAACCACCGCCCGTGGGAGGTCGCTGAAAGGTGCGGGTGGGAGCGGGACGGCGAAAACTGCCGCCTCCAATGCGTCCACCTGAGCGGGCTGCAAGGGCTGCATTAGCCTGACTCAGCACTAGAGCGCCTACAAGAGCGAGTGCCAAAATAGGACGAGCCAGGGGTTTAAGAATGGAGAGTAATTTTTTCAGCATCATGCTCATCCGAGCTTACATCTTAAAAAACAATCAATGCTCTAAAGACTGAATAGGTCAGCCTGTACTGCTATGACAACGAGTATTGCGGTAAAGATACCCTTCTTCATAGTGTAACGAAGGGCTGGACGAGGGGGCAAAGTTTGGCTTAGAGGGAAAACCGTATGTCACCTAACCCGATAGTGCAGAAAAATCTCTTGGCCTTGAACGTCAGAGCTGAGTAATTCTAAGCGAGGAGCTACATCTTGGCCAAAGCCTTCTCCCTGAACTGGTGAAGGAGCTGACTCCCCGCCCAGTAATAGGGGACAGACCGTTAAATGAAGTTCGTCAATGAGATCGTGAGCCAGCAGCGCGGCCACAATGGCACCGCCACCGAGAACTGCCAGTCGCTTTATTTTTAGGTCTGCTAAACGCTGTAATGCCGATGACCAATCTAGGGACTGGTCATCGGCTTCACAGATCAAAATTTCCTCGAAATGGTTCGATGCTTGCCAGGCTTCTGCTCCGGAGGAGACTGTGAGCAGCCATCGGGGTACAGGCTGCCGAAAAAAGCGCAGGTCTGGATCTAGTTTTCCGGAAAGGGTACCCACAATCTGAGCGGGTTGCTCGGGCTTACCCTGCTGTTGACGCTCTGCGATCAGCTCTGGTGTCATGACCCGCATGGCGGTGCCCCCCGCCCGTAGGGTCGCCCCCCCAAATAAAACACCATCGGCAGCCGCAACCTGCCGTTCTAGAGCGTTGTAATCAGCCTGAGAGCCAAAGTTGGGTGGGGTGCGATGGGCGTCGGCAATTTTGCCATCGGCGCTCATGGCTAGGACAACGGTAGTGTGGGGACGATTGGGCTTCACGGGGTATAACTGGGACAAGGTTTTCCTCACTATCCTAGAGGGATGCTTTGTTGGTTTTCTATATTGGAGGGCAGATTGTGCCTGAGTTGATTCGTCAAGCCCAACCCGCACTTAGGTTTGTGCCCCAGGCGTTTAACCCAACCGTGTATCATGGGGTGCGGCTGCTACTACCTTGGTGGATCAAGCATCGCCTAGGCTTGGCGGCGGTTAAAGCCCACAATGTTGAAAGTCTGGTGCATCTCTACCAAGGCTTTCAAGGGGGACAGACGCGACTGTTTTTTGCCTTTCGCCATCCCAGCACTGATGACCCGTTTTGTATGGCCTACCTGCTTTGGCACCTGGTTCCCCGGCAGGCCAAGGCAATGGGCATCCCTCTCGGCAGGCCGGTTCATAGCCATTTTATGTACGATTTGGGCATTCCACTTTGGGCGGGTTCCTTGGCAGGATGGATTTTTCCGCGACTGGGGGGGACTACCATTCAGCGGGGTAAGGCGGATCGGCAGGGACTCAAAGCGGCGCGTGACTTGCTCGTGAATGGACAATTTCCGCTGGCTGCTGCTCCGGAGGGTGCCACCAATGATCACAGTGAACTTGTCAACCCCCTGGAGCCTGGTATCGCCCAGTTAGGATTTTGGAGTGTTGAAGATTTGGCAAAGGCTAACCGGTCTGAAGAAGTCTTGATTGTGCCCATTGGGATTCAATATCGCTATGTCACTCCTCCCTGGAAGGAACTGTCTGAGGCTCTGGCGACTCTTGAGGCGGCGTCGGGGCTTTCTGAGGCAGGAGAAGCTCCAGGTCTGCTTGCTGATGGTAAGGCAGATCGCCTCTATGGCCGCCTACTCTATCTCAGCGAGCATTTGTTAGAGGTTCTCGAAGCATTTTATGAGCGCGTTTACCCCAGTTCTTTAGACAAAGATGGGATGGCCACGACCTTTGATCATCTACCCAATCGCAATGCTCAATTGGTGGCTCGGCTACATCGACTCATTGAGAGGGCGCTGCGAGTGGCAGAGCAATATTTTGGCCTCTCCCCATCGGGGTCGTTTGTAGATCGCTGTCGGCGTCTGGAACAAGTTGCCTGGGAGCGAATCTATCGCTCGGATTTGGAAGAATTGTCCCCTTTAGAGCGGAGTTTGGCAGATTGGCAGGCGGCAGAGTCTAGTTTGCGTATGAGCCATATGCGTCTTGTTGAGCGTTTGACAGTTGTGACGGGGCAATACATTTTAGAGCGACCCACTGCAGATCGATTTGCTGAGATTGGCTTGATTTTGATCAAGATTGCGACTTGGATGCAGGGCGGCAAACCCAACCAGATGTCCTCTTTTGGCCCTCGAACGGTGCAAATGACGGTGGGAGAACCCCTGTCTGTGTCAGAACGTTGGCCTACCTATTGTCGCGATCGCGCCGCTGCTCGTCAAGCGGTCACCACCCTGACCCAAGACCTGCAAATAGCTCTTGAGAACCTGCAAGAGACTCAGACGGCTGAAGCGGCTACTCTGAGTCCATGATTGCTAAATATCACCAATTATTACGCTAAACAAAAATACATGAATTTTAGTAAAAGCTGCTGATCAAATCAAAATTCAGGTGTTAGTTTAAATCTAGGCACAGGAAATGGTTAAATCTTAAGTGACTTCCGAAAAAGTAAGTTTATTAAGAATAAGGTTTGTGCCTCCTAGCCTTGTTCTTTTTGACAGATGATTCGCCTTGTAAACATTGACATTAGTGGCATTTGTCTCTAGCGCTAGAGAAAAGCCAAAACCTCAGTCGGTAAAAATTAAGGTGTTGCGTCAGCGCTAAAATCATCTCTTAAAGCTGTTAACCCCTAGTTTGTAAGTCTGTCGAAGTTCAACGTTCAATTCTGAGTAAACTAAATCTGAAACTTCTAAACTCTGTCTAGGCCTAGCACCTCTGCTAGGCCATCGTTTTTGGGAACTTTGCTTATTTCGGAAGCCATCGTGCGGCATCTTTGGCGTGATAGGTCAAAATTAGATCAGCCCCCGCCCGTTTGAAGCTGGTTAGGGTTTCCAGGACAATTCGCTCTTCATCTACCCAGCCATTCAGGGCTGCTGCTTTGACCATGGCATACTCGCCGGAAACGTTGTAAGCTGCGACGGGCAAATGAGAGGCTTGCTTCACCTGCCAGATAATATCCATGTAAGACAGGGCAGGCTTCACCATGAGCATGTCTGCGCCTTCGGCAATATCTAACTCAATTTCTTTGAGTGCTTCTCGGGAATTTGCTGGATCCATCTGATAGGTGCGACGATCTCCAAACTGGGGGGTAGAGTCAGCCGCATCTCGAAAGGGACCGTAATAGGCAGAGGCGTACTTGGCGGCGTAGGACAAAATGGGAATATCCTCAAAACCTGCTTCATCTAGACCCTGACGGATGGCTTGGACAAATCCATCCATCATCCCAGAGGGGGCAATTACATCTGCGCCAGCCTGGGCCTGAGAGACAGCCGTTTTTTTCAGCAACTCCAAAGTGGGATCATTGAGGACTCGTCCCATGAGATCGCCTACTTCTAAATAGCCGCAGTGACCATGGTTGGTATACTCGCATAGACAGGTGTCTACCATGACCAGTAAATCGGGCACGGCTTCTTTGACGGCTTGGGTGGCTTTTTGGACGATACCACAGTCATGCCAGGCTCCGGTTGCCTCGGTATCTTTGCTCTCTGGGATTCCAAATAAGATAATCGCTGGAATCCCTAGATCATAGGTTTGCTTTGCTTCTTCAACAACTTTATCCACCGATAGTTGATACACACCTGGCATGGAGGTCACTTCTTGGGCGATCCCTTCTCCGGGAACGGCAAATAGGGGATAAATTAAGTCCCTGGGGCTGAGGGTGTGCTCTTGCACCATGCGGCGCAGTTGCGGATGAGTGCGAAGGCGGCGAGGACGATGGTTAGGAAACATAGGATGTGACGAGCTGAATAGACCTTGGGAAATGCAGGGAGCCGCTCTAGTAATAGTGCTGTGTCATTGGCATGGGCAGCCGACCCCCATCTCCCAATCGTAATACAGCTTCTAGAAGGGAATGGGATTCTCCCATGGGGTGTCATATTCTGTTAAGGTCGCATTCTGCTTGACTGACAAAACTCATTGCCCTCATCCCCTAACTCCTTCTTCTCCCACAAAGGGAGAAGGGAACAAGATCTCTTGCCTAAGGGCGCTGAATAATCGTTTCCATTACCCTCACAGTAAATCAGCCCCGCAGTCCAGGTATCTTGTCCTTTTGGGTGAGTATGGGTGGAGATTTTTTCCCAAGGCTTAATAGTCTGTCAACTTTGTCTTAAAAGATCGATGAGTACCCAGAAGTTGATGGGGGTTAAATTTTGAGGAGTCACAGACCCTCAAAATTTTCCTGACGGAACACTTAATATACCAAGATATACCAAGCTACAACGATGGCACCTTTAGATTCTGTAACAACCGTGAGCTATTTCAATCTAGAGACCTTACTGAAGTTTGTTCTACCCAAACTCTTGACCATGACGCTGGTCAGCTTTGCGATCGGCAGTGTTGTGGGTGCTGTGGTCGGCTGGCTGGCCACTCTGATCTGGCGACGCACGCAGCGAGGTAAAGACCTGTCGCGCTCTGGGCGATGGCTCATCAAGCCCGCCATCTTTGGTTCCTTTGTCGGTATGTTGTTGATCGGTATGTTACCCATAGAAGCCAACCCGGCTTCCCGCATCGGTGGCCCCTATGGTGGACTCTGGTTTTTGCTGATGTTTCTGATCCTGGGTCCCCTCGGCTCAATTTCTGGGGCCATTCTTGGGGCTATTCTTGGGGCAAACCTACCTGCTCGCATCAAACTGCCAAAACTGATGGGGATCGTCTTACTGGTCACCTATCTGTTGTGCGCCAGCATTCTCTATGTGGGTTTGGCTCCGCCAGCCGTGGTCATCAGTACACCGCCAAACAGTGGCCCTTTTCCTGTCGTTGCCGAATTGACGGGATACGACAGCAGCCCTAAAGATCTTGCCCTCAGTGATAACGGTCAGCAACTGGCGATCGCAACGGTCAGATATAGCGAAGACCAGGTTGAAATTTGGGACTTACCCAGCAGACGAGTGGTACACACCCTGCAAAACGGGCCGAGTGGTTCTGCAACCCTGAGGGATATCCTGGCCTCTCTAGGATTTAGCCAGGATGGTCGGGAGTTAATCACCGCTGCTGTCCAACAGGTACAGGTGCAGAATCTAGCCAATGGTGAGGTGCGTCTGCGCCTGGATGGCGGGGAAGTTGCTTATCCAATGGCCGACAACAAGCTGGTGACCCTAGCGGCAGTTGATGCCTGGGCAGACAAGCCAGAGCCTTACAACCTCAAGGTTTGGGATTTAACCTCTGGTCAGTTGCTGCACACGATTCCGGCCAACCTCGCTCCCTCTGAACGCGTCAATCTTCCCATCGCCGTCAGCCCAGACCGTCGCCTGCTTGCCTTTCCGCCCACACTCTACAATGACCAGATTCAGGTTTGGGATATTCCCAACCACAAGCAGGTCAGTTCGCTGGTCAGCAAGAACCCGGCTGGGGTTTTGTCTCTGGCATTTTCCCCTGACGGTCAGCAACTAGCGATTGCCCTGGGTCAAGGGCCACCCCTCTCGATCTGGAACTGGCGATCAGAAGCATTGGTGAAAACGATTACCAATGCTGGTCGAGCTGAACAGTTGTACTGGACTAAGCAGGGTATTTTTATTGGCAGTGCCGGTGAATTCAAGGTTTGGAACCCTCAAACAGGAGAGGTCTTACACACATTGGATTTACAGCCACCGAGCGACTCGTCCCCAGACAGTATCAAGCTACCCCTTGGCCCGTCGGCGCTCAGTGCTGATTGTTCAGTCCTCACGGCCTACGTTCCTCGGCAGGGCATCCGGGTGTGGCAGGTAGGCGAACCAGCAAAGCTTTGATTTCAGCATCATGACGAGATCGCATTCTTGCACGAACACAGCCCAATTTGCCTTTCATGGTTGCGCGTATGGCCGCTTTGATTGGGGAGGTGATTCGGCTAGCACAACCGGCAATTGTGACCATTGGGTCGTGTAGCAAGGCGATCGCTGCTCCGACTTTGTTTGCCAGCCTGAAGGCTTTCCACAGACAGCATACTGGAGCGTACCCGCACCATAGCGACGGTTGATCGCATCCATGACAGACATCAAAGCCTCTGAGCGCCCCCCTGTCTCTGGGTGGAGCAAAGACAATTGGGGTTTTGCTGCTGCCACCAGATCGAGGAGAATCACCCCTGCCTTCTTGAAGGCATACCCAGGACGATACAGCCGTTGCGTTGCTGCTAAAGACTGCTGAATCAACGTTGCTGTATGATTCGTCGCTGAGGGCAAAGTCACAGTCTGCGACTGGCGATAGCATGGCGTCGCAAAGCGTCCGGTACTCACAAATACTTGCATGGCACCTGCACTTAACTGCTGCTGTCGCAGTTTTTCGGCAGCTCGACTGGTGTAGGTTGCGATCGCAGCCCCCAATTCAGCGCAGGTGGTCACAGGACGACCAAAGGAACGGGAAACAGTAATGCTATGCCGAGAACCAGGACTCAATTCCAACGGTAAGCAGGACACCCCCCGCAGTTCCCAAACCAAGCGCTCCATCACCACATTGTATTTCTGTCTGACCCATTGTGGCTGAACCTGTTGTAGCTCTAGGGCAGTAGTCACCCCTTGAGCCTGCAATGATTTGGCATGGTGGCGGCCAATTCCCCACACCTCATCTACAGACAGAGTCGCCAACAATTGCGCAATCGCCTCCTCTTTGAGGGCATACACGCCCCCAGTAGACCCTTTAGCAACTCGATTGGCCACCTTCGCCAGAGTTTTTGTGGGGGCAATGCCAATCGAAACCGGAATACCCGTCCATTGCTTAACGATTTGTCGTAACTGATGCCCCAGAGCTTCACTCTGCTCCCAACGCCATCCCGAAAAGTCCAGAAAGGCTTCATCAATCGAGTAGGTTTCCACCGCTGGGGCAAACTGTGACAAAATCTCCATCACCCGCTGGGACATATCTCCATACAGCTCATAATTGGAGGAAAACACCTTGACCTGATGTTCCTGAACTAGGTCTCGAATCTGGAAATAGGGCACCCCCATCCCAATCCCTAAACCCTTAGCCGCAGTAGAGCGAGCCACCACACAGCCATCATTATTGCTGAGGACGACGACAGGCTGCCCAGACAAGCCCGGTGCAAAGACCTGCTCACAACTGGCATAGAACGAGTTGCAGTCACACAGGGCAAAGATGCGGCTTTCCAGAGGGAACCCATACATCGCGTTAGGCACCTCAGCGCACCGCATGGATTGCATGGGTCACCACCCCCCACACCTCAAAGGTGGCATCAGATGACACCTCCCACGGGGAATGAGTGGTTGGCTCTGAAACCAGTTGCATTTTTCCCAACCGCTTCCAGAGGCGCTTGACGGTAAGACCCCCATCTACAACGGCGATGATCACAGAGCCATGTTCTGCAGGCAAAGCCCGATCCACCAACAGCAAATCGCCATCGTGTATGCCTGCTCCCACCATGGAATCTCCCTGCACCCGTACCCAGAAGCTGGCAGCAGGATGCTGAATCAGATGCTGGTTGAGATCCAGAGACCCCCACTGATACCCTTCCGCAGGGGATGGAAATCCAGCAGCCACCCCTGAGCGCAGCAGCGGCTGCCCAAGAGCAACAGACGGCGAGACACCAACCCAGGACACCCAAACAGCGTTCAACATAATACAGTACATAAATACTATTATAGTACCTTGTTTTCAGCTCTAGGTCATCTCCATCTCGCTAGGGGGAATGAGCACGACCAAAATTTCACAAAGATTTTAGAACTTGTGTCAGAGGCAGGTGACCTAAACGCACGTGAGTTCGACAGCTCTCGCCTGCCCTCACCCCAACCCCTCTCCCAGGATTGGGAGAGGGGTTAAAACGTTGAATTTCTGCTCTGTTCCCCCTCTCCCAATGTTGGGGGAGGGGGCTAGGGGGTGAGGGCGGATAAGTCGTCGAACTCACGTTAAACGCGCTATTCTGGCGCGGAGCATCAAGGAATAAGCGGATTAAACAACCCAGTTACTTGCATTTATGCAGACGGAGCTTGGGGTCACTGATGACATACTTCAGGTGGCACGACGCCATCATCCTCGCTTGATGATAGATTTCTGTATTGCACTGTGGCACGATGGCTTCATCAGCTTGAATGGTTTGAGTCAGGTTTTTGATTGGATGGGAACTCAACACTTGAATTAACGATGAAGCCTAGCAATACCCACATAAAGATTGTTTCACTAAACCACGGTGTAGTTTCCCTTCATCCAGAACCGCTATATTAACGACTAACTTACGAGAAAAATGACTCAGCATCACTGGCCTAAGCAAATGCTGATGCTCTCGGCACTCCAGACCTGCACAAGCTCCCATCTGGGCTCGACCCCTCAAAATTTTCCTGACGGAACCCTAAGGGCGCTGAATAATCGTTTCCATTACCCGCCGTTTTGCCCTAGGCTCAATGCCAAAAATCCGGATGTATTCGCCGGTATGGTCATGGATACAAGCTGCCACGGCTGAGAGGGCTTCAGATTCATTGTCTAAGGCTCCGGCACCGCAGCTTTTCCAGGAGCCTACGCGAAACCGACGCTTGTCAACATGCTCAATGCCCAGGCGATATCCCTGCATGAGGAGCGATCGCACCTGTTGGGCAATCGAATCATCCAGCGATCTAGATCCATTGGTTGTGCTAGGGGGTGATGGCTGCGATGACGTAGACTGGCGCGGAGATGGGGGTGCAGATTGGGAAGGGCGAGGAGCAGACGGCGGCACCTCAGACTCTGAGAGCGATCGGTTATAGCGAGAAGCTAGTCGTAACGCCTGCAACTGCACTTGCTCTTGTACCATTTGTTTACCCTGCTCAAACAGGTGCGGCAAGCTAAAGTCAGGCTTGCGGAATTCTGGTGGGGCTTCCTTGGTATTGACCAAGCGAGCGCCAATGCGCTCAAACCCAATCGACTGCACAAAGCTCAGCACCTGCTCATCGTAAATGCGCGCCCGCAAGGCACCAAAGAAATCAATAGACTGGCCACTAAAGTGATTCACCAATTGCTCTGCCTGAGGACGGGTGATGCCATCTGGTTCAAAGATGCCGCTGACAATCCCAATGCGGTCCTCCCATGTGGGCTCCCAGTAAAACTTTTCCATGCGCCCATCTCGAACCAGCGGTGCATAGAGGGTGCCAAAATCATTGCCGGTCACGATAATGGGCACTCTGGGGAGTGGCTCACTGTCATAGCTGCCCGGTAGTTGCACATTGGTGGGATGATCGGCAATATTCATCAATGTGGCATTGACCAACTGCGTATTGACTGTGTACTGAGTGCTCCCATCGACCCGACCTGCCCCCGCATCAATATCATGAATGATCATCACTGCCATCCTGCCGTGCTTGCGGATGATATCAGCAGCCTCACGATAGCGAAGCCGAATCAAGCGAGCCGGATCCCCTGCATCTGGGCTTTCCAGTTCCCCGGCTGACAGGTGCACCACTTCTACCTTCATTTTTTTGAAGGTCAACTCACACTGAAAGGTCTTGCCCTCTCCTTTATGGCCATGGATACCCAGAATCAGGGGGACGCGGATGCCTGGCAACTCCAGAAAATTTTTGGTGATGTGAACCGCAACTTTATTGAGAAACTGCGGTGCAATATAGTAAGCCATAACTTTCAACAATCAATCTTCCGACACACCAGATTGCCAAGCTCGATTGCTGAAACCACTGTGGTATCGACGGATAAGGTACGTCCTTTAGGCTATCACGCAGTCGAGGTCGGCACTGTAAGTCATTCCTGATAGCCCTGATAAGCCTGGTTGACTGGCAAAACTTCTAAGCCAGAAGCCCACTCGCAGAGAAGCCGCTACGCATCTACACCCTAGCCTGCTCCCGAGGAGTCTACAGGATACAGTCAATCAGCCCCGTAAGTCTTACGCCTTGGCACCGTATACTGACCCCAGAGACAGGCATCTTCTAAAACCTGGGGGAGTGCTGACTGGCATTGATAGCAGTGGAATCAAATTGGTGAAACAGATACGGAAGCCGGGGGGATGCCAGGGAGGGCGGTCTCTGCAAACCGGCACTTGGCGGCAAGAGGGATTGCGACTGTGCCTGCTGCTGGTGCTGCTGGTAGGGTTATGGGTCAGTGGGAGTTCGCGGGTATGGGCGGCCTCTGGAGACAATTCATCCAGTCGTCTGCCGTTAACCCTGGAGCTTTTGCAAGAGCGTCTGCGATCGCCCCTCACGGTCGAGGGATCTGCTGTCCTGGATCTGAGCCACTTGATTGTAGATCTGCGTCCAGAAAATGCAGACTTTCGGGATCAGTTTTATCGGTTGGTGCAGGCCTCACTGCAACAGCCTTCACAACCCTTGGGTCTAGATATTAGTGATTCCATCATTCAGGGGGAGTTGTTGGGGCAAAAGCTCGGGCTGCGGGCGCCGCTGTATGGTGAATCGCTCTCGGCATTGTTTTCCGAGTCTGAAGCGGCGCAACTAGACCGTGATCGCCAGCGTCAACAGCAACTGAGTCGATTGTCCCAAGCGTTGTTTAATCCATCGGGTATCTTGCCGCAAATGCCGCTAACGGTCTTTCGGGGGCGGCTGCGGTTACAAAAGACCCAGTTTTTAGGCCGAGTTGATTTTGGCAATACGTTTTTTCTGAGTGGGCTTGATGCCACGGGGGCACGCTTTGCTCAGGATGGGGATTGGTCGCAGATTCGCTCTAGCAAAGCCGCTACCTTTGCCGAGAGCACTTTTGTGGAAGATGCCAATTTTCGGGGCAGTGTCTTTTTCGAGGCGGCCAATTTTAGTCAGGTGGCGTTTCGGGGTGAGGCGCTGTTTCAGGCCAGTGAGTTTCAGGGCACGGCATCGTTTCAGCACAGTAATTTTGAGGAGTTGGCAAATTTTAGCCGCACGCTTTGGTCGGATGAGGCGGATTTTGCTCAGGTGCGCTGGCAGCAAAAGGCTACTTTTGAGACGGCGGCGTTCCAAAAGCAGTTGAATTTGATGGAGGCGCTGTGGCTCAGCACCGGCACCTTCCGCCAGGCCACCTTTGCTTTGCCGGTGAATTTGCGCGGGGCGAGTCTGCGATCGCAGCTAGACTTCAGTGATACCCGGTTTGGGGCAGAGGCGTACCTAAATGTTGCTGGACTGCAATTTGACCCCAATAGTGCCCGACTCCTAGGCGATCCCGGACGTATTGGTCAGGCGCTATCGGTGCCCACCCTGGCCGGGAACGAAATCTTACTGCGGAATCTGGTGCGCAACTTTCGTCAGCTTGAGCAGATCGGCGATGCCAATCAAGTGCAATATCTCACCGAAAGTCTGCGACTGCGATCGCTCTTGCAGCGACTGTTTAACCTCAATCTCAACACCGCCTCTCAGGAGCGCTTACGGATCGTGGGCTTTTCTGCCGAGCAAGCCACCGCCGTGGTGGCCGCCCGTCAAGTCCAGCCCTTTCGCAATCTCACCGACTTGATTATTCGAGATCTGGTGGATTTAGACACCTACATTGATGTGCGCGATCGCATTGCCGCTAGCCCCCCCCTCAACCTGGGCAATCGCATCCTGCTGGCCTTGCGAGTTATGGGAATGGCACTGCTGCTCGTGTTGAGTCACTTTGGCAGTAGCTTCTGGCTCATCCTGGGAGTGGGGTTGGTAGCAATGGCTTACTTTGGTCTCGTCTTTTGGATTGTCGATCGCTTTAGGCGACTGCATCCCCAGCCCATTATGCCGCCCCAGGCCGAGATCATCACCATGCTAGGGATCTTTGCTGGCATTGAGTTTGCCGGCGGACTGGCCATTCTGCGCAGCTCGGAAATGCCCCTGCTCACCTTAGGAGTCGTGACCCTGTTGGTGGTGCCCATTCCCCTCACCCTAATGGGCATCCTCTATCGACGAGGGCGCTACCACGACCTCATGAACGTCAGTTACTTTGTCGAAGATGGCAGCCTGCGTCAACTGCGGCTGTTAATTGCTCGTCTGCCGATCATGCCCAAGTTTCCCTTTTACCGCGATCGCTACACCCCCATTCTCTGGGATCGCCGCTGGGGATGGATTAACTACTTCGACCTCAGCCTCAACAATTGGTTTAAGTTTGGGTTCAATGACATCCGCCTGCGCGACGAACACCTGCCAGGCTTAATTAGCAGCCTAGTGTGGTACCAGTGGGGCTTGGGTCTACTTTACATTGCTCTACTGCTGTGGACCCTGTCTCGCACCATTCCCGGCCTCAACCTATTTATTTATTTCTAGGGCGACGGGAGACCCCGCGTGCTACCGATACGCAGAGGTTCACGTAGGGACTCCCTAAGCGCACCATCGGCACAAGAAAGCGTGAGCGGTGGTTCCGTTTAATTACTGCCCTGCCTCGGCTGACCTTGGAGGTGACGACGGCCATTTTTAATCACCCGCAACATATCCCCCAACTGATGCTCAAGATCGCTGAGCACCCGCTCTGCATAGTTATCAGCTTCCCGGTGAATTTGCTCACACTCCTTCTGAGCGGTTTGACGCATGGTGTCAATCGACTGTTGAGTTTGACGGCGTACCCGCTCAATTTCAGATAAATTGCGCTGACGAATCGCCTCTATCTCTTCCTGCACCTGCTTTCGCAGCTTCTGAGCCTCTAGCTCTGCTTGTTGAATAATCGTCAACTCATCGGCAATTTGGGCGGCTCGCTGCTCAGCCGATTTAATGGTTTCCTGAGCATATTGCTTGGCACGCGCCAGAATCTCTTCCCGATTTTGGAGTAAGTATTCCGCATGCTTAACGGTGTCAGGAATACTGCGCTCAACGGCCAATAACTGCGACAACATTTGCTCCTCATCCACCACAGTTCGGCGGGTAAGGGGAAACTTAAAACCCTCAAGAACAATTATTTCCTCCAGTCGCTGGAGTTGACGTTGCAGCTCTAGTCCCTGGGACGCTGGGTTGTTGTATCCACTGGTGTGGTCAGATTCGTGACCGTTGGTGTCAATACTGTAGGAGGAGTCTTGGCGTAACATCTTTCTAGCTCTAAAGCAACATTGTGCGGAACGAGATGGGCAACGGAACCACCAAATTTGGCGATCTCTTTAACTAAGCTACTACTTAAAAAACTATACTCATTGGAGGTGGCTAAAAAAACAGTTTCAATTTGGGTAGATAGACTTTTGTTGGTGTGAGCCATTTGCAGCTCGTATTCAAAATCTGAGAGGACTCGTAACCCTCGCAACAGTACACTCGCTTGTTTTGTTTGAGCATAATGCACAGTTAAAGTGTTGAATGCATCAATTTCAAGGTTGGGCAGGTGTTGTGTACAGGAACGGATTAAATTGATTCGCGTCTCCACCGAAAAAAGAGGCGATTTATGGGGATTGTAGGAAACTGCAACGATCACTTGGTCAAAAAGATGACATCCCCGCTCAATAATGTCGAGGTGTCCCAAGGTGATGGGGTCAAAGCTTCCAGGATAAACTGCCAGCATAAATGGTGATCATATTGAGGCGATTATAATCGATCCCTTCTGTTTAGGAACAGCCATGTGAGCGCAGAGGCTGCCTTTAAGGTCTTTCCATGCTCTACATTTGCTCCCCAACCCCCCATTCTGGGGGGCTTTGATCACTCTTAAAGTCCCCCAGAATGGGGGATTTAGAGAGCGAGTGCAAGGGGTTAGAAACTTTTCAAACCGCCTCTGAGGCACCACTGATAAGTTTTTTGTTTGAGTTTTGTGTAAAGGATATGGATAAACAATGCTCCGACGATTTTCCAATCTTTTTGGTTCCAGATTGAGTGGCTGAGCTACGGGGGTGAGGTTTCTGAACTGGCTTTCTCTGGTTTCAGAAGGGGAAAGGCGATGACATCGCGGATACTGGGGGAGTCAGTCAGCAGCATCACGAGGCGATCAATGCCAATGCCTAGGCCACCCGTTGGCGGCATTCCGTATTCCAAGGCACAGAGAAAATCTTCATCGACGCCCTGGGCCTCTAAGTCCCCGGCGGCTTTGCGTTCGGCCTGGGCTTCTAGACGCTGGCGTTGATCCAGGGGGTCGGTAAGCTCAGAGAAGCTATTGGCGGTTTCACGACCGACCATAAATAATTCAAACCGCTCCACAAGTCCTGGCTTGCTGCGATGGGCTTTAGCTAGGGGCGAAATTTCTACGGGGTAGTCGAGCACAAAGGTGGGCTGAATTAGCGTGGCTTCTACGGTCTGCTCAAAGGCCACATTCAGAATCTCACCGATACTGGTACAGGCTTCAATCTCATGAATCCCAGCCGATGTGGCCTGAGCTTGAGCGGTTTGGAGATCTTGAAATTGGGCAAAGTCAAGACCGGTGGCCTTCTGCACCAGTTCATGCATGGTGACCCGTCGCCAAGGGGGTGTTAAATCAATGGGTTGCCCTTGATAGATAAGGTGCAGGGTGCCTAAGACCGATTGGGTGACCTCGGCAATCAGGGACTCGGTGAGTGCCATCATGTCGGTGTAGTCGGCGTAGGCTTGGTAAATTTCAATGGTGGTAAATTCGGGATTGTGGCGGGTAGAGATCCCCTCGTTGCGAAAGATGCGACCCATCTCGAAAACTTTTTCAAACCCGCCCACAATGAGACGCTTGAGATGTAGCTCAGTGGCGATACGCAGATACAACTCCATTTCGAGGGTGTTGTGATAAGTCACAAAGGGGCGAGCATCGGCACCTCCGGCTTCACTTTGCAACACCGGAGTTTCAATTTCAATAAACCCTTTTTGATCTAGATAACGGCGAATGGCAGCGGTAATCAGTGCCCGCCGTCGGAAGGTTTCACGCACGGTGGGATTGACAATTAAGTCTACATAGCGCTGGCGGTAGCGTTTGGCGATGTCGGTGAGGCCATGCCACTTGTCGGGCAGTGGCAGTAGGGATTTAGTCAGAATTTGGTACTCGCGCACATAAATGGATAGCTCTCCTTTTTCGGTGCGCTTCAGGGTGCCTCGCACGCCGAGAATGTCGCCAGCATCGGTCCATTGCTTGAGGTGGCTGAAGGCGTCTGGATCTCGTTCTCCCATGTGAGACTGGATGTGCGCTTTGTCCAGATAGAGCTGAATGGTGCCGCTTTCGTCTTGGAGGGTAAAGAAGGCCAGCTTGCCGAAGACGCGGCGAGCCAAGATCCGTCCGGCTAGGGCAACTTCATCTTCTACTCCTGCGCCTGCGGGAAGATCTTGATATTTTTCTTGGAGATTTTGGGCATGGTGGGTAGACTCCCAGCGGTAGGCATAGGGCTGGAATCCTGCCGCTTGCAGTTGAGCTACTTTTTCTACACGGGCGGCACGCAGTTCGTCAGACATGGGGTTCAGGGTAAAGGTCAAGCGTGAAGATGGGTTGCGCCCACGATGCAGCAAAGCCACAAATTTTGATTATAGAGGAGATGTTCTGCTATTTTGGCTAGAGCCGGGCCAGCAGGGGGGCTGCACCCAGAAGCTTTTGGGTATAGGGATGCTGGGGTCGCGTGAAAATTTGCTCTGTGGGGCCGAGTTCGACGATCTTGCCCTCGGTCATGACGGCGATGCGATCGCAGAAAAATCTGGCCACCCATAGGTCATGGGTAATAAACAAATAGGTCAGATCAAACTCGTTTTTGAGTTCTTTCATGAGATCTAACACCTGGGTTTGAATGCTGGCATCCAACATGCTCACGGGCTCATCGCAAATAATCAGTTGGGGATGGGTAATCAGGGAGCGGGCAATGGCCACTCGCTGCAATTGTCCCCCGGACAGATCGGAGGGGTAGCGTCCGGAGTAGTCGGTAGCTGGGGTCAGCCCCACGCGCTCAAAAAGCCCTAGGGCTTTGGCCTCGGCCTCTGCGGGGGTAGCCAGGCCATGAATCAGCAGGGGTTCTGCCACACTGGTCCCCACTTTCATCATAGGATTGAGGCAGGCGCGGGGGTCTTGAAAAATCATCTGAATTTGGCGGCGGCACTGTTGCAGTGCCGAGCCCTTGAGCTGGGCTAAGTCTTGATTGCCAAAGGTGACCCGTCCCCCCGTTGGTCGCACCAACTGCAAAATGGTACGGGACAGGGTACTTTTGCCACAGCCCGACTCGCCCACCAAGCCCAGGATTTCGCCTGCATATAACTCTAAGTCAATGCCATCTACGGCTCGGATGGTTTGGGGTTGAGCACGGGCGATCATCCGCGCTAGCAGGTTGGTTTCTAGGGTGTAATGCTGCTGAAGCGCTTCTACCTTGAGCAACACAGGAGTGGTGGATTCTCGATTGCTGGCTGCCTGGGCCTGTAAATGCAGAGCAGACTGCAAAAGGGACTGGGTGTAGGGGTGTTGTGGAGATTGCAGAATCTCTAGGGCTGGCCCCACTTCTACCATTTGGCTCTGGTACATGACGGCGACGCGATCGCAGTATTCACTCACCAGGGCTAAGTCGTGGGAAATCAACAGCAGTCCCATCTGGCGCTCCTGGCAAAGGCGAGTCAGCTCCTTGAGAATTTGCGCCGCCACCGTCACATCCAGACTAGTGGTGGGTTCATCGGCAATGATCAGCTTAGGCTCCAGCAGCAGCGCTAGGGCAATGGCCACCCGCTGCCGCATCCCACCGCTAAATTCATGGGGATACTGGGTCCACCGATTTTCGGGAATATTAACCGCTCCTAGGGTTTCTAGCACTTTGGACTTGGCCTGCTGCACCGATAACCTGGGCTGGTGAGCCTTCAGGGTTTCCAGGCAATGTGCCTTAATGGTCATCAGCGGGTTCAGGCGCGTCATCGGATCTTGAAAGACCAGCGCCACAGCTTCTCCGCGAAAGTGGCGCAACTGATGTTCCGAAAGGGTTAAGACGGCCTGCCCTGCACAGTGAATTTGCCCTTCTGTGCGGGAGCCCCTGGGCAAAAGTCCCAAAATGCCGCGCCCAATGGTGGACTTGCCACAGCCCGACTCGCCCACCAACCCCAGCCGCTCTCCTGCTTTGAGGATGAATGAAACCCCATCTACGGCCCAGGCTGTGCTTGCCCCAGAGCTGTTTTGAGGATAGGCAATTCGTAGATTTTGGACACAGAGCAAGGCATTATCCATAGCGTCTGATCTTGGCACGCAACAAACTTAATGTCTATGATGCAGGTAGATTAAAAAGTTTTGAAAATATTTGTAAAGTCCTTTGACTATCAACGCCCCAGTGTACAGCGCTCATCCCTCCGCCTCCGTACAGGCTTCCCCATCTTGGCATCAGCTCGATCTGCTTTGGCAGGGAACCCAGGCGTTGATTCAAACCGGACTGCCGCCACAGCAGTTGGCACCAGCCTGGCAAATGCTAATTTTGGGCGATGGATCTCCTACCCGGCATTTACAATTGCTAACCGGGGAACCCACGGAAGTGGATGTGATCGATATGTCGTATATCGGTTTTGACCTGGATGATGCGCCTGTACAAATTCAAGCGGTTCCAGGGCCACGGTTGCGACGCCAAGTGTGGCTGCGTACCGCTTCAGGACAGCGTTTGGCCTATGCCACCTCTTGGTGGGAAGCCAGTCATGTAGATGAGTATTTACAAAATCGCTCCTTACCGATCTGGGCGAGTCTGGCGCACCTTCGCACCGAGCTGTATCGAGATATTCGCCAGGTTTACTATGGCCATTCTCCGGCTCTGGCTAGCGCCTTTGGCCAGTCAGGACCCTTCTGGGGACGACACTATTTGTTTTGGCACAATGGCCAACCTTTGACGCTGATTTATGAAGTTTTTTCACCCTATTTGGTGCGGTATCTAGGCCAGCCCTAGGGCTGAGCTGGCGGCGTGCGCACCAACCGATTCTGACCCAGGCGACGGTTTCTTAGCCCTTGCCGCTGACCCGGAAAATCACTCTCGTCGTAAATTTCGCCCACTAGCTCTTCCAAAATATCCTCAAGGGTGACCAGTCCTACGGTGCCCCCGTACTCATCGACCACAATGGCCAGATGAAAGTGTTGTTGCAACATTTCCTTGAGTAAATCGGCTAAACGCTTTGACTCTGGCACATAAATGGGTTTATCCATGGCGGCAGTGACCAGCTCATCTCCTTTGGCCTTCAGGTGTTGCACGGCGCGCTTCAGGTGAATGACGCCAATGATTTCGTCTTTAGATTCCTCTTGCACCGGAATGCGAGAGTAGCCACTGCCAAGGCAAATATCCACTAGATCTTGGAGGCTGGCCTCATGGGACACCGTTTGCATCTCGACGCGGGGCTTGACCACCTGACGCACACTGAGGCTATCCAGCATCAGGGCTTTATTCAAAAGTTGGCGCTTCTGGAGATCGAGTTGTCCTTTGCCTCCCAGGATTTCAATCATGAGCTGGAGATCAGCTAGGGATTCACTTTGGGGTGGCGCACTGGCCTGCACGAGTCGAATGATGGCCTGCGCTGCCTGCTCAAACATTAAGATGATGGGGCCAAGGGCGACTGAGAGCCAATAAACTGGGCGGACGACCAGTTGAAAGGTAGCCATGGTGTTGTTGATCGCCATGGATTTGGGGGTGATTTCCCCAAACAGCAATAACAAGATGGTGACAACTGCGGTGGCAATGCCCAGACCCGCCCCCCCAAACCAGATCACAAATAAATTGCTGGTGAGAATAGCCGCAAAGTTATTGACGAGATTATTACCTACCAGCAGTGTGGTGATAAATCTTGCCCGTCGCTCTAGCACCAGCTTAAAGAGTCCGCCTGGATCACCTTGCTCTTTGATGAGGGCGCGGAGTTTGAGATTATCTAGGGCGGTCAGTGCGGTTTCTGACCCTGAGAAAAAGGCGGATAACAAAAATAAGAAGGCCAGGATGACAAGATCCAGTCTGACATCGCCCAAGAGAGGGTACACCCCACTGGTTATGCTCAATACGGAGGTGCTGCAAAAGTGAATTACCAGAAAAGGTTGCACTGCAACCATAAGCGGAGGTTGAGAGGATGTGGAACTGATTATCTGAGCTCAGGCAGTTTATTTCCCAGGGAAACCTGTTGGCACAATCATACCGTCTCCAGACAAACCTGATGTCAGGGTTCAGCATTCTTCCACACTGTTCTTGCTAAGGTCAGTAGGATTGGAATGGTGTATGGCAACACCAACGCTTCTAGTGGGTATTCACTGAGTCATGGGTTCTACCAAGCTGGGTTGGGCTGGGCTCATGATGTTTTCATAACCTTTGTGGAGTTCAATGGGATTGCTTGCCAGGTTTCATTACACAGGGTTTCGCAATATGTATAGCTTGCTGGGAGGGTCACTGCGGGTTGAGCGCCTGACGGTGCCAATTCGCAATCTGCCACCTGCATTGGCGGGGCTGCAAATTGCCCAACTTTCAGATCTGCACTTTGATGGGTTGCGTTTGTCGGAACGATTGCTGCACCAAGCTATTGCCGCTACGAATGCGGCCAAGCCAGATTTGGTGGTGTTAACGGGAGACTATGTTACGGATGAGCCAGACCCCATCTATGGGCTGGCCGACCACCTGCGATCGCTGCAAAGCCGACTGGGCACCTATGCCATTCTGGGCAATCACGATCTGCTTTATGCTAGGTCTCAGCCCATGATTACCAAAGCTTTGGGCGATGTGGATATTCGCGTGCTCTGGGATGAGGTGATCTATCCTTTTGGCGAAGACCTAGCCCTAGTGGGACTGCGGGACTACTGGTCACCCCGATTTAACCCGGCTCCGGTCATGCAGCAAATTCCGGCTGAGATGCCTCGCATTGTGTTGTCTCATAATCCAGACAGTGCCAAATCTCTGCAACGCTGGCGGGTTGACCTACAGTTGTCTGGGCATACCCATGGCGGTCAGGTGATTATTCCTGGGGTTGGGCCGATTGTGATGGAAATGAAAAAGTTGAGGCAGCAGCTTTCTAAGCCAATGCAACGCTGGGTTAAGCATCTCACTCAAGGGTGCGACAAGGTTGTGCAGCATTGGGAATGGGCCCATGGGCTGCATCAGGTACAAGATAACTGGCTATATGTGAATCGCGGTTTAGGCACTTATCTTCCAGGCCGGTTGTTCTGTCCTCCGGAGGTTACGCTCATCACCTTGGTGAGGTGTCATCCCTACTCAGGCAATCGCTATCAAGCAGAGGTGGCAGTTTCAATCAGCCGTTGATACTCTTGTTCGGTGCTCAGATCCAGGGTGGTGTTGACGCGATCTAAAAATACATACCCATGCAGATGATCGTATTCGTGCTGGAAAATCCGGGCGGGAAAGTCAGTCAGCTCTAATTTTTGAGGGGTGCCGTTGCGATCGCAGTACTGCATTTGCACAGACCGATGCCGAGGCACTAGACCCCGCAGACCGGGCACGCTCAGACATCCTTCCCAGTCGGGCATACGCTCCTCAGCGTAGGCCAAGATCTGGGGGTTAATCATTACCACTGGATTCATGGTGGGTGCTTGGGGGTAGCGTGGGTTGGGGTGGGATGCCACAATCAGGATCTGAGCGGATAGACCCAGTTGGGGGGCAGAAATGCCGACGCCTTCAGCTTCATAAAGCGTGGTCAACATCTGCTCAATAAAGGCTTGGGTTGCAGGGGCTTGGATGTCGGTCACGGTTGCAGCGCTCTGACGCAGCAACGGGTTGCCGAGTTGAACAATGGGTAAAGGCGAAGTCATGTTTTTGGCAAACTGTGAGTTGCTGGTCAGCTAAAGAGCCTTATCTGATATTTTCTCATGCTGACCGCGATGGGTTGGCAAGTTGTCTTGCCAGGGCGATCGCAGCTTTCATGCTGCTGGCATCGGCGATGCCCTGGCCTGCGATGTCAAAGGCGGTGCCGTGGTCCGGAGAGGTGCGCGTAAACGGCAGGCCAATGGTGGTGTTTACGGCGCGGTCAAAGGCCATTAGTTTAACTGGAATTAAGCCCTGGTCATGATAGAGCGCCAGATAAGCATCGTGACCGAGTGTGTCTGGGGCTGCACCTCCGTGACCAAACCAAGCTTGACCCGGCTTGACCCAGAGGGTGTCGGGGGGAACCGGGCCATTCAGCGTCACGTGGGGGTAGTGCGATCGCATCTCCTCTAGCCAGGGAATCAGCCAGTCGATTTCTTCACGGCCCAACTGTCCTTGCTCGCCACTGTGGGGATTTAGACCTGCGATCGCAATCCGGGGCTGTGTCACCCCAAACTGCTGCGCCAACGTCTCGATCAACAGATCCAACTTCAGGGATAGCAGGCCAGGGCATAGGGCAGCGCAAACCTGCTGCAAGGGGATATGGGTCGTGGCCAACAAGGTTTTGAGCTGCCATCCTGTATGGGGAGAAGTAGCCACAAACAGCATCCCGTAGCGCTCAACCCCAGCCCCTTGGGCTAATACCTCCGTTTGACCCGGGAAGTCATGACCGGCTTGCTTCCACACCGACTTGGCAATGGGGGCAGTGACAATGCCTTGGCAAGGCCCCGCCAACACCTGATCCAAAGCTGCTTGGAGGTATGCAAAGCTGGCCGCGCCGCTTTCAGGGGAAGGACATCCAGGGCGCAACGGGGTGGATGATTCCAGGATTGGCTCCAGAATGTCGAGCTGTTGGGGATCAACGAGAGGCTCTGAGGTGCGCGATCGCAGGGTTGTGTAGGCTGCCTCTAAAATGCGGCGACTGCCCACAACGGTCAATGCTGCCAAAGATTGCCCAGCCAGAGCTTTCAGAATCACCTCTGGTCCAATGCCGCATGGATCGCCCAAGGTGATCGCCAGTCGAGAGGGTTTCAGTTCCCCAACCAACGCCTGCGTTTGCTCATTTTTGCCCTTAGCTGAAATCACAGCGAATTCACCCATAAATCAATACATTTCTTGTGAAGACCTAATAAGATATATCCAAGATAACTTCCATTTTTATCAAAGTCATTTTGGATACTCTAATTTTCAGAATCTGTTCGGAAGGGAACCTACGTTAATTGATTTGCAAAACTGTTTTTGTGAAACTGACAAATATTTACGTGTGAAAATACCTGAACTTCAAGTAGACAATTTCAAGATCAAGCAAAAATATCGAGCTGATTCCCAATTGGCTGTAAATGATTATGAGTTCCCACCTAAATGGAACTTGCAAATGTAGGTGAACTGGTTTTAAACCAGGCGATCGCCCAGCCCAAAGATCATATAGAGCAACTCCTACTCTAGAGCTTATCGCTTCTGAGCCTGAAACCTAGCCACCACCTTATCCTGAGACAACTGCGGCAACGCCAATAAAAACTGCGTATAGTCCTCCGCAGACAACGCCATCAGACTAGGCACAATAGCCGCCAACGACTCATCAATCGCACCAAACCGAGCCTTAAACAAAGTCTCAAGCGTGATCTGACGTTCAGCCTGAATGCCTTGTTGAATGCCTTGTTGAATGCCTTGTTGAATGCCTTGTTGAATGCCTTGTTGAATCCCTCGCTCTTCAGTGGCTTGCTCCCATTCTAGATAAGCCTGCGACAACACCATCAGCACACCTCGCTCTGCATCATCAGTTGGATCGTTTAACTCCAGTGTAATCTTCCAACTCGCCAGCAACTGCAAAATCCTGCCCCGCTGTGGATTCCCCTTTGGCAAGGCCAATACCTCAAGGATCGCCTGTTCCTGCGTCACTCCCTTGCCCAATACTCTCAACCAGAGCATGTCCTTTGTCTGGGGTAACTGGTTGATGGCAATGATTGCCGTACAGAGAGCCTCCCCCAGCCAGTAAATCCCCGCAGGCCAGGATTCACCCGATGTCGCCGCAAAGCGCTTTTATTGTAAGAGAAAACGAATGTACTCAAAGGACTTTGGCTAGTTCTTGAGTTGCCAGAGTGATTTCCACGGTAAGTTCTTGGTTGACCTGATTGAGCCACTTAATTTTTTTGACGGTGCCCTCATAGGGCGATGGCCGTAGGCGAAGCCTAGGCTCTGCCTGTAGGCCGGTCGGAGACCATCGCACCACCCCCACCTCAACCTTGCCTCCACATTCCTCAACTGCGACATCAACAATATCTGCTGCACCGACGCATCCTGGCGTACCTCACTCAGGTGAGAACCGCTATATCTCAATCTTGGCTCCAAACTCGCCCAAACCTGTCTAACAATCTCCAACACAATCAACTAAACCCATGCAAAACAAAGGCTGGAAGCCTTGCCCGTACTGTAAAACCCTTGATTGACTAAAAAGCTGGTGACAAGACTCGAACTTGCGACCGGCTGATTACAAATCAGCCAAGCGAGAATGCCATAACCCTCTTTTGGAGAGACTTATAGGTTATCTCAATCTTTATCTCAAAAGTTTTTATCTCAAAGTTTATCTCAATCGAGGTCTGGTGACCTTGGCCTGCTGATTCACTGGATTTACTCTGGTGTTGCCTTTGAGCCTAGAGCCTCTTCCTCTGACCATTGCTCCGGCCAATCGCTGTTTACACCTTCCACAATCAGGTCAACTCGGTTGATCCCATGAGAACGGCGCATTTTTTGCAGGGTTCGGGCGGCTCTTAGTGACTCTAGAGAAGACTCCTGTATAGGTTCTCCAGGGGTGGCATTTTGGATGACAGCGTTCTCAATCGTCATGGCTTGGCCCAGGGTTAAATCTCAATTTCAGTGTAACAACTGGCAGGCAGATGATCGCTTTCTTGTAATATCCTGTTTTCCAGCACAGAGCGATCGCGCGTGGGGTTGAAGCTTACAAATAGTGCCCGCTGGATTTTCCAGTATCTCAGGGTCAGTTCCCATCGAGCTTTTTTGTCTACCGAGAGCGGGTTGGATAGGGTGGTGAGCTGAACACACAATGGTGTTTTGAGGATACCACTTGCAATCAAATCCGTTGCCATCGATAGATCGAGAATGTAACAGGCCCAAGAACTCCCTTGGCGCTCATCAATGCAGTTGCACAGGTTGTCGATGAGTCCCTTGTCCTCTTGGTCAGATTCTCCCGCCATCAATTTCTGTTTCCAGATGGAGAGTTTGGGGTCTGGCTCGTTGAACCAGCGGGGAAAGAGTTCGGTGTACCAGTATTGTTCTGCTGGGGTCATTTGGTCTACACAAGCCTGTCTTGCTTCAGGTTCAAGGGCCTTCAGATCCAGCCAGACTTTGGCATCCACGTACAGCTCAACCAGGAAATCCATGACATGGCGCTTGCTCATCAATTGACCGGGCTTTTTGGCTTTAATCCAGCGCCGCATTTCGTCCAGTCGGCCTGCCAACCCTGGTTCAACTGGTGTTGCCTCGGCGATCAAACGCTTTAGTTCCGGCTCGATATCTTTGGCTTGAATCCGCTGTGGCATGGCTTTTGGTGGATTAGTCGGTTCTACCAAGGGCTTCTAACAGATTGGCTTCCCGCTTTCTAGGACATAATGAATCCATTTGCTAGCTGTGCTGTTCAATCTCAATGGTGCTGATTCTATAGCTTTTGGGCTGGAGATGCTTGCTTCATTTTTCCCACAGATGGAGTCCGAGGCCAAATTTGGCACAGCAGCGCCTTAGCGCCATCGCCTCAGCATTACTGGACGGATCTCCCCAGCTATCGATCTCGTTATCCTCGGTTCCGGTGGCTTCCCTAGTGAAAGTGCCCTCAGCAGCACGGAGGGTAAGACGACCCTCGATGACCGTGCGATCGCCGTTATAGTGCGTGCGGACTTCCCAAGAAAACCCAGGGGCGTAGAACTCCAATAGCCGGATGTAGCTGTACCAAGAGACAAAATCGATACGCTGTCCCTTCAGGGTCTTGCTTTTGATGAACCGCTTGGGGATGGGCTTTTGCAGGTCTGCCAGAATTTCTAGAATCGGGCGACGGTAACCCTTGCTCTTAAGGACTTCAGGGGTTTTAGCTTCCGAGATCGGGATGATTTTTTCTTCAGTGGCTGGAGCTGACATGGGGTATTCCGAGGGATAGGGTTAATGCCGGGGCACCACTCCCGGTTCGGTGCAGGTCATCTAAAACTCGTCACAGGTGCAGTCATCGGGGCCATCCATAAAACCAAAGGCAAAATGCTGCCGGGGACTGTTGTACTGGATTGTCCCGTCTGGGTTTTTGGGGAGCTGCTTCAGCCGGGATAAATATCCTGCTAGGTAAGCTTCATCTGTCCAGCGGGGCAGTTGACCTAAGCCTGCATCACCCTGACCATCGCTGTACCACTCCGCTGCAATCCGGCCTTGTTCTTGATCTCGATGTTCTCGTTCGCATTCGATTTCGTAGGGTGTCATAATCCTAATGATCCTTTCTGAATAGGTGGGTCATCCCCTGCTGCCTCGCTAAAGTTCAGCAGGGGCTTTGAGTCTTTTGGCTGAAACAGGGTCAGGATTAAGCAGCTAGGGCACCTATTGGTGTACCTGCCTTGGCTGCATTGAGATAGCTGCTTAAACTGTTAAACCCCAGGTGGTTGAGAACGGCATAGTTGTGCTTACAACACCCGTGCCCCAAGAATTGCACCTGGTTGCGGTAGTCTTCGCACTGACAAATCAAACCAGCCGGAACGGTCTGCACGATATAGGTACTGCCCTTCTCTTCGTTGCGTACCGTAAACGAAGTGGAATCCATGATGTGCTGAGTGACCCGCAGGGCACGAGCCGCAGCTTTGCGTCGTTCAACAAAATGGCGCTTGAAGACAGCCTTGGACATAAACCGGGGCCGATGACCGGGCACCCAAACCCAGACCACAGCAAACCATTCGCGCACAACGATGCGGGAATGACCGTAAATGATACCCAGAATACGGGCGGCAGCAGAAGCAGAGTAAATCAGATTTTCGCGGGTAATCATTTGAATAAAACCTCAACTCAACTAGGGCTATTATACTAATTGGTTAGTACTAATGTTAATTGGTTAGTGCTATTCGGTTAATAAAACTTGTGAATTGAAAGACTAACTGATTAGGCTTAACTGAATGGTGCTAGGTTGGCTGTAAAGTTGAGTCATGGATATGAAAGAACTCAGACAAAAAGCAGGATTAAAGGCTGAAGAGGTGGCGGTCAAGTTAGATATTGCTGTCTCGACGGTGCGGAATTGGGAACAAGGGCGAACGCTGCCCAAGATGCGGGTTGATCAGTTTGCTGGTCTCTGCAAGCTCTACAGTTGCACTATTGAAGAACTGGAACAGTCGGCCAGAAGGTCGATAGATAAGACGTAAAGAACGATTTGATAATTGGTTAGTACTAACTGATTGAGATATAATGGAGAAGAAGCGACCTAAAAACTCCTATGCATATTGGTGTGACTGGCCCCAGAAGGTTGACCCCAGATCAGGAAATGAAGGCTACTGAAGACCTGATCCAATTGCTGACCCCCGGCACAACGTTGCACGCTGGGGATGCAAAGGGGTTGGATACGCTGGCGCGGGAGTTGGCGGTCAATTGCAGGCTGTACCAATACGATGCTGAAGGCTGGCAACCCTGGCAATTGCAAAAACGCAGCCGTGGGATGGTGGATGCTTTGGTTGTGGTGGGTGGAACGCTACACGCTTGGCCGAATAAGGTTTGCCCGTTGGGGTTGACGATAGACAGTTGGCAGGGCAGCGGGACATGGGGAACGGTGAGGTATGCGATCGCCAAGGGTATAAGAGTTGAACTACACCCCTTAATCCCAGAGGCCATAGCGCCAGACTGGTTGGAATTGAGGACACAGCAATTGGTGCTTTGGTAAAAATGCTGTTTGTTTGGCGGGCATTCGGCATGAGACAGCGGCCAATACCCCTACCCCTCTCTTTTTCACTTCTCTCCTCTCCAGATGGCGCGGAGTGGAGCACCCCAACCAGAGGATGAAGCACGGCCTTTGAGTCATCACCGGGGTTGGATGGCAAGCCCCAAAAGGTCGCCCATATTAAATGCGCCAACTTCCAGAAAAAATGAACAAAAGGCGCAACCGCCAATGGCGACTTTTTGGCCGCAGGGTAGGCTTGCTGCTCGACCGATGCCGTGCTAGGCTGCTGACCTTTTGGTGCGAAACGGAGCGCCGCCTGCTGAGGAACGCAAGCATGAGTACCGGAAGCAGGGAAACGAATGTGCGATAGCACGACTGCTGATCAAAAGTGATCGCCTTTTAGCCTGTCTCTCCGGGTTGCACTGCCGGAATGGAGTGGAGGCGGTGCCCTGTGAATGTAATGGTGAAGCGGCTGAGGGACGAAGCGGCTGAACACAACTTCCCCATGCCAATTCGAGCTTCCAGCCAATAAAAAAAGGCCGAGGCCCCGCAGGACCCCGACCCAAGCCAAACTAGGCCACCCGGCAAGCACTGGGGAACTTAGCCGAGAGTTGCAGCAACACCGACCGCTGCGCCTGGAACCGAATGACACACAACTGAGTACCTGACCCCGCAATGGACACCCGGCTGGCCCCCAACCCCTGCAACCGCTCAACGGTGGCCGCTGCTGACGGGAAAGGAACACCTGCCAGCTCTGCCCAGCCTGAACCGAGCAACCGCAGGTGGCAGCAAGACCAAGCCCCGGCAGCAAGCTGCGTAGGAAGCTGAACCACAGGAGCAGGAGACTGAAGTAGACTGAGCATGGCAACACCTATGAAAAACAACAGAACAAAAAGCATGGCAAGACCTGCCAAAAACAACAGTTCTGGGAAACCACACGTTGCTCGGCGTTGCCACCCCGGTTGGGTGGGGGGATTGGGGGCACTCCCCCAAAAATGAAGTGCGACTGCACAACCGCATCAGCCCCCAACCGCTGGCGAGGAAACGGACTGAACGCAGCGCAGCGGAGCCAGTTAACAAGATGCGATGCCCGATCAACCCTGTAGCGGAGCGTAGAGAGGGAGTACCGGAGGGGTTGCAAGAAAGCCGCTGTGTGGTACCTTTGGCGATGCTGTTGTTGGTGCCGCGCGATCGCGCACTGTTGGAGCAAGCCCCCGAGGGGCTGAATTGCGAGGGGGTAACGAGCTAGGGCGTTTTTAGGTCTGTAGCTGACATGGGAACAGCGGGAAGATGAGTTTGGGGCGGGTGATCGTCAGATCGACTTCTTGAAAAGCCATCTGGCGCTTGCTCCAACTCCAGTAAGCATGAAAGCGGGGAGATCGCTTTGCGTCACGGAGCCGATCTTGGCCCAATCGGTGTTTATAGTGGTTGGTTGGCTCGGTGTGTTTTGTCGGTGCATGGTGGAGCGAAGCACGAAAAAAGGTATCAGAGCGCGATATCGTAACTGCGGTTGCAGGCTCCTCAAAAATGGACAGGGAGGACGACGACGGACATGGCAAGAGGGCGATCATTGTTGGCGTTTACAAGCATCGACAAGGGTATATTGAGTTCTACTGGATTCAGTCGTTGTTTGCCTTGCTATTTGACCTGAAGGCTGATAAAGCTATTCTCACAAGGATAATGGGGAAATGGATCATGATTACGCAAAGCTCATAGTATGGGTTGCAAAGGTTCTGTCTGAGTCACCTTTCGGTCTGTCTCCGCTGGAAGTGGCGGTATCAGGAAGAAAAGTGCCCACCTTGAATGACCCAACAAGGGCACGAATTTTGAAAAGTTGCTTGATTCAGTCAGGTTTGTGTGATCGCGATGGTAATGTTCTCAATCCAGCAGAATTTCAAATATTTCTGTATCAGGTTCAAGGAGCGTTATGGGCATATGAGGATACAAAAAACTTGGCTCCCAGAATTCAACTGGTCATGACAGAACCTGATTGGATTAGCCAGAGTAAAATTCGACGTACTGAAGATGTATTCCGTGATTTAATTCAGACGGTAACCCATAATCTTTGGATCGTAAATCCATTTTTCAGCATTGATAGTCCTCAAGTTATGAATTTGTTTGCCCTGATCGCCTCACGTCTCCAACAAGGCAATATTTCGATTCGACTGATATTAAGGAGGGTGGCACCAAACCCAGGGTAAGCGCAAGAAAAAGATCAAGAAAATGTGCTAAGTTACCAGACTTGC
>NZ_WVIC01000073.1 GCF_009939295.1 Petrachloros mirabilis ULC683
TTTGACAACCCTTGTCCCATAAGGCTTGAGAGTACTTCTGTCCGTCAGTCAGGTTCGAGGGTAAATTCTGTGCCGAAGTCTTCTGCTTCAAACACTGGACGAATCTCGATTTCGGAGTCCCCCGGCATGGGGTTGGGACAGCGTTTGACCCAGGCGATCGCTTCTTCCATCGACTTCACTTGCCAGAGCCAGTAGCCAGCAATCAGTTCCTTCGTTTCTGTGAATGGCCCGTCAGTCACCGTTCGATTTGTCCCTGAGAACTGAACCCGCACTCCTTTTGAGCTAGGATGCAGCCCCTCGCCAGCAAGCATAATTCCTGCCTTCACCAATTCTTCGTTGTAATGCCCCATTTCCGTTAGAAGTTGTTTGCTTGGCATTACGCCTGCTTCGGAGTCCTGGGTTGCTTTAACCATCACCATCACTTTCATTATGAAATCTCCTAAAAATATCTCTTATGACTCGTTTGAAGGAACAAGCATCGCAAAGACTTCAGCACCAGTCATATTATGTGTTTCATTAGCAAAACAATAATATTCTGGTTTTTCATCGATAAAAACCTGATGATCCAATATCAATTCTTTTACATCATCTAAAAGACCGACAGGCAAGAAGTACTTGTTACCTTGTTTCAACCGATAGAATAGATTGCTGCCGCACTTTTTGCAAAATCCACGTTCTGCCCACTCGGAAGAATTGAAAATGGTGACATTTTCTTCACCTTGAATGAAAACATCGATGCCACAGTCAACTGCCATCAACGGCCCACCTGCCCATTTTTGACACATGGTGCAATGACATGCGCCAACTTTGTTGCTCATTGTTTTCGCGGAAATATGAACAGCATTGCAAAGACAACTCCCTTTGCCTGAAATCAAATTAGACATACCTAATTTTCTCCTTTGAGATTCGATCAACCATCACTCCAGCGATTGGGGGGGCATGTGAAGGCCAACCATATTGCCTTCTGTATCGATAATCAACGCCATGAAACCATATTGGCCAATGGACTCTTTGGGGGTGTGGATTTTTCCCCCAGCAGGAACGACCCGCTCTAATTCAACAGCAACCTCGTCGCAATGAAAGTAGGGGATCGTGCCACTGCCACCAGGCTGAACGCCGTCCATCTTAACCAGTGCGCCAGAAGCACCAACTGCTTCCATCGCCATCGGAAATGCCCACATGTCAATCCCAGGACTTTCGAGCTTCTCTAGCTTCGCCTCAAAAACAGACTCGTAAAACCGTTTTGCACGATCCATATCTTGCACGTAAATCTCACACCAAACGATGGGATTGGGTTTCATCATGTCGCTCCTGTTGATTTTGTCATGAGGGTGTTGGTTTACAGCCTGACTCATGTCCTACTCAATAGTCGAACTGAGGTTCGCGAGATCGACAGGTTGAAATTTTTTTGGAAAAGTTCGTACTATTCCACCTTGGTGGATTGCTACCTAAGGTGTTCCACATGCATCATGCATCTCTCATGCCCGACTAATCGGAAGCGGGCGGAACTTCAGAGGTGCGACGAACGGGCTTGACTGGCTTACTGGGTTTTGCCTTGGGGCGAGCTGAGTCATCTGAAGGATGCGACGACCCCGATCGGAACGGTTTCTTACCCCCTCGATACCCGCCGCCCTTCGCGCGCTTTTGGGGCGGCAGTAGCGCAATAGAAGTACCACTGCGGATCACGAGATTATTCCCCTGGCGTTGGATGTGGAGATCCCAAAAGTAGCCTAGGGCTTTCGGCGGCAGAAGCCCAACTAACTTTAACTTAAAGGCTTTGGGATCATCCGATTGCTTGCGGGCAGACTGCTGAATTTTCACCAGGACGGCGCGTTCTTCCTCAGACTGGAAGATGACTTGACCTCGAATAGAGAAATACCCATCCTGCTGCGGCTCAAGGAGTGAAGCTACAGGGACAGGGGAAGACGCTGGGTCGGAAGTTTGCTCAGGGCTGTTTGCCTCGTCAGCTTGATTGACTTCGATTGCTTCAGCCGCCAACGGCTCATTGGCCTGGGAGGCGTCGGGGCCAAAGCCCTGCGCCGACCAAGCTCCCACAATTTGGAGATGAAGGGTTTGTTGCTTATCGCGGGTGCGAGGGTAAACGACCCACATCTGGGACTGCTCTAAGTCAACATATTTTTTCACCAAGCTCATCACTTGTCCCAACAGCACAGCCTCTAATTCGAGGCCATCTGTAGTGACTAAAATCCCCCGATTGAACTGATCTTCTGAGGGACGATAAATGCCTTTAACCAACCCAATCGCTCGATACTGTTTCGGCTCACTTGGGGGTGGGATAGGCTGCTGACGCAGAATTTCACTATCGATGGCAGGGGGTGTATCCAATGCTGGAGCTTCTGGATCTGGGGCGTCAGAAGCACGATGGGGGCGGCTCAAGACCGGTGGCTGCTCACTGGCTGCCTCTGGGGTAGGCTTGGAGGGTGGCTGAGCAGTCAGAGACTCTTGATGAGCCGACGGAGATTCAGCCTTGGGGAGAGACTGCTTTGCGCTTGTTTTAGATTTGGAGGCTGGATCTCGTGGGGGACTCATAACAATTCCGGCAAGGGATGAAGAGCTACAGACAGTTTGCCACTGAATCTACTATCCTACAGGGCAAGCTTCCTTTCCGACAAAAAATGCGAAAGTTGCCGGATTTTCTGGTTAGACTATCAGGAATATGAGAACTCTGCAATAGCCACGGTTGGCCTCTTCAAAAGGCTTATGGGATGACACAACTTATTTCTCCTGACTTCTGACTGAATAATAGATTTTCTCGATAGTCTACGGGACAGTCAATAATTGTGGGCACCGGCTGGGCTAAGGCTTCTTTAAGGGTGGGAATCAGGTCTTGAGTAGATTTAACTCGGTAACCCTTTAGACCCATACTTTCTGCGAGTTTCACAAAGTCTGGGTTGCTAAAGTGAACAAAGGCAGAATGCCCATATTGTTGGGTTTGCTTCCATTCAATCAGGCCATAGCCACCATCATTAAAAATCAAGGTCGCAAAGGCGGTGCCCAAGCGCAAGGCTGTCTCCAGTTCTTGCATGTTCATCATGAAGCCACCATCACCTGTAACGGCCATGACGTGACGCTCTGGATGCACCAGCTTGGCGGCTAAGGCACCAGGAATGGCAATACCCATGGCCGCAAAGCCGTTGGAAATCAGACAGGTGTTGGGTCGATCACAGTGATAGTGACGGGCAATCCACATTTTGTGGGCTCCCACGTCAGAAATCACAATGTCTTCAGACCCCATGACTTCCCGCAGGTCATAGATTAGTTTTTGGGGTCGAATCGGAAACTGATCGTCCTGGGCGTAATGTTCGTAGTCTTCCCAGATTTGGGGGCGAAGTTGCAGTCCGTAGGGATCTGGTTTGCCGGTGCGATCGCAGCGTCGCAAAATTTCGTTAAGCGCGTCCGAAATATCCCCCACGACCTCGGCAATTGGAATGTAGCTGCGGTCAATTTCGGCGGGGTTGGTGCCGATATGCACGATTGGAATATTACTGTTGGGATTCCATTTTTTAGGAGAATATTCAATCAAGTCATAACCTACTGCAATCACCAAATCGGTGCGATCAAACCCGCAACTAATGTAGTCACGCTGTTGCAGCCCCACAGTCCACAGCGCCAGAGGGTGCGTATAGCGAATGACGCCCTTGCCCATGAAGGTATTGGCCACCGGGATATTCAATTCCGTGGCAAATTGGGTCAGGGCCTCACTGGCATGATCACGAATCGCCCCATTGCCGACCAAAATCAGGGGATTTACAGCCCGAGAAATGGCTTCGGCGGCGGCTTCTAGCCCTCGGGTAGAGGCATAGGTTTTTTCCACGCTGTTGGTGAGCAGAGGCACCCCAGTCGCATCCATGGCGGCAATATTTTCTGGCAGGTCAATGTGAACCGCCCCTGGCTTTTCTTTTTGGGCAATCTTAAACGCCTTACGCACAATTTCGGGGGTATTGCTGGGTCGCACAATCTGGGTGTTCCACTTGGTGACTGGGGCAAACATGGCCACCAGATCAAGATACTGATGCGACTCAATGTGCATACGATCTGTGCCCACCTGCCCCGTAATCGCCACGAGGGGGGCACCATCCAAATTGGCGTCTGCTACCCCCGTCAGCAGGTTGGTGGCACCCGGACCGAGGGTGGATAGACAAACTCCAGGACGCCCGGTGAGCCGCCCGTAGACATCGGCCATAAAGGCAGCGCCCTGCTCATGGCGGGTGGTAATAAATTGAATAGTCGAGTTCCGCAGCGCTTCCAAGACTTGCAGATTTTCTTCTCCAGGGAGGCCGAAGATATACTCGACCCCTTCTTGCTCCAGACACCGAATCAGGAGTTCAGCGGTATTCATGGCACGGCTCACTTCACCCATACGGTTTTGATGTTGACAAATTCATGAATGCCTTGGATACCCAACTCCCGGCCATAGCCAGAGCGCTTAATGCCGCCAAAGGGTAGGCGCGGGTCACTTTTAACCATGCCGTTAATGAAGACGCAGCCGGCTTCTAGCTCCTGAATGAGGCGATCGCGCACTTGAGGCACTGTCGTCCAGGCGCTGGCTCCGAGGCCAAAGGGAATCTGGTTGGCTAGGGCGATGGCGGCGTCTAAGTCTGGCACCCGAAACAAGAGCGCCACTGGACCAAAAAATTCTGCCTGGGCGATGGGGCGGTCGGGGGGTAAATCTTTCAATAGGGTTGGGGGATAAAAATAGCCAGGTTGATCGGTTAAGGGCGCTCCCCCCAGGCAGAGCTGAGCGCCCTCGGCAACGGCTGCCGCCACTTGTTGCTGAAGCTGCGCCCGAATATCTGCCGTAGCTAGGGGGCCCATATCTGTTCCCTCGGCCAGGGGGTCGCCCACCTTAAGCGCCTGGAGTGTGGCCAAGAATTGTTCCTCGAAGGCATCGGCAATTCCAGGGGTGACAATAAAGCGCTTGGCGGCAATGCAAGATTGACCATTGTTGATCATGCGAGCCTTGACCGCCGTGGCCACGGCTTCCTCTAGGTCAGCACTGTCGGTGACAATAAACGGATCGCTGCCGCCTAGTTCCAGGACGGTTTTTTTGATTTCATGGCCTGCGATCGCAGCTAAACTAGCCCCTGCCGGTTCACTTCCGGTCAGCGTAGCTGCCTGTACCCGTGGATCTTTGACCACCGCCGCCACCTGTGCTGCCCCAATCAACAGGGTTTGAAACACGCCTTCTGGGAAGCCCGCCTGCCCCAGAATTTCCTCAATAGCCAAAGCACACTGGGGCACATTAGACGCATGTTTGAGCAGCCCCACATTCCCGGCCATTAAGGCTGGCGCGGCAAAGCGAAACACCTGCCAAAAGGGAAAATTCCAGGGCATGACGGCCAATATAATTCCCAAGGGTTGATAGCCAATCCAAGACTGACCGGCATCCGTCTCCACGAACTGGTTGGCCAGGAAGGCTTCGCCCTGATCGGCATAGTAGCGACAGACCCAGGCACATTTGCGCACCTCTGCCTCCCCTTCGCGGAAGGTCTTGCCCATTTCTAGGGTCATGAGCTGAGCGAATTCTGCGACCCGATCAGTTGCTTCTAGAATATCTGCCGCTTGGTGTAGCCACTGCCGACGCTGGGCAAAGGAGGTGTGACGATAAGTGCCAAAAGCAGTCTGAGCCGCCGTAATCTTGTCCTCAACGGCCTCTGATGTCAATGGTTCAAATGTTTTGAGCGTCTCACCTGTTGTCGGATTCACTGTGGCAATGGCCATTGACCGACCTCCACTTACACCTAAGTCAATCATGGCAAAAAACCGAAATGGCTACCCTTCCGGAGACAGAAACATGATTAAAAGTTACATTTGGCCAAATCCGCCCCAAATTGTTCCCTAATGCCGATTCTGTACCCAGGCAAAAGTATCTTTAACCTCTCCCAGAGCGGGCTGCGGTGTACACACATCTCTAGTTCTCCGTGTTCCACGCTGCATTAGCCCCCCCAACCCCCCAAAATTGGGGGGAGAAATCCGAAAGTTAGAACTAGTTCCCCCCAGAATTGGGGGGCTAGGGGGGCGAGTGCAAAGATTTTGAATTTTTCAAGACTTGTGTGTACACGGTAGCCCAAAAATGGGCGAGGGGGAGGCTAGACAAGGCTTTCCGGCTCCCCTCCTCCTGATCTAGGAGAAGCGATTGGGGGATGAGGAAAAAGCCCTGAGAGCAAAGGTTCTAGGACTTATGTGTACAGCCCAGAGCGGGCCACCGTGTATACATAAGTCTGAGAAAAACGATTTCACCCTGCATTTGCCCCCTACA
>NZ_WVIC01000074.1 GCF_009939295.1 Petrachloros mirabilis ULC683
CTTGCACTTGCCCCCCTAGCCCCCCAATTCTGGGGGGAAATGAGCAGAGTTTTTGGCTTTCTCCCCCCAATTTTGGGGGGTCGGGGGGGCTAATGCAGGGATGAATGAGGCTTTTCAGACGGCCTCTTAGGTTCCTCGCCTCGTTGCTGCCGCTCATGGATATTAGCTAACCCGTTGCCAAGGGGCAAAGGCGTTCTTGCTCTGACGCAGCGCTGGAGCCAACTGGGGGAATTGTCGTAGCAGCACGGAGGTCAGGGTATTGTTGGCAATCCATTGCAGACCTTCGGGGGTGTAGACCTCGGGGGTGTAGTCGGTGGTAAAGAAGCGATCGCTGTTCAACCGTCGGGAGGCCATCAAGATAAAGATGCGGAAGGCGGTGTCGCTAAAGCCAAATCCCTGGGGCAGGGGCTGCTCTGCCATGAGGCCCACCAGCAAATCTACATCGTCGAGGCGGTTGTGGTAGACGGCTCGGATGCGATCGGCTTCGGCTCGGTTGCCGCCCGTTAGCTCTTCAAAGGAACGCACTGGGGGCTTGTGCAGCAGTTGCCGGAATTCGTTATAGCGAGGGACACCTCGCTCGCGATCGCGGAAAATCTCCACTGCCGCCAAATCAATCAAATGCTCTGCACCCGCCGCATCCACATGGGTGAGGCTCTGGCGGAGAAAATTAGGGTAGTTGTGCAGGGCAATGGCACCGGGATGCATCAAGCCAAAGGAATAGAACAAATCGGCCATCTCCCATTGTGGGGATTCCATAAACGCCCGTGCCTTTGGCCCCACCACATCTCCCAGGGACGCCACCGACTGTGGCTCAGTCATCCAAGGCATTTGCAGGGTGTCAATGCGACCTCCCAGGAGGGTGTGAAACACCAGCTCATCGGGCAGCAGGGGATGGAGGCGGTAGACCGAGGTAAACTCCTCGGTCATGGCATAGGTAACGCCGAAGTGATCCTTGGTCGAACCCGGAATGCCGCTGAGGACTTCGCTGTCGCTGAGGCGTCCCAGCAGCTTGTGGATCCGTTCCCCGGCAATGCCCCACCAGTTGCCGTTCATGCCAATCTCTAGAGCCGGGTTGTCCAGAATAGCGGGAGTCCACTCCACCGTGTGAATTTTGGCCAACAGAGCTGTGTTGATCAGTCGAGCGGTCTGGAACAGGTGCTCATCGTCCCAACTGGGGTAGGCGGCGTGCAGGTGCTCGGCAATGGCATTGTGCTCCAGGGTAAAGAGCGAGTGCAGTAGCCCCAGGCCCAGCCACCAGTTGTCTCGAACCCCCGTCTCTTCCACGGCCATCACATTGTGATCGGTCCAGCCGCCGGGGTTTTCGTAGATGGGCAGCAGCCCCCGCTCCTGAATCCAGAGCTTCCCGCCCTGGTGGGTGCGTACCCGCTGTTGCAGCTCTGGTGTGCTGCCGTAAAGCTGAGAGCCATCCCACCAATGGGTTTCGCGGTTGACAAAGGAGGTGGGATGTCCGGGCGGATCTTGAGCTGCCAGGGGATCGACTGCTGTTCGCAACACCCGCATGGGTTGCTGATCACTAGGCCAGTCTGGGTCTTCGATGGGAATCTCTACGGACTGAGTGGGATCAACCTCGTGAAAGAGCCAGTCATGCACCATAAACTGAATCCAGGCCGCTGCCAGCAGGTTTAACTGAGCCACGGGTTGAAAGGTTGTCCGGGTCATCAGTTCCCGAGCCACGGTGCGGGGATTGGGCGTCAGCAGGTCGGCTGCTGTGGGACGCTTCACGCTCTCTAAGGGAATATTGCGCCCAAATCGGGTCAGGGCTCGCCCCATGTGGGGATGGCTAAGATCATTGCGGGAGCCATCGGCAGTACGATGCACCAAGCTCATCACCGGGCAGCTTTGGGGCAGGTTTTCGTATTCGGCTAGGGAGGCTGGGGTTTCGGTGTCACAGAGATTGTGCTGTCGCAGTTGGGTACGCAGCCCCACCAGGTTTAGCACCCCCAGCCAAGGGCTGATTTGCGCCCAGCGATCCCAGGGAAACTGAAGACGGTTGCTGAACAACAGCGCGGCCTCCAGGAGTTTGACCAACGCTCCCACGGGCTTGAGGAGCAGCCGAGCGATCCCGGCGAAGGGACAGCGGCTGGTTTGGGGCGCTGGGGGTTGCTCGGTGCGCAGTCCCGCACTGGCCTGATAGACCGGCTGGCGTGCCCGGTTGAGGCTGCCCAGAGGCTTAAAGTTCTGCGCCCCGGCT
This sequence comes from Petrachloros mirabilis ULC683, assembly GCF_009939295.1. Lineage (GTDB taxonomy): Bacteria > Cyanobacteriota > Cyanobacteriia > Thermosynechococcales > Thermosynechococcaceae > Petrachloros > Petrachloros mirabilis. The sequence continues at coordinate 2,213 of NZ_WVIC01000074.1, forward strand.
CCATTCCAGGGGTTAAAGCTCATCTGCTGCACCTCAGTGGCCGCATCCAGCGCCGTCGAACTGTTCAGATCTTGGGCCGGAATCACCAGTTGAGCCAGGGGAATGGGAGGGGCGATCGAGGTCTCCCAGAGCTTGGCACCGTCTTCAATGGGGGTGTCTCGGTCGTTGACATAGAGCTGGGCGTAGAAATCAAAGACCAGATTCCCCTGGTGCAGGCGGTCTTCTAAATCAGCCCGCAGATAGTTGGGATTGCTTTTGTCCGGTGTATTGGGACGGGTCTCTGGGGTAGGGGTGGCAAAAAACTGGAGCGCGGCCTTCCCCAGTTGGAAGGGGCCGCGACTCCAGTAGGTTTCGGAGGCAACACTCGGTATGGAGGTGCGATCGCGCCTCAACGTCAGCAAAATGCGCACCATTTCCCCCAACCCCAACTTCAGGAACCCCCCAGGGCGTCCGCTAAACAAGAGCAGCGAGGCCATGAACTGCTGGGCATTGCGGGCATGGGAAGCTGGAGCATTAGTGAGCAGCAGATCGTTAAACTGAGGGGTTCCCTCGGTATCGGTGGAATAGACCCGCACCGCCAGCCCTCGCAGATCCTTTTGGGCATCCGGCTTGACGGTACCCCCCGCATTGGAGAGACGCACGGCTGCTCGATATTCACGCCCCGGCTGAAAAATACCGTGGTGTAAGAACTCAGGTAGATCAGGGTTGATCTCCAAGCTGGCATTTGTGACCCCCAGGTGCATCTTGGCATGAACCGCCCGATCAGCTTTGCCACCGCGCCGGTTGCGGTTCTGTACCCATTGAATTTGCTGAGCAAATGCCTCAAATTGCCTGGCCTCGCCGGTTAATGCCTCCGAGCTCGGCTGCGACTTCTCCCAGCCCTCCCCCAGATAGTGGGGCGGCAGAGGCGCATCCAGGAAACTGGGAGGCTTGGGTTTGCCCAGCAGCAAGGTCAAGATGGCACTGACTAAGGCAATGGCGGCTGTCGCAATCGATAGGGGTGAGGAGGTGGCCATGGCATATCTCCGTGAACAAAATGTCGGTGTTTCTGGGTCAGAACTGCAATCAACAGGGAAACTAAGAGGCAGTTTGAAAAGTTTCTAACGCCTTGCACCCGCCCCTTCAGTCCCCCATTCTGGGGGACTGAAGCGTGTCAAAGCCCCCCAGAATGGGGGTTGGGGGGCGAATTTAGGGCATGGGCAGACTTTAAAGAGAGCCTCTAAGGGATGCAAGCACATTTTTCGGAAAAAAAGGGTACAGAGTTATTCCCGTGTGGGTGGGAACCACGCTATACCCCTAACTCAGACAACTGATTGTTCCTCTTTAGGATTGAGGATACTAAACCAGTCTGATGAGATCGATCACCCCTGTCTATAGGGATGAATTACTGAAAATCTCAGGTTTTTATCAGGGGCAGAGAATGACCACCCAGTCGCTCAAGGCGTTGATCGAGCGCTACCAAGCACGACTGGAGGCTTCTTACACGATTTCGACCAGTGGCACTGCAGGACTTCTCACGATAGCGCTAAGATCAAGCCCGAAAGAAGCACTGCGTAGTTTACACCGCAATGAAAATTGTCGATCTCATTCAATGGTTTGAAAGCTGGAACAACCCAGACTGGCAAGAGTCTTGGGATAACTGCGGCTGGCAAATTCAACCCGGTGTTTTAGATCAGTCGGCTCGGGTGCTGGTCTGTCTGACGCCAACGCTGGCTGTCATGGAAGAAGCCCTGAGCTTGCAAGCACAAGGCATTCCTGTGAATCTGATCTTTGCCCATCATCCTTTGATTTTTAGTCCTCTGAAGTCGGTGTGCCAGGGGACGCCCATCGGCGAGATGATTCACCTGGCCATAACGCACCAGATTGGTGTTTACACAGCTCATACCAACTTTGATCAGGTGGCTGATGGCACTGCCGATGTTCTTGCTCAACTGCTCAACCTTGAGAACGTTGAGCCTGTCGTGCCCACTCAATTGGGTTTGGGCTATGGTCGGGTTGGCAATTTGGCTGAGCCCCTACCCTTGGCAGCCCTACTCCCTCAGATTCAAGCGACCTTGAACCCTGCTACCCTCATTTCTTCCCCCACGACGGATCCGCAGATGCAGATTAAGCGGCTGGCAGTGCTGGGAGGCTCTGGAGCCAGTTTCATTCCGGCAGTTGTTAAGTCTGGCGCGCAGGCTTACCTGACCTCAGATTGTAAGTTTCATCAGTTTCAAGAAAGCCGCGATCGCAACCTCATCCTCATTGATGCCGGTCATTATGCCACCGAGCGCCCAGCTTGTGGCCGTCTCGTAGAAAAATTCCAGACCTTGGGGTTAGCCTGGGCACAGCTCAGCAAAAGTGACGAAGACTTTCGCCAAGTTGCCGAGTCAGGCATTGGGAAGTTGTCGGTCTCAATGCCTGAACTAACGTGAATTGGCTCAAGACAACAAAGGCTGCCTCATTAGCCTAGATCCAACCCACTTAGAATGTCATCTAGCTCAGCCAGTTTGTTGTTCTGGGGCGAAACGGCTGCTGGCTGCTGACGCTTAAACGCTTCCACTTGCTGCTGGACTGTTTCTTCTACGAGGGTGGGAATGCCATGCAATTGAGACGAAACGTTGTCAATACGGGTGCTGAGGGTATCTAACTGGCTATGAAGATGTCCTAGTTGCTGAGTCTGAGACTGCACCAGATTGGGATCGGTGACAGGAATCGTGTTGAGTTTTTGCTCCAGCCCACTCAACTGCTCTCGCAAGGGGTTGAGCGTCGCAGCCAGTTCCGATTGAATGTCTACCGCTGGGGTACTAGCTGCTTCTTGCTGAACGCTAGTTAGATTTTGCTGTAACCCTTGCAAATTGCCTTCCGTGCGCTCTACCACATTCTGGAAACCCGCAATTTCAGCCGAAAGCTGCGCTAGGGCACTGTCAATTTTGGAGTTGAGCCCCTCCACTTGGCCTTGAAGCTGCTGCACCTGGGCTACCTGATCATGAGAAGCGCCAGTGGGTTGGCCTACCCGTTGCTCTAGGCCACCCACCTGATGCTGCAAGGTATTGACCAGTTCCCGAAGCGAATCTACCTGCTCTAGCTGATTGACTGGCATTTCGGCCTGGAGCGGCTGACTGTGCATGTGCTCCTCAAAAGCAGCCATCTGGGCTTGAATGGAGTTGATCATGCCCTGCAATTCATTCCGCAAGTCATTACGGATGGGATCTAAATCCACCGTCGGTGTAACATCACTGGAGCTGGGTTGCTGGACTTGCTGCTCTAGGGTTGCGATCGCAGCCTTGAGCGCCTCAATTTCCATTGGATCCACTCCCACAACGGGCACACCCGACTCAGAAGAATCCGTAGCCACAGTTCGGAGTTGTTGATTCACCGCATCTAAAGACTGAGCTAAATCCAACTGGCGATTTTGGAGTTCCGCAAACTCAGACTCAAACCCACTGAGGTTGACCGATTCGGCTGGCACTGACTGCACCTGCACCTCTAACGCCGCCACAGTTTCGTAAAGCGAAGAGATCGACTCGCGAACCTGATCCAGGCCAGACACCTCAGAAAATCCTGGAATATCCTGTAGCTTATGATTAAGCGCCTTAAACTCAGTCGATAGTTCACCTTGAACTTCAGAAACCTCAGTCAGGATATGCTGTCGATTTAGCTGATCCAGTTGACGGCGGCTGAACAAGTTGAGGGCAGCACAAATGGTCAGAGGCGCTGCGGCGTAGATCGCATTCCCCAAGAAGGCCGATGCAATACTGCCTGCACCTGCTGCAACCACAGCAATCATTTCAGCAGTTTGAAACTTTACATTTTTGTTAATCATGGCTTCAAGTTGTTTGTTTGGATTGCGCTTCCGATAGGTCATACAACCCCCCTCATAAATAATGCCCTACTATAGTTCCCACAATTTGTCCAATCTTAACAACACCAGTCATTTGTCTGTTCGTCTTCAGAATTGGCTAGGTTGCCATTGACCTAATTAGTCTTAGAGGCCGTCTGAAAAGCCTCATTCATCCCTGCATTAGCCCCCCCAACCCCCCAA
>NZ_WVIC01000026.1 GCF_009939295.1 Petrachloros mirabilis ULC683
GTCTCATTAGTTGGCATTTTCCTTCGGTCGCTGCATAATAAATCCGGTAGAGCCAAGCTTTTTTCTCTGACTCTGATCATTCTTTCCACTTCGTCACCTACTACTACCATAACTAGTCATGAGTGTAAATAATTACCTTGAAGAAGCCAAAGCAATCACTTCTAAAGCAGACGAATTAGTTGCTTCCGCAAAGTACCAAGCAGGAGCAGAAGCCTGTATTAAATTAGTGAGAGAATATGTCGAGTCTGAGGTTTTAGTTTTTTGGGAGAGTGGAGAACTATCTGAAAGTGATCTAGTCAGTACAGAATTGCTCAAACAATCTGACAAGTCAAAAGGTATTCAAAGAAGAATTGATCAGCTTTCAGAACAGATTAAGTTTGTGATCAAGAAAGTTGCTCAAGAGATTGAAGATAATTGCTTTGAAAACTGGGAAGATGCAATCGAAGGCTTTCAGGATGCTTCACCTATGCAAAGAAAAAAAGTCACTCAATTGGTATATGCCGAAAAAGAAATTAATATTTCTCTGCAATCACTAAAAACAACGATTGAGCTTTTTTCACATCTTAACAAATACATCATTAATGAGCTTGAGCAATCAGAATCAACCAGTGACAAGTCACAACAGAAGAAATTAATTTTGACGAATGCCATCTTGATTTATGAGTTAGCCAGTTTTGCCATTGATTACTTAGCTCAATTTGACATTCAGGGCATGAATGGAATTAATGAGGTTGAAAAAGAAATTAATGTCCGCGAGAAATCCCTTAAATTTGACCTTCAAGAACTAGAAAATTTAATCAATAAAAACAGTAATGATTTTCCAAATTCAACTAAAACGAGAATAAAAGAAGATATCAACAATAAACATAAAATCCTTGATCTAATGCTTAAAGAATGGCAAGACTATAAGAGTCAAATAGACAGCAAACACTCTCAAGCAATAGAGACATGTAAGAAATCTCGCTCCATTTTAGAAGCCAAGCGCCTTGAAGCAAAGACAAACTTAGGCGTTTATGCATGTGCTTGGTGGATTGGTAGAGCCAAGGGAACTCTGGATGATATAGAGGGTATTGCAGCAATAGTCAACGAACTTGAATTAGCGTCATTGACAACTGATCGTGTTCAGAGGCTGTTTCTCAATCCCGGAGACAGCACCCTTCGGACGCTGTAACTCTGTGCGCCGCAAGCGGCGGGGAATCAGACCCGTTACTGTGATTGAAAAATAAGTGTAAGTATGTCTTTTTTTAATGATAGTTATAAGTCTTTCTTGGGCAGCCTTAGCTATAAGATCATTTCGCCATTGACTTCAATAAGGAAAAATCTAAGACGTCGCACAACTTTGATTAAATTGAGTTTTCAATTTAATGTGTCGAAACTTATAAATGGTAAAGTAATCAAGAAAATACAACAACACTCATTGCTAAGTCAAGTTTTCCATCCTTGGCTCAAAATTGAACTTTTAAGTCTGCCAATTTATTCAGAATCAGAACTAGAAGATTTGCTGAAATTGAGAATTGGAAAGGAGAGTCAGAAACTCATTTTATCTATTTTGGTTCAATTATATAAGGAACGTTTTTTACACTTAATTTCCAAAAAATCAAAGTAATACCAAATTCAGAAGACTACATAATCTTTTGTCAGAGTCGAGATTTACACAAACCCCGAAATGCTCTCGTCTTATTAGCCTGAGATAGATGACTTGAATGATCTTACACAATCATTTTCTAGAAATGGACTTTATACAGTGATTTCGACTATTTGATCAGTTGATTGAGCCATCTGGCGCTCATTAGCAACATCGAGCCAACCTTCAATAGCATCTTTTAATTGGCAATTACCTCATCTATTGAATCCCCTTTAGTAACGCAACCGGGAAATGCAGGAACTTCTGCCCAATAGCCTTCTTCTTCCGCGGAACAGATAACTGCTTTAAGTTTCATAAAACACTAATTCAAATCTAAAGTACAATTTCACGGAAATTATAATGCGATCGCAGGAATGGGATTCATGACAAAATCTAGGCTCACAACATTCATCACACTGAGCCGCCATGAGCCTGAATCTCTTGCAATATCTGATCTAAGGTTAGTGCTAGTTCTGGAAATGTAGGAGACACAATCGGTTCTTCGCCCCGAAATAGGGAGACTTGGTATTCCCCATCCACCCACTGGTAGACCGAAAAGGTTGGCTGCTTCGGGCTACCGATATAGCGTCGTCCCCCCAGACCCAGATAGTCCACAATCCAGAACTCAGGAATGCTCATCTCCTCGTAATCCGCAGCCTTGCGCTGGTAGTCGTCGCGCCAGTTGGTACTCACGATTTCGACCACAAGGGGCATGGATTCGCCCCGCGTTAGGGTTGATTCTCGCTGCCAGCGAGGTTCATACTGGAGCTGGGTTGGATCTACCACAACGACATCAGGTAAGTAGCCTGACTGTTCGCTAAAGGGCTTGACCGTGCAACTTTTGGGCATAAAATAGGGCAACCCAAGCTGGGCAATTTTTACTGCCAGCCGACCGTTCAAATATCCGCCCACCTGCTCGTGAACTCCAGTTGGTTTCACGTCCTGCACCCTGCCGTTGATCAGTTCGTAGCGACCTTGCCCTGGGTACCAAGCGATGAATTCATCAAAGGTGGTGATTTGAGGAGCAGCCTGAACCATGGGGGTCTGTTGTTACCGAACTGCCCCAAGCTTAACCTACATCTGGGCGTGGTCTCATTAAGGGCGTCGAGCCAGTCACCGCTAGGCGCATTGTGACCCACTTTGGCCTCGAAACCCTGGACATCATCGAGCATCAAATTGAGCGATTACCTGTTTGATGGTCACCCATGATGCTGAGCGACTATCCACAAAGTCATCCAAAATAAGCCAATGAATATTGAAATTGTTAGCTTTCACGCTCATGTTTACTTTGATAGCGCAACCGAATCACTAGCTGCTCTGGTGAGACAAGGGTTAGATACCCGTTTTTCAGTGCAGTTGGGACAATGGCACCACCAACCTATCGGTCCCCATCCCCAACCGATGTACCAGGTCACCTTTGCGCCTGAACGGTTTGCAGATGTTGTTCCCTGGCTGATGCTGCATAGAAAGGGTTTGAGTATTTTGGTGCATCCCAATACAGGAGATGATCTTGCTGACCATAGAGATCATTCGCTCTGGCTGGGTAATCAGCTAGCACTTAACCTTAATGTCTTGCAAAAAGCTCTCTGAGCTATTTGAGCAGTATCTAGATGCCTTGCAGGACAATTACTAGCTTTTGCTGGATCGCTATCAATTAGGTGATGCCTTTGATCGCGTGATTGCTGACTTTGCCATGGCTTATGCCCTCCAAAACCAGAGGGATTATCAAGCGATGCAGCAAGCAACTAAATAGGCGGGTGAACATGGGCTAGCGGGTGGTTCCCACGCACCATGAGCAGGTGGGCCGCTGGGATATAGAAAAGAGCCAGGAGGGTGGCACCCCCCAGTCCCCCGGCGATCGCAATTGCCAGGGGTGGCCAAAAGCCGGTTCGATCCAGGATCAGGGGTATGAATCCGGTAATAGTAGTGAGCGTGGTGGCCAGCACATGGCGGGTGGCGTCCATGACCACGGCTTCGGTCGCCTGGGGGTTGCCCTCGCGGGCAGCGGGGTCGTCGCGGAGTGCCGCTAGCACCACGATGGAGTCGTTGATGGCCAGACCAATTAGCCCCAGGGTGCCCAGGATGGCGGTGAAGCCAAAGAGCGATCCAAATAGCTTCAGAGCCAGAGCCGCCAACCCCACCGACAGCAGCGCCACGGAGCCAATCAATGCCGCCAACCCAAAGGAGTTAAACGAGAGTACCAGGGTGGCCGTCATCAGGATCCCCAACAGCCCCACCGTGGAAAGGAGATTGGCGATCGCGTCTCCTCTGGCATCCGCTTCGCCCCCATATTCCAGTCGATAGCCGGAGGGAAGCTGCCAGTGTTGTTGGGCAAGCTGTTGCTGAAATTGGGTCAGAACTGTATCCGGCAATGAGCCAGCGCTCAGGAATCCCAGGACTGTATTGAGCCGCTGACCATTGCGACGGGTGATGGTGGCCAGGTCAGGTTCCAGGGTGACGGTCGCTAGGGCGGAGAGCGGCACCGTGCCATTGGCGGCGACCAGATCGAGGGAAGTCACCGGATCGAGATGACCCCGTTGGTCATTGGGCACCCGTACCCGCACAGGAACGGTCTCCGTGGCATCGAGGATAGATCCACCCACAGTGCCATTGAGGGTGGTTTGGAGTTGCTGAGCAATGGCTTGATGATCAACCCCTGCCCGGCGAGCCTGTTCCTCGTCAACCTGCAAGGCCAGCTTGGGCAAAGGGGTGCTGAGGCTGGCGCGGGTATGGGTCACGGTGGCCAACTGCGACAGTTCGGCCCGCAGGGTGTTGCCGATTTCGCGCAGTTGCCCCGTATCAGGGCCATAGAGGCGCAGTTCAATGGGGGCTTCAAAGGGGGGGCCTTGCTCAAGCTGCTTCACCAAAATTTGAGCATCTGGAAAGGCGCTATCTAGATCGGCTTGCAGGGCTTGAATGGTTTCGCGAACCTGTTCGGTGCCCTTGAGTTGGACAATGCCCTGGGCATAGTAGGGGGCATTTTCCTGGCTATTGACCACGTTATAGAAAAACGCGGGGGCGCTTTTGCCCAGAAACCAGTGCACCTCTGTCACAGCGTCGTGGTGACGGATGCGATCGCGCGCAGCTAACACCACCGACTGGGTTTGAGTCATGGCACTGGCCTGGGGCAGTTGCACCTCAATTTGAAACTGATCGCGGTTGGTGGGCGGGAAAAATTGCTGCTCTAGGGAGCCAAACACGGCAAATCCCACCACCGGCAGGACGAGGGCTAATGCCACCCCCGACCAGGGATGCCGCAACACCCATTGGAGTGTCCACCGATAGCCAGCAGTCAGAACTGGACTGCTCAGCCCCCCGTTCCACCCCACCGCTTGTGCGCCCAGGGGATGCCAGCGATGCAGGCGTCCCGCTAGGGCGGCAATCACCGTCAGGGACAAAAACAGGGAACTGATCAAGGCCAAAATGACGGTTAAGCCAATGGTGCCAATGAATTCTCCGGTACTCCCCGATGAGGTGGCAATGGGCACAAAGGCCAGCACCGTAGTGAGGGTTGAGGCCAGCAGCGGCACAAACAGATGCTGCACCGTGGTGCTCACCGCCTCAGATGGAGTAAGGCCCGCTTTGAGTCGCCCTTGCACCTCCTCTACGACCACGATGGCGTTGTCGATCAACAACCCCAAGGCAATAATCAGACCCGTGACCGACATCTGGTGCAGGGGTACGCCCAGGCCCTGCATCCAGCCCAACACCATCAGCGTCGTCAGGGGCAGGGCAGCCCCCACCAGGAGCGCTGCCTTCCCCCCCAGCATCAGCCAGGACACGGCCACCACCAGCAGCGATCCAGAGATAAGATTGCCGATGACGCCATTGAGCCGCTGTTGTACATATTGGCTTTGATCCAGCACCACCCGGAGCCCCAAACCGTCGGAGAGGGTGGCCTCAAACTCGGCCAGCACGGCTTGGGCTGCTTGCGCCCAGGCATCTACCCGATACTGGGACTCGACCGTGGCCGCCACCCCCACAGCGGCATGCCCCCCCACATAGGCTAGCGCCGCTGCCGGATCCTGAACCCCTTGACTCACCTGGGCAATCTCGCCCAATCGAGCCACCGCCCCTCGCTCTCCGACTTGAATGGGGATGGCACGAATCCGCTCTAGGGAGTCTAGGGCACTGTTGACTTCCAGCAGCAATTCACTGCGATCGCTGCGGATCTGCCCAGCGGCAACCTTGGCATCACTGGCGGCAATTTGCTGGGAGAGGGCCTGAGCCGTTAGCCCCAGTCGAGCTAGATCACTGGCGGCAATGTCCACGCGAATTTCTTCATCGGGCTGGCCAAAGCGCTCTACTTTGCCCGTGCCGGGGAGCGATCGCAGCCGCTCCTGCAAGCTCTGGGCCAGTCGCCCCAAAATCACGTAGTTGGGCTCCCCCGGCAGTTCCCAGGTCAGTCCCACAATGAGGGCGCTAGCACTGACGTTGCTGTCCCGGTATTCTGGGTCAGAGGCCTCTGGGGGCAACTCGGGCACCGCATCATCGATTTTGGAGCGCACCCTGGCCCACACCGGATCAACATTGCGGATAGACTCCTTGAGGGCCACCGAGATTATGGAAATGCCAGTTCCGGAACTAGAGGTCAAAGCGTCAATTTCCTCCAGCTCCAGGAGTCGATTTTCCAGGGGCTCGGTGACCAGAGACTCCACCCGCTCCGGCGTGGCTTCAGGCAAAAAGGTCACCACCTGGGCATTGCGCTGGGTGATTTCCGGATCTTCCATGCGGGGCAGGGTGAAGAGGGCGGAGACGCCCCAAACCACCACCAGGATGAGGGTCAAAATCAGGAGCTGGCGATTGCGATAGAAGGCATTCAACATGGGCGGTGGGGAATGGTTAGGGGGTCATGCTCACAACTTGGCCGGGGACAATCCGGTGGGTGCCAGTGGTGATGGCTCGCTCCCCGGTCTGGAGGGTGCCGCGCACCAGGGTACGCTCTCCCTCGGTATGCACCACTTCTACGGCTCGGCGGCGGACGGTGAAGCGGCTCGGCGATGGCTCGATGGCTTCTGGCTCAGCTAGGACGTAGATCGACCACAGCCCCCGCTCTCCTGGCACTAGGGCCGTGGTGGGCACCCACAGACCTTCGGCTTCCTGGGTATGCTGCCAGACCCAGCGCACCGTTTGCCCCACGGTGAGATGGGGGGTCGGCAGTTGCAGCACGGCGGTCACCGTGCGACTGGTGGCCTCCACTTCCGGCAGCAGCGCGCTCAGGGTGGCTGTGAAGGTGCGTTCCCCCACGCGGACGACCTGGGCACTGCCCAATTGGAGTTGATCCGCCACGGCAGGGGGAATGCCCACCCGTGCTTCTAGGGGAGCGGCTTCTAGAAAATGCAAGACCGGTTGGCCCCCGCTGACCACCACTCCTTCGTCTACCACTCGGGTACTGACTGTCCCGGCAAAGGGAGCCACCAGAACACTCTTGTCTAAGTTCACCGCAATTTGCTGAAGGCTGGCGTCGAGCTGACGTACCTGGGCGGCCTGGGCCTCAATCTGCTCGGTGCGGGTGCCGGTTTCTAGCTCGCTCAACTGGCTCTGGGCCTGGGCCAGGCGGCTCTCTAAGGCCCCCGTGTTGTACTGCTCCCGGTCAACGTCTTCTCGGGAAATGGCTCTTTGGCGGTAGAGGTCTTCCCGGCGATCGCGCTGCAATCGGGCCAGAGCGAGCTGCTGCTCAATCTCGGTCACCCTGGCTTGCGCCGTGGTGATAGTTTCCAATCTTGGCCCCGCCTGAAGTTCGTGCAGTTGGGCCAAGGCGGCCTGACGCTGAGCTTCGAGTTGCTGGCGTTGCGCTTCCAGGGCACGGGTATCGAGTCGAGCCAAAGGCTGCCCAGCGACCACTTGATCCCCTTCGCGCACCTCAAGACGGACGACCGTCCCCCCTAGCTCAAAACCGAGGGCACTGCGCCGCTGGGCCACAAGTTCCCCAGTGTAAGTGCGCTCGGTGGTGTATTGGCTGACGGGCTCAACCACAGCAACCTCTACGGGGAGCGCCGATGGCCGTTCAAGCTCTGACTGGGGTTGAGGGCTAGAGCGAAAGAGATCGGTGGCCAAAGTGGCTGCGATCGCAACGGGCAACAAGCCCCAGCGATACTGCTTCCAGATAGGTTCTCGCCCTCGGCTGGCCGGGATGGGCGAGGCGGCAGCAGGAGGGGCGCTCTGAGGAAGCGATTCTGGATCAGGAGCCATAGGAAATACCCAAAGAGTTGTATACAACAAGTCTTTATAAAACTTGTTGAGTATATGCCCTGTACCATATACTCAACTTATTGAGTATGTCAACCCCTTTTTCTGAACCCCTATGGCCCTCGTCCACACCATCCTCACCCTCCTCTGTGATCACCCTGCCAGCGGTTATGACATCAGCAAGCAGTTTGAAGAAAGCGTGGCCTGCTACTGGAAGGCAAGTCAGCAGCAGATTTACCGAGAACTCGGCAAGATGGAAGGCAAAGGTTGGGTTGCGTTTGAACTGGTACCCCAAGCAGGAAAGCCCGACAAAAAGATTTACGCCATTACCGAAACCGGGCACCAGGAACTGCTGCGCTGGTATCAGGAGCCCACGGAGCCGACCCCCATCCGCGAAGATTTACTCGTCAAGGTTTTGGGCGGGGCTTATTTGCCCAACCCCATCCTGATTCAGGAACTCCAGCGGCGGCGACAAACGCACCTAGAGCAAATGCTGCGCTACCAGGAAAGAGAAGCCCAATACCAATCCAATCCCCATCCTTCCCTCCAGGATCGGTACCGCTACTTGACCCTGCGCCGGGGAATCCGCTACGAGCAAGACTGGATCCACTGGTGCGATGAAGTTCTGGTGCTGCTGAAGCAGCCGGATGGCGGCGTTCAAGGGTACAATGCTCTAGGTGGGTAAAGCCCTGAAGTTGTCATCGCCACCTTGAGTTTATCGCCCTGATTGCCAAAACTAGGAAGCTGAAAAGCGCCCAAAGCCCCCCACCTGAGTGTAAAAGAACTTGCTCGCCGCTATCGTGGTGCTCATAACCCCATGGAGCGCTAAATCCTGAAAATCTGTTGCAACCCTGCAAGAATGGGGGCATATTCTGTGTTGGTCAGAGTCCCTAGATAGGCAATCATACGTCGGGCATCGATCGCCCGAATTTGATCCAGTAACACAACAGAATCCTGTGATAAGCCCCCAGCACCTGCTGCGAGTCTGGGATAAACATAGGGATTTCGTTGGGTCTACTCTCCAGACTGGGTGGTTAGAGGTGCGATTAAAACAACCAGATAGTGCACTTCTCCGGGAGGAATGCCACCCACCAGTGCTGGGCGTTTGCCTTCCTGCTCTCGACCTTTAGGCTGGTGGACTGGCAAAGCCACCAAAATGATGTCTCCAGGAGAGAGGGTATTAGCCAACAGACTTACCTCCTTCCACCACAAACCCATGATCAGGCTCAAATCGAATGGGTTTACCTTTGGGAATTCCTGCTTCTCCCCACTCATAGGAAGGCAACTCATCCACTAATGGGGCGTCCAGCCATTCGCTGGTTTCAGTATCAGGATCTGCTTGCAGTTGCCCAAGCTCTGCATGGAGGGCAGATAATAGTGCATACTTTTCAGCCACTGGGAGTTGCTTGACGAGCATGAGAACTTGCTCAGGGGTCAGTTCTAAAGCAACCATCGCGAGTTCCTCCCCAAAATAAACGGCATCCAAAGCAGTTCTGAATAGCCTAGCTTGCGCCACTGGTGGGACGTCTGTGCAGGGTTGTTCTGATACAGATTCTCCAGGCGTTCCAGATAGTAAACCGGCTTGTTGAATTAGTATGGCCAAAACAACTCTAAAGTCAGCAGAAATGCTGCTGTTTTTTTGCCAGCAGCGGTTCCGATTACTGGCCTGTGGCTTCGTAGCGCTCGTAGGCGTCAACAATTTTTTCGACAAGGGGATGACGAACAATGTCTCCTTTAGAGAGGTAGCAAAAGGCAATCCCTTCGATGTTGGCCAGAATTTTCTCGGCTAGGATGAGTCCTGAGGTCTGATGCAGGGGTAAGTCGGTTTGGGTGACATCGCCGGTGACGACAAGGCGCGATCGCAGCCCAATCCGAGTGAGCATCATTTTCATCTGAGCAGGGGTGGTATTTTGAGCTTCATCCAATATCACAAAGGCATTGTTGAGGGTGCGACCGCGCATATAAGCCAAGGGAGCCACCTCAATGGTGCCGCGCTCCATGAGTGCCGCAATTCGTTCTGGCTCAATCAAGTCATGGAGCGCATCGTACAGGGGTCGCAGATAGGGGTTGACCTTTTGCTGAAGGTCTCCTGGCAAAAAGCCCAGCTTTTCGCCTGCTTCCACTGCGGGTCGAGTCAGCACCAACCGCTCATATTCATTGGCCAATAGGGCTTGAACGCCCAGCACGGCGGCTAAGAAGGTCTTGCCAGTGCCCGCTGGCCCAATGCCAAAGGTGAGGGTATGTTTGCGAATTGATTGCACATACTGGCGCTGTCGAAAGGTTTTAGCGCGCAGTAAATCACCGCGTCGGGTTCGCGCCAATACATCCTCTTGTAAGGCTTGATACTCAGCTTGGCGATGGGTATTGAGTGCATGGCGCACGGTCAAAATATCGACTTCAGAGACCGGTTTGCCTGCTTGCCACAGTTCGGCCAGGAGGTGCAAGATTTCCTGACACAGAGCCACCTGCTTAGGGGTGCCCCCAATGTGAAGCTCCTGACTCCGCAGTTGGAGTTTGGCACCCGTTTGGCGGCTGAGCAATTTGAGATTAGTTTCTGCTTCCCCGGCTAAGGCCATGGCACTTTCGGGGGTGGGCAGTTGAAGGGTTATTGATTCTTCCATGCCCTTTCTGGCTTATAAAGTCAAAACACGCCTGAGATCTGCAAAACTGCCTCAGGCGTGTTGTCAAGATTAGCAGCGCACCCCAGTTGTCAGCGAATGATCCTAGGGCTGCGATCGCGCATTTTCTTTGAGCAATTCATTTAACGACGACGCTTACGAGAGGCTTCGGCCTTGCGCTTTTTGCGAAGACTAGGTTTTTCGTAGCGTTCGCGGCGTTTCACCTCAGATAGGATCCCAGCCTTCTGAATTTTCTTCTTAAAGCGTCTGAGAGCTGATTCAATGGTTTCGTTTTCACCTAAACGAACTTCCGACACGTCCTGCATTCACCTCCTTAACCGAATGCAAAAGAATAAACGCGAAGGGAACGATGTGTTCAAGGCCGCCAAGCCTGACTGAGGACACTAACGCCGTTTGATCACAGGTTTCTTCACTTCAGCACTGGCGGCTGCCGTCGAGTCTCGACCATCCAGAACTTCAAGATGCACCTGTTGGCCAACATCGAGAGCAGCAGCAGCAAGAACGGTACGAATCGCCTGAATTGTCCGTCCGCCCCGCCCAAAAACACGCCCTTTGTCTACACTGGCAAAGGACAGGCGAATCCACACCCGTTGTTCTCCAGCATAGGTTTCACAGTCAATGCGGAGTGTTTGAGGAGACTCAAGCAAGGGCTGAACCAAGAACCGCACGAGTTCAGGATAGTTGGGTTGACTGGAAGAGGGCATCGCGATCGCGAATCAACTACGCCTTAACCTGCTCAAAAACATTGGCTTTCTCAAGAATACGCCGAACGGTGTCGGAGGGCTGGGCTCCATCTTTGAGACGTTTAACAATAGCATCTACCTTCAGCCGCGTTTCGTCCTTAATTGGGTCGTAAAATCCTAGCTCTTCTAGGGGACGACCGTCCCGGCGATCGCGGCTGTTGATGGCCACAATGCGATAACATGCTGCGCGCTTTTTGCCAAACCGCTTCAGTCTGAGTTTGATCATGCTTGGGAACCGCTCTCCTATATTGAGTTCATCCTAGATTGTATCGGGTTTTGAGAATTACCTAGGGTCAAACAATTCATCTTAACAGTTTTAGGCCAGGGCAACTACCGCATCGTCACAAATTCTTCAGCCGCACTGGGATGGATGGCCACAGTGGCATCAAAGTCAGCCTTGGTAGCACCCATTTTCAGGGCAATGGCAACTCCCTGAATGATTTCGGCAGCATCATCCCCAACCATGTGCGCCCCCAAAACCCGATCGGTTTCCTGGTTCACAATCAGTTTCATCAGGGTCTTTTCGTCTTTGTCTGGCAGGGTATAGTACATGGGCCGAAAGCGGCTGCGATAGATTTTGATTGCTTCAGCCCCGTAGCGTTCAACCGCTTCTGCTTCCGTCAGACCCACGGTGGCAGCTTCGGGATTGGAAAACACGGCGGTGGGCACGTTGTCATAGCTCATCTGCCAGGACTTACCCCCAAAATGAGCATCGGCAAAGGCACGCCCTTCTTTAATCGCAACTGGGGTCAGGTTAATTCGATCGGTGCAGTCCCCCACGGCAAAAATGTGATCTACTGCGGTTTGGCTTTGGGGGTTGACTGCGATCGCACCCTGCCTCACCTCCACCTGAGTATTTTCTAACCCCAGGTTTTGAATATTGGGAATCCGACCCGTCGCGGCCAGACTGACCCCATCTGCCTCCACCACCGTTTCCTGATCACCCGACTGAACATGAATCTTCAGCCCTGACTCGGTTTTTTCAATGGCAATCCCCTCAGTTCCGCTCAAGAACTGAACACCGTGCTTAGCCATCCCCTCATGAATTTGGGTGCGAATATCCTCATCAAACCCGCGCAAAATCTGATCAGCTCGGATAATTTGGGTCACCTGGGAACCCAACCCATTCAAAATCGAGGCAAACTCAACCCCAATGTAGCCGCCCCCTAGCACCACAAACCGTCGAGGCTGATGCGGCAGATGGAACATCTCATCCGAGGTAATCGCATACTCAATGCCAGGAATATTGTCCGGCTTCGTGGGTTTGCCCCCCACAGCAATTAAAATCTTGTCTGCTGTCACCTTGCGATCGCCCACTTGAATGCCATGGGCATCTACAAACACACCCCGATCACGGAACACCTGCACCTGGGAGTTATCTAACATCCGCTGATAAATACCATTTAGTCGCGTCACCTCGTTGTCAACCGCCCTAATCAACTTTGACCAGTCCAGATGCCGTTCACCCACCTGCCAGCCATAGCCCTGAGCCTCCTCAAAATAGGCCGGAAAATGAGACGCATACACCAGCAGCTTCTTGGGCACACATCCTCGATTCACACAGGTTCCCCCCAGCCGCCCAGACTCGGCAATGCCCACCTTAGCCCCATACTCCGCAGCCCGTCTAGCCGCCGCAATCCCACCGGAGCCAGCACCTATTACAAACAAATCAAAGTCGTAGCTCATGAATACCTCACGGAAATTGGGCAGCGCCCTAGCCATTGGAACCTGATCGGAGCTGTTGGACTGATTCAGCTCACAAAACTGCCCTGATCCTGCCACAGATATCGTCAACCTGTCGGCAGTTCAGCTCACCAGAGCAGCACCTCATAGAAAAACACCCATGGAACCCCAACAAGGTACTCCATGGGCGATCCAAGCTCAATGAGCAACTTCAAGAATCTAACGACGACTGACTGGTGTTTTCTAAACCCCAATCCCACCTAGACTCACAGGAACCTTATTGATGCACCAAAGCACCTTTCAAATAAGACAGCATCGTGTCCGCATCCGACACTTCAAAGGGATCAGTGGGGCAATTATCGCCAAAATCAGGCTCAACAAAGATTTTTTCGATTTTACCGTCATTCACCACCATGGAATAGCGCCAAGAACGCATACCAAAGCCCAAGTTGGACTTGTCCACCAGCATCCCCATCTTGCGGGTAAACTCACCATTGCCATCAGGAAGCAAATAGACCTTATCCGCTCCCTGTTGCTTGCCCCACTGGAACATCACAAAGGCATCATTCACAGAAACACAGACAATCGCATCCACACCTTGGGCTCGAATGTCCTCATACAACTCCTCGTAGCGAGGCAGGTGTGACGAGGAGCAGGTGGGCGTAAAGGCACCGGGCAGCGAGAAGACAACAACGCGCTTGCCGCCAAATAGTTCTTGGGTGGTGACATCTTGCCAGCGGAATGGATTCGGACCTCCCACAGACTCATCCCGAACACGAGTCTTGAAAACAACATCGGGCACACGCTCGACAACAGCCATACTTTTCTCCCTGTAGTGCAATTACATGTGCAAGAAATTTTCTGCACATAAATCAGAATAGTTCTTATCTAAGAATTTATCAATAGTAAAAATGAACCATATCTACATATAAGTTCAACTTAGAACTGATTCGCAGCTAGAGTCATATAATAAAGAATTAATGCTCTCTTCAGCTCTCAGCTCATTTGGCCATGACTCTAAAGTCCGCAAATGCCATCGTGCAAACCCTAAAGGCGCAAGGAATGCGAGTGACGCCCCAGCGGTATGCCGTATATGCCAATCTGCTGTCTCGGCAGGATCACCCCACCGTCGAGCAGATCTTGGTGGATCTAAACCGAGAGTTTCCCGTTTCTTCTCAGGCAACAGTCTATAGCTCGCTCCAAGCATTGCGAGATGTGGGACTGGTACGGGAAGTGCTCTTAGAAGAAGGGGTCTGTCGTTACGATGCCAATATTGATCCCCATCATCACTTTTGCTGCCGTCACTGCGACAAGATCATCGATATTCCCTGGTCAGCGTTTCCAGGGTTAGATTTAAGCCAGTTCAGCTCTCACATCTATGCTGAAAGCTATGAAGTCACGGTACAGGGACTCTGTGAGAGCTGCAATGAGTCGGATGTGCCAACTCGTCCATCGACAATTTGAAGCATAGACATCAGCGCAGACATTGACTCACAGACCCCTATCCGCAACCCTTGCGGTGCTATGGATTCCATCTAGGGGCTGATTTGCCCCCATGCACCATCGGTTTAGGATAAAATTCTGCCTAATTTATGACTCATCGGCCCCCAGTCTATCGGGGTAGTGGAAAGCGCGATTACTAAATCATTTGGAGATAAAAGCGTGACTGAAGCGAATGGCGTCATGATGCAATATTTCCACTGGTATTGCCCTGGAGATGGCAGCCTGTGGAAACAAGTCGCTGAATCTGCTCCTGCCTTGGCCAAAGTAGGGATCACCTCTCTATGGCTGCCACCGGCCTACAAAGGCATCGGCGGTGGCATGGATGTGGGCTATGGGGTTTATGACTTGTTTGACTTAGGAGAATTTGATCAAAAAGGCTCTGTTCGCACTAAGTACGGCACCAAGGAAGAGTATTTGCAGGCCATTGAAGCCGCCCATACAGCAGGTCTGCGGATTTATGCCGATGTCGTCTTTAATCACAAAATGGGCGCTGACGAAGCAGAAGAAGTAGAGGCCACCCCCTTTCACCCTGAAGATCGCAATGCCCCCATTGGCGAGTATCAACCCATCAAAGCCTGGACGAAATTTACGTTTCCAGGGCGAGGCGATCAACACTCCAGTATGAAATGGCACTGGTGGCATTTTGACGCTATTGACTACAACGCTTACAACGAAGGCGAAGATGCGGTTTATCTCCTGAAAGGAAAAGACTTTGATCGCAATGTAGATTTAGAGAAAGGCAATTTTGATTACCTCATGGGCTGTGACTTAGATATGTCTCACCCAGAGGTGCAGGGGGAGCTGAAATATTGGGGCGAATGGCTCGTGGATACCACAGGCGTGGATGGCTTTCGCTTTGATGCGGTCAAGCATGTCTCTGCGGAATTTTTCCAGGAATGGCTGGCTCATGTGCGTGAGCATTCCCAGCGAGACTTATTTGCAGTGGGTGAGTACTGGTCTTACGAAGTAGAAGCGCTCCATCACTTTGTCAGTACCACCCAGGGGCATGTGGACTTGTTTGATGCACCCCTGCACTACAACTTCCATGTGGCCAGTCGCTCCGGCAGTCACTATGATCTGCGCCAAATTTTTGACGATACCCTGGTGCAACACCAACCGACTCTAGCGGTTACTCTGGTAGACAACCATGATTCTCAGCCGCTGCAAGCCCTAGAGTCGGTGGTAGAGTCTTGGTTTAAGCCCCTAGCCTACGCCATGATTTTACTGCGTCAAGAAGGCTACCCCTGCATTTTCTACGCCGACTATTATGGGGCGCACTATAAAGATTGGGGGCGAGACGGTAACGAGCATGAGATTTGGATGGACAGCCATCAGTGGATCATTGACAAGTTTCTCCATGCTCGTCAAACCTACGCCTACGGCGATCAGTACGATTACTTTGACCACGCCAATACCATCGGCTGGACTCGTCTTGGGGATGACGAGCACCCGGGGGGCATGGCGGTGCTACTCAGCAATAGTAAAGAGGGTTTCAAGTGGATGGAGGTAGGACAGCCCAACCGCACTTACATCGACCTCACAGAGCATATTGCTAAACCCGTGACCACCAATGAGCAGGGCTGGGGCGAGTTTCACTGCCCCGCAGGATCGGTGTCGGTCTGGGTACCCCAGAGCTAAGCCTGCCAGTGGGTCAAGGCCGGAATCAGGGAGTGGGCGAGGGTGAGCGCATCCACACCCATGACGGTGCGTTGCTGAGCAGCCCAGATTCCGGCCTGGGCATGCCACCAGACGGCGCTACAGACGGGCGCACTCAGATCAGCCTCACTGAACTGAGCCAGGGTGCCTCCGAGCACTCCAGTGAGAACATCGCCACTGCCCCCTCTAGCCAAAGCTGGGGTGCTTTCGGGGTTGATCCACACCCGTCCTTCAGGATTGGCGACGACAGTGCGTGCCCCTTTGAGCAACACCCAAGCACCAGACTGTTGAGCCGCAATTTGAGCGAGGCCAGTGTGGCAGGGTGCGCTCACAGCAGGAAATAACCCCTTAAATTCCCCCAGGTGAGGGGTGAGAATAGTAGCCGATTGACGCTTTTGCAGTTGGGGCACCGTGCCGAGCTGAGCCAACAGGTTCAAGCCGTCCGCATCGAGGACGAGAGGACACTCGCAATGCCAAAGCTGGTGCAGCACGGCATCGGTTTCACAAGTGACGCCAGGACCATAGGCGATGGCCTGGAAGTGCCTCAGATCAAATCCATCTGGCAAACGGGCAATGGCACCCTGTTGGGTTTCAGGACAGCCAATCACAAGAGCATCGGGAATCTGAGCCACAAGTCCCGGTTTTAAGGACTCGGGCACTGCCACCGATAACATGCCCACTCCGGTGGCCTTGGCTCCCAAGGCAGCTAAGAGAATGCTGCCGCTATAGGTTTGTGAGCCCCCAACCATTAACAGGTGTCCTTGGCGGTATTTATGGGTATTGATAGGACGGGAGAGGGGAAGGGCTGCGATGGTCAAAGACCGGCCTGCGGCCATCGCAGCCCTCGTCGTAATTCGCTGACAAGCCGGTGATTGCCCTAACACCGCCATCACATCAGCCTCAGGAATTCCAAAATCAATGCGCTCAACCTGACCCACATAGGGAAGCGCCTGCTCCTGCAACAGCCCTAGCTTCCATAGTCCCAAACAGAGCGTCTGGGTTGCCCGCAGGGCAACACCCAAAACTTCACCCGTATCTGTGTGCAACCCAGAGGGCACATCAATGCTGACCACAGGCTGTGACCCCTGATTAATCTGAGCAACCCCTTCAGCCACGGCTCCGCTCAGATCCCGAGTCAGTCCAAAGCCAAACAGTCCATCGATCAGCACATGGCAATGAGCCAGATCGCTAACCTGCATAACGCTAGGAATACCTAAATGACAAGCGTACTGCCCATGGTGCTGGGTAAGTTCCTTAACTTGCTCAAAAGGCTGATAGACCTGCACCTCATAACCGTTCAGCCACAGCTCCCGCGCCACAACTAGTGCATCCCCACCATTGTGACCAGGGCCAACCAGAACGCCGATCCGAGCATTGTCTGCCAGAGGATACCTTGCTTGTACCCAATCGGCAACCAGCCCAGCCACTTTCTCCATCAATGCCGCCACTGGCATCCCTGCGGCAAACAGGCGTGACTCAATCGCCTGCATTTGGGCAGCCGTTACCACCACGGTGTCCAGCTTAAGTTGAGTTGTCGCAATGGTGTGTAACGCGGTGGAACCGTCCATATCCCTTCTGATGACACCTCATGTTTCACATAGGCTCTGAATACAGAGCGCCCCAGCTTGACACCAAAGCATCAATGTGGGGCGCTGTTTACGAGACAAAGCTTGATTTTTCGCCATCAATTGAACCAATCCCGCGACCCATTTAATCCGATCGCAGACACCAACCCTAGAGGGGATGGAAAAGGAGATCGGGGAAAAATCGATTGAACTCAATTAAAATCCCAGCGGTAATCGTCATCCAAATGGCTGTTAAGACGGGTGCGGAGGACAAAAATCTCTGCATGAATGCTTCTCCCAATCAAATATGATCGATATCAACAAGTTTATCGAGGTGAGACGGTGATCTCATTGGCCTTCGCCGCAATTTCACCAGTGGTGATTTCTTTGGCAGCAGCCAGGGGCCAAGCAAAGCCTAGCAACATGCACTGAAGGGCCAGAGGCACATTGATGATGATTTCGCCTTCTTCGGGCTTCTTGCTCTTCTTATTCGCTTGGATGTAGGCTCGGCCAACCCAACCAATCCAACCGGCAATATAGAGGAACAACACACTCGGAATCAAGAAATCACCTGCATGGCTTAAGCGGCCATCCACAATCAAATGTGGTAAACCTTCCGGGCCACAGAGAGCTTGGCTGTAGCGTTCAAATCGTTTTTGACCAGAGTCTGGATCATCTGTCGTGGGACGTGCTTTTGCTGCCCGCTCTTGAAATGCAGAAGACTCACTACAGGGAGTCAGACCTGCTACATCTGCCGAAGCAGGGGGCACAAAGCCAAACCAAAGCGTAAAAACTAAAATAAGAGCCAACAATCGACGCATAGAATCGTTTCCCTTTTGTTACAAAACAAAAAGCATTTTCAACAAAAAGTGGCGACTTTTTGTAAATGAACACCCAGTGGCGGAGACCCTTCTGTGCATCGCCTGACTCATTACAATTGAATTTGTCAGTCCATTAGCCAGCGCTGTAGCCTCCAGCCGAGGGCTTACTCATACAAAAAACTACCAGTTAATGACCACGGTTATCGCAATTGAAACGAGTTGTGACGAAACTGCTGCCGCAGTTGTTAAAAATCGTCACATTTTAAGTCAGGTTGTGGCCTCTCAAATTGCCGCCCATCGTCCCTATGGTGGAGTTGTGCCAGAGGTCGCCTCTCGTCAACATGTCGAAATCATTAATGATGTGGTAGCAACCGCACTTCAAGAGTCGGGGTTGCCTTGGGCAGAGATTGATGGCATCGCCGTGACTTGTGCACCGGGCTTGGTTGGGTCTTTGCTCGTCGGTGTCACCGCTGCCAAAACCCTAGCGATGCTCCATGATAAACCCTTGATTGGGGTACATCACCTAGAAGGACATATTTATGCCTCCTATTTACAAGATCCCACTCTGGAGCCTCCCTTTTTATGTCTCCTGGTCTCAGGAGGACATACCAGCCTCATCTATGTCAAAGACTGTGGCCACTACCAAACCCTAGGCCAAACCCGAGACGATGCTGCGGGTGAAGCCTTTGATAAGGTGGCACGACTTTTGGGCTTGCCCTATCCAGGCGGCCCCGCCATTGATCAGTTGGCACAGCAGGGCGATCCCCATGCCTTTGCTCTGCCCGAGGGCAACATTTCTCTGCCACAGGGAGGCTATCATCCCTATGATTCTAGTTTTAGTGGCCTCAAAACTGCGGTTTTGAGGCTGGTTCAGCGCCTACAACAAGAGTCTACAGACCTGCCCTTGGCTGATTTGGCCGCTAGTTTTCAGATGACAGTGGCGCGATCGCTCACCCGTCGCACCCTTGCCTGTGCCCAAGACTATGCTCTGCAAAAGATTGCTGTGGGGGGAGGTGTCGCTGCCAACCGGGAGCTGAGACGACAGTTGCAGGAGGCTGCTACAGCCCAGGGTCTACAGGTATTGTTTCCGCAGATGGCGCTTTGTACCGACAATGCAGCCATGATTGGCTGTGCCGCGGCTGCACACCTCGCTTGTGGCCATACTTCTGCATCAACCTTGGGGGCGCAGTCTCGACTCAAAATTGAGGACGTGATGACCCTATATGCCCCTGAGCCAATCTAGGGATCACCTTTGGGAAAGCTCGGCAACATGGGCCGCTCATGAAGAGCATCAGCAACCCGCTTCACAAAACTGGCAGAGGGCACAGCGAGCAGCAGCCCCAACACGCCACCTAGCTTGACCCCAACCAGCAGTGCCAACACCACCACGGCAGGGTTCAACCCCGTAATGCCCCCGATCAGGCGAGGTGCAATCACATTGTCATTAATTTGGCTCAGGATGAGCGTTGCGATCAGCACCTTAGCCGCCAGCCAAAAATTTTGGGCTGCCAGCAGCGCACTAATCACCAAGACGCTCACAGTCCCCCCAAAAGGAATAATGCTGGTCAGGCCAATCACGAGGCCAAACAGCAGTCCAAAGGGAATTTGCAGAAGCACAAACACTAGTGAGAGCGTGCCACTCAAAATCAAAGCCAGAATCGCCTGCCCAGCAAAATAGCCCTGAAAGCTGGGCTGTAACGAGGCTTGCACTTGGGCTTTCCAAACAGGGGGTAGCCAGCTTAGTAATCCGTCCCAGAGTCTAGTGCCATTGAGAACAAGTAACAGCGTCAGCACCGCCGTAATCAATAAGTTGACGACAGTACTAATTGTGTCGAGGGTCAGGTTAATGAGTTGGCTAGTCAACGACTGGAGGGTTGCCGAGACCTGATTGGTCAGTTGGGTCGTAAATCCGCTCAGGTCGAAGGGCAGGTAGTGCAGAACACTTTGTTCGTCAATGGCTTGTAGTTGCTGCCGAACCACCTCTAACCAGGTGGGCAAGCGATCGGCAAAGTCAACCAGTTGCTGAAAGACCAGTGGCCCGAGCACCAAGCCCAGCACAATCACCAAGACCAGCGCTACCCCAATGACCAAAAGAACCGCTCCTGCTCTGCGCATTCCCCGTTTCTCTAGAAAGAGGATAGGGTAATCTAGCAGAAAGGCAAACAGACTAGCCGTAATCACCATACTGGGAATGGGCTGCAAGGCTTGGCAGAGGATCAACACCAGCCAGCCATTGACAAACAAGACTGGAAAGGCCAAGCCTAAACTCAACCATCGAGGCAGCTTTGCAAAGGCAGGCTCAGCCATGCTAGCGGACTTCCCCCTTTAAGACTTCCGCTAATGCCTGTCTCTGGGCTGCTAGCAGCTCACGAATTCCCCCCTCGGCCAAATCTAGTAACTGGTTGAGCTGATGTCGGGTAAAGGCTCCAGATTCGGCAGTGCCCTGAACCTCTAGAAGCTGTAACTGCTCTGTCATCACCACATTGAGATCCACATCCACAGCCACATCTTCGAGGTAATTCAAGTCGAGGAGGGCTTCACCGTTGAGTAACCCGACCGAAACCGCTGCCACACCATGCT
This sequence comes from Petrachloros mirabilis ULC683, assembly GCF_009939295.1. Classification (GTDB taxonomy): domain Bacteria; phylum Cyanobacteriota; class Cyanobacteriia; order Thermosynechococcales; family Thermosynechococcaceae; genus Petrachloros; species Petrachloros mirabilis. The sequence goes on from NZ_WVIC01000026.1 coordinate 21,004, forward strand.
GAATTGGAGATTCGACCAAGGTGCCTTGATCTCTGAGCCAGTTGATGGCATCGACCAAGGCCACATAGCTACCGGTGATGGCAGTGGTGCGGGTGCCCGCATCGGCTTGCAACACATCTGCATCTACAATTAGGGTGCGCTCGCCCAGTGCCTTTAGATCCAGGGCAGCCCGTAAGCTGCGGCCAATGAGCCGCTGAATTTCCTGGGTGCGCCCCGAAAGTTTCAGGAGTTCCCGGTCGTGGCGCTGTTGGGTGGCGCTGGGCAACATGCGATATTCTGCTGTCAACCAGCCTTGCCCCGTCTCTTCTAAAAATCGGGGGACACCGGGTTTAACACTGACGGTACACAAGACCTGGGTATCGCCACAATGTGCCAGCACCGAACCCGGAGCTAGGCGGGTAAATTGACGCTGAAAGCGAACGGGACGTAGTTCGTGCGCTTGTCGCCCATCGGGACGTTGCCAAACCATAAGGTTTTTCCCCTCACTCCTTAAAGATTCGCGGCAGACTATTGACGGATTTGTATATGTAGTGTTGACTATGGGGACAAGCCACTAGCAGCCACTACATCTGCTACCCATGCTTCAAAGTCCTGTTGTCTAATTTCATCATTATGGTTGCTCAGGTCGAAACTCGTCCAGCCGCGTTGAATCCCCGCATTTGTCTTGAAGTAGAAGGGCTGGTGCAAATTGTCACCGCTCCCCATCGTAGTTTCTTCACAAATATCATGGCGCAAGCACTGCGGATAGCGGGGCAGGGAACCCGTGTGCTGGTGGTGCAATTTCTGAAGGGGGGCATTCGCATGGGGCCTGAGCACCCTATTCAGCTTTGTCAAAATCTGGAATGGCTACGCTGCAATCTACCCCGCTGCATTGATACTCCCGAGCTGGATGAAGCTGAAATGCAGGCACTCCAAGACCTATGGCAATATACGCAACAGGCGGTGCGATCGCAGCAGTATGAGCTGGTGGTGCTGGATGAGTTGAGTCTGGCCATTCATCTGAACCTGATTGCCGAAGCAGAAGTCTTGGCTTTAATTGAACACCGACCTCGCCCCATTGATATGATTTTGACGGGGCCGGAAATGCCTAGCTCTCTTTTGGAGGTGGCAGATCAAGTGACCCAACTGCGACGGAGCTTTTGTCCCTAACCCTGCTGTTTTTTCTAACCGACTGTGATTAAAAACGACTTCTGGATTACTCAAATGGCGGCCAAGGGGATGATTTCACCCTTTGAGCCAAAGTTAGTGCGTGAACTTAACTGCGATGATCCGGCAAAGTTTACCCGGGTGATTAGCTATGGTCTATCGTCCTACGGCTATGATATTCGCCTCAGTCCGAAAGAGTTTCGCGTCTTCCGCCACATTCCTGGCACGATTGTGGATCCGAAAAATTTCAATCCGGCCAACCTGGAGCCTGGGGCATTGCATGCTGACGAGAACGGTAGCTATTTTATTTTGCCTGCACATTCCTACGGCTTAGGGGTGGCCTTAGAGCGATTGGAGGTGCCTGAAAATGTGTCGGTGATTTGCATTGGTAAAAGTACCTATGCTCGGGTGGGTTTAATTGCCAATCTCACGCCTGCGGAGGCGGGCTGGCGAGGCCACTTGACCTTGGAATTTTCCAATTCTTCAAGCGCGGACTGCCGTATCTATGCCAATGAAGGGATTGTGCAGCTTTTGTTTTTTCAGGGGGATCCCTGTCAAGTGAGTTATGAGACCCGACGGGGTAAGTACCAAGACCAAGATGAAGCGGTGACCTTGGCTCGGATTTAGTTGCTTTTTTTAGGCGGTGACATCTTCACTGAGTTCGTTGATAGGGAAGCGATCGAGTAGTTGCTTGGCCCGCTGAGCATTTTTCTGGAGATCGGGGGACAGATGGGGCAAGTGGGGAATTTGGGACAGCACATCTAAAGTACGACGCAAAATTCTGACAATATCTCCCTCATCTAGGCTGGTATGGGCACACAGATCGGCCCAGCTTGTTTCGAGTGCCCACTGTTCAACTAAGCCCACTAATTCAAGATCGAGCCAAACGGGGAACACCACATTATGTCGATGCTGCCATTGGATCAGCTTCCGGCGCAGGGGTTGAAGCTGGGTTAGTGTAGCTTTGACCGGGGAGGATAGGGGATAGCGAGTCCAGCTATCTGAGCGGCTGCCTTCTACCACTAGGGCGGCACAGGCTGAGGCGAGATGCTGAGGATCGAGGGCATCTAAGGCTCCGGAGGTGAGGGCAAGGGCCAACCACAGTTCATTTTCGCCCCTGACCGCAGCCGCTACTTGTCCGAGTACAGTTGGGGCCAGGGACTGGAGTGCTTCAAAGGTTTGGAGGATCTCAACGAGGCTCAGGAAGGCTTGCCAGTGTAGATGCATTTGTCGGTCTAGCTTGCTTCTGCGATCGCGCAGTTGTGATTCAAGCACCTGAGTTCGACGCAACCAGCGCAGATACTGGGGATGTCGCTGGCGAGAGTCATGGGCTGCATGTTGATCGAGTTGCTCTTGAACAGCATTCAGGCGTTGAAACTGAGCCCAAACCTCTGGGTCAGGTTCCCAGTTGACGGCAGAGAGCCGCTGGGCCAGGATGGCGCTCTGGTCATCCCCAGGGTGAGACTGGCCCAACTTACGGGGCAAATTGGCAGGCAGTGGCAGCGGGGTTCCATCCACCACCAGGGAAATCGGGGTATCCAAGGCCAAGACATCATGGCAAGCTACAATGTGCCACTGGTTCTCAGCGTTGAGGCACACCAGGTAAGGCAACTGACCTGATCCAGGCAATTGAGCCATCAAAACCGCCACCTGAGGCTGGGTGAGGGTTGAACCAGGCACTCCCCGCAGCTTAATACCCAGTCGGGTACCAGGCTGAGCCTTGGCAGCCTCTGGGGCGAGGATACTCCCTTGGTATTCATTGGCTTGGGTCTGGAGAGTCTTGAGCAAGCGTTGTTCTTCTTTGAGGCGCTCTCTGAGCTTTTGATAGCTTTTCAACGCCTTGAGATCGATGCCTGATAGTTTGGCCTGGAGTTGCGCTTGCTCTTGCTCTAGGGTCACAATTGCTTGCTTTTGGGGAGCCAGTTGCTGAATGGCTAGGTACTGACCAAAACTACGCTCAATTAAGGCTTGAGCTTCTTCAAGGGTATGGGTTTGCAGCAGATTCAACACCATGCCGTAGCTGGGTGTAAATTGGCTCTCTAGGGGCTCAGCTCCCGCCGTGGCCAAGTAGGCGGCTTCTTTGGCTCCCTCAAAAGGGGTTTGCAGGGTAATGACATAGCCAAGGCTATCCATTCCTCGTCGTCCAGCGCGCCCAGACATTTGCAAAAATTCTGAGGGGGTGAGCAGGCGATGTCCCAGATCGGTGCGCTTAGACAAACTGGAAATAATGGTGGTGCGAGCGGGCATATTGATGCCTGCGGCCAGGGTTTCAGTGGCAAAGACCACTTTAATCAATCCCTGCTGAAAGAGTTCTTCTACAAAGCCCTTCCACAGGGGCAATAACCCAGCATGGTGAGCCGCCACACCTTGGTATAGGGCTTCCACATGGGTACTGCGGCCAATGTCAGGATGGTCGGCCAAAAATGCATCAATGCGGGCTTGGATCTCCTGAGCTTCCTGAGCGCTCAGTAACGTCAAGTCTGAGAGGCTTTGGAGTGCTTGGTCACACCCACGTCTGCTAAAGATAAAGTAGATGGCAGGCAACATTTGCCGCCCTTGCAATTGGGCTAACAACGTCACCAAGTCGGGTAAGTCGCTACGATAGGGGCGCCGCCCATTGGTTCGTTTGGGTAAGTGGCGACGCATTTGAGGATGAATTTGAGTTTGGGCGTCATTGAGCAGCGGAAAGAGTCCCTTAGCATTCCCAAATTCAAATCGCAGGGGGACAGGACGGACATCGGAAAAGATCAGTTGGGTCGAGCCATGTACCCAACTCATCCAGTCCGCCAATTGAGCTGCATTGGCAATCGTGGCAGACAGGGCGATCAGTTGAATTTCAGCCGGACAGTAGATGATAGATTCTTCCCAGACAGTGCCCCGCTGGCGATCATTCATGTAGTGACACTCGTCGAGAACCACCGCCTCAACCCCAGTCAGAGAGGGACTGAGATCGTCCAACAGGGTTCCGTAAAGGATATTCCGAAAGATCTCTGTGGTCATGACCAAGATGGGTGCTTCTCGATTGACCGATAGATCGCCCGTTAGCAATCCCACCTGGTCATGACCAAACTGCGCTCGAAAATCTCGGAGCTTTTGGTTGGACAGGGCTTTGAGGGGGGTGGTATAAAAAATCCGCCGTCCTTGGGCTAGGGCTCGGTGAATGGCATATTCACCAATCAGGGTTTTGCCGGAGCCCGTAGGAGCGGAGACGACGACAGACTGGCCTGCATTCAGGGCTGCGATCGCAGCCTGCTGAAAATCATCCAGGGGAAATGGAAAAATCCTAGAAAGTTCGGGCAAGCTAGAAGACACGCTCAGATGATTAACTCCGAAAAAAGATATTCAGACGCCCTCAACATCCCCCCAAATATCCCCCAAATAGAGAGCGATCCTCAAACATTAACGCCCATCCCGCCAACAGCACAGGCTCTAGGCCGAGATCACCCCGATGGGGCAGGCCACATTGACTCCACCTAACCCACAGTAACCACCGGGGTTTTTGGCAAGATACTGCTGATGATAAGCTTCCGCGAAATAAAAAGTCGGTGCCTCCAGAATTTCAGTTGTGATTTGACCATAGCCCCCTGCCGTCAGCGCCTCTTGGTAAGCACCCCGAGACATCTCTGCCATCTGCTGTTGTTCAGGGGAATAGACATAAATTCCTGAACGATACTGAGTACCCACATCATTCCCTTGCTGCATCCCTTGGGTGGGATTATGACTTTCCCAAAACACCTTAAGAAGGTCACCATAGGAGATTAAAGCTGGATCATAAACAACCCGAACCACCTCATTATGACCGGTCATGCCAGAGCAAACCTCACGATAGGTCGGATTAGGTGTATACCCTGCGGCATAGCCCACAGCAGTCACATAAACACCCGGTTGCTGCCAGAACTTACGCTCAGCCCCCCAAAAACAACCCAGGCCAAATAGAGCAAGCTCCATCGTTTCAGGATAAGGCGGCTGTAAGGAACGGCCATTGACAAAATGAGCTTCAGGAACAGACATGGGATCTGAACGTCCTGCCAAAGCCTCCTGAGGAGAAGGCAAGGTGGCCTTTTTACCAAAACCAAATAAAACCATAGAAAAACATGCTTATTGATCAAAGAGCAACACAGTCATCTAGAACTAGACAACGACCTCTAAGCCATTGCCCAAATGCAAACATTCGGTGCTGCACATCCGATGACTTGCTCTTATAGCGTAGCGAAGTTAACCCCGTGAGGGGCTTTAGGAGCAACAATGTCGCTAGAACTGACCACTCTGGGTAATCTGAAAATACCCCCCCAGAGGCAAGCTATGGGCAAGGTACCATTTTCCCCCTTTGATGATGATGTTTCCCATGAGCTGAGTTGGGCACCTGCACAGGATCAGCCCATGGATCTTGGACAGGCACTCACGCATCAGCTTTCCCCTTTTCCAGTCGAAATACAGGCACACATCCAGGCAGGCAGTCTCCACATTAACCTCCTGGCCTCAAGCGCCCTAGAGCGCCAGGAAACAGTAGAGCACATTCAACAAGTGCTCTCCGACTTAACCCTTCCAGATATTCATACCGTTCAGCTTCGGTGCCAAATCAGCCAAGATGCAAGTACCCAGTGGCAGCAGGTGTGGTTTTGGCCGGGGAAAGCCCCCTTACCAGAGGCACAGTCCCGGTTGGCGCTGCGAGACCAAGCCAGCCAAGGTCATTTGGTCGCCATGGCAACCCTAGTACAGCAGACCTTGGTTCACAAGCAGGTACAGGTTCAAGCAGCCCAAGCCGATGACCGGCTATGGCTATTTTTAAGTGCAGATCACCCCCTAGAGCCCCAACCCTGTGCAATTTTGGTGTGTCGAGAGCTCATACAGTGGTCTTGGCAGTCCCTAGAACTCAAGCAGGTCATCCTAGCTAGTCCTAGCCCGCAGCTAGCTTGGGGTTGGCTGCGCGAACTGAGCGTAACCCCAGTGTCAGGACTGACTTCAATTGCCCAGATGGCAGTAGGAAAGCACCAAGGCGGCTCCTGCCGTCGTCCCATTCAGGGTGTAACCCCTGATCAAGAGCTGCCAATTCAAACTTTAGACAGAGAAACCTGGCAAGTGATTGCAGCCAGCCTTTTTTTGGCTGTGCTGATCATGCTTTCTTCTCAGGTGAGCTTTTTTGTGAGTGTCTTGATTACCGCTATCCATGAGCTTGGGCATACAGCCTTCGCCTGGCTGTTTGGCTACCCCGCAATTCCAGCTTTTGACTTTTTACATGGGGGCGGTATCACCTTCTACACCCAACAACGATGGCCAGTTTTGGTATTTATACTCTACTTTGGCTTGGGCTATTTGCTCTATCGCTATCGTCACAACGCCCTCATGTCCAGATATGTGCTGGGCACTTTGGTACTGTATAGCCTATGTCTGCTGACCCAGGGACAGGATATTCTGATTGCGGCCATGGGGCATGGCTTTGAACTCCTCTTTGCGGGTATTTTTCTCTACCGTAGTTTAAGTGGGTTTGCTTGCCGACATGCTATTGAACGTCCGCTTTACGGCATGTTGGGGCTGTTTACAGTCCTGTATAACCTCAAATTCACCCAAAGCCTTCTGTTTAATCCGATGTTTCGCGCTCAATATCAAGAAGGCAAAGGCGGCCTACTTGATCATGATCTGATCCGTCTGGCGCGAGACTATCTCCACCTACCCTTTAATGGCGTGGTGGGATGCTTCTGGCTGAGCAGTTTGCTCACCCCTGTGGGGGTCTTTTTGCTCTATCGCTATCGGTATTGGGTGCTTTCTCACTTGCAACACTGTCTGCGGCTTGCCCACCGGTAGGGGAGCGTCTATTGGAACTGGATTTATGGCAGCAGCCTGCTGAAACCCAACAGTTTCCCTATGAAGTAGACTGGCAGCGGCTCTGTCTGGCTTTTGATTCAGAGGGTGGTTCCCACGCCCTTTGATCAACCACTAGCGATCGCAGCTGCGGCGATTGGGCAGTGGCCTAGTCTACTGGGGGATCGGACGATGGGCTGGCTTGAGCGTGCCAAGTCTGTAAGAGGCGGTTTGAAAAGGTGCTAACGCCTTGCACCCGCCCCCTAAATCCCCCATTCTGGGGGACTTAAGCGTGATCAAAACCCTCCAGAATGGGGGGTTGGGGGGCAGATGTAGAGCATGGGAAGACCTTGAAAACAGCCTCTAAGCTTACAAATCATTTAGGATCGCTATACACTGCCCAAGTTGCTCAGAACCAGCAACAAAAGGCACTTTTGCCCCTTACTGAACCGATTTAACCCGCGTGAAAGCTGTTATTCTTCTCTCTGGAGGGCTGGACTCCTCTACCGTGTTGTACCAAGCTAAGGCTGAGGGTGTCCAGTGTCATGCCTTATCCTTTGACTACCAACAACGCCACCGTCAAGAACTGAAAGCGGCCCAGGCCATTGCCAAGTCTGTGGGAGTTGAGCAGCACCAAATTGTGCGCTTTGACCTGGGGCTGTGGGGTGGTTCTGCACTCACCGATGGGGCACTGAAATTGCCTCAGCGGCGTTCCCTAGCTGAGATGTCTGCTGAAATCCCCATCACATATGTTCCAGCCCGGAACACCATTTTTCTCAGCTTTGCCCTGGGCTATGCTGAAGCGATCGCAGCCGAGCGAGTTTACATTGGCGTGAACAGCCTGGACTATTCCGGCTACCCAGACTGCCGACCAGACTATATTGAGGCCATGCAGGAGGTGTTTCGTCTGGGCACCAAACAAGGCCGCAAAGGTCAAGCCATCACCATTGAGACCCCGTTAATTCAGCTCAAAAAAACCGAAATTATTCAACTAGGAAATCAATTGGGGGTGCCCTGGGAACTAACCTGGTCTTGTTACAGTGAAGGAAGTGAGCCACCCGTGGCTTGTGGAGTGTGTGATTCTTGTCAATTGCGACTCGCCGCCTTTTCAGCCTTGGGGCTAGAAGATTCTATTTCCTATGTATCAGCTTGAAATCACTCACAATGCCGAGGCAGCCCATCGGTTTTTCCAGGCCAGTGCCTCGCCCAAATGCCGCAGCATCCATGGTCATCGCTGGATGATTACACTGATGCTACGGTCTGAAAAGCTTGACGATCAGGGCATGGTGGTTGAATTTGGGCACCTGAAGCGCATCTGGCGCAGTTGGCTCGATGCTCATCTCGATCACGCCCTGATGCTGAACCAAGCCGACCCCATGGCAGCAGCCATTCGGGAGATCGAGCCAGGGAGTCGTTTATTTTTGATGTCTGCGGATCCAACGACGGAAAATATCGCGCAGTTGCTCTATGAACAGGCTCAGCTCATTGTAACTGCTCTAGATTGTCCGAGCCCAGTGCAGGTGGTCGGGGTTCGGGTGGAAGAAACCCAGGTAAATGCAGTTAATTACGTCAACAGTCCTGAAGGGTGAGGCTTGTGCCAGCCATTCTTGAGGGCTGCTAGAAGCTGCCACCGTTCTCCTAGGCGCTCAGCAATCTCTAGTGATTAGATTTAGCAGCACCTAGGGGGCATAACGGTTCGGTTGAGCGGTTGCCGATAACCTCTGTTACAACATCAACCAGCTTTGTCAATCTGCTCCAACCAGATTGTTCTACTGCTGGTGCTTATAAATGGAGTACATGGGGTGCAGGGGGCACTGCCCCCTGGGTGTGGAACCCCCACCCCGTAACTCACTCAAGTGAGCATCACTAACATTTGAAATAAAATTCAGTCTCAAATGATTTTGAGATAATTTTCACAATGACTCTGCATGGCCTTAGCATGGTTTTAGTTTGTACTGAATATGGTTTCTAGAGGTTCGACTGGCTTTGCTGGCGAGTGTCCTCAGTTCTTATGGCTACCGTGTACATACAAGTCTTGAAAAGATTCAAAATCTTTGCGCTCGCCCCCCTAGCCCCCCAAGTTTGGGGGGAATATAGTCCCAATTTTTGTTGATCTCCCCCCAAACTTGGGGGGTCGGGGGGGCTAATGCAGGGTGGAATGGGTTTACCTAGAGATGTGTGTACACCGTAGGCTCTTATGGGGGTGACGCCTGCATGGAAATTGTTTTAACCCTTGCCATTGTGGTTGGTGCCCTCATTTGTTTTGTGGGGGAGTGGTGGCCCGTTGATATTACTGCAATCAGTGTGGCCATTGTATTGATGGTGTTTGGGCAAGTCTTGCCTGAGACTTGGATTGATCCAGACCGCTGGATTACTCCTGCTGAGGGCATTTCTGGCTTTGGCAATGCTGCAACCATCACTGTGATGGCCATGTTTATCCTCAGTGCTGGCATTGCCCGTACTGGTGCGATTCAAGTGATTAGCGATTTTTTGATGCAGCGGGGGGGAAAAACCACGAGTCAGCAAATCTTTGTGCTGGGAATGGTGGTAGGACCGGTCACAGCTTTTATTAACAACACAGCGGTGGTGGCGGTGTTTTTGCCCATTGTGGAAAACTGGTGCCAACGCATGGGGGTTTCTCCCTCAAAGCTGATGATCCCGCTCTCCTATGCCACCATTTTGGGTGGTCTGATGACCTTGATTGGCACCTCAACCAACATTCTGGCCAGTGAGCTATCGGCTAAGCTGGGCTATGGCGAATTTAGTCTGTTTCAATTCACCAAACTCGGAATGCTGACGTTTGGCATTGGCATGGTTTATTTGTCCGTGATTGCACCTCGACTGTTACCCAATCGTTCCGTGCCTCAAGCGTCGGCAGCCCAGGGGAATGGCTACGGACTCACGGATTATGTCAGTGAGGTCGTGATTGCTCCTGGCTCAAGTTTGATTGGCAAGACGCTGCGCACCAGCGGGATTCAGCGCAAGTTTGACCTGGATGTCCTTGAGATGATCCGCAACGGCATCCATTTCTCGCAGCCCGTGGCTGACAAGATCCTCAGTGCAGGGGATATTTTGCTGGTGCGGGGCAGTCGGGAGGAATTGCTGAAGGTTCAGAATGAACAGGGGTTAGAACTACTACCCATGGTCAAATTCAACCGAGAGACCATGGAAGCTGAGATCAATTCTGGTGAGACACAACTGGCTGAGGTGTTGATTCTGGCCAATGCCAACTTAATTGGCTCCACACTCAAAGACTTACGCTTTCGCCAGCGCTATAACGCTACTGTGCTCGCCATTCGCCGGGGAGAGGAGATGGTGCGAGAGCGCTTGGGCAAGCTACCGCTCAAGTTTGGCGATTTACTGCTGGTACAGGGGCCTCGGGAGAGCTTCTTGGGGCTGCAAACGAGTCGAGATTTATTGGTCATGGAGCAGCGAGAGCTAGAATCTTTGCGCCATGACAAGGCTGGGGTTGCGATCGCAATTGCCCTAGGGGTGATCCTCACCGCCGCCTTCAACTGGATGCCGATTTTGGTCAGCAGCCTTGCTGGGGTCATCTTAATGGTGTTAACCGGATGCCTGAAACCCGGCGAACTTTACGGTGCAGTGCGCTGGGACATCATTTTCTTATTGGCGGGGTTAATTCCCCTAGAAGCTGCCATGCGTAAGTCTGGTGCCACCGAGTGGCTAGCAACCTTTGTGGTTAATATCGGCGGCACCTTACCCAGCTACGGCATTTTGCTATTTTTCTTTGTGATCACGCTACTGCTGACCGAGATCCTATCCAACAACGCCTCCGTAGTGCTGATGCTCCCGATCGCCGTGGAAGTAGCCCGCACCCTCAACCTCAATCCCTATGCCTTCATGTTTGCCGTTGTCTTTGCGGCCTCTAATAGCTTCATGACTCCGATTGGCTACCAGACCAACACAATGGTGTATGGGCCTGGGGGCTATAAGTTTACCGACTTTTTTCGCGTGGGTGCGCCCCTCAGCTTTCTCATGGCTCTGATTACCCCACCGCTGATCATTTTGCTTTTTGGACTGACCCCACCCCAATAAGGCGACTGAGTTGATCCGGTTCTGCAAGTTGTCATAGGCGGCAGGGTGAACGAAATTTTACTTGTTTCCAGAGTGTGACATCGAGCTGTTGGCAAAGCATGTTCTTGTGCTTGTCCTCACCGTGCTTGATGGACTCGACTTCTTTATTGGGGTTTGGGTTTGCGGGGGCATGGCAGTGCGTGGTAGTTAGGCACTGATAACGCCTTGGTAGAGGTCTTTGAGCGCTAGCTGAATGGGTATTGAAGAGAGCTGCACCCTAGCCTCTAGACCGCTGCACTCGGTAAACAGCCACTCATGCTCAGATTGCTTTACATACTGCTCCACATGGAGTCTGTATTGATCGATCAGCAAGTACTCTTGCAGCGTGGCGAGGGTGCGATAGGCTTCAAACTTGTCACCTCGGTCATATTTTTCGGTAGAGTCTGACAAAACCTCTGCCAGCAGCAACGGATTCGTGACCGTATCTTTTCTGCCAGGCTTTAACTCTACCGGGTCAGCGATGACCATACCGTCGGGATAGGTATAGACATCCGTTGCCGGAATCCACAAACGTTGATCAGCAATAAACAGACTGTAGGATTTTCCCCGCAGGGCAAACCAAAGCAAGGCATTGAGCGCACTGGCTATTTTGTTATGCTCAGGAGTTCCCCCAGTCATCGGCATGATTGCTCCGTGGCGGTATTCATGGCGAATATCAGACTTAACCTCTAGAGTCAGATACTCGTCTGCAGTGTAGGTTTTGGGTGGGCTAGACGTGATGGTCATGGCAAGTTTAGGGGCACTTAGGATTTAGAGACTACTCTCCAGTGTAGGCAAAGGAATACCAGTAAATCGTCGCGCTCAGGCTAATGCTCAAGCGCCATGCAGCCCCTCTGTAGTGATCTCAAATGGGTTCTCAGCAGAATTAAGTCACTAGGCTTGGGCAGCATTCCAGGCTGTCTCAGCATCTAAAACAGCTTGCTCAACTGTTTTTTGACGGAGCATTGCGGCTTGCAAATTCTCATAGAGAATTTTTTGTAACTGCTTTACGTCTTTGACTGAAGGAATTAGAACTTCTGCGGCTTGCATCTGCCCTGCACTGACGATTCGTGCCCTGTCAGCAGCACTAGCATTTTCTGACACGGTGCTGAAGTAAGGGTCTTCTAACGATCCCTGGGTGGAAGGCAAAACGTTGGCTGCTTTAGCAAAAGCCAGTTGATTCTCGGGATTGGTGACAAATAGGGCAAATTCCAGAGCCTCGTCGGGGTGTTCTGTATCCTTGGGAATGACCAGATTCATAACCGCAACGTTTTTCTTGCCCGTTGCTCCTGTTAGTTGGGGAGCTGCAGCTGAAACTCGGGCAATATCAGGTGCATTGGTGGCAACTGTGTTGAGAAATTCAGGACTAGAAGATAGCAATGCCGTTTGACCCGACTGATACAGCTCCACTGCATGGCGGTGGCCTTCAGTCAAAACCTGGGGAGGAATCAAGTTCTGCTGGTAGAGATCAACCCAGTACTGAAAGGCTGCTCGACCTTCAGGTGTGTTAAAGGCAGCTTTGCCCTGTTCATCTACGAGGGTTGTCCCCATTTGGACTAGGGACTCCATCACTTCGCCAGAATCTTCGGGTACTGCGGTGACAAAGAAGGCATAGTTACCGGTTTGTTCTTTGATTGCTTTGGCAACTGTGGCAAGTTCTTCATAGGTCTGAGGGGGCGTGGAAATGCCTGCCTGCTCGAATAAGGCTTGATTATAGATGGCAATGCGAGAGGTGAGATACCAGGGCACCCCAAAGCTTTGACCGTTCAGGGTGTTGGCTTGCCAAATCTTCGGCAGATACTGGGCTTTGACCTCAGGTGAAACCCGATCATCCAAGGGCAACCAAGCCTCCCGACCCGCGAGCTGAGAAGCAAAATCAGGATTCAAATTGACCACATCTGGTGCAGTTCTGGCTGACACCGCCGTGAGGATTCGGCTCTCCATTGCTCCCCAGGGCACATCAACCCAGCGTACCGCTACAGTAGGGTTTTCAGTTTCAAATTCTTGGATCAGTTCGTTGAAGTAGTCCGTAAATTTGGGCTGCAACTGCATCGTCCAAAATTCGATTTGGGTGCGACCATCGCTTCGCGTACCACTATTTGATCCTGGTGAGCAACTGATCATTAGACTCAGGAGCAGCCCCACTAGGGCAAAAATTGCCAATCGCTTCCAAGTTCCTAACCGCATAGTTGTGCTCTCTCAATAGACTCAAAAGTATGGTGCCACCGAAGCCTACAGGCGAAGTGGTTGACTCTTTAGTTTACCGCTTAGGTGAGAGGGGTGGCGTTGTCGTCAATGGGGATGTTGACGGTCTTGCCCTACAAAGCTTCCTGGAATTTTACTAGAATAATCTCTGAGTTATGAGCGCGTATGTTTCCCTGCTGAGGTGGAAGCTGCGGGCGTTCCCAACTAATAGTGAGGAGAGCTGAACATGCGTTCGTGCCAACAACCTGAGCGCAAGGGTTGGAAAATAATCCTCACCCCCTCGGCTCGTTGCATTGGATCTGGGCTGGGATTACTGAGTTTGCTGATGCCCTTGCCGGTAAGCGCAATTGATCCGCTCCTGGAGGCGGAGCCTGAGTTCATTTCGCCTCCAACCAATAACGATCTTGATCTAGCCCCCTTAGATTTTGGGGCAGATCTTGCTCCAGAGTCGCCAGTCGTGACGCCACCTTCTCAATCCATTGAGGATTTGCCCATAGAGACACGGCCTGAACCCCCTCCGACTCCCAATACTCAACCTCTAGAAGAGTCATACTCTGCCCCGTACCTTGATTCTGAAGACTATCAGTTGGGGGCGACAACACCCCAGCCCTATGCCCCTGCGGGTCAAAGAGCGGGTTCTGAGCGGGTGAGTCATTGTCAAGCTGTGTTGCCCAGTGGCAAAGAATTATCTGCGAGCCTTTGCACGCCTGCACCGACTGCTCCTATCGTTGTCAGGGCTCAAACTGGAGAGGAGCCTGGGCAATGGCAAGCTGTTCCTAGAGCCCAGCTTGTTAGGCCAGTTGATGCTAGGCATGAATTATGGAATCCGCAGCCTGAGGTTGTTTCTCTGGGCACTCAGGGTTTTGCGGCGAAGCCTAGGGTTTTCAAGGGTGCTAACCCTTTGCGCTGGGTGATGCCTAATGGCAAGGATATGATCTTTCCGTTGTCGATTCCGTCGCCAATTACGTCGGCATTTGGCTGGCGTGTTCATCCGATTAGTGGCCTGTGGCGGTTTCACTCGGGAACTGACTTGGGGGCAGCAACGGGAACGCCGGTGTTGGCGGCTTTTGCGGGTGAGGTCAAAGTGGCAGATTGGCAGGGTGGATATGGCTTGACGGTTGAACTCAAACATTCCCAAGGACAGCATCGGACGCTATATGCTCACCTGTCGGAGATTTTTGTGCAAACAGGGCAGAAGGTGGAGCAAGGTACGGTGATTGGTTTGGTGGGGAGTACGGGCAATTCTACGGGGCCACATCTCCACTTTGAGGTGCTGCAACAAACTCAGGATGGATTGATTGCAGTAGACCCAGGGGCGCAGTTGGAGACTGCACTGGCGCAGTTGGTGAGAGCACTGCAAACAGCCCGAGTACCCAGTTCTTCTGAGAGTTAGTGTTCCGTCAGGAAAATTTTGAGGGGCTGTGACTCCTCAAAATTTAACCCCTATCAACTTTCTGGCACTCAGTTACCCTGCAAGACAAAGTTGATATAGCGGTTTACAGATTAATGGAGTACATGGGGTGCAGGGGGCAGTGCCCCCTGCGTGGGGGTGGAACCCCCACACCCCGTACCTCACTCAGGTGAGAACCGCTATAGACTACTCGGGAAACGGTAGCCAGGGCAAAAAAAGTGCTAGCTCATCTGGTAAGCTAGCAGCTTGGAATCAGTCACGTTGTATCTCAAGCGGAGGATGCCGAACTGCGCATTCCCAGTTTGCAGTGGGCAATTGTAAAGTTCCTCACAATTTCATCGTAATGTAACTGACGACACAAAAGTTAATTTATAAAACTTTATGTATGGGATCTGCCTATCGATAATCTCGGCTAATTATAGCGATGGCTATAAATGCCAGAAAAGCCTGGGGCTTGCCAAGGTCACGGTAAGGCTGATGAGTTATTGGGTTTGGGCGGTTTGAGGGCTGCCCCAGAGGATCTGCTCTTGTTTGTAAATCACCATGCCAGGTTTGGCACCTTTAGGTTTGTAGACATGCCGGGGATGGGTATAGACCACGGGCACCTGATGGCTTTGGCGCGCCTGGCTATAGTAGGCAGCTAAGTTGGCTGTGAATTGTAGATCTTCGGGGTCGGGATTTGTGCCGGCGTCCAGGCGGAGCAGGACGTGGCTACCCGGAATTTCTTGGGTGTGAAACCAAAGATCGTAATCGCTGGCGATGCGGAAGGTGAGCTGATCGTTTTGATGGTTGTTGCGGCCAATCAGGATCTCCCAGCCGTTGGGGGTTTGGTAGCGATGGAAGTTTGCGGAGGGACGGGGGTCAGGGGTGTGGTGGGGGGCGGGGATAATCTGTTGCTGAATGAGTTCTGCTCGGATCTCTATGAGGGCTTGCAGATCGGTGGGGTTTTGGTAGGTGTCAATTTGTTGCAGGCTGGCTTGTACTTGTTCGAGATAGGCAATTTCAGCTTGAACGTCTTGCAGGAGTGGGGTGATGCGATCGCAAGCCCGCTTCAGTTTTTGGTGGCGTTTATAGAGTGCCTGGGCATTTTGGATGGCGGTTTTATCTGGATCAAGAGTCAGGGTTTGCGGTGCTCCTGTATCAAAATCAGGCAGGGTGAGGGTGGTGGTGCCCGGTTGCCATTCGCTGAGGTAGGCCATGAGTAAATCAGCCTGTTGACGATAGCGATGGGCTTCAGTGGCAGCAGCGAGTTGATCGATAAATCCTTGGGCTTTGACTTGTAGTTTGCTGAGAGCGGCTTTGAGTTTTTGCTGTAGTTGCTGGGCGAGTTGTTGGAAATCTTGGTGCTGGCGTTGCTGGGTGTAGTAGGTGTCGAGTAGCATCTGGACGTTGGGGGTTTGCTGAGTCAGGTTCCAGCCTAGGACGGTATAGCCTGAGTCACACCAGCCTGGGGTAAAGGTTTCGGTCTGAAGGGCTTGTAGCCAGGCTTGCCAGAGCTGAAACAGACGAGCCCAATCTTGGGGGTGAAGGCTATCTGTTGGCTGTGAGGGCGACAGTCCAGCCGTCACAGCCATGGTTTTGGCGAGGGTGGCACTGACCCCCCGATAGGTTGTACGGAGCATTTTATCGAGGGCGATAGGAATTACGGTGAGCCGCTCTTGCCAGTGAGCTTGAGACTCCTCTAGGGTAGGAATTGGATCTCGCAGGGCTGGGGGGGGGACATAGGGTTGCCCAGTTTGAATAGGACGGATGCGAGATTGCTGAGTGCTGACCTGATGGGCGGCGGTGATGATCTGTTGGTTGGCATTGACGAGAATCACATTGCTATATTTGCCCATGATCTCGACATACAGGTGCCACTGGGGAACATCCTGGGGGCGGCGGCCAAACTGTAAGTCCATGACTCTTTCCCAGGGCTGGAGAGGAGCAATGGCGACTAGGGCTAGACCCTTGAGTTGATGACGCAGTTGTTCACTAAAGGTGAAGGTATCCGGAGTTCGAGGTGGCGGGGTGCCTAGGCAAATTCGGGCGGCTTGGGGATGCCAACTGAGGGTGAGCCATCCGCGTTCTGTGAGGGTTCGCAGTCCTAGTTGCAAGGTGAAGCGATCGCATTGATAGACTTGTTCGAGTCGGGCCGGTAGCCACTGCGATCGCAGCTCACTGCAAGCGGCAGTTAAAGTGGTGTAATCAACAGGTTGCACAGCAGTTGGCTTCAAAAAATGTTGTAATCACTACCCAGGGCTTCCCAGTGGCAATAGAACTGCTGGAAATCTGCCTTGAGGGATAAATTGCCGAGAAATTCAAGAATATCGACCCTAGGAGGTTGTTACTCCAATTCTTTTCTCGATAGGATGTGGAGTAAGACTGGCACTTTGTATTGTAGTGCCCCGACTCCCATCCCTCCGCGAATCACTCTTGCAGTCTGAGCCCTATGGACATCAAGCTGATCAATATCGGATTTGGAAATATTGTCTCCGGCAATCGAGTAATTGCCATTGTCAGTCCAGAATCAGCACCGATTAAGCGTATCATTACAGATGCTCGCGATCGTGGCCAACTCATCGATGCCACCTATGGCCGCAGGACCCGCGCGGTGATTGTTGCTGACTCTGGCCATGTGATTCTTTCAGCGATTCAGCCTGAAACCGTAGCCAATCGGTTTATGAGTCACAAAGAGACTCAAGACGATGCCCACTAATCGAGGCTAGAATCCATGTCTTTCGTCATTGACTCTTTTCTGGCTCGGAATCATCAGGTTCATCCAATGTCTGCCCTGAATTCTCTCATTGTCCTGACCGGCCCCAGCGGTGTCGGCAAAGGCACATTGCTGCGACCACTGTTGGCGCGCCATCCTGAATTGACCCTATCTATTTCTGCCACCACTCGCTCCCCTCGCCCCGGCGAAGTTCACGGGCAGCATTATTACTTTCTAGATCGACCGCAATTCGAAGCGCTCATTCAACAAAATGCCCTACTAGAATGGGCAGAGTACGCGGGCAACTACTACGGCACCCCCCGCCAAGCTGTAAACGACCAAATTCAGCAAGGACATCGCGTAATTCTAGAAATTGAACTCGAAGGGGCTCGCCAAATTCGACAAGCAGTTCCTGATGCCCTCCAGGTCTTTGTAAGACCTCCCAGCATGGCAGACCTCGAACGGCGGATCCGCGATCGCAACCAAGACTCAGCCGCCGCCATTGCCCAGCGTCTAGCTCAAGCACAGGTTGAAATCGCCGCCGCCCATGAATTTGATGTACAAATCACCAACGACAATCTTGAAGTAGCCCTACAAAACCTCGAAGCCGCTATAAACGTTGCACCCCACTGCCATTAAACCCTGTCCATTATGAATACAGCGGTTTACAGATCCATGGAGTACATGGGGTGCAGGGGGCAGTGCCCCTTGTGTGGGGGTTCCACCCCCACACCCCGCACCTCACTCAGGTGAGAACCGCTATAGTACATTAAGAACTATATTCCGACCGATAAACCGGTCTTTTATGGCATGATCATGAATAAGGGCTAGCGTACTGATATATTTCCATAGGAGTTTAAGCATGTCTCTGCGTCTCGGCGATACGGTTCCCAACTTTACTCAAGACTCTTCCACCGGCCCCATTGATTTTTACGAATGGGCCGGCGACAACTGGGTAGTCCTGTTTTCTCACCCCGCAGACTACACCCCCGTTTGCACCACAGAATTAGGGGAAGTTTCCCGCCTCAAACCTGAATTTGAAAAACGCAACGTCAAAGTAATCGCCCTCAGCGTCGATGACGCCAACTCGCACCAAGGTTGGATTAGCGACATCAACGAAACTCAAAACACCACGGTTGACTACCCAATCCTGGCCGATGCCGACAAAAAGGTATCTGACCTGTACGAAATGATTCACCCCAACGCCAACGCCAAGGTGACAGTACGAACCGTATTTATCATCGACAACGAGAAAAAGTTGCGCACCAGCATTACCTACCCCCCCAGCACTGGACGTAACTTTGCCGAAATTTTACGGGTGATTGACTCCTTACAACTGACCGACAAATACTCTGTTGCCACCCCTGTGAACTGGCAGCAAGGAGAAGATGTAGTCGTAGCACCCACCATTCCCACTGAAGAAGCCCGTCAGCGCTTTCCCAAAGGGGTTACCGAAATTAAGCCCTACCTGCGGATGACCCCTCAGCCCGACAAGTAATGCAAGTTTCAGTAGCTCCAGCAACATAAGGTAAGCGACACAATGCCCCCTCCGAGTAGGGGGCGTTGTGATTTCAAACAGGTTATGCATCGAGTTAGGTCGAACTGCAATCGGCTACCGCATCACCAGAGCTTCAAAAAAGTTGACAGGGCAAACCTTCAAATCGTGAATAGTAAGCTCCTGCTCAGAGATAGTCAGTTGTCGAGGCTGACAAAATTTACAGTGGGTGTAAATGACTTGGGCATTTTCTTGCTTCAAGTCTTTTAGGTAATCAAACTGAGATGCTTCTGTCTCTTGGCGATCTCGAAAAGGACCAAAGTAGTAAATACACAAGGGGTTAAGTGTCCCGACTTCGAGCCACCAAGCAGGCATCATGGGCAAGGTATTTTGATTTTTGAGTAAATTCATAAATAAGTTCCTAGGTGCGAGGATTATATTTGTACCCCAGCAGTTGCAATAGAAGCACTCGCATTCATCTCAACTCGTGAGCTAAACATGAGTACTTTTCTTATCTTGTACAGCCACCCATCACAGGCCAAAGCCGCTGTAAGGCTTATCTTTCTTAACGCTTTTAGCTAAAAAACATCCCAAGAGATAGACACTCAGCTATGCTCAGAAAAGTGCGGGATAGCTCAAATCAAAAGATGTCACTCATCACCAACAAAGTTCATATAGCGGTTTACAGATCAATGGAGTACATGGGGTGCAGGGGGCACTGCCCCCTGTGTGGGGGTGGAACCCCCACACCCCGTATCTCACTCAGGTGAGAACCGCTATAACTAATTTACAGGCTATAGTGCTTTCTAAATAGGTGAGGCGCACCAAAGTTTTGCCTTAAAACAGTTTTAGGCATTAGTGTCTACCTGACTAGATAGATTCTTTCTACATGCGTGTAAATCGTTATCTTAAAGAGCCAAATTAAACCAGACTAAATTTATACTTCAAATGTGGCTCGCTTGCTCTTATTGTATCGGCTTAGCCTTCAGGGGAGTTAGCATTCTCCGCACTGATTCATTAAAAAAAAATTAAGAAAATTGAGATCATGTGCTGTCTTTGATAACGCTGTTGCCCGATCTCGGTAAAACCAGTATGCCAATGGCGATACCTGGTGCGATCCAATATCGCTTCTTGTGGCAAAGGACTGAATTCACCGCCTGATCCTGGCAAAACTCCGGGGTGCGATCGCAAATACTCCGCCTGAGGATCATCATCGAGGCTATCCGTCCCCATCATCCAGTATCTTTGTTGAGAAAGATTTTTAATTATCTTTGCCAGGGGCTAATTCCTCAAAGCATTAACGGATAAGGTGTGATGGCTGATAACGTTCAACAATTAATTTTATTAGTGGGGATACTGGCTGGACTTCCTGTAGCCCCAGCAGTTGCAGAAACTGCGCCCCCAACCCATGGGTCGCCCGTGAGCACCGAAGCGGCTGACTTGCGGCTAGCCCAAGGACTGACGCAGATTACAGGGGTTCGCGTTGTTTCTGGCTCAGATGGCTGGCAACTGTTTCTGGATGCAGACGGCGATCTGGCCCAGCCCACCCTGGCAACCGTCGGAAATGCCTTGATTGTGGATATTGACAATGCCACGCTGGCTTTGCCTGAGGGCGACCGCTTTGACCTCAACAATCCCACAGAGGACATCGCCCTGATTTCTGTCAATGCCATCGGTGCCAATCAGGTACGGATCGCCATCACCGGCCTGGACGGGCCGCCCACGGCCACGGTCAGTAGTGTAGGCAGCGGTCTGGCGCTCACCATTGGCCCCACCGTCGCTCGAAGTGAGACCAGCGATGACACGCTACGCATTGCCGTCACTGGCAGCGGGGATGAGGGCTACAACCCTACCCAGAGCAGCACCGCCACTGGCACCGAGACCCCCCTGCGAGATGTGCCTTTTTCAGTGCAGGTGATCCCGAGAGCGGTGATTGAAGATCGCAACGTCGCTGAACTGGGCAAAGCCCTAGAAACTGCCAGCGGTGTGGTCTCTGCTGGGGGGCGGGGATCCAGTGTATTCGGGCCTGGTTTCTTTATTCGCGGATTTAACTCACGCGGGGGCATTTTCCGCGATGGGATCCAAAGCAACTCTCTGGCTCCCCTCAGCAGCCAAGATCTAGAGCGAGTGGAAGTCCTCAAGGGGCCAGCCTCCATTCTCTTTGGTCAGGGGGAACCCGGCGGCATCATTAACTTGGTGTCCAAAAAGCCACTGCCAGAGCCTCGCTATGCCACATCCCTCACGATCGGCAATTTTGACAGCTATCGGGGAGACTTCGATATTTCAGGACCTTTGACTCCGGATCAAAATCTTCGCTATCGCTTAAATTTTTCCTATGAGGACTACGGCAGTTTTCGAGATTTTGTCAATGGCAAGAGACTCCTGATCTCACCCATTCTAGCCTGGGATATTACGGACAAAACCTCAATAGAATTTTACGGGCAGCATACCTGGGATCGTGAAACCATTGATGAGGGTATTCCCGTTGGTGCCAGCGGCATTATTGATATTCCTCGCAATCGCTTCCTCAATGAAGATTTTGGTGAATTTTCCCAAAGTCAGTTTAACCTGGGCTATCGCTTTCGACATGAATTCAGCGATAGCCTGTCATTGCGGCATTCCCTTCAATATCAGCAATATTCTCCTGAGCGCTTTGTTCCTTTCTTTGATGATTTTGATGAAACCACAGGACTGCTGGCGCGGAGTGCCTACTTTGCAGGGGGCACCTATCGACGATTTTTTACCAATGTAGAGGCAATCGGCAAGTTCAACACCGGTTCAGTCAAACATCAAGTCTTGTTTGGGGTAGAATATCGAAACACTTTAGAAAAACCGGAATTTCAGTTTGGCATTCCCTATCCTGCAATTAATGTTTTTAATCCAGTTTATACGAGAACCCCATTTGCAGTTAACCCCTTCTTTTTTCGAGATGACAGAATACAAACCATAGGGATTTATCTCCAAGATCAGATTGAAATTCTGGAAAACTTAAAGCTACTAGCTGGTGTTCGCTACGATTGGTCTGATCAATTCCGCACTACTCAGATTTTGGGCGAACCCCGTGAAGAATTTGAACAAACCGATAGTGCCTTTTCACCCCGATTTGGTCTTATTTACCAGCCCATTGAACCCGTCTCGCTCTATGCTTCATACACCACTTCCTTTAGTCCCTCTTTTGGGGCCAGTTTAAATGCCGATGGCTCTAATTTTGACCCCGAAACCGGACGTCAGATTGAACTTGGGGTGAAGGCGGATGTCACCGATCAGCTCAGTATCAATTTTGCCCTGTTTGATATTCGTCGCCAAAATGTGCAGACGCCCGATCCTAACAATCCTCAGTTCTCATTGCAGACCGGAGAGGTAGCCAGTCGAGGGCTAGAGCTGAGCGTCAATGGCAGCATCTTGCCGGGCTGGAATCTTACGGCTGCGTATACATTTTTGGATGCATTTGTGAGCAAAGATAATACGTTTGCGGTGGGCAATCAACTCGCCAATATTCCAGATCATCAGTTTAGCCTCTGGTCAACCTATGAAATTCAAAGCGGGAATTTGCAGGGGCTTGGGTTGGGTCTGGGATTTTTCTATTTGAGCGATCGCCCCGGCAACCTGGACAATACCTTTACGCTCCCCAGCTATTTCCGTACCGATGCGGCTCTGTTTTACCGTCGCAACAACTGGCGGGTGCAGTTAAATCTTGAAAATCTTTTCAATATCAACTACTTTACGGTGTCAGATGAATTCCTGGGGGTGACACCCGGTGCCCCCTTGACGGTTTCCGGAAAAGTTTCGGTGGAATTTTAATGGCTCGATTTCGATGGCGGCAATGGCTGTTGGTTGGCTTGATGCTAGTGAGTCTGGTGGTGGCCTGTCAGCCTCAGGCAGAAGAAGAGATAGGTGCTGCTCCCTGCCGTGTGGTTACCCATGCTGCTGGAACCGCTTGTATCCCAGAGTCAATTCAACGGCTGGTGACCCTGGATGGAGTGACCTTTGAGTATGCGATCGCAGCGGGTCTTTCTCCCATTGGCACCGCAGTGAGTGGATTGATGGATCATCTGGCCGAGCAAGTGACCCAGGTTGAGAACGTCGGGGTATCGGGGGAGCCCAATTTAGAACGAGTGCTGGCGCTGAAGCCCGACCTGATTGTGGGCTTAGATTACAACCAGAGTGCCTATGCTCAGGCAAGCCAGATTGCACCCACACTGCTATTTGAATTTGAGCACAGTGGCCAATGGAAAACTGTCTTTCAGCAATTTGCAGCGGCACTCAATCAAGCTGAAGTCGCTCAGCAAACCCTGGCAGACTACGAGGCTCGCCTCGCCACTTTTAAGGCTCAAATGGGGGAGCGGCTCAACACCCTTCAGGTGTCGGTGGTGCGCATCTATCCAGATACCATCAACCTCTACCTGCGGGATTCCTTCGTGGGCATCATCCTCCAGGATGCCGGGTTGGCGAGACCCCCAGCTCAAAACATTGGAGCAGAGGAAGCCACAGCCCGCTTTGGCAACCCCATTCAAACCAGCATCAGCCGCGAGCTGCTAGCCCAGGCCGATGGCGACGTGATTTTTGTATGGACAAGCGAGAACACCCCTGAAGCAGCAGCAACCGCTCAACAAAATTTACAATCCCTGCAACAAGACCCCCTGTGGCAGCAATTAAAAGCCGTGCAGGCCGGTCGAGTCTATCAGGTGCCCAGCTACTGGATTGGCAGTGGCCCCATTGCTGCCAATGCGGTGGTAGGTGACCTGCTTAAAACACACTCTGGTTTTTCTTCGCCTCCTTCACCCATTGCCGAAGCGCTTTCATCACTGCATTTCGACCTGTGATTTTGCTTTGCTCCAGATATCGTGGAATCACCTCTTTTAGAGGCAATTCTGGAAATAAATCACTCGTTTCAGACTCAACATACCTTCCCCCTCTCAGCAGGTTGATTTGTAGCTGCCCTCGCTCAAATCGCCAAAGCTCCGGCACTCCTAGCGCTTGATAAATATTGGGATGAGTTCGAGAGGTGATGTCGATTTCTAGTGCTAAATCAGGAGGTGGATCAACGGTTAAATCTAGTCGTTTCTTGCCTCGAATGGCTGATTCATTTTGAATATAAAAGCACTGATCCGGCTCAATTCCTTTAAACATGACTTGATTCTTAAAGGTCGTTGAACCCAACGTCAAAAACTCAATGTCTAGTTCTTCTAATAAAGCCTTAACTAAATCTCCAATCACCTCTTTGGCAGCTTCATGTTCAGGCAAAGGGGTCATGATTTCCAAATTTCCATTGTCATAGGCAATTCGAGCTGATCGATGCTCTCCTAACTCCTCCAAGATCAACTCAAATTCTTGCCAGCTCACCTCATGCAACAGCACTCGCTGCCCCGGCGGCACACTCAATCGTTTCAGTTCTAGCAGCATTACTCAACCCTCCAATCAATGGCTCAAATGACATGCACCTGGACTCAATACTATTTTTTGGTATTTTCTACGCTCCCTCTGTCCAAGCCTGTCCTCCTGGCAGTGCAATCAGGCGATTGGTGATGACCTTAGCTAAATCCTTAGCAGAGTAGTGATAAATCAGCTCTAAGAGTTGTTGAGCCGTAGCAATGAGTTGTTCTCGATTGACTTGCTCACTCAATTGCATAGGCGTTAGTTTGCCACCTAATGCCTCAACGCTAGCAGGTGCGATCGCTCCTTCTAGGGCTTCTTCCAACAAAGGCGACCATTCATTCAAGTTGATATAGTAAGACGCTTTGTTTGCCTTTAAGTTCAACTTTTGGATTCTCAAAATTGAGTCTGAAATAGAGGCTACCCAGGAGTTTGTCAACCGTTCCTCTAACTGATTTTTGATGAGATGTACTAGCAGTCGTACTAAAAATGACTCAATATTTCGCAAGATGGACTGTTTGCTCATCTCCTCTAGCTCATCCACGATTTCTAAGGCGTCATCATAACGCCCTTCTACAATGCTCAGCCTCAAGTCGAGCAGTTCTTGAGTCATGGCTTATTCCCCTAATGAGCAGATTTAGTATGTGCTTTGAATTAAGGTAACTATCCAATTATGCGTACTTTCATCATAACTTGGTTCGGCTAACTGGTTTCCAGCATAGGCAGCTACATGGGCGAGTTTGCCCTGATTCTCTGGGACACGAAGGTGTCTGGTTCAACCACCGCAGTGCGATCGCATCTCTTATAGGCTTGACTACCGCAGCATCACGCATCACCCTGGTTGACTGACAAAACTTCAATTTGGGGGGTTCTGACTATCTCACAGTCCCCCAGAATGGGGGATGTAGGGGGCGAATGCAGGGTGAAATCGTTTTTCTCAGACTTGTGTTTACACCGAAGCCCCTTGGGAGAGGGATTGGGGGTGAGGGCGTACAACTTTTGTCAGTCAATCAGCCCCGTACCTCACTCAGGTGAGAACCGCTATATTACAAATGTAATAACTCTTTTTATGAAGATATGACGACCCTAAAAATTCGCAAGGTGGGGAACTCTCTTGGGCTTACTCTCCCTAAAGAAATCTTGGAAAAGTTGCAGGTGAGTGAAGGTGACACTGTGTTTGTTACTGAAACGCCAGATGGCATCCAGCTAACTCCTTATGATCCTGCCTTCGAGCAAGCAATGGCAGCGTATCATAAGGTCAACAGTCGATATAAGAATGCCTTACGCGAATTGGCGTGACGAGTCACTACTTCTGGCTAGATGAGCGTATTGTGCGAGCCATGCACGCTGATCAAATTGCGCGATATGGGGGTAGTCCAGGACTTCGAGATCAGAGCTTATTATCAGCAAGTCTGGCTCGGCCCCAGCACCTGGCAACTTACGGCCAGTCCTCAACTCTATTTGACTTAGCTGCCGCCTACGGATTTGGATTAACCAACAATCATCCCTTCATTGATGGTAATAAGCGAACAGCATTTGTGGTTATGGCCACCTTTCTAGAACTGAATGGATACACCTTGGTTGCGCCGGAACCAGAGGTTGTAGGGATGATGGAAGATCTTGCATCTGGACTGGTCAGTCAAGAACAGATGTCACGTTGGCTGGAGTCGTATTGTGACGTATCCTACTAGCTTGCCTACCCGACTCCCAATACTGTTCGGTTAAGCCTCAACATCATTGCACTCGCCCCCCAGCCCCCCAAATTGGGGGGTTCTGAACTCAAAGTCCCCCAGAATGGGGGATTTAGGGGGCGAATGCAATGTCTATCGCTCTTTTGTCACTTTTATGGGAGAAAACTTGTAATGCCAAAATCTCGTTCCTAAAACGACGATGCCATAGGCTCCATGGAACCAATAAGTGCAGGGTTTAGATTTCCTCTGGATAGAGTGACAAAAGAGGGATACATCAAGGAGTTCGGTAATCTGCGTGGTTTTGGGTGTATGGCTGTGGTTTCAACCGCCAAGCGGCTTTTAGTTGCAGGCAAAGGAGGCATCGGGGATGACTTCTGCGTAAAGAGTGGCAACTGGTGCAGTATTTTCATTCGCCCGGACAACTGCATAATTGATTTCTAGAATGTCATCGTTAGGGTTTGGGTCACGGTCGAGGACATAGGGTCGTGAACCGAGGCTACTAGCTCGATTACTATTAGGATCCTCTGGCGTTCGATCTTCTACATCTGGCAATGCATTATCAAGGGTTTTTCCATAATCATTACAATTATTATTGTCAGCAGGGAGTTGACTCGCCTCAAATCTAACCAATTCTAAGTCTTCCTGAATCCAGGTTGTGGCTTCGCTATACTCCTGTGCGCGAACCTTGAATAGAGAAGCAACAACCAGGGCTTGCATGGCAGCTCCGACAAAAGTGACAGTGATCAGAATACCGACCATGACCTCAACAAGGGTAAAACCTTTATGATTTAGTCTCATTAAACGGCCGATTATGTACATCATAGTTCCTTCATTCAGCTACAGCTCTAGCACCTAAAGACACTGCACAAACTACACTCTAAAGGCTTATCTAATCTAATTAGAAGTTCTAAAAGGATCTGCCTCTTGTCTCCAGGCTGTAATTGGTTGAATTTTTGAAAAGGAGTTTTGTAGAGTACTTGGCAGCAAACTCCAATTGAAGCTCGTTGGAAGATTAACCACATTTTTGTTTGAGTTTGAGCCAAAGGGAGGACCTGCCCAAGTATTAATCCAAATAGCGCCGAATATGCCAAGACCGTTCCCTCCACCATTAATTCCAGCCATAGCAGCGGGTGCAAAGATAAAAGCATAGATATCGGCAGTTCCGCTAATCTTAAGCTCTGAAGTTTCGTAGATTTTAGTATCTCCTGCTACAGCATAGTTCATAGCTGGCCCATTGACGCCCTTCCCATTACTTCCATAAATTTGCAAAGCATTAGTTTCACCCTTAATGCCAGCATTGCCTTTAAGATCAATATTTCCTTGTACATACAATCGGACAACAGATCCAGAAGAAACGGATAGGCTATTATTACCAATATCCAAATCAGTGACTAAATAAGAGTAAATATTTGGAGTTCCAGGATCAGGATTGTCTCCAGATCTTGGGAGTTGACAATTTTTGGAGCCACAAAGTTGTGAAGGCGTCAAAGCTGAACTGATATGACTAGGCAATAGAGGTAGCGGAGGAAAATCCAAAGCTGGTGCTATGTTCAATTTCCATTTTTTTAGATCAGAAAGATTTTTTGACTTATCAAATAAACCAGAAGTAACTTCACAATCCTTGGTTTGAACATTTCCATTTATTTTTTGATTTCCACCCCCAAGATTGCCGTTCCCAGGCGCATCAAAAGTCGCAACCCACAGAGCTGGTTCTTGTCCAATTGGTGGGGAAGAAACTACAGGTATATCCACTACAACCGCCTGTAGAGATTTTTCAGGATTGTTGTCTTGAATCGATGTTATATCATTTGTGCCCACAACTCTTAAAGTTCCCGATGTTTCTCCTGTGCCGGGCGGCTCATAACCAATTATCTTAAAGTGACCAGTATTTGCAACGGGAACCCAGTCATCAATAATTTGATCGACATCAATAACCTCACCCAGCGTCGTTCCGCAAACTTCCTTTTCAAGATACTGAACCCAAGCATTGGACTGGGAGGAATCTTTATGGTCATAGGGCAGCCTAGCTAACTCAGGAGCCCTCTGAAAAAGTGATTGAGTTCTAGTGATGCCAACTTCAGCAATGCTTAATCCCTTTGTTCTATCGCTTAAAGCAATTGCATTTTGGCGATCATCTTGCGATCGCACAATCATAGTCATACCCAACAGCATCAAAATCACACCCACGCCCATCGCCACCGGCATCGCAAACCCCTGATGAGACTGCGTAGATCGCCACAGCATCCATCTTAACTTTGCGCTCATCTGAATCCCCCCATGTAAATCTGTGCTGACCTGATGGCTATCGAACTAACGACAACCTAAATTTCACTCAAGCTCTCGATAATATAGCCGAACCCTCGTGAATCAAACCTCTAGTTACTGGCCTCAACACTGCGGACAAAAACACGAGTACTCGTGCCCAGCTTCAAAGACTCTCCAATCGTCCCATTCAGGCAAACCTGAATGCTGGAGCCTTCTAAAAATAGCTTCAACCCTGCTGCCGTCACCTCCGTACCGCCACCGGTACAAGAACTGGTCGGACTAGCAGCAATAGCATCCACCAAGGGGAACCCCTTCTCACCCGGCTCATCCGAGCGATAAATCATGTGTGAACCCCGCCAGCCTTCCCCGTCCACAGCACTGTCCACCACATAGTAGACCACCCGCTGCGGCGTAGTGCTGGGAGCAATGGCTGGCTTTTCCAGATACAAAACTGGCTGATAATCATTGCTTGCAGGTTCCCAGTCAGTCCAACCCAGAGGCTCTGAGCTGCTCACCGAAAGCGCCTCACGAATATCCTCAGCAATAAAATCTAAGGCTAAGTTAAGCTTGTTACGCCCCTGCGTTTCAGCCTGGGTCTTATGCTCAGCCCTCAGTGCTGAAGCAAACCCAACCCCAGCCCCAGAGAGAACAGCCCCAGCCAAAATCACACCAACCATCAGTTCAACCAAGGAAAACCCCCGAGACGATGAGCATCTCAGAAGCTTGGTAAGGTAATATAGCCAGTCTTGTTGGATCATGAATCTTAAACCAATCAGTTGAAGGGCAACAGTGGAAGCCCGCAGTGCCTCCCCTGAATGGGTTTAGGCGAGCCGTTTCCTGTTACTGTCTCCATGTTAAGCTTCAGCATTTCTATGCCGGTGCAGTAAAATCACGGAACTTTTCAGGCCAATTGAGCAACAATCTATCAGGTCTCTTTAGTGGTAAATACTGAAAGCTAGAGGTAATGGCTCAGAAACGGGTAAATCTCGGTGAATCCACCGTGGCTGGTGATTGATTCACTCTGCCAGGCTGAAAACGAATCCAGTCTCTCTCTTCACCCATGCGTAAACGTCGAAGACAAAACAAACCTCACGGGCTCTTGCAACGGTATGCCCGCATGGTTTGGATTCTCCAAAAGGTGATCGATGCCACATTGGTGGCGGTCTTCTTGGTGGTGATGAGCCTGGCTTACCAGGTCTACTTTGACGCACCCTACATATTGCTAGCGGCGATCTCCTTTCTGATTACTCCCCCGCTGTTTCAAGCGACTGGCCTATATTACTCATTCCGAGGCGACCATCCCGCAGCAGAATATCCCAAGATCTTTCTAGGCTGGGTGATAGAGGTACTCATCCTGCTGATCTTAGGCTACCTAACCAAAACATCCGAACACTTTTCAAGACTGCTGATCACCACCTGGCTGCTGGTCACCCCCCTAGGCATTTGCTGCTTCCACTTGATGGTACGCATGATGCTCAGACAGCTCCGCGCCTCTGGCCATAACACCCGCAAAGCCGTGATCGCTGGCACCAATGAACTAGCTGGGTATTTAGCGCAAGAACTGAATCAGAGTCCGGAACTAGGCATCCAGTTCTGTGGATTTTTTACAGATCAGTCTTGCCTGGAGTCGGGTCGTCCCTGGCGGCAGCCCCTGATTGGTACCCTGTCAGAATTACCCAACTACATCCAGCGCTTCAAGATTGATGTAGTTTATATTGCCCTACAGCTCACTGAAGAAGAGGGCATCTCTAAACTCATGTATGCCCTCCAAGACACCACCGCCTGTGTTTATTTTGTACCCAACCTGCTGACCTTTAACCTTCTGCACGCTCGGGTTCATGAACTACATGGCATTCCTGTCCTGGCGATTTGGGAAACCCCCTTTGATGCCCTTCAAGGCTCTATGAAGCGGATCACAGATATTATTGTTGCGCTACTGGTGCTGGTGTTGACATCACCCCTAATGGCAGCAATTGCCCTAGCCGTAAAACTGTCTTCCCCGGGCTCTATTTTGTTTGTCCAACGGCGTTACGGGCTCAGTGGCACCGAAATTCCTGTTTACAAATTCCGCTCCATGCGCGTCACCGAAGACGGGGCAGACATTCCCCAAGCCCAGCAGAACGACCCTCGCGTCACCCCCATCGGAGCCTTTTTGCGACGCACCTCTTTGGATGAGCTTCCCCAATTTATCAACGTCTTGCAGGGTCATATGAGCATTGTTGGGCCCCGTCCCCATGCTGTGGCGCACAACGAGCACTATCGTAAGTTGATTCAGGGATATATGCTGCGCCATATTGTCAAGCCTGGAATCACGGGCTGGGCACAAATCCATGGACTTCGAGGCGAAACCGAAACCCTTGACAAAATGGAACGCCGAGTCGCCTATGACCTTCACTATCTTCGTCATTGGTCTTTGTGGCTCGACCTAGTGATTATTGTCCGAACTATTATGGTGGTGTTTAAGCACCAGAATGCCTACTAGGGCAACATGAGTTTGGTGGCTCTCGCCTCCCCATCGCCCCAACCCCCCAGAATTGGCTACGGTGTACACACAAGTCTTGCAAAGATTTTGAACTCTCGCGGGTACATTCCGCCCAATTTTTACTCTTTGCACTCGCCCCCCTAGCCCCCCAAGTTTGGGGGGAAATAGTCCAGTTTTTATTGATCTCCCTCCAAACTTGGCTACCGTGTACGCACAAGTCTTGAAAAGAGTCCCAGTTTTTGCCGATCTCCCCCCAAACTTGGGGGGTCGGGGGGGCTAATGTAGGGTGGAACGGGTTTATCCAGAGATGTGTGAACACCGTAGCCCAATGTTGGCAGAGGGGTTAGAGCCTTAGCCCTCAGAAGACTTGTTAGATTTGCGAGTTGAGGTTTTCTTGGCCGTTGTACTTTTCTTGGCTGTGGTTTTGCGAGTCGTTTTCGCAGTACTCGTCTTCTTTTGGGTGGACTTTGTAGAAGCCTTGGTCGCCAACAACGCCACCGCTTGATTCAGCGTTAAGGACTCCACAGTTTGGCCTTCTGCAAGACTGACATTGGTTTTATTGTGCTTCACATAAGGGCCATAGGGGCCATCGTAAAGATTCACTGGGGCTTCATCTTCGGGATGATTGCCGAGTTCCCGCAGCGGAGTTTTAGCCTTCCGTCCCCCACGACTGCTCTTGGGAGTCGCCAGCAACTCCAATGCCCGCTCTAGAGACACCGTAAACAAGTCATCTCCTGCTTTCAAAGAGCGATAGTCTTTGCCCTCTTTGCCTTGGTCGTGCACCACATAGGGACCGAAGCGTCCTAACCCCACCTTGACGGGGGCACCCGTGTCAGGATGTGCGCCCAGGGTGCGGGGAAGCGCCAGAAGGCTCACAGCTTTTTCTAGGGTGACATCCTCCATGGACAGTCCCTTGGGTAGAGAGGCGCGCTTTGGCTTTTTATTTTCCTCAGACTCATCTCCTAAGCGCACGTAGGGGCCGTAAGGCCCAATCAACAGGTAAATCGGCTCGCCCGTCTCTGGGTGCATCCCGACTTTTTCGGGGCCTTCCAGTTTTTGCTTCAGCAAGACTTCAATTTGCTCTGGCGTTAGATCTGCCGGAGTCATGTCCTTGGGCAAAGAGGCTTTGACTGGGTCGCTGCCATTTTCAGTCTCAATGTAGGGACCAAAACGCCCAATGCGGACTTTGGCTTCTAGGTCATCGAGCACGATGGTGCGGGCTTCGGCAGGGTCAATGGCCGACTCTCGATCTTTGACTTGATTTTCTAGACCTTGATCCCCCAAGTAGAAGGCTTTGAGATAGGGCAGCCATTCGGCTTCGCCGGTGGAAATATCATCTAGGGTTTGCTCCATTCTGGCTGTGAAGCCTGTGTCAACCAGATCTGGGAAGTGTTGCTCTAGCAGCGCGGTGACGGCAAAGGCCGTAAAGGTGGGAATTAAGGCATTTCCGCCGCGCTGGGCGTAGTTCCGGTCAATCAGGGTGCCAATTACAGAGGCGTAGGTGCTAGGTCGTCCAATACCCTCACTTTCGAGCATCTTGACCAAAGAGGCTTCTGTGTATCGAGCGGGGGGTTGAGTCTCATGGCCGATTGCTTCTAAATCGGTACATTTGGGTGTATCGCCTTGACGTAGGAGCGGTAACACCACTTCTTGATCTTCAATGGCCGCATCGGGATCATCAGAGCCTTCTACATAGGCGCGGAAAAAGCCAGGAAAGTCAATGCGCTTACCCCCAGCACGGAAGTCGGCATTGTCTACTTGCAAATGCACGGTGATATGAGTTTGGCGGGCTTCTGCCATTTGGCAGGCAATGGTGCGCTTCCAAATCAGCTCATAGAGGGCGCGCTCTTGCCCCGACAGCCCAGATGCCTGGGGGGTACGAAAGTTGCTGCCTGCGGGTCGAATGGCCTCGTGAGCCTCCTGAGCGCCTTTGGACTTGGTGGCGTATTGGCGGGGCTTAGGGCTGAGATAGTCTTTGCCGTAGAGGGTTTCAACGCAGTCTCGTGCCGCTGAAATTGCCTGTTGCGACAGATGCACCGAGTCGGTTCGCATATAGGTGATGTAGCCTTGTTCGTAGAGGCTTTGGGCGATGCGCATTGTGTCTCGTGCTGAGAGCCGCAGCTTGCGGTTGGCCTCCTGTTGCAGGGTGGAGGTGGTAAAGGGTGCCGAGGGCTTGCGGGTGACGAGCCGCTCTTCTACGGAAGCGACTTGCCAGGGTTGTTTGGCTAGGCGAGTCTTCAGGGTTTCGGCTTCGGCCTGGTTTAGAAGGACAACATCTCGACCGGCAATCACTTGGCCGGTATTTTCGTCAAAGTCATTGCCGGTGGCGAGGCGCTTACCTGCCAGTGCCACGAGCTTGGCCTCAAAGGGGGCTTTGGCTTGCAGGAGGCTGGCCTTCAGATCCCAGTAACTCCCTTGGCGGAAGGCGCGCCGCTCTCGCTCTCGCTGGACTAGCAGCCGCACGGCCACAGATTGCACCCGTCCTGCCGATAGACTGGGAGCAATTTTTTTCCACAACAGCGGCGACAGGGTGTACCCCACCAGCCTGTCTAAAATGCGTCGGGTTTCTTGGGCTCGGACTAAGCGTTGGTCAATGTCGCGGCAGTTATGCAACGCCGCCTGGATGGCTTCGCTGGTAATTTCATGGAACACCATGCGCTTGATGGGCACATGGGGGTTGAGCAATTGCACTAAATGCCAGCTAATGCTTTCTCCTTCGCGGTCTTCATCCGTGGCCAGCACCAATTCATCGGCTGCTTTGAGGGCATCTTTTAGCTCTTTGACGATTTTTTTCTTGTCTTTGGGCACCACATACAAGGGTTCAAAGCTCGACTCTACATTGACCCCTAGGCTCGACCACTTCTCCCCCTTAACTTTGGCCGGAATTTCAGTGGCGTCCCGAGGTAGATCCCGAACATGCCCCATGGATGCCTCGACGCGGTAGCCTGCGGGGAGGTAGTTGCGGATGGTACGGGCTTTTGTCGGTGATTCGACGATGACCAGGGTGGACATAGGTTTGCTGGAGATAAGCGATCAAGAGCGCGGAGGGATGTTCCCGGCTCCCCTCTCCCACTCTGGGAGAGGGGTTGGGGGTGAGGGTCTTAAAGATTTGTCAGTCAATCAGGTGTTTGAGCCAGAGAACTTATGCCAGGGGTGTTGGCCAAGTTCCCTATAATTTACGTCTTAGCATTGATTGAGAGAATTCTGTTGATCAATGTATTGAATTTATAGTTTGAAATTGGAATTCAGTTGCCTGGAGTGTGGATCTTTAGTGAGCTTGGTCGATGTGCTCTAAGGCTAACTTATCGCTCCTATTGTCTGGAAACAAGCGTCGGATTTTTGCCCAGAGTGGCAAAAATGACTCGCCATTCTTTTCCCGGGGTGGGGAGAGCGAAGACGCTACAGCCTCGGGAGATGATGGTGTAATCGAGGCTTGTGCTGGCCTTTGGCGAGTGCAAACACTTGAATCAGCAAGGTTATAATGCCCATGGCTCTGAGGAAGACTCTTGAGTCACCAAAACCGATGTTTCTTGGTCTTTTGGGGGATCGACGGGTCCCCCATGAGCATGGGTCAGCCGCGTAAGTGATTGATTCCGAGCCAAGAGAATGTCACAATTCTCAACATGCTGTTGCTGCTTCATGGTTATGGATGTTGCCAATCTCGCCAGTCAGTTAAACGCCGGAGCAATTTTGCCAGAGGGGGCAGTCATTCTGACCCTTATGGTTGTTTTGATTGGGGAGCTGGCGCTGGGACGGGCGTCGGCTGCACGTTGGACGCCCTATGTTGCGATCGCAGGTCTCTTGCTATCCGTGGGGCTGCTGTGCTTGCAGTGGGATCTGACCCCCACCCTCTCGTTTTTGGGTAGCTTTAACGCCGACAAGCTCAGCATTGTGTTGCGGTCGATTATTGCCCTGTCTACCCTAGTCACCATTTTGATGTCGATTCGCTATGTAGAGCAGGCCGGTAGCTCCATTGGCGAATTCATGACGATTTTGCTGTCTGCCACCGTAGGTGGCATGTTCCTCTGCGGGGCTGAGGAACTGACCATGATTTTTGTCTCCTTGGAAACCCTCAGTATTGCCTCCTACCTGCTGACGGGCTACATGAAGCGTGATCCCCGCTCCAATGAGGCCGCGCTGAAATACTTGTTAATTGGAGCCGCCAGTTCAGCGGTGTTTCTTTACGGGCTGTCCTTGCTCTACGGACTCTCTGGGGGAGAAACCCACCTCAGCGCCATTGCCAACGCGTTGGCTCAAGGCACTAATCACCTAGGATTGTTGATTGCCCTGGTATTCGTGATTGCTGGGATCAGCTTCAAAATTGCCGCTGTCCCCTTCCACCAGTGGACTCCCGATGTCTATGAAGGAGCACCTACCCCGGTCGTAGCTTTTCTGTCGGTGGGGTCTAAGGCGGCTGGCTTTGCCCTGGCGATTCGGCTCTTGACCCAAGCCTTCCCAGCAGTCGTAGAGCAGTGGCAATTTATCTTTACGGCTTTGGCAATTCTGAGCATGGTGCTGGGGAACGTCGTGGCCATTGCCCAAACCAGCATGAAGCGGATGCTGGCCTATTCTTCCATTGGTCAGGCAGGCTTCGTGATGATTGGCTTTGTGATTGGCACCGAGGCCGGGTATGCCAGCATGATTTTCTATCTGCTGATTTATCTGTTCATGAATCTAGGAGCCTTTACCTGTATCATCTTGTTCGCACTGCGCACCGGCACCGACCAAATTAGTGAATATGCGGGGCTGTACCAAAAAGATCCCCTGCTCACCCTAGCCCTGAGCCTGTGCCTATTGTCACTGGGTGGCATTCCCCCCCTGGCAGGCTTCTTTGGCAAAATCTATCTCTTCTGGGCTGGCTGGCAAGCCGGGGCTTATGGCCTGGTGATTTTGGGTCTGGTGACCAGCGTCATTTCTATCTACTACTACATCCGAGTGGTGAAGATGATGGTGGTCAAAGAACCCCAGGAAATGTCCGATGTGGTGCTAAATTATCCCGCTATTAATTGGACTCCTTTGGGGATGCGACCTTTACAGGTGGGCTTGTTTGTTACCCTGATTGCCACCTCAATTGCAGGCATTCTTTCTAACCCGCTGTTTACCCTGGTGAATAATGCCGTGGTTGAGGTGCCCCATCTGCAAACGGCCAACGCTGCGAAAACCCCCATGGCCATCCTGCCGACGACGACACCAGAGCTGCCTGCGCCCTTGGTCAGCAACTCAGATTCTACGGCACTGTAGCGAGTTCTTCTTTTGACTCTGGCTCGACAAGTCGCCTTTCTGGCGCTTCAGGATGTTCACCGGGGAGCCTATGCTGATGTTGCCCTAAATCGGCGCTTGCCCGCTGACCTTTCAGACCTGGATCGGCGACTGGTGACCGAGTTGGTCTATGGTGCTGTGCGCCGCCTCCGCACCCTGGATGCGCTGATGGATCAACTGGCCAAAAAACCTGCCTTGCAGCAGCCCCCCAATCTGCGCACGATTTTGCACTTGGGGTTGTATCAACTCCGCTACCTAGACCATATCCCAGCAGCAGCGGCTATTCACACGACGGTCGATCTAGCCAAACAAAATCATTTGGCTGGGCTGAGTGGATTGGTCAATGGGGTGCTGCGTGCTTACCAGCGGCAAACCCAACAGGGCGATCCCCTGGGTCTGCCCAGTGACCCCATGGCTCGCTTAGGGGTGCTGCATAGTTACCCCGACTGGGTGATTCAAGTTTGGCACGATCAGCTAGGACTCGCTGCCACTGAGCAGCTCTGTTGCTACGGCAATCAATCCCCAACCCTGGATCTGCGCATCAATTCCCTGCGCGCAGATCGTGACCAGGTTCAAGCCTGTTTAGCGGCAGTGGGAGTCAGTGGAGCCCCCCTGCCCGGATTACCCCAGGCGCTCCGGATTACAGAGCACTCGGGCGCCATTCAGAAGTTGCCCGGATTTGAGGCGGGGTGGTGGACGGTGCAGGAGGCCAGTGCTCAATTGGTTGGGCATGTTCTCAATCCTCAGCCCGGAGAAACAGTCTTAGATCTGTGTGCGGCTCCGGGCGGCAAAACCACCCACTTGGCCGAGCTGATGCAGGGGCAGGGGACGCTGTGGGGATGCGATCGCACCCCCTCTCGTCTGCGCAAACTAAAGCAAAACCTATCCCGACTCCAGATGCCCCAAGTTCAACTCTGGACCGGAGACAGTCGCCACCTCCCCGAAGAGATTCCATTGGCAGACGCTATTTTGCTAGATGCCCCTTGCTCAGGTCTAGGCACCCTGCATCGCCATGCTGATGCCCGCTGGCGACAAACCCCTGCATCGGTGCAAACCCTAGCCCAACTGCAACAGGAATTGCTCATAGCAGCAGCCCAGCACACACGTCCTACGGGTCGGATTGTGTATGCCACCTGTACCCTGCATCCCCAGGAAAATGAGGCGGTAATTCAACAATTTTTGGCCACTCACCCCGACTGGAAACTCACGCCCCCCTCCTCAGGCTTAGTGCCTACCCATTGGATTGCACCTGCAGGGTGGATCAAAATCTGGCCTCAAGCCCATAATATGGACGGCTTTTTTGTGGCGCAGCTCTGCCGAAATTGCTAGATTTCGGCTATGACCTGTTGCGTGGCTCGGCTCACTGATTACGGGGGACGGGGTTTTAATGTCCCTTGAGCGTGGGTTAGGCATGTTATGATACTTAACTGCCATTCATTTCAGGGGACTGGGAATACGGGTTAACTCCTATTTCACCCTGGCAATGGAGCGTAGTCTGGCGGCATAGCCAAGTGGTAAGGCAGGGGCCTGCAAAGCCTTTACCCCCAGTTCGAATCTGGGTGCCGCCTTCGAGATTATCTCTCTTCAGAAGTCAAGCTGATTTGGACTCTAGGGTGTCAGATGAATTTTACTCAAATCCTTGACGATGAGACCGCTTTCAAGAGAAGATAGCATCTAGTGTTCGGGGTTATAGCTCAGTTGGTAGAGCACCTCAATGGCATTGAGGGGGTCAGCGGTTCGAATCCGCTTAACTCCATTCTTGAATAACCCAATACCGTTCAAGAGGTCTGCTGGTACTACCGAGCCAATGGCCAAACGAAACATTCAGCGACCACTAACTGAATCCATTGATGCTGTGGTGCGATCGCGATCCAATCGGTCAGCTTGGTTACGGCGGGGCAGATCACTACCAAAATCTGTCATGACACAGTAATCTCAAGCCTATGAACATAGACACACTGCCAACAACCTTAAAAGTTTTGCCTGTAACCAGCGCCGCCGAGCAACGCCAGTTTCTGGGGGTTCCAGCTCGGGTCTACGCACAAGACCCATTGTGGGTACCCCCCCTAGAAGCGGAAGTGGCCAAGCAATTTCAAGCCAGCAATCCTTTTTTTGAATACGGCATCCTCCAGCAGTTCATTGCCGTGGTAGAGGGAAAAGCCCTAGGACGCATTGGGGCTGCCGTGAATCAGCGCTTGATTGACCGCGAGGGCAAGGCTATCGGGTTATTTGGTTTTTTTGAATGTGTTGAAGATTTCGACATTGCCGCAGCCTTGATCGAAGCCGCTAGTGACTGGCTGCGCACCCAGGGGATGACCCAGGTTCGCGGGCCAATTGACCTCTCCACCCACAACCACTGCCTGTTTCTAGTAGATGGGTTTGATTCTGCGCCCTCTATGATGATGCCCTACAATCCCCCATACTACCCCCAATTCATCGAGCAGCTCGGATTTGCCAAAGCCAAAGACGCCTATGCCTACGACCTGCCCCTCATCGATAGCACCTTGATTCAAGAATTTGAGAAAGCCTACCGCATCGCCTCCAAAGCCGGGATTACCTTTCGACCCGTGCATACCAAAGGAGAAAGGTTTGAACAAGATTGTCGCAACCTCTATCGCCTGTTCACCAAAGCCTTTGCCAACAACTGGAGCTCCACCCCCCGCACCGAAGATGAGTTTTTAGAAGAGGCCAAAGGGTTAAAGTCGGTGGTCGATCCAGGTCTGTTTCCCGTTGCAGAGTATCAGGGCGAAATGGTGGGCTTTTTTATGGGATTGCCCAATTACAACCTGGTCTTCAAGCATCTGAACGGCAAGCTCAACTGGCTCGGCATTCTCAAGTTTCTGTGGTATCGCCGCACCATTGACCAGGCTCGGATGATTGCCCTCTGCGCACTGCCGGAGTATCGGCGCAAAATGATTGCCCCTGCCTTAATTTATGTAGCCCATCGCCACGCCACCACCAAGACCCCCCCCTATCACAGCTCTGAGCTGTCCTGGGTGTTTGAAGACAACTGGCCGTCTCGCAAACTGATCGAAGCGTCGGGCGGTAAGATCTACAAGACCTATCGCATCTACGAAAAGGCGCTATGAAAACCCTGGTAACCGGAGCCAATGGCTTTACCGGTGCTCATCTCGTCCGAGCCCTCCTCCAGCGGGGTGATACCGTGGTGGGGTTTGTGCGCCAGTCTAGTGATCTATCTCGACTGACGGAGCTGAGTTGTGAGTTGGCCTATGGCGACATTACCGATGTACCCGCTCTAGAAGCAGCCATGACCGGTGTAGACATTGTTTTTCACACGGCTGCCTATGTCGAATTGGGACTGGTAGACACTCAGCGCATGGAGCGTGTCAATGTCGGGGGTACCCAGGCTGTGCTGGTGGCAGCGCGGGCAGCAGGGGTATCTAAGCTGGTCTATTGCAGTACCATTGGCGTCTATGGCGATACCCAAGGGCGGGTGATTGATGAAACCTTTCAGCGACAGCAGCCTGATTTTTCCTCCGCCTATGATCGCACCAAATATCTGGCGCAGCAGGCCGTAGATGCAGCGGCTGCTGAGGGGTTTCATACCGTGAGTGTGATGCCCTCGGGTATCTTTGGTGCCGATGATCCTCACTTCGGACCCGCAGTGCAGTTGTTTCTCAAGGGTCGGCTCAAGGTTTGGGCTGGGGGGGGGCGAATCACGGGGATTGTTCATGTGGATGATCTGGTGCAGGCGATGCTTTTGGCAGCAGAGCGCGCTCAACCCGGTGATCACTACATCATCTCTGCGGGCGAACTCTCTACCCTGGAAATGTTTCAGTTTTTGGGGGAGCAGGTGGGCATTGCTCCGCCGAAAAATATCCCGGCAGTTTGGGTGAGGTTAGCGGGCAATCTCTTAGACCCCATTGGCAAGTTATTGAATTGGCAGCCCCCCATCAGCCGTGAGCGGGTGCATTATCTCTATGACCGCTGTGTGCGGGTCGATGCCAGCAAGGCTCGCCGAGAGCTGGGATGGCAACCCCGCTCTGTGCAAGACACTCTCAAGGATTTGATTTAGAGGGCTTGACCTCCCGCCATGCAAAAGACCTCTTCAAAAACAAGAGAAATTGTCAGGTTATAGCGGTTTACAGATTAATGGAGTACATGGGGTGCAGGGGGCACTGCCCCCTGCGTGGGGGTGGAACCCCCACACCCCGTACCTCACTCAGGTGAGAACCGCTATAATCTGTTTTCAGCCTTTTGACGCTGGAATTCAATGTATTTTCCCAGTAAAGTCAAAACCCATCATTGACGAAATCGATCACGTCAGGAGTGCGTCAACATTTAGCGAGAGAAAAATGAGAATAGAGAAGTCAGCCATAGAGGACTCCCCGATGAAATCAGAAGAGCGCTCCTCAACTCAAAGCCCATGTTCGAGAGATCGCCAAACTACTCTATGCCGATGCCCAGACCAAAGACCTGTCCATGAGCAACCTCACTGAGATTGAAATAACCGTGCGCAGCCAACTACTGCAGCATGTCTTGCCCGACATCGGAATTTTTTTATCCTCAAATTTTTCCTGACGGAGCCCAGGCACATTTTTGCATTCCAGGTGAGGGTGCCAGGTGAGCATGATATAAGTGGGTGAAGCTTTAGAAACGTGGCAGATGCCACAACTAGACACGTTGTTCTGACATTAAGGCTAGTCGCTGATGCGAGTACTGCTTCTCTATCCCCTCTTTCCCAAAAGCTTTTGGTCATTTGAGCGATCCCTGGAATTGGTAGGCCGCAAAGCTCTACTGCCCCCCCTGAGCTTAGTGACCGTGGCCGCCATGCTGCCGCAAACCTGGGAAATGAAGTTGGTGGATCGCAATGTTCAGGACTTAACTGAAGCCGACTGGGACGGGGTTGATTTGGTGATCTTGTCAGCCATGATTGTCCAGAAAGATGATTTTTTGGCGCAGATTCGTGATGCCAAGAGACGCGGAAAACGAGTAGCGGTGGGTGGCCCTTACCCAACAGCACTCCCTCAAGACGCCCAAACTGCCGGAGTCGATTATTTAATTTTGGATGAGGGTGAAATGACCCTGCCCCTATTTCTCGAAGCCCTTGACCAGGGAGAAACCCATGGGGTGTTTCGGAGCACCGAGAAGCCCGATGTTACCCAAACCCCAGTGCCTCGCTATGACTTGCTGAAGTTTGATGCCTACGACAACATGGCGGTGCAGTTTTCGCGGGGCTGCCCCTTTCAGTGCGAGTTTTGCGACATCATTGTTCTCTATGGCCGCAAACCCCGCACTAAAGCGCCGTCGCAGCTCTTGGGCGAACTAGATGCCCTCCATAACTTGGGTTGGCGCGGGGGTATTTTTCTGGTAGATGACAACTTTATTGGCAACAAGCGCAACGTCAAGCTGCTGCTGCAAGACTTAAAAGTTTGGCAACGCGAACATCAATACCCCTTCGGATTTATTACAGAAGCCTCTGTTGACCTAGCCGATGACTCAGAGCTAATGGAGTTGATGCTGGACTGCAACTTTGGCACCGTGTTTTTGGGTATCGAAACTCCAGACGAAGACAGTCTTGCCCTGACCAAAAAATTTCAAAATACCCGGAACCCGCTGGTGGAGTCGGTCGCTAAAATCAACGCAGCCGGACTGCGAATTATTGCCGGATTTATCATCGGATTTGATGGCGAGAAAGTAGGTGCAGGGGAGCGGGTGATTCGCTTTGTGGAGCAAACCAATTTGCCCATGCCGCTCTTTAGTATGTTGCAGGCTCTTCCAGATACAGCCCTTTGGCATCGACTCAAAAAAGAAGGTCGCCTTCTGGATGAGTCGAAAGTAGGGAACCTGAATCAAACCACCCTCTTGAATTTCATTCCTACCCGCCCGATTGAAGACATTGCCCGTGAGTATGTGACTTCGTTTTGGGAGTTGTATGACCCCGGGCGCTATTTAGATCGCACCTATCGGCACTTTATGACCATGGGCAAACCGCACTGTAAGCCTGCCATTGGCAATGTGAATCTGAAATTGGTGCAAGGAATTCTGAAATTGTTCTGGCGACAAGGAGTCTGGCGCAAAACCCGCTGGAAATTTTGGCATCACCTATTCAGTCTGCTCCAACACAACCCTGGCGTGTGGAATCGCTATCTGGCTACTTGCGCCTATGCAGAGCATTTCTTGGAATATCGCCAGTTGGTTCGAGACCAAATTGAGGCGCAGTTGCAAGAATTTTTAGCGGTTCAGTCTCGGGTTGAAGCGCAGAATGCCTCCCTTGAGGCTGAACTGCGAGAACCGGTGGCCTAACCTTTACGTTTTCAATCAAAGTGTAGATTGAGGTTAGGTTAAAGAAAAATTATAGCCTGGTTAAGCCCTGGTGGACAGGTTCCACCAGGGCATCCAGAGTGCTAGAGTTGTTCTTGATTTCTATTCTTTGGCGACTTAGGCTCGGTTATGTTTACCCTAGATTCTGCCTCTAGTCCCATGCGCCAGTTTAAAGCTAGCCTTGGCCATATCTTGCTGGTCGAGGACGAGGATTTAATTCGAGATACGGTTGCGCTGGCACTCCGTAATGAAGGCTACGATGTCAGTGTTTCTGAAGATGGACATGGTGCCCTGGAGTTGTTGCAACGCTTTGAACAGACGGGCGGTGCTGCCGAACTTGTGCCCCTGGATCTGATTATTTTGGATATTATGTTGCCCGGCGTCAATGGCCTGGATCTGTGCCGGTTGCTGCGGCGACAGGGGGCCATGGTGCCAATCTTGATTTTGAGTGCTAAAGGGAGTGAGGCCGATCGAGTCGTGGGGCTAGAAGTCGGGGCTGATGATTACCTCGCCAAGCCCTTTGGTATGCAGGAACTGATTGCTCGCTGCCGAGCCCTCTTGAGGCGGCAGCGCTTGAACGTGACTGGATCACAGTCGGTCTTGCGATGTCGTGAAATTTATCTCTATCCCCAAGAGTGTCGAGTCACAGTTCGAGGTGAAGAAGCAAATCTTTCACCCAAAGAATTTCGGATTTTAGAACTGTTTATGAGCTATCCTCGACGGGTATGGCCCCGAGAGCAACTGCTAGAAAAAATTTGGGGACCCGATTTTATTGGGGATAGCAAGACCGTTGATGTTCATATTCGCTGGCTGCGTGAAAAAATTGAGCTAGATCCGAGCAGCCCTGAATATTTGGTCACTGTG
Source organism: Petrachloros mirabilis ULC683 (assembly GCF_009939295.1). GTDB lineage: Bacteria > Cyanobacteriota > Cyanobacteriia > Thermosynechococcales > Thermosynechococcaceae > Petrachloros > Petrachloros mirabilis. The sequence continues at coordinate 64,048 of NZ_WVIC01000026.1, forward strand.
CGGGGGTTTGGCTATCGCTTTGGCTAGGCTATGCACCCATCCATAGGCGATATCTGGATCTGCGATCGCAAGTTTAACCTTATAATTTCACGCAATGATCTCACACAGGTAAGCAGTGAATTGGCTCTGGTTTGGTCTCGGAATGGGTTGTGGGCTGGCTTGTTTAGGGGGTTACGCGTACTCCCTGCACCGCCAACTAGATCGCATTTTAGCCTCCATCCCTGTACCCACAGGATTAAGCGTCTCTCCCATGACCCGTTTAATCCGACTCTTTAAGTTTCAACAACAGATCCAATTTGAATTAGAGCACCAGTTAGAGCAGTGGCAATCGATTGTGCACGCCGCTCCAATTGGGTACTTGCAAGTCGATGATGAAGATCGGTTGCAGTGGATTAACCCCAAAGCTTGCCGCTTACTTAAAGTTGATCCCCAAAAACAAGTTCAAAATCGAAGCCGTTTGCTGTTAGAGGTAGTTCGATCTTACGAGTTAGACAGTCTAGTTGAAGAAGCTCGTAGAACCCAGCACCTTTGTCAGCAGGATTGGATGTTTCTGTCGGTTCCTCCTAATCTTTCTGAAAAGTCTTGTAGCTTGCCCCTGCGTGGCTATGGCTTGCCTTTAGCCGCAGGACATGTAGGTGTTTGGCTAGAAGATCGACTGGAAGCAGCCACATTGGCCGCAGAGCGAGATCGCTGGACATCTGATGTGGCCCATGAGCTTAAAACACCCTTGACCTCCATTCGGCTGGTAGCAGAGACGCTACAAATGCAAGTTGCCCCAGAGCTCCGCACCTGGATTGATCGCCTGCTTCAAGAAGCAATGCGTCTCAGTGCCCTAGTTCAGGATGTTCTAGAGCTGAGTCAGATATCCCTCAAACAACGCTCAGAATTGCGCCTCAAATTGATCGATCTGCCAACCTTGGTGCGCAGCGCATGGTTAACCCTTGAACCCCTTGCACAGGCTAAAAACCTAGTATTGCAGTATGAAGGATCCGAGTCGTTTTCTCTCCAAGCCGACGAGGCGAAGCTCTATCGAGTGTTGATCAATCTGTTAGACAATAGCATTCAGTACAGTCCTATGGAAGGCATGATCAAAGTTTGCGTCCAAAGTCTCTGCTCAGCAGCCGCTAGCAAGAGTTATCAAATAGATTTGCCTACAGAGGCAGCTTGGGTCGGCCTGGATATTTTTGATATGGGGTTGGGATTCGCCCCCGACACCCTTCCTCATATCTTTACGCGCTTTTATCGAGCAGATCCTGCCCGGGCACGTTCGTCTGCCACTTTTTCCAGCCCAGCTTCTCAAGCTCAGAGATCGGTGAGTGTATTGTCTGAGGCACACTTATCGAGCGTGAATCGTACCGGAGGGGGCAGCGGCTTAGGATTGGCCATCGTTCAACAAATTGTGACCGCTCACG
>NZ_WVIC01000027.1 GCF_009939295.1 Petrachloros mirabilis ULC683
GGGGCGAGTGCAAAGATTTTGAATTTTTCAAGACTTGTGTGTACACGGTAGCCCATCGGGAGAGGGCTAGGGTGAGGGCTTCCGAGGTTTTGGGCCGAGAAGTTCTGTCAGTCAGCCAGCTTGACTCCAGCGGAAAGATCATCGAAACCAACTGCGAGGGAGTAGGTCTTTTTGGTTTCTGCTGTATCCTGAAGATTCTGATACCTTCGATTTGAGTGTCTTGAGGTTGGCAATCTGATCGCTATGGCAGCCAAAGTTGAAATTTATACCTGGGAATTTTGCCCCTTTTGTATACGGGCTAAGTACTTGCTAACTCAAAAAGGCATTAAATTTATTGAGTACAAGATTGATGGCGATGAGAGGGCGCGGCAGTTGATGTCAGAGCGAGCCGAGGGGCGACGGTCACTGCCTCAAATTTTTATTGATGATCAGCCCATTGGAGGTTGTGATCAGCTTCAGGGGCTGGAAGCCCAAGGGCGACTGGATGCACTGCTGAAAATATAACGATGCCATGGGGTCTGCACTGACTCCTATGGAAGAGAGAGGCTTCCAGGGGTTGTTAAAACTTGCCATAATTCAGATGAAGCGCTGAGAAGGTTGGCCGTGAAGCTGGTATTTATCATTGATCCCATTGAACGGTTAGATCCTGGTCATGATACCAGTGTGGCGCTGATGGAGGCAGCCCAGGCTCATAACCATGAGGTATGGGTGACACAAATTGAGCAGTTGCATGTGATTGAGGACAAAGCTTGGGCAACGGTGAGAGCGTTGGAGTTAAAGCCTGTAGAGCTGGCTGGAAACCAATGGGTAGCCGCTCCGGATTGGTATTGCCTGGGTGAACCCGAGCAAATACCGCTAGAGACCATGGATGCGGTATTTATGCGCAAAGATCCGCCGGTCTCAACGGCCTATCTCTATGCCACCTATCTGTTGGACTATGTGGATCCAGCTAAGACGATGGTGATTAACCATCCCCAGGGGCTTCGAGCTGCCAATGAGAAGATGTATGCCCTTCAATTTCGAGAGGCGATTCCCGCTACCCTGGTTACCCAAGATAAAACTATCATCCGTGAGTTTGTGGATGCCAAGGGAATGGGAGTGCTCAAGCCACTGGGGGGTAAGGCAGGGGAGGGCATTTTGCTATTGCAGGTAGGGGATCGAAACTTAAATTCGCTGATCGAAATCAGCACGGAACGGGGGCAGGTGCCGGTGATGATCCAGGAATATTTGCCGGCTGCCCAAGAGGGGGATAAGCGCATTATTTTGCTCAATGGGGAACCCATTGGGGCGGTAAACCGCATTCCTACAGGGCATGAGTTTCGTGGCAATATGGCCACGGGGGGGCGGGTGGTCTCTGCCCATCTGACGGATCGAGAGGAACTCATTTGTGCCCAGCTCGCGCCAACGCTCAGGCGGGAAGGCTTAACTTTTGTGGGCATTGATGTGATCGGGGGCTACTTGACTGAGGTGAATGTGACCAGTCCCACGGGTGTGCGGGAAATTGACCGCTTAGATGGCACCCAATTGGGTCATCGTGTCATGCAGTGGCTTGAACAAGCACGACGAGGATACATACACGTTTAATGGCACGCTTAATGGATATGCCGACAGTTCTGGTCACGGGTGGTGCGGGCTATATTGGTGCCCACACGGTTCTAGCCCTGAAAGGGGCGGGCTACCCGGTGGTGATTTTAGACAACTTGGTCTATGGCCACCGAGACCTAGTGGAGCAGGTCTTAGATGTGGATCTGATCGAGGGAGATATTTGCGATCGCACCCTCCTGAATCAAATCTTTACCCAGTACGACATTCAAGCCGTCATCCACTTTGCTGCCTACGCCTACGTGGGCGAATCCGTCGAAAATCCCGCCAAATACTACCGCAACAACGTCGCTGGCACCCTCACCCTGCTGGAAGCCATGGTTGCCGCTGGCGTACAGTGCATGGTCTTTTCCTCCACCTGCGCCACCTATGGCAACCCCCATCAGATCCCTATTCCTGAAGATCACCCCCAAGAGCCCATCAACCCCTACGGCATGAGCAAACTGATGGTGGAGCAAATCCTCACAGACTTTGATCATGCCTATGGGCTACGTTCCGTCCGCTTTCGCTACTTCAACGCCGCCGGAGCCGATCCCGAGGGTCGTCTCGGTGAAGACCATGATCCTGAAACCCATCTGATTCCGCTGGTGTTGCTCACCGCCCTAGGCAAACGTGAGCATATCTCGATTTTTGGCACCGACTACAAAACCCCAGATGGCACCTGTGTGCGGGACTACATTCACGTCACAGACCTAGCCCAAGCCCATGTTCTGGGATTAGAATACTTGTTGGATGGCGGCCAGCCCGAAGTGTTTAACCTAGGCAATGGCGACGGGTTTTCGGTGCGAGAAGTGATTGCAGCAGCTAAGACCGTAACCGAGCAGCCCATCCCCGTCGTTGAAGGGTATCGACGAGCCGGTGATCCACCCATTTTGATTGGTAGCGCCACCAAAGCCCGAAAAGTCCTAGGATGGGAACCCCAGTATGCTGAGCTAGAAGTAATTTTGGCCCATGCCTGGCGCTGGCATCAGCAACGACATGCTTAGGGGTGGATGTGGCTCAGTGGGAACAGAAGCCGTCTATGATCATCACAGATCGCGCCCAACCAACGCGCCTGGATTCTGAACTGCCTTTGAGGATATTCATGACTTCATCAACCGCCTTTCCCATTGATCTGTCAGCTTATCAACCGCTGACCCTAGACCCCACAGTGCCCACACTCACCAGTGAGCAGCGGCAAGCCCTCCAGGCCAATATTCAACTGTGTCGAGATGCCATTGTCTTTTTCACGGCAACCGGTGCCGCCCGAGGCGTGGGAGGACATACCGGCGGCCCCTACGACACGGTGCCGGAAGTGATGATTTTAGATGCATTTTTCCGAGGTGCACCTGACAAATTTGTGCCCATTTTCTTTGATGAAGCAGGGCACCGAGTCGCCACTCAATACCTCATGGCTGCGATCTATGGTGACCTGCCCGTAGAGCAACTGGTGCATTACCGAGAAGCCCATGCCAAGCTTCCCGGCCACCCCGAACTGGGCTTAACCCCTGGGGTCAAATTCAGCTCGGGTCGCCTAGGGCACCTATGGCCCTATGTCAATGGCGTGGCCTTAGCCAATCCGGGCAAAGCTGTTTTTTGTCTGGGCTCCGACGGCTCTCAGCAAGAGGGCAATGATGCTGAGGCCGCCCGTCTGGCCGTCTCTCAGGACATCAATGTCAAGCTCATTATTGATGACAACGATGTCACCATCGCCGGACACCCCTCTGACTACATGCCGGGCTATGACCTCAAGAAAACCCTAGAAGGCCATGGCTTGACCGTTCTAGAAGGGGAGGGTGAAGATCTCGATGACCTTTATCGCCGCCTTTGTCTAGCCGTGACCACCGATGGCCCAGTTGCGTTGATTAACAAGCGCAAAATGTGCCCTGGCATCGAAGGTTTAGAAGGCTCAGAACATGGCCATGACGTGATTCCCCTGAAGCTGGCTCTGCAATACCTGGAAGCCCGTCAGCGACCCGAAGCCGTAGCCTTCTTGAACAATATTCAAAAGCCCAAGCAAGACCACACCTTTTACGGATCGGGGGATACGCTTGGCTCTAATCGCAACGTCTTTGGCGAAACCCTTGTTTCGGTGCTGGAGCGGATGAGCGCTGAAGATCGCAAAGCCAAGGTGCTTTGTATTGACAGCGATCTAGAAGGTTCCTGTGGCCTGAAAGCGGTTCGGAGTGCCTGTCCTGAAATCTATGTGTGCGCTGGAATTATGGAGCGAGGCAACTTCTCTGCCGCCGCCGGATTTGGCATGGCCGCAGGCAAGCAAGGCATCTTTGGCACCTTCAGTGCCTTTCTGGAGATGTGCATTTCTGAAATTACGATGGCGCGCCTGAATCGCTCGAACGTGCTCTGTCACTTTTCCCATGCCGGTATTGACGACATGGCCGACAACACCTGCCACTTCGGGCTGAACAACATGTTTGCCGACAACGGCCTCGAAGATGGTTACGAGACCCGCCTCTACTTCCCCGCCGACGCCAACCAAATGAGCGCCTGTGTCGAAGCTGTTTTTGATCAGCCTGGACTGCGGTTTATTTACTCCACCCGCTCCAAGGTGCCTAATATTCTCAACAGTGATGGCCAAGATTTCTTTGGCGATGGCTATACCTTTGTCCCTGGCAAAGATGAAGTGATTCGTGAAGGCACTGCGGGCTATATTGTCAGCTTTGGGGAAGCGCTGTACCGGTCACTCGATGCAGTCGAGCGACTTAAGCAAGAAGGCATTGATGTGGGCTTAATTAACAAATCCACCCTTAACGTTGTCGATGAGCCCATGCTGGCCAAACTGGGACAAGCGCCCTTTGTGATGGTTGTCGAAGCCTTTAACCGTCGCACTGGCCTGGGGAGTCGTTTGGGCTCCTGGTTACTTGAGCGCGGCTATACCCCCCGCTATAACTACCTGGCAACCCATAAAGAGGGTTGCGGAGGGCTCTGGGAGCAGTTTCCCCATCAAGGCATTGATACGTTTGGCATTATGAAACAAGTTAAGGCGTTGGTTGCTTAGGGAAGCCAGCCATTCTAGAATCGCATTCTTGTTCTGTAGCAATTGCTGAGTGCAGCTTGGTTGTTGGGGTGTGGGGTGTGGGGTGTGGGGTGTGGCAGTGAGAGCCGCTTATCTTTGGCAGCATTCCATTCCAGGATGCTGGCTTGTTAGGGTAGGGGTTCACTATGCCGATTCAGGTTGGGATTATTGGATGTGGTGTGGTGGGGGCTGCCATTGCCTACACCCTGAGCCAGATGCCTGGGGTCAAGGTTTGGGTATGGGACAGACGGTTGCCCCAGGCTTACGAGGCGACGGGGGCGGCACTGGGGGTGCTGATGGCGGTCAGCAGCCCGAAGCTCAAAGGACGGCATCTCCAGCTACGGCTAGAAAGCCTGCGCCAGTATGAGGCTCTGATTCCACGGCTGCAGGCTCAGACCCACATTGAGATTCCCTATAACCGACAGGGTATCTTGAAGCTCTGTTTTAGTGTGGACGAACTCCAACGCTGGCAAGCTATCCAAGGGGTGCGGCAGCGCCAGGGCTTTGGCCTAGAAATCTGGAATGCTGTTCAACTCAGTGAGTTTTATCCAGAGCTGATGCAGGCTCGTTGCCTTGAACCACCCATGGGGGTGCAAGGTGCCATTTATTCCCCCGATGATCGTCAGGTGGATCCGGTTGTCCTCACCCAGGCTCTTTTGGTGGGGGCTCAGCGCCAGGGTGCCCAAGTCCGGTTTGAGACGGAAATTCAAGCTTGGCGAGAGGAGCGGGGAGAAATGGGAGAAGGGAGCGATCGCACCTTAACCCACATTTGCACGCCCCAAGGTGACTATGCCCTCGACTGGTTAATTGTGGCAGCGGGGCTGGGTTCGGTGCCGTTGGCGGCGCAATGGCAGCATCCTGTGCCGATGGAGCCGGTGTTGGGACAGGCTTTGCAGCTCCGCCTTCCCCGTCCCTGGCGTTACCCCCAGCCGGTGATCAGTGGAAATGATATTCACTTGGTGCCCTTGAACGCTCAGGAGCTCTGGGTCGGGGCAACTGTGGAATTTGCCGCCAATGCTGAAGTGCCCAGGGCGGATAGGCAAGCCCTTGAGCGTCTTTATCAGGGTGCGATCGCATTGTATCCTGACTTGGCAGAGGCTCAGATTCTCAAAACCTGGAGTGGTCACAGGCCACGGCCTGTGGGGCAAGCGGCCCCAGTCATTAAGCGGCTGTCTCCCTACGCCAATGTTATATTGGCCAGCGGGCACTACCGCAACGGTGTCTTGCTAGCCCCGATCACAGCCACAAAAATTCAGCAATTTTTATGCCCATAATGCGCTGAACTGGCTCCCAACCCATGCAAGAACCAGAGATACTTGTTAAGGAACTGGGCGACCTCTAAAGAAAGCCGCCCACCCGATTGTTGTCATGGATTTTCCCTATGCCCTTTCCTCGCGCCAGTGGTCTGCTGCTTCACCCCACCTCCTTGCCGGGTCGCTTTGGCATTGGAGATCTAGGCCAAGCAGCCTATCAATTTGTAGACTTTATGGCAGAGAGTGGACAACAACTTTGGCAGGTGTTGCCCCTTGGCCCTACCAGTTTTGGGCACTCCCCATATATGTGCTACTCCGCCATGGCCGGCAATCCGCTGCTGTTGAGCCTAGAGCACTTTCAAGAGCAGGACTTGCTTGGCGAAGCTGACCTCCAAATTGGGGTTGGCTTTCGCCCAGAGGTGGTGGCCTATGAACAAATGATGTCCATTAAGTGGTCACTCCTGCGCAAAGCCGCCCGCCAATTTCTGGCTCAAGACAGTGAGGACGATCAACAAGCCTTCGACGAGTTTTGTCAAACCCGTGCCCATTGGCTCAATGACTACGCCCTATTCATGGCGCTCAAAGATGCCCATGGGGGGGCAGGCTGGAACTACTGGGACGGTGCGATCGCCAAGCGAGACCCCACAGCACTTGACATTTGGCAACAAAAACTAATGGATGACATTGCCTTGCATAAAGTCTGGCAATTTCAATTTTTCCAGCAGTGGTCAAACTTGCGGCAGTACGCCAACGACCATGGCATTCAAATTATTGGCGATATTCCCATTTATGTAGCTCATAACAGCGCGGATGTCTGGGCCAATCCCGAGCAATTTCATTTAGATCCCATAACCGGTGAAGCCGCACTCATGGCTGGGGTTCCCCCCGATTACTTTAGCGACACAGGGCAGCTTTGGGGAAATCCCATTTATAACTGGGCTCATATGCAGAACGATGGATTTCAATGGTGGCTCCATCGCTTCCGTACCATGCTGGAGTATGTCGATCTGATTCGTGTGGATCACTTTCGCGGCTTCCGGGCTTACTGGCAAGTGAAGCAGGGCGAGACCACAGCCATGAATGGAGAGTGGGTCAATGCCCCTGGAGATGAACTCTTTGAAACGATTCGCCAGGAATTTGGTAGCCTGCCCATTTTGGCAGAAGATTTGGGGGTGATTACGCCCGACGTGGAAGCCCTGCGGGATAAGTTTGAGTTTCCTGGCATGAAGATTCTCCACTTTGCCTTTGGCTCTGGCCCAGACAACCCCTATCTGCCCTATAACCTGAGTGCAAATTGCCTGGTCTATACCGGCACCCATGACAACAACACCACTGTAGGCTGGTTTCACAGCCTATCAGAGGGTGAGCGTCAGATTGTTGAGGCTTACATCGGGGGCTTGTCGGCTGAGGGCATTCACTGGGACTTGATTCGACTGGCACTCAGTACCGTGGCCAATCAGGTGATCATTCCGGTGCAAGATTTGTTGGGGCTCGATAGCGCGGCTCGGATGAATTTACCCAGCACCACTGGGGGAAATTGGTCGTGGCGCTATCCGCCCACTGCCCTGACAACAGCCATTGCCAATCGACTGCGGCACCTCACAGAACTCTATGGTCGTGGCCCTGCTCACTAGGGTATGGTCTCGACTCTGGCTTCCCTCTCCCGTTCTGGGCTACCGTGTATACATAAGTCTGAGAAAAACGATTTCACCCTGCATTCGCCCCCTACATCCCCCATTCTGGGGGACTGTGAGATATTCAGAACCCCCCAATTACGCCCTTCGGGCACGCTTCGCGAGGGGGGGCAGGGGGGCGAGTGTAAGGATGTTAGAGGCTTTTAAATCATCTTTTTAGATTTGTGTGTACACCGTAGCCCTCTCTGGGAGAGGGGTTGGGGATGTAGAGCTTTGCTCTTCTCGCAGAGTGGGTCTTAAAGATTTGCCAGCCAATCAGGTCTCCCTCAAAGCACCGACAGAGCATTTAGGAGGCTATGGGGTGATCAATGGGGTGATCAATGACAGCGGGGTTGACGCTGAGTGGATCTCGAATCAGAGATTGGTTTTCGAGCCAATCATAGATTTGATCTAACTGGTGAAGGGTCACCAGACCGTTTTGCCACAGCAGAACCGGCAACTGGGTCAAAGATGGATTGCGATGGCGCAGGACAACTGCGATCGCAGCCTCAGAGATTGCCAAGTCATGCCGCAAAAACTCTAAAAATTGAATGTTTATTACGGATCGCATGATTTTAAAGTGAGTGATTCAGATGTAATGTTATAAGTTTCCATATCCTACGCCCTGTTGAGGCAATTCAACTGGAAGAGACTATTAATCTTTACCAAAGAATTCTGACAACCGATTTTGGCAGCCCCTCCCCCAGCCATGACCCCGCAAATTTGACCCTAAGAAGAGCAGGACAGCTCCGAAACCGTACTGGGATCAAGGGGAAGACAAACTGAAAACACACTACCCACTCTAGGAGTAGAGGTGCAAGAAATTTTACCGCGATGAGCCTGAATAATTTGCCGACAGAGGTGTAATCCTAAACCATGGCCTGACTGCTTATGGGTTCCCCGGCGAAAGCGCTCAAAAATTAAAAGCTGATTTTCTGGGGAAATGCCCTCTCCTGTGTCTTCTGTTGTAAGCTGCAATTCGGTGTCAACGCGCTGCACCTGCACCGTAATTGACCCCGTTTCGGTAAACTTAATGGCGTTGCTAACCAGGTTGGTCAGCACCCGACGCAACTCCAAGCGATCGCCACAAATCTCATGGGTATCAGCTTGCCAGACCACCCTCAACGTCAGAGACTTTTGTTCAGCTAGGGGAAATAACTCCTGAACCACCTCGTAGACAAGAGCCTTGAAATCAAAGGTAATAAAGCTCAGCATCTTCTCGCCCACCTCATAGCAATGCACTTCCAGGAGGGTATTGAGCATTTGCAGCAAGTTTTCATTGCTGTGAATGATATTGCCCAGTGCTTCGTGCGCCTCAGAGGAGACTTGGCCATACACCCCTTGTTGCAACAGGGTTAACATGCGATCTGCGGCCACCAGCGGAGTACGTAGATCATGGGTCAGGCAAGACACAAAATTTTCGCGCTGATCAATCGCGTACTTCAGACGCAGCAGCGATCGCACCCTTGCCAGCAACTCATCAATTCTGACAGGCTTGCGAATAAAATCATCCGCACCCAGGTCTAGCCCCTTAACCACACTGGACTGTTCATGAGCCGTAATCAGCAAAATGGGGATATAGGGCAAGTTCGCCTCAGCTTGGCGAATTCGCTGCGTGACATCGTAGCCACTCATCCCCGGCATCATCACATCCAAAATCAGCAAGTCAGGGGGCGACGCTTGAATTTCAGCCAAGGCCGACTGTCCATCCGAGGCCAATCGCACCAGATACCCCTCTCGTTCGAGGGTCAACTGAACCAGCACCAGATTATCGGGCGTGTCATCCACAGCCAGAATATTGAACGATGCAGGATTAGGGTAAGCAGACATAGAAGGAATATTGGGGGTGGGTCAGCAGCAGAGAAACCGAGCAGCAGTGGCTAAGGCGGCGACACCCGCCGGGGAAATTGCACCCAAAATGTAGAGCCTTGGTTCACTTGGCTATCGACAGTAATGCTGCCTTGGATGGCCTCAACTAGAGATTTGGTAATTGCCAAGCCTAACCCCGTACCGGGGTGAAGCCGCGTCAGCGTTTGGTCAGCCTGACGAAAGGGCTGAAAAATGGCCGTCAGATAGTCTGAGGGAATGCCAACCCCAGTATCCTGAACCCCAATCTCTAGGGTGTCATTCTCTAGGGCTTGCACTGTAATTCGCACACCTCCTGTCTCTGTAAATTTAATCCCATTGCCAATCAAGTTCATCAGGATACGTCGGATACAGTCTTGATCCGTGTGAACCTCTGGATTTTGCAGCCGAATGTCTAGATCCAGGAATAAACTTTTCTGAATGGCCAACACTCTTAACTCTTCAGCAGTCAGTTGCACCAGTTTGACTAAATCAAAGTCACTGACGCGTAGATTTAAGTGACCTGCCTCAATTTTGGAGAAATCTAACACTTCGTTAAGCATGACCAGAAGATTTTGGCTATTGTTCAAAATCCGACTCACCATATCCAACTGTTGAGCTGTCAGTGGATCAGGATACTGCTCCCGCAAAAGCTGCGAAAAACCCATAATGGCATTCATCGGGGTGCGCAATTCGTGGGAAATCGTGGCCAGAAACTGGGATTTTAACTTTGACGCCTCAATTAGCTTTTTGTTCTGGCATTCAATTTGCTGACGCTGACTCTCTAGCTCCTGGTTTTGACGCAGCAACTGCTCGTTGGTGGTACGCAACTGCTGGTTCGCTAGTTCTGCCGCTCGCTCAGCTCGGGAAAGGCGCACAGCATTTTGCAGTACCTGAGACAATCGCTCGGGGGTGACTTTGGACTTAGCCAAATAGTCGGAGGCCCCAGCTTTCATGATTTCTACAGCCAGTTGCTCATCGCCCTGACCCGTCAAAACAATCAGCGGCACCCGAATACCCAGTTCATCCAGTTGCCGGATTAAGTCCAAGCCATCTTGATCAGGCAGTCGGTAGTCTAAAAAAGCACAGTCAAAAGATTGCTCCTGTAACGTTTTGATGGCATCGGCGCAGTCCGTCGCTTCGACCAAACTTATCGATAGACCCGTGTTCCGCAAAGCTCGCCCGATGGCCATGCGATCGACAATGTCATCATCAACGATCAGAATATGTAGCTTTTCATCCATGGGATTTTAAAGCAATTCACACAGCGTCCAATATCGATTGAGGGCAACCATCACCTCTGCAAATTTAGAAAAGGTGACTGGCTTGAGAATATAGCCAGCAACATTGAGGTTGTAGGCTTCAATGCGATCGCGCTCTTCATTGGACGTGGTAAGCATAATCACTGGAATGCTTCTGAGCTCTGGATCCTGGCGCAGGGCATGCAGAAACTCTAGCCCGTTCATCCGTGGCATATTCAGGTCGAGCAGAATCAACCGCCGCTCTTTCGGCAAAACAGAGGGTTGTCCCTCTCGTCCCCGTAACATCGCCAGAGCTTCGACCCCATTTTCGGCAACGTACAATGGATTAGTGATGTTGTGCTTCACAAATGCACGCCTGACATTCATGATGTCCACATCATCATCTTCCACTAGTAAAACATTGATAATCTTGTCCTCCATGGAAGTTCAAAACACAAATAGCATAATAATTGTTACAATTTTTTTGTAATGAGTCTAGCTTACAGACTTGCTCCCCTGCTTTACCTCATCTTCAGGAAAGAGCTATGCTAAAAAATAATCTCTCTTCAGATAGAGAAGGTCGTTAATAGACTGCCCCAACTCATTAGTTTAGCCTAGCTCTTAGGGCTGATGGTGAGTTCGAGTTAGCAGTTGACTGCAAATGTTGGCATTTGCAATCATAATGCACCCTTCTGAAGAGAGATTAGCTATCCTTAGGCCAGGTAAAACGAAAGGTCGCTCCCTGACCCACCTGAGACTCCAGCAGAATCTTGCCCTTGCGCGCCTCAATCAGTTTTTTGACAATGGACAAGCCAATGCCCGTATTTTCAGAGCGATCTCGCGCCTCTAGGGTCTGAAAAATGCCAAAAATTCGCTCATGGTACTCTGGGGCGATGCCCTGACCATCATCCCGAACCCTAAATTCCACGAAATGCCCCTGATCTTGAGCGCCAATCTCAATACAGCCATCTTCGCGGTCATGGTGCTTAATCGCATTGCTGATTAAGTTAGCAAACACCTGCTGCAAGGGCAACCGTTCACTCCGCAGGGTCGGCATCGGCGCAATCTGAATCGAGAACTGGGGCGGCACTCCCAAAAAGTCGAGGATTTCCGCTAGTAACTGGCCAACCTCAATCACCTCGATCTCGACCGTCTGGCGTCCTGCCCGAGAATACTCCAGCAGTCCATTGATCAGGTTTTCCATCCGTTGCACCCGTCCCCGCAGAAGATTCATTTGCACCCGGGTTTCATCAGTGAGTTGAGCCTGAAGGTCTTCTTCAATCCACTCAGAAAGATTGGCAATTGCCCGCAGCGGCGCTTTGAGGTCATGGGATGTGACATAGGCAAACTGATCGAGTTCTTGATTGCGCTTTTCCAGTTGAGCGGTCGTGTGGAGCAATACTGCATTCAGTTGGGTGAGTTCATCAGCCCGTGCTTGCAACACGGCCTCTGTCTGCTTGCGTTCGGTAATGTCGTTGAGGGTGCCCAGGGTGCCTGCAATCTGGTCTGCTTCGTCTCGGTAGCACCGCACATTGATCTCTAGCCAGCGAAAGCGACCACTCTGGGTGAGGCTGCGAAACTCATGGAAATAGGCATCTCGCCAGCCTTCGATTAGAGAGCGAAATAAATCGAGACCGTGGGCTTGATCCGCTTCGTCATAAATCAACTCTGTGAAGCAGGTGTGCAAACTCTCGGCAATCTCTCGCCCCGTGATGGCGGTCCAGGCGGGTGTCAGAAACACCCAATTGCCCTGGCGATCGGTTTGAAAAATGACCTCCTGGACGCTGTTGACCACGGTACGATAGCGCTGCTCACTGTGAACCAAGGCTTCAGCAGTCTGTTTGCGTTCTGTAATGTCTTCAAAGGCGAGCCCAAGACACTGTTCCGGCAAGGGAAAAGCTTTGACGGCAAAGATGCTGGGCTTGACCCGTTCATCTCTATACTGAACTTCTTCTAGGTTGCGCCCTTCCTGGGTCAGAATCACCTCAATGTAGCTGGTCAATAACTCGCTATTAATGATGCCCGGAAACACCTGGTCAATTCGTCGTCCCAGTTCAGCTTGTAAGTCTATGCCTAACAGTTGAGAGGTGGCTGGGTTCGCAGCCACTAGGCGAAGGCTGCCAAAGTCTTGGGAATCCTCAAGCTGCCACACAAGAAAGCCCACCGGGATATTTTGAGCCACATTTAAGTAAAGTTCAGCTTGCCGCCGCGCTTCTTGTTCCCGAGCGAGCAACTCGTCTTGGCGGCGATTGACGGCTTCAAGTTGGGCGGTGCGATGGCGCACCCGTTGCTCAAGTTCTTCGTTCAGTTGGGCGATTTGCAGTTCGGCCCATTTGCGTTCACTAATGTCTTGAAGAGAGCCCACCATGCGAATGGGCTGTCCGCTTTGATCCCATTGGGCTTGGCCGCGAGCGAGAAACCATTTGTAGTGGCCATTTTTGCAGTGCATTCGATACTCAGCCACATATTGATCACAACGATGCTCTAGGTGTCTCTGTACCTGCTGCATTGTGGCTTCAATATCTTCGGCATGAACCAGTTGCCGCCAGCTTTCCAGGGTATTTGACAACTCTGCGTCGGCATAACCCAGCATGGCTTTCATCCGGGTAGACATAAACAGGTCTCCCGTGGTCACCGTCCAGTCAAAAATGCCGTCTCCGGTTCCCTGGAGGGCCAGTTGCCAGCGTTCTTCACTTTCTCTGAGTTGGATTTCGGCTTGTCGCCGCTGGGTAATATCTCGACCTTCGGCAATGAGCAGAACGACAGCGCCAGACTCATCACAAATGGGCTTGAGGGAAAAGTCAATCACAGCGTGGGTATCGCCTGCGCCCCGAACGGTGACTTCATAGCGAATAAATTCGTTGGCTGCTGCCTGCTCTACGGCATGCCTCACTCTGGTTTGGGTGTCAGGGGAAATCTGCCACCAGTAGGTGTCCCAAATGGGTTTGCCGACCACTTCATCGAGGGGGATGCCCCCAAAGTCCAATGCGGACTGATTGGCCTCTAAAATGACTCCATCAGTTTGCAGCAGACCAATGAATTGAAAGGTCTGGTTAAACAAGGCTCGAAATTTACGCTCACTGGCCTGAAGCGATCGTTCGATTTCCTTGCGCTCGGTGATGTCGCGCATGGCAACGACGGCTCCTAGTTTGCGACCCTCTGCGCCGATGATGGGGTCACCGCTCACTAGCACCGTGCGTGGCTGCCCCTGCTTGGGTAAAATCATCATCTCAACACCCTGTACCGATTCCCCCTGCAAGGCTCGATAAAGGGGCACTTCTTCAGGGCGAAGGGGGGTTTGGCCATCGGTGTGATAGAGGCTATAGTAGTTGGGCCATTTTTCTGCCGGGATGGCAGCCTCAGGTAGGTTATGGAATTCTCGGGTGGCTCGGTTAAACAGGCGCAACACGCCGTTGGCGTCACAGGCAACGATGCCTTCGGCTAAGTTGTCGAGCAGGGCATGGATAAATTGCTGTCGATTTTGAAGGACAGCATTCATTTCTAAAATTGACTCGATGTTGATGTAGGTGCCCCCCCATCCCTGGATCTGGCCAGCGGCGTCAAAGTGGGGGTAAGCCCGAGCCAGAAAGGTTTGATAGAGTCCGTCTGCTCCTAATAGCCGCAAGGTTAGCTCAAAGGGGTGGGGGTCGGAATGGCTTTGGTGCCAGTGGGCTTGGATGCGATCGCAGTCTTCGGGATGGACAAATTTCAAGAAATTCCACCCCAACGCCACTTGAGGAGACTGGCCAGTGTAGTCCTGCCAGCGAGCGTTGAGTGCAATCAAGTGCCCCCAAGGATCGGCCCGCCAAGTCATATCTGGAAAGATATCTAAACCAGAACTAGGCGGTAAAGTAGATCGCAACTGCTCAAGTTCTTGACAAAGCTGCTGAATTTGAGCTTGGGCTTGGTGAAGAGCATCCATCGGAACATCAGAACGGGAAGACAGGCGGTCGAAAAGTTGTTAGTGCAACTATAGCGGTTCTCACCTGAGTGAGATACGGGGTGTGGGGGCAGTGCCCCCTGCACCCCATGTACTCCATTGATCTGTAAACCGCTATATAACAAGCTCCCCAGAGCAGGATTCAAAGATTCATGGCAGGAAGAGACTTCCCGTTCAAATTTGCTCTGGCCTGACTGTCAACCCGTCGTGATCTGCTGAAGCCCCAATTCTTCAGCTCGACTCTGCCCCCTGTAGACTAGAACAGCAGGCGAGCCTCAAGCTCGCTAAACTTAGGAACTGGGCAAGCGCCCGATCATTTCAGTAGGGGTACTTTTGATGACTGAGGATCTTCGTGAATCTGTGGGGTCGCAGCTCCAAGCATTGCTCGCAGCAGAAGATTTTCAAACCGCGAAAGCACTGTTAGCACCAGCTCAGCCCGTAGATGTCGCTGAAGCCATTGCCGAGCTGCCTGAGGCGATGCAGGTGATTGCCTTCCGATTGCTCCCCAAAGATGAAGCCATTGAAGTCTATGAATATCTAGATGCCAGCATTCAGCAATCCCTGATTGAGCGATTTAAGCAGCAGGATGTTCTCGAACTAGTAGAGCGAATGTCCCCCGATGATCGGGTCAGGCTGTTTGACGAGCTGCCAGCCAAAGTTGTGCGTCGCCTGTCTCAGAACATGAGTGCTGCCGAGCGACAGGCCACGGCCCTACTGTTGGGCTATCCCCCCGGAACTGCCGGACGGATGATGACCCCAGAATATCTATCTCTGCGGGAAAACATGACCGTGACTGAGGCCATTGCCCGCACCCGCACCCTAGCCAGAACGACGGAAACCATTTATGCACTCTACGTCACAGACGCAGCCCGAAAGCTCACTGGCATTCTCTCCTTAAGGGATCTGCTCACCGCTCCCCTAGACCAAACCATTGGAGACACGATGACCCGTGATGTGGTTTACGTACAAACGGATACGGATCAAGAAGAAGTCGCCCGCCAGATTCAGCGCTATGACTTTCTAGCCATTCCAGTGGTCGATTACGAGGGACAGTTGGTTGGCATCATCACTGTAGACGATGTTTTAGATGTTTTAGAGCAAGAAAACACCGAGGATATCTATACCCTGGGTGGGGTGCAGTCCAATGGCGACGACTACTTCCAGGCCAGCTTGATCACGGTGGCGCGGCGACGGGTGGTTTGGTTGTTGATTTTGTTGGTGACCAACACCGCCACCAGCTTAGTCATTCAAAGTCAAGAAGCCGTGCTAGAGCGCGTAGTGGCTCTGGCTGCCTTTATTCCATTGCTCATTGATACCGGCGGCAATGTCGGGGCTCAGTCTTCAACAGTCGTGATTCGCGGTCTCAATCTAGACAAAGTAGAAACGCGCCAAGCCCTGAACATTATTAAGCGAGAAGCCATTGCCGGAGCCTTGCTCGGGGTGATGCTAGGCGGCGTTGTCTTCCTGTGGGCTTATATCCTTCAAGGCAACCTCGTGGTGGCATCGTCGGTGGCATCAAGTTTGGCTGCTATTTCTTTTTTGGCTTCGGTAGCTGGTGCGGCGCTACCCATGCTGTTTCGGGCAATTGGCTTAGATCCAGCCCTGATGTCAGCGCCGTTTATTACCACTGCGGTGGATGTGTTTGGAGTCTTGATCTACCTGAACGTGGCTCGCAGTATTCTGTCTTGGGGAAGTTCTGAGCCCTGGTAAGTGGGAGCCGACTTGCACCTACTGAAACTTGGACAAAAAAGGTAGTTTTTGACTCAATCGCTCCACAAAAAAGCTCACTTCAGAGAGCTTTAACCAGGCCACGATCGCAGCAAAAATCAGCATGCCCACGGCACCGGAAATTCCAATATTCAGCAGTTGAATCAAGAGACCCTCCTCACCCCAGATCCGTTGGACTCCCATGAGGGTTGCCCAGACTGCTGCCCCAGTGACCAGACTACCCAATCCCAGCCCCAAAACTGGCTCGGTTATTTGACGCCAAGGGAGCCCCTGCAAGCGCTGATTCAAAATCCACAGAAGGGCGGCCATGGAAATGATATTGACCCCCACCGTAGCCATTGCTAGACCGGCTGCCCCAAAGGTCTGGGTGAACAGAAAGCAAAACAGGGCATTTAACCCCAAACCCCAAAGCGTAATTTTCAAAGGGGTTTTGCCATCTCCAAGTCCGTAAAACACGCGCACGAGCACATCTCGACCCAAATAAAAGAACATGCCCACGGCATAGGCCAGCAAAATTGAAGACACCAAGTTGGAAGCTGAGAGGTCAAATTCTCGACGCTCATACACAATGCGCACAGCAGGTAGGGCAAGGGCTGCCATCAAGGCCCCAATCGGCATCATGCTCATAGCTGTTAGGACTAAACTCTGACGAATGCGATCTTTGAGTTCTGGCCAGTCGGGGGGCATGGCCAGCCGCGAGAAAATAGGCATATAGGGCACCAAGATCACATTGGAGAGAATTCCCAGGGGTGTCAAAAACAACAGTTGGGCATATCCCAATGCTGAGGCAGCGCCCACCGGCAACTGCGACGCGAAAAACATACTGATATAAACGCTGATCAATAACATGCCCGATGAGAGCGTGGCTGGCCCCATCAATCGATACAGCTCTTGCACCCCAGGCCGATTAAACTGAAAGCGCAGGCGCAAGGTGCCCATGCCAGACTTCCACTGAGCCGGAATTTGGGCAAACCATTGTAAAAAGCCACCTGCCAAGGTGCCCCAGGCCAACACCGCTGGCCCAAAGGTATCTGCAAAAAACCAAATGCCAATGATCACCGTGACGCTCGACAACAGGGGACTAATCGAGGGCAACCAGTACTGATCGGAGGCATTCAGGGTGCCAAAGCCAATGCCAATGAGTCCGGACAAAACAGCTAAGGGTGCCATGATTTGAAACTGCTGCACGGCAATCGCCTGTACTTCTGCCGGGGCACCGGGGGCAATCAACTGAATGATGGGGGCAGCAAACACCATCAGCAGTGTTGCCAAAATCAGCAGTAATAGCCCCACCAGGGTGTTAATGGTTTCAATCAGGGGGGCAGCTTCTGAGCGAGGACGTTTAGACAAAACGCTGATGATGGAGCTATGAAACGGCCCGTTGATGCCACCTAGCAAAATAAACAGAAAGCCTGGAATGATATAAGCGTAGTTATAGGCGTCTACCACGGCACCCACCCCAAATTCGGCGGCAATGGCTTGTTGGCGGACTAGGCCGGCCAGCTTACTGATTAGGGTGGCGATCGCCACGATGGTGGCAATGCTGGCCAAAGAACGACTGGATTTTGGGGATACGTCTGTCACAAAAGTTTAAGATCAGGATCAACACTCACTTAGTTTAAGGCACGACAGGCAAGCAGATCGTCCAGGGTGTCCGGTTGCGAGAAATAGCGTGCGATCGCAGCCAGTTGGGTCAAGTGATCCTGAGTAGACTGTTGGGCAGGGCTGAGCAGCAGGACAATCACAATAGACCTTGACAGTTTTATTTGGCTTCGTTAAGGTTTATGGAATAGTGGTGCTTACTGTGGCTAAGTGCAGTTGCTAGCTTGAAGATTGCTCAACCTTTACACCACTATTCCATCGAACAAGTCAGCCTAGTCTAGTGATGCATGAGTATCCCTAGAACGGGGGAACCAGTCAAGGGGCGTATTTCCGAGTTCTTGCACCCACCACAGGGTAATCGGAAAGGGACATCTCTCAGTCCTAGCCCGTCAGCTAACCTCGTCGGCGTTGAGGGAGATTGGATCGTCAGCATTTTTGCATGAACGTTTCAGTGTCCTGAGCTGTGTTATCACGGCTTGTTCGCTGTTGTTAAATGCCCCCAGGGAGGGTATCATGCAGCCCAAGTCAAGATCTCGCGCGTCTGCCCGTTCTGGGCGGCAAACTTCGCTATCCGGGGAAAGAGGATTTCCCTGGGAAAATATTTTTCTGCCTGCGATCGCATTCCTAGCCATCATTGTTTTGTGGTGGGTGATTGCAACTTTCTTTACCACCCTGATGCCGACCCCCTGGGATGCCTTTCAGGCCAATATCGACTACATTCTCAATCCATTCTTTCGGCGGGGGCCAGGAAACTTGGGGATTGGCTGGCTGCTTTTGGCCAGTCTGCGCCGGGTCATGCTCGGTTTTCTGCTGGGGTCTTTGGTGGCCATTCCCATTGGGTTTTGGATTGGCCTTTCGCCTCGGGCGATGAAAGCCATAAACCCGATTGTGCAACTCTTTCGTCCGGTGTCTCCGGTGGCTTGGTTGCCCATTGCCCTGGCCATTTTTAACCTGGCCAATCCGTCCGCGATTTTTGTGATTTTTATCACCTCGCTGTGGCCGACGGTGATCAACACGGCTCTGGGGGTATCCAGTGTGCCCAAAGACTATTTAGACGTGGCGCGGGTGTTGGAAATGCCCCGCTGGCGGCAGATGACTAAAATCATTTGGCCGGCAAGTTTGCCCTACATTTTTACCGGTTTGCGGTTGAGTTTAGGGATTGCCTGGCTGGTGATTGTGGCCGTTGAAATGCTCACTGGAGGCATTGGGATTGGCTTCTTTATCTGGGACGAATGGAACCGTTTGAGCTTGAGTTCGGTATTTCTGGCGGTGATTGTGATTGGCCTTACGGGGCTAGTTTTGGACTACATCATTAGCTTGATTCAGCAGTGGGTCACCCACCGTCCGGCCCGTCAGACTTCGTAATCGCAGGCTCGCCATCTCAGTTCGCCCACGTCGCACACCCAAAGGATTTTTGCCATGACTGGTATTAGTCGGCGATCGCTCCTCTATGGGGCGGTCGGATTCTCCACAGCCCTGGCCGTCTCGGCCTGCGGGCTACACCAAAATCGTTCCACTGTCGGGGGCAGCCCAGCTCAGGCGGCCAACGTTGAACGGGTCATTGACCCCAGCAGTCTAGAAAAGCCCAACCTGCGGGTGGGCTATGTCCCGGTTAACGACTGCGCTCCCTTTGCAATCGCCCAGGCCAAGGGCTTTTTCTACAAGTATGGTCTCGATGTCAACCTCAACCGGGAAGCAAGCTGGGGCACCTCCCGCGATGGGGTGATCTTCGGCCGTCTGGATGCCTCGCCCGTCGTGTCGGGAGCTGTCACCAATGCCCGCATTGGTGCAGAGGGTGCCCGCAGTGCGCCGCTGTCTGCGGCCATGACCATTCATCGCCATGGCAATGCCATGACCATGAACCCCGCCATGTGGGAGTACGGCCTGCGCCCCTGGCGAGAATATAACGGCAATCTGGAGGAATTTGGTCGAGACTTTCGCGGCTATTTCGATGGGCTGGCTCCCGAACGTCGCATCTGGGCCACGGTGCTGAGTTCAGCCATTTACGAATATTTCATCCGCTATATGGCTGCCGCTGCCGGAATTGACCCCCTAGCAGAGTTCCGCATTATCATCATTCCGCCGCCGCAGATGGTCACCAACATCCGCATCGGGGCGATGCAGGCTTACATGGTAGCCGAGCCCTGGAATACCCGGGCAATTATCGGCAATGAGGGAGTAGGCTTTACCTTTGCCCATGGCAAAGAGGTGTGGCGGGGGCACCCCGACCGGGTGTTGGCGGTGATGGAAGATTTCATCGAGGACAACCCCAACACCTATCGATCGCTGGTCAAGGCCATGATCGAAGCCTGCCGCTACTGCGACGACCGAGCCAACCGGGAAGAGGTGGCGGAGATCATCTCCGATCGCGCCTTTACTGGTGCCCCGCCCAAATTCACTAAACCTGCTCTGGTGGGCAACTACGACTACGGCGGGTTTGATGGCCACAGCCGGTTGGTTAAGTTACCCGACAGCACCCTTTTCTTTGAATTGCCGGACGATTTGCCCCATCCCCCTGGAGATCACTCCACCTTTTTGTGGCAGTCCCAGGCCCTATGGCTGATGACCCAGGCTACCCGCTGGGGCCAAATCGCCGAATTTCCAGCGGATGCTGAGCAAAAGGCTCGCCGTGCTTGGCGTACTGATCTCTACCGCGACATTGCCGCCGACATGGGCATCGAGTGCCCTGCTGAAGACTTCAAGCCTGAGCCGAGTGAAGTGTTTATCGATGGTATGGCCTACGACCCCAGCGATCCGGTGGGCTACCTCAATGGGTTTGAGATTCGCGCCCGGCGACCCCAGCGGATATTTCTGTCGTGACCGCGATCTCAACGTTCAAGCCTTGTGTTCCGCATTGAAATTAACCGACCCACAGGAGACAACTCACCATGGTTAAACCCAGCAGTTACTTTGAATCCTCCGATCGCCGTCAGGCAGAATTTGACACCGATTTTCTGGTGATTCAAGACCTGGTCAAAGCCTATCCCAATAACGAGGGGGGGCAAACGGTGATCTTAGATGGTATCAACCTGACCGTTGGGCCGAATGAATTCATTGCCATCATCGGTCATTCGGGCTGCGGTAAATCGACGTTGCTCAAGATCGTCGGTGGCCTAGAGCGAGCCACATCCGGCCAGGTATTTTTAGAGAGCCAGCCGATCCGCAAGCCAGGAGCCGATCGCATGATGGTGTTCCAGCAGTATTCGCTCTTGCCCTGGCTGACGGTGCGCGACAATGTGCGGCTGGCGGTGGACGAGGTGTGCCATCGCCTCTCGCTAGCACAGAAAAAAACCCTGGTGGAGGAGCACTTGGCCATGGTTAATCTAACTGCCGCCGCCACCAAATACCCCGATGAGCTGTCGGGGGGGATGAAGCAGCGGGTGGGCATTGCCCGCGCCCTAGCCATTCGCCCCAAAATGCTACTGATGGATGAACCCTTTGGGGCACTGGATGCCCTCACCCGAGGACGTTTGCAGCGGCAGGTACTCGACATCTGGGAGCGCAACCCCCAGGCGGTGATGATGATTACCCACGATGTAGACGAGGCCATCTATATGGCCGATCGCATCGTGATGATGACCAACGGCCCCAATGCCCAAATCGGCGAAATTTTGACCGTGCCCTTTGAGCATCCCCGCGATCGCACCGCCCTGCGCGAATCTAAAGATTACTACGATTTACGCAACCACGCCCTAGATTTCCTTGATCGCTACTTTGAGCAAGCAAGCTAAGGGATTGCTGAGGTTTGGCTTGCCCTGACTACTTTTCTCCTGTAGTGAAAATTTGTCGTTCATCAGCCATTCGGAGGATTTGAGATCCACTGAATTGGATCCACTCGATAGTAGTGTTGAAGTTGGGCATAGAGACCGGAGTGGTTCTTTTTTAGCTGCCGGGGTTTTTCAAAAAAAGTTTCGGTGGCCACGGCAAAAAATTCGGCTGGATTGGTAGCACCATAGGCATCCAGAACCGTTTTTTGCCCCCGTTCAACGGCCTGACGAGGGTAAAAATGATTGACTTTGAGGGCACAAAACAGCCAGTTTATGGGGTTCCATTTCCGAGCCATAAAAAACCCGGTTGCTGGCGGGTAAGCACGAACAAAATGCCCAACTTAGCACAGCCAGCCAACCAGGCAGACGTTTCAAAGACGACGAACTGATTACATGTCAGACAGCCAGGCTAGAGCTACGCATATCTTTACACCGGTTTACAATTCCTGACCCTGGCAGGGTGTTGAGGCCGGGTCAATGTCTACAGTCCCTAAGGCCGTTGCCGTCAGCATGACGGCACCATCGGCCTGTCTTACCCATCCTTGGGCTTCAATGAGATCGGGAGCCCTTGCGATAGTCTGAGCTTCTGTTGAGGGTACGGTTGCAGCTCGGGTCGAGAAAAGCCGTAAATCTTGCCAGGGAAGCAGTCCGCTCTGAACAGCCCGAGGAGAAATGCCTCCGCGCCCAACATTTACAAAACTACTGGTGGCAGACTGAGTTGCAGCGTTACACCCCTGAGCAATGACCGGGACTGCCTCAACTTCAGGAACATCTATTAAGTCTACGCTGGGATCTACCTCTGGGGTGTTGATTTCTACGGTGCCCGCTAGGCCAAAGGTTGAACTGGCTGTGATGTCACTCAAGGGGGTGGGCTGTTCTCGAAACTGAATGCCAAAGACGTTGCGGGCAGTGATGGTGACCCGTCCTCCGTCCCCAGTAAAGGCATCGGTGCGAATATCGCTGTTTTCTGTGGGGAAGGCCAACAAAATTTGGGTTTTAATATCAATGTTGCCCCCAGAGCCACCGCCCATGCTCTCAGGGCGGACTGAGGTGGAAATCAAGCTGCCCCGTCGTAGCAAGATTAAATCCTCAGCGCGCAGATAAATGTTCCCCCCATCCCCGGAGTCGCTCTCGGCAAGTAGCTTGGCTCGGTTGTCTAGGGTAATCTGGCGGGCATTAACCCTCAAGTCTCCGGCAGTTCCCTGACCCTGGCCACTCACACTAAGGGCTGCGCCATTCCGTACCCGGAGTTCCCCACCGGTAAAGGTGATATTTCCCCCTTGAGTTGGCAAGTTAGGCGGGGTTGAGGTGAGCGAACTGAGATCAAAGTCAGCCGAGATCAGGCTTTCAGAGCCGCGAATTTCGGCGCGATCAGCATTGATAAAGATGCTGCCCGGCTGGCCAATGCTGCCATCGCGGGTGCGGGCTGAGATCACGCCTTTATTCTCGACTAACAGATACGGTGTATTGAGGCGAATGATGCCACCACTGCCGGTGGTTCCTGGGTCTCGGGATTCTGAGAGAATGCCGCTGGGAGTAATGGCGCTCTCTAGGTCAAAGTTGGCGAGAATCAGTGGATCAATGATGCGATCGCGAATCCGAATCGATTCCGTTGCCGTCACCGAGATTTGCCCCCCATCCCCACTGGAGCCAATACGGGTTGAAGTGGCAATCTGTCCTCCCCCTTCTAGGCGTAAGCGCCCCGTCCGAATGGTGATATTGCCTGCACCGCCATCTGATGTAAACGCTTCAGAGGCAATTCGAGTAATTCGTCCCTCTCCCAAAACTTCTACAGACTCTGAGGCATCAATCGTAATGTCCCCGCCCCGAGCAGAAGGCTCGAAAATACCCTGCGTCAATGCATCAATTGATGATCCGTCACGCACCACCAATCGTCGTGACTGAATGTCAATATCTCCGGCTCTTCCCGTCTCAAAAGGTGAGAAGGTTCCCGATATAATAATGCTCCTATCCAGAAGGATTGTGTCGGTGGCAGAGAGTTGAATCGAGCCACCGGGTTGATCTGAGATGACAGAGGGGTTTAATGAAGCCACCCGAGAGTTGTCCAATAAATTAATATTTTTGCCCTGAAGTTGAATCCCTCCACTGGCAAAGGGGGTAAAGATATTAGCTCCTTCAAAGGTGAAGATATCAGCTCCGATCAAGGTCAGGTCACTGAAGGCGGGCATCTCGGAATAACTCAACACCCAGCCCCCTGGTGCCGGTTTCAGCCCCACCTGCCCAGGGCCTTGGACACTGCCTAACTCAACCCGCCCCCCAGGAGTAGCAATTTTGCTATTTTCCAGGCGCACCCCCTGACCGACCAGAGCCATCGTTTTTTCCGGTGCAAGTTCGATCTGACTACGATAGACAATAGAACCAGCATTTGCCCCAAATTGCAGGCCAATGGGGGTGCTTACCGTCAACAAGGGTTGAGCCTGAGGTTCACGGGCACTAAACACCGTGCCATCTGCAAACTGCACTGCCTCAGCCGTACTGCCAATAAAAGATCCACCAATATTCAGAGTGGCATTGGGACCAAAGATAATGCCGTTGGGATTGATCAGAAAGAAATCGCTGGGGTTAGCCGTGGCCAGAACCCCATCAATGGCAGAAAGAGAATTGCCTGTCACCCGACTGATAATCCGGTTAACCACCGCCGGATTATTGAACAGCACTGACCCCTGGGTGGGAATCGAAAAGGCACTGAAGCTGTGAAACTGATTTCGTCCAGCAATGGTGCCGCCATCCACGACAAAATTCAGCCCATTCCGAGACACTTGGGTTGAGACGGTATTGTCACTCACTACTTGGGCAAAGCCCGCAGGTGCCAGTGCCCCCCCTGCACCCAGCAACAGACATAGATGACTGAGAATATCCCTGGGAATAGACATCGCGGACACTCGCTAGAACCCATGCCTGTGATTCTGACACACTTCACAACGACTGGGGTTAATCGTTTTAACCTTTAACAAGCAACGCAATACCCGTTAACCCACTTGCCTCTATGACCCAGGGGTGTCTTACAGGCTCCACAGCTACTGTGGAGTTTCCAACTCGGTTCTCCCAATTGCGTTGCTTGTTCGTAGTAGAGTTTGGCCTTGTGTGCGTGCAGGCTGCTGAGGTAATAGTAGACATCAGCATTCTGGCTGCCCTGCTGGGCCAGATCTGCAAATGCCTGAATAGCTTCTTCCAGGGTGATTGTTCCCTGAATCATGGCTTCTTCTAGGGTCTGGATGTGCGCGGCTTCGTCCATCGTTTATCTCTCGAAAGAATATTCCTTAATTCTATCTCTTTCTCCCCGCAGATGATCGCTCTTGATTTAGTTGGCACCCATCGCAATGGTTAGCTGACTTCATTGCCGGGTTGGGTCTGTACAACGAGGTTATCGATTAGGAGCGAAAGGCACTTTAGGAGAGCGATCGCTATGGCTTCTATCACTATTGACCTTTGAGAAAGCCAATTCCAAAAGCTCCAGGATTTAAGGGACTGTGAGATATTCAGAACCCCCCAATTTGGGGGGCAGGGGGGCAAGTGTAAGGATGGTAGAGACTTTTTAATCTTCTTCTTAAATCTGTGTGTACACGGTAGCCCAAAAGGGGAGAAGAAGGGGTTGGAGGATGAAGGAAAAAGATTTGTCAGTCAACCAGCTCTGTGGATGAACAAGAGCGTATGGTGTTGGCGATCGCATCAGGTGAGCTAGGGCGCGGAGCATTCGTAGAGTGGTTGCAACGGAACCCTAAAGCCAGGTAATAAGTTGATGAAGCAGACGATTGTGGAGATCTGGGTTAAGGTTGCCAAAGCTGTTTGTCGTCGCTTAATATTGTTTGTTGCGTTTTTTGCCATGATGCTTCTGGGTAGACAAGAGCTGGTGGAGGGGAATTCGCTGTAGCCGCTATACTTCAAATAGAGTGACTGCATGATTCATTGGACGAGTTTATGGTATCCGCAACCTCAACAGCTCGGGCGGAAATGGGTGAACTGCGGCGGCTGCGCACCTTACTGCCCCCAGAATTACAAAGTTGGGTGACGGTGGAATCGGCCACAGCCGTGAATCCGCCCCTGATTACCTGCGAAGAATTGGGTAAAGATGAAATTGAGATTCAAATTGACCTGGTGCGCTGGGATCAGCTTGCTAAGGATCAACGCAATCTCTTGTTCTGGCACTGGGTAGCCCGAATTCAGCAGGATACCATTCCCCGAGATGGCTGGGAGATGGCGGCTCTGGCCATTGGCCTGGGGGGAGCTGTGGGGGAACTATGGGTGCAGGATGGGTTGCTGTTGCTGCTGGCTTTAGGGCTGTGCAGTGTCTCGGGTTGGCGACTCTATCAGCGCAACAATGCTCAGAGAAATACTGAGCACGACATTGAGGCCGATGAAAAAGCCATTGCTCTGGCGACTCGATTTGGCTATACCTTGCCCAATGCCTATAAAAGCCTGGGCAGTGCCCTGAAAATTTTAATTCAGCAGACCCCAGCACGACGCCAGCGTCGTCGCTATGAAGAGCGCTTGCGAGCCCTAAAGGCCAGTGCGTCTGAAGCCAAGACCCGCAGCCGCACCATGCGTGCGGAACGACTGGCCTAATGTTCGGTCAATGGCTGGAGCGAATGCCACGTTCGCGAAGCTGATGCAGGAAATAGTCTTCTAGGGACTGTCTCATCCGATCAAGCTTCAGGAGGGTGGCATCCATGGCGGCAAGGGCACCATAAAAGCTCGCCAAGTCCTGTCCCTTGCGGAGTTGCCCGTGCCAGTAGCCACCTTGAAACTCTAAGTCCTCAAGCCAGGGGGTGAGGGCTTCGTGGGTGCCGCCGCTGCCTTTGATCTGGTAGGCATCTGCTTGCACGCCGAGTAGCTGGTCGAGTGAGCCCTGACAAATCAGCTCGCCTTGAGCCAAAATGGCGATGCGATCGCAGATCACCTCTACATCCGACAGAACATGACTGTTGAAGAAAATAGTCTTGCCCCGCTGCTTCAGAGACAAAATAATTTCCCGGATTTGAAAACGCCCGAGGGGATCTAACCCCGACATAGGCTCATCCAGAAACACCAAATCAGGATCGTTGATCAGAGCTTGAGCCATGCCCACCCGCTGCAACATCCCCTTGGAGTATTGGCGCATTTGCTTTTTCTGGGCAGCTCCACGATCGAGACCCACCAGATCCAGCAGTTCTGGGATGCGCTGGCGCTGCAAGCTGGCCGGAAGTTGGAACAGCCCAGCAATAAATTCTAGAAATTCCCAGCCCGTGAGATAGTCATAAAAATAAGGATTCTCTGGCAGGTAGCCCAACCGCTGTTTGATGGTGCGATCGCCCAAGGGCTTACCCGCAATAAACCCTCGACCCGCTGTGGGGCGAATAATCCCCAGCAGCACTTTCAGGAGTGTAGTTTTCCCTGCCCCATTAGGGCCGAGCAAGCCAAAGGTTTCCCCAGGGTAGATGGCCAGACTACACTGTTTGAGGGGTGTGATGGTTTTATTGAGCCAGAATCCGGTTCGGTAAGACTTCTGCAAATTCAAAGTTTGAATCACAGGCTGCGGTGCTGGCTCAGAGGGGTTCATACTTGGATTGGCAACCGGCTCCATAACCCATACCTAAACGTAGTCCCTCTTATTTTGCCCGATGGCTGTCACTTAGCAAGCAGCAAGGCTCTTAATTCTGCCTGAACTACAACGGTCTATCTGTGCTGTCTGCCAAAACTGATTGGGGATATATGCGTAATCCTGTCCTGACGATTTTTTATCAATACAACCCTTGGCACAGCACGATTGGGGGCATTCAAACCTTTATTTCCACCTTTATTAAATATGCACCCACTGACTTTGAAATTCGCCTAGTGGGGACAGGCTATGATCCTGACCTTGCCATTGGCCAGTGGCATCCTGGGACTTTTGAAGGTCGAGAGCTGCAATTCATGCCCCTCTTTTGGCTGCCAGAAGATAATGTCCGTAAGCTGATTCCCACGTCGGTTAAGTATACGTTGACTTTGATGGGTAAAAACTTAGCTTCCGACTTCATGCATTTTTACCGCATTGAACCCACCCTTGCCACTCGCCATTGGTCAGGAGAAAAAACGTTATTTATTCAAAATGACATCCACAAGCAAGTTCTGGCCAAAGAAGGGGACAACGCCATCCTGTGGCGACGATTCCCCGCAGCTTATTTTGCCCTAGAGCGACAGTTGGTGGGGCAGTTTGATCAAATCTATTCGTGCAACTCAGACTCTGCTGAGCTCTATCGCCGCCGTTACCCCAACATGGCCGAGCGGGTGAGGTTTCTAAACAATACAGTCGATCAGGATCGGTTCTTTCCAGGGCAGGAGACCGAGCGCCAGCAACTCCGTCGGGCACTCGCACAGCAATTGGGGTTGCCAGAAGAGACTCAATTCATTTTGTTCGCAGGGCGCTTGCATCCTCAGAAAGATCCGCTGCGATTGGTGGGTGCGATCGCAGCCCTTAACCACCCCCAAGCTCACCTGCTGATGGCCGGAGAAGGTGAACTCGCCGAGCGCATTCGCCAAGAAATTCAGCGGCTCAACCTGTCACAGCACATCACCTTGCTAGGGGCCGTCAACCCACCCCGTCTGGCTGAACTGCATCGGCTCAGCCAAGCTTTCGTCTTAACCAGCGCCTACGAAGGCTTGCCCTTTGCCGCCCTCGAAGCCCTGGCGTCTGGCACCCCTGTCGTCACCACCCCCGCCGGAGAAACCCCGCGACTCCTGACCCCAGACAGTGGCATTGTCTGTGTCGATCGCACCCCACAGACCATTGCCCAGGCATTGCGTCACGTTTTGCAACATCCAGACCAATACCCAGTCGCCGCTTGTGTGCAGGTGGCTCAGCCTTTTGGTGCCCAGCAAGTGATCCATGGGGTCTATGCTGATATGCGCGATCGCTGGCAAGCACAAGCCCACAGATCTAGCGCTGAAGGCTGACGGCTTCTTAAGATTCCAAAATTGAATGCTGAAGTAATCAAGGGTAGCAAATAAATAAGAAACGCTTTACACTGAGCTAGAGACAGGATGCAGATTACTCTAAAAATTGGGATTAATCTCTATTTTTAGAATAATCTGTCAAACTCCCAGTCTCCCACGATCACAAACCTTGTTAAAAATTATGATTTTATTCAATCAAAATAAATCCTATTTCCCCTTGCTAAATTTCCAGGAAAATGATAGGGCTGAGATCATGAAAGTTCTCAAATCCTAATTTTTTGTGAATTCCTCGGCAGACCTCTTTTTATGTTGTAGAATAAAAATCAGTATGTTGCCTTGCGCACAGATCCTTCAACTCGGGGGTCTGGTGTGTATTTAGGCAACGGGTTCGAGATCGGGGGGCATCACAACAGAAGCCGCAGGAGTGTAGCCATAGATCGGCGTATGCCTGAATCTATCTAAGAGGCGGTTTGAAAAGTTTCTAACGCCTTGCATCCGCCCCTAAATCCCCCATTCTGGGGGATTTAAGAGTGATCAAAGCCCTCCAGGGTGGGGGGTTGGGGGCGAATGTAAAGCATGGGAAGACTTTAGAAGACAGCCTCTAAGGCTCTGACTGCTGACGGCAATTGTGTATTGAGTCAAGAAAGCAATCCTAAGCGCCCACCGATTCGAGATTCCCCTCCATGAAAGTTGCCGTTATTGGAGCAAAGGGGCTCCCCCCCAAGCAAGGGGGCATTGAGCACTATTGCGCCGAAGTCTATCCACGTATGGCAGCGCAAGGCCACAGCATTGATGTGTTTGCTAGAGCTTCCTATACAGAATTGCCCTGGTTTTATCGCTATAACCACCAGGGCGTGCAGGTCATAACTCTGCCCTCGCTGCGATTCCGAGGGCTAGACGCCCTGGCCAACGCGGCCATTGGCTCAACTTTGACCCTCCTGAGTCAATATGATGTAGTTCATTTTCATGCCCTAGGTCCAGCGCTCTGTAGTCTGGTGCCACGCCTGAAACGACAGACTAAAGTGGTAGTCAGTTGTCAGGGTCTAGACTGGCAACGCAATAAATGGGGACATTGGCCCCGACGCATTATTCGCCTAGGAGAGTTCACCGCAGTTCAGTGTGCCCATCGCCTCATTGTGGTGTCTGAAGCGCTTCAATCTTACTTTCTAGACACCTACGGGCGAGACACCGTTTACATTCCCAATGCCCCCGCCGCCTATGCGGCCTCAGACCCCCAGTTTGGCTATGCCCAGTCCCTGGGGCTGCATCCCGGCAAGTACATCGTATTTGTGGGGCGTTTAGTGCCCGAAAAGTGCCCTGATCTGTTGATTCAAGCCTTTCATCGGCTTAACCCCCCCGGTTGGAAGCTAGTGTTGGTGGGCGGCAGCAGCGACACCCTCGGCTTCTATCGTCAACTTCAGCAGTGGTCTAAGCACAATCCTGATATTCTGCTAACGGGCGAGCTACGGGGCAGTCGCTTGGCAGAACTGGTGCGGGGAGCAGGGCTATTTGTGCTGCCTTCGGATGTTGAAGGGCTACCCCTGGCAATGCTAGAAGCGATGCAAGAGGGGATTCCCATTGTAGCCAGTGATATTCCCCCCCATCGCCAGTTGTTAGGAGAGGGGCAAGGGGTTCTTTTTGAGAAGGCAAGTTTGGCTGATTGCATGAAAGCCCTTGATTGGGCCATTCAGAATCCTGCGGACATGCAGGCAATGGCAGCTCTAGCACAGCAGCATGTGCGTGACCAATACACCTGGGATCAGATTACCAACCGTACACTGGATTTATACACCACCTTACTCCGGTCACGACTGCCCCGACAGGCAAGAATTTCCAGAGAGGTAGGATTTTACTAGGTTGAGCAAACCGCACACCATCTCTTGTGAGTTGGCTATGGCTAAGCCCAAACAGAGCCGCATGGGGGCACTTCTTCGTCCGCTGCAAAGGCGCAAAATTTTGAAGATCCTAGGCCTATTCCTGCTGGTGTGGGTTACTCAGCTCTGCTTGAGTTCAGGATGTCAACCTCATGCCTCTTTTCAGGTGAGTGCCGCTCAGGTGCAATTCTCGCCACGGTGGGTCAATGTGGATATTGGCGGCGGGGGATATGTCACGGGAATCGCGGTGCCTTCGCAAGCGCCAGACGCTCCCTATTTGCGAACCGATATTGGGGGATTTTTTCGCTGGGAGCCGTCTGCTCAGCGTTGGCAGCCCTTGAGCGATCAGTTCAACCTCGAACAAAAAAATCTCTACGGGGGAGAGGCACTGGCTATCGATCCTCACAACCCTGAAATTGTATACATTGCCGCCGGGTTGTACTTGTCTTGGGGTTCAGGTGGGTTGTTTAAGTCTACGGATGGGGGGCAAACCTGGGTGCGCTCAGATTTGGCGGTGCCCATGGGGGGCAGTGAGGCGGGGCGTTGGTCGGGGCAGCGGTTGGCCATCGACCCCTTTGATTCTAATCGGCTATTTTTTGGATCCCGCCAGGACGGGCTGTGGCGATCTGAGGATGGGGGCTTGACCTGGCAATCGGTGTCGAGCTTTGCTGTCGAGGCAAATCCAACTTGGGGGGTGTCGGTGGTGGCCTTTGACCCGCAGAGGCGCGATCGCATCTATGCCAGTGCCTATGAGGATGGGCTATATCAATCTGAAGATGGGGGCGCAACCTGGCAAAAGCTCGGGGGATGTCCCACCGAGATCCTGAAACTGGCAGTTGCAGCAACGGGTCGCCTCTACATCACGAACAATGCTCGACCTTGGGTGAGTCGCTACCAAGGGGGCACCTGCCAAAACATTACCCCGCCTCACCCCACCTCAACTGGATTTAATGCCCTAGCGGTGCGGCCAGATCATCCCGAGCAGGTCGCAATTGTGGAGCAGCAGACTGCAAGTCCGTTGATCTTGCGATCGCAAGACAGCGGTCAAAGCTGGGAGCGCCTTAACTCCCAGGTGCAAAATCGCCTGCCCTGGCTGCCCAACCGCTTCTTTGGCGATCACACCGCCGATCTGCAATGGGACTCAAACAATCGACTGTGGCTCACCGACTGGTTTAGCATTTGGCGCACCGACCCCCTAGAAGGGCGCACCACAACCTGGCGCAATCTTCCCTGGGGTCACGAGCAAATTGTCACCTTTAGCATTCTTGCCCCCCCCACCGGTGCCCTCTTGATCAGCGGTATTGCCGACATGGACGGCTTCTACCACCACCGGCTCGACCAGTTCCCCCAGCGTCGCCTGGGCTATAGTGCCAACCCTCAAGATGCCTTTCAAGATACCTACAGTCTTGCCTACAGTGCCCAACATCCAGAGTCCTGGGTGCGGGTCGCAGGCGATCGCTGGCGGTCACGCTATGGCGGTGCCACCTCCCAAGATGGCGGCCAAACCTGGCGGCAGTTCCCCACCTTTCCCTCAGGTGCCATCCCGCAGCGGGTGGCGGTATCGGCCACCCAACCCGATCGCTTTGTGATCACTATCCAGGAAGGAACCGCCTTACGCAGCAGCAATGGCGGCCAAACCTGGCAAACGGTGACTGGGCTTCCCCCCGGCAACAGTGGCCCCTGGAACTGGACACAACCCCTGGCAGCCGATAGCGTCAATGGCCAGAGCTTTTACTATTACCATCAAGGCACCCTCTATCGGAGCGACAATGGGGGGCTATCGTTTCAGCCCATCAACACCACCTTGCCAACAGAAGATCGAGTAACCCTGGTCAGCGTTCCCCACCAAGCCGGAGAACTTTGGCTAGCCTGCGAAAACCATGGCCTTTATCACTCCACCAATGCCGGGCAAAGCTTCACGGCTACTCCAACCTTAACCCAGGCGCGATTGTTTGCCCTGGGTCGCCCCTTAGAGGCTGGTCAGGCTCCCGCCCTCTACGCCATGGGCGCTTTAAGTACACAAGAATCTGGTATTTTTCTCTCTCTTGACAGTGGCCAAACCTGGCATAACATAAGTGAATCTGACCGTCCCATAGGAACCGACCCCAATGTGATGGCAGCCAGTCAGCAACAGTTTGGACTGGTCTTTGTAGGAACCACTGGTCGCGGTATTTTTTATAAACACATTGATCCGGGTACTCTACCGGGTACTCTAGCTCATTCAGACTCTTCCCTGGTGCACCGCTTATGACTCGCATCCTGATTGTCGATGACCAGCGCACGATTCGTGAATGCTTGCGCGCCATGCTAGAGCCTGACCCTGAACTGGTGGTGGTCGGCACAGCCGGGGATGGTCATACCGCGCTGGAACAGGTTGAGCTACTGCAACCCAATGTGGTGCTGATTGATATGGAAATGCCAGGTCTAGACGGGGTTCAGGCCACCGAGCTAATTTGCCAGCGATTTCCCGAGGTTAAAATCCTGGTTCTGAGTATGCACGATAGCGATGAATATGTCGCCAAAGCCCTCCAGGCAGGCGCGACAGGCTATTTACTCAAAAATACCCCAGCCCAGGACTTGCGAGAGGCGATTCGATTTGTAGAGCGCGGCTATGCCCAAATTGCCCCTCAGCTCTTTGACAAGGTGTTTTCAATTCCAACCGTTTCTAGAGAACCGCTGCCATCATACTCTCCCTTGCCGACAGCGATGGCATCTCATCCGAGGGTTGCGCCCCTCTCCAATGGCCAGGGCTTCGTGGATCAGGTGCCCAAGGCATTACAGCCAGCGGAACCCCCTTCCCCCCAACCCGCAACCGTTACCCCCCGTCATTGGAAGGGGTACCTGGGGCTGGGAGTGGGGAGCATGGCCGCCATTTGGCTGCTTTCTTTGGCCTATCTGGGCGCAACCGCTCCGGCCTATCGCAGTCAATGGACGATTACATTGCCAGTGGCCAGTTCTTCCGCACGCGTCGATTTACCTGGCATTGGTCAAGCGACGGCTGAATCGAGTTCCCCCTATGGCAACCGGATGTCCGATCCCAGGGAAAACTATAAAGACCTGATGTTGACAGAAGAGGTGCGCTCTGCCGCCGCCGCCCGCCTCCAGATGCCCTTGGCAGACTTTGGCAGCCCCAGGGTTCAGGTGCTAGACAATACCACCCTGATGCGCATAGAGATGTCTGGAGAAACCCCTCAAGAAGCTCAAGATAAAGCTTTTGTACTCCATGAAGCCTTTGAAAATCGCCTAGAGCAATTGCGCCAAGAAGAGGTTGCTCAGCAAAATCGAGCTTTAGAGGCCAGCCTAGCGGGGTCGAGAGAAAAGCTCGAAGAAGCGCGTCAAAAACTGACCGCTTTCCAAGCCCAGGCAGGGTTAGACTCGGTTGAGCAACTCCGAGATTTATCAGTCAATATTGAGGGGCTCCGCCGACAGCGATCGGAGGTAGAAGCACAGTGGCAACAGACAAAAGCCCAGGCACAGCAGCTCTCTCAAGAATTGGGGTTGACAGCTCCAGAGGCCGCAGATGCTTTTGCCCTGCAAGCAGATGCAACTTTTCAGCAGCATTTAGCGAACTACAGTCGAGCCAGTTCAGAGCTGGTACGTTTGAGTGCAAACTATCAGTCCGATTTTCCCGAAGTGGTCGATCGCCGCGAGGAACAGCAAGCGGCTCAGTCTGCCCTGTTGAGTCGAGGTCAGACGGTACTGGGGCGTTCGGTTTCCCCCTCAGTCCTGCAACAGATGAATCTAATGGCCGGAGAAAGTACGGGAGGGGCTCGGGCTACGTTGTTCCAGGAGCTGGTATCCCTCCAAAATCGAGAGCGCGGTCTTGGGGAGCAATCTCAGGCATTGGTGCAACAGGTGTCAGAGCTTGAGGGTATGCTCAAAACTCTAGCGCCGCAAAAGGCTGAGCTACAAGCCCTTGAACGGGATGTGCAAATTGCAGAGGCGGTGTTTTCTTCGACATTGACACGCTTGGATTTGGGTCAAGTCAATGTGTCGGCCTCTTATCCAACGGTGTCGATCATGACGCAACCCAGTATGCCGGAAGCCCCCAGCGCCCCGAAGACAAAATTGGTTCTTTTGGGGGCAACCTTGGGCTCGCTCTTGACGGGCTTGGGTGCATTTTCTCTGTGGCGGCGCGATCGCACCTTTACCCCCACGGTGGTGACAGGGGTTCCCCAACTCCCAGCGGCTGCTCCAATTCTGAAGCCCAACCTGTTTTTAGATCAATCCTGATGAGCACTGTCCTGCGTCCTCAAAATATCCCAGAAGCCTTGGTTTGGGGCTATATCGTCGGCACTTATGGCATTTACTACTTAGGAGCGCAATTTGTCCTAGGCCCCTTGTTGGGCTTGGGGCTGGCTGGCTATTGGGTTTGGCTCTGGTGGCACCAACCCCGCCAAGAAACCTCCTTAGTCATTCAGCCCCTCTCAAAAATTACCTGGCTATGGGTGGGCTGTGCCTTAGTGATTGCATTGGCGTTGGTGGTCGGACATGCCAACTTCGATCTGGGTCTATCACAAATGGTTAGATCCTTGTTCAATCGGTGGTTGCGGACTTGGGCGCTGTTTCCCCTATTTTTGATTGCTGCACACCTGCCGATTCGACCCCAGATTATCTACCAAGCTGTGGCTATACTCTGTGCCCAGAGCCTCTTGTTGGTTCTGATCGGGGGGGGAGCCAATATCTTAGGTTTACCCTTAATTCTCTACACCTCTCCCCTCCAGGTCTTGGGGGGAGGAAGATTCTATGGCGTTACCTTGTTGGGCAATGTTTTTGATGAAGAGCAGCGGCGACTTCAGTTATTTGCCCCCTGGCCGCCAGCCTTGGGGCAAATCGGCTGCCTTTACTTCTTTTTAGCCCGTCAGTCGGGGGTCAGAACATGGCGATGGTTGGGAATGGCAGGTGCAGTTGCCATGACGGTTGGGTCACTCTCTCGGCTGGCGGTTGTGGCGCTTCCCGTCGTGGGCATAGGGCTGTGGATCCTGTTGCGAATTGGCTCACCTTGGGTGCAGATGGCTCTGGGGTTTGCAGTGTCAATTTCAAGCATGGTTGTCACCCCTCTCTGGCAAGCCTACCAACGCTTTCGAGAAGAAGTGACTCGCTTGCGACCCGGCTCCTCAGAAGTCCGAGCAATCTTGAACCGGCTTGGGCTAGAAGGCTGGTGGCGGGAAGCCCCAATTTGGGGGCACGGCCTGATAGCCGCCGAAGGTCCAGCGGCCACGGGCTACATGCCGATTGGCACTCACCAAACCTGGATTGGGCTGCTCTATCTCCATGGGCTGGTGGGGTGTCTTGCCTTTGGCATCACCCTGGCCGTGAGTGCGCTTTATTTACTTGTGAGAGCCTTCAAAACGCTGACTGGTCGGGTGGCTTTTTCTCAAATCAGCATTCTGCTGATCTTCTCTTTGACGGACAACATTGACATGTCTGCCTATCTCTATTGGCCCAGTTTGTTGATCTTAGGCTTGGCATTTGCTGAACCGGCAACACAACACGCCACAACTGACCCAACCCGCCCTGGGAATTCCTTATTTACACAGCCCAATGCTCATGCCTAAGATCACCGTTATTATTCCGGCCTACAACGCCATGGGCTATTTGCCACATACCCTCAGAAGTGTTCTCCAGCAAACCTATGCTGATTTTGAAGTTTTGATCATCAATGACGGCAGCAGCGACGGCATTGAAGACTGGTTTCAACAAGGACATGATCCGAGAGTTCAGATGATTTCTCAGTCTAATCTCGGACTTGCTGGAGCTAGAAATACGGGGATTCATCACTCAAAGGGTGACTATCTGGCATTTCTAGATGCAGATGACCTATGGCAGCCGACTAAGTTGGCCAAACAAGTGCAATGCCTTGATGCACATCCTGAGGTGGGTTTGGTGTATTGTTGGGTGACTTATATTGATGAGACAGGGCAATGCACCGGGCGGATTTTTCGACATCAAGACAAGGGTTGGGTGTGGCCAAAACTCACCGCTCACAACATTGTTGAGTGTGGCAGTGTGCCACTGGTCAGGCGTACCTGTTTTGACACGCTGGGGGGCTTTGATCAAACTCTAAAGTCCTATGTTGAAGATTGGGATATGTGGCTGCGTATTGCCTGGGAGAATTCTTTTGCAGTTGTTGAAGAGCCCCTTGTTTATTATCGTCAAACTTCAGGAAGTGCTTCTAGAAATTGGCAAGCGATGGAGGCAAGCTTCCATAGGGTTATTGAAAAAGCTTTTGAAAATAAATCTGAATTTGAGACTTTGAAGTCTAGAAGCTATGGCGAAATAAATCTATGCTTGGCCTGGAAATGCTTGCAAGGCAAAGATTGCAATCTTGCTCAGTCTCAAGAGTTTTGCAAAAAGGCTCTCAAGCATTGGCCTAAGCTGTTACTTTATCGAGAATATTGGCGCTTGAGTGCGGCCATTTTTTTGAGATCTTTTCTGGGTCGGTCTGGATATGCTAAATTTCTACGAAACTTTTATGTACTCCGTCGCACTTGGCTAGGAGTTGCCCCACGGTTCAATGTGAAATTTTTATCTAGGCAATAGAAAAGCCGATAATGCCCCTTAAAAAAATAAAACACTTTCTGTCTGGAAAATTCATTCAAAATGTAGGCTGGCTGGGGGCAGCAGAGATTGCTAATCGACTGTTTCGGGTTGGTACTACAGTGACGCTGGCTAGGATCTTCAGTACTGAAGATTATGGCTTAATGGCTCAAATTTATATTATTTTTGATCTGTCTCAAGTTTTTACCTTAAAAGGGGGAATTGCTGCAAAGGTAATTCACACTGAAGAATCTTCTTTAGAAACTATTTGTCGAACCTCTTATTGGTTAAATTGGATTTTGTGCATTGGGGTATTTCTATTGCAATTGTGTGTGGCCTGGTCTCTAGCTTATGCCCAAAGGAGCTTTGAGCTGGGTTTGCAGTTGAGTATTGTGGGGCTTATATATTTGATGTTCCCGCTCTATACCATTCAGGCTGCATTGATTGAACGGCAAAACCGTTTGGAAGTTCATGCTTACTGCGTAGCTGCCTATTCATTTTTAAGTAACTTTATTACGATTGTGCTGGCAGTATGGGGGTTTGGGGTCTGGTCAATTGTTTGGGCAATGGTCATAAGTATGCCGGTTTGGATTGTGATCAGTCGCTGGCAACATCCCTGGCGAGCACCGACTCAATTTCGGCTGGATCGCTGGCGGGAAGTGATTCGCTTCGGAGGGAATCTCTTAGGGGTTGAAATATTGGGGACAATGCGGCTCAATGCTGATTACTTAATTGTGAGGAGTTTTTTGGGGGTTGAGGCACTGGGTCTGTACTATTTTGCCTATAATGCGGGCTCAGGAATTACAAGCTCGATCCTCAGCAAGTTAATGATCCCGTTGTTTCCCTATCTCTGTGAAGTTAGGACAAATTCAGAGGCTTTTAAGAAACGGTACTGGAGCAGCTTCAAAACTGTTCTGTTGACTATGACGCCAATTGTGCTGTTGCAGGCAAGTTTGGCACCCTGGTATGTACCGATTATTTTTGGAGCGCAGTGGGTTCCAGCTATTCCTATTTTAATTTTGATTTGTCTGGCTATTTTGCCGATTACCTGGGGCTGGTTGGCTACCATTTTGTTGAATGCGATGGATAAAACCCACATTCCCCTTTATTTTGGAGTGGGCTATACCGGAGTTTTTGTGATAGCAATTTTAGGGGCTGTGCGTTTTCAAGCGCTGGGGGTTGCGATCGCAGTTCTGTGTAGTCACTTCATCGGTCAGTCCTTGTTTGCCTTGGGGGCGCACTGGTATGTTTTCAGGAAGTTGAAATCTCAATGGAGCTAAGTGCGTTCATCAACAAAGGCTTTCAGCGCTTGAGCATCTTTGCCCCGATTGTGTCCGGCCAAGTTTTCGACACCGATATCGCTATGGTGCTCCCAGAGTTCGTTTTGAAATGTGGCGCAAAATTCCTTCGCCGCCTTGCGATGAATCCGAAAGATGCTCTCTAGCAAACCTGGGTTGACGGCGAAGGTTTGCTCGGGATGGAGGTGGTTCCACTCTTGAATGGCATAAAAAATTTTCTCGGCTCGCTGCATTGCGCGCCCTTTGATCCGGCTGGGTTGGTGAACCACGGACACCTGTGGAGCAGACGGAACTGGCGGGGGCACTGGCGGAGCGGGGGTCTCTGGGGTTGGCTGCCCAGCATCGGGGGGCGAACTTCCGAGTAAAAGCTGGCGAAAGTGGTCAAGGGTTTGCTGGGCGTCATGGAGTTGGGTGGCCAGGGTTTGGTTTTGCGATCGCAGCTCCTTCAGGGTTTGGCTATCTCCCTGTTGGGACTGGTGGGCGGTCTCTTTGGCTTGGCGCAGGGCTTCATTTTCAGCCTCTAGAGACTCCACCCGTTGCACCAGCCAGCGCAGATCAACCTGCTGGCGGAGAGACTCTAGCTGAGCTTGCACCTCGGCTTGGAGAGTCTCTAGCTGCGTTGTCATCGCTTGCCGCTCTTGGGCTAATTTTTCATCCATCTGGCGCTGCACTTCAGCTTCAAGGGTTGCCAAACTCGCTGCGCTAGGAGTGGCAGGCAATTTCTGGCGTTGAGCTGACTGAGCCCCAGGGGATTGGGTGGGAATAGATCCTAGCTCTGGTGTTTCAGGTAGTACCGCTTCGGCCAGAAGCGGCAGTTCCCCCACCTCTGGCAATAAAACACCTTTATCTCGAATGAGCTTGCCTTCTGTATCTACCAACTGAAAGCGAAAGTAGTTACCTGTCGCCGAGGACTGCATCACATGGCCGAGATAGTGCTGCAAAAAGGCATACTCATGGTGGTGCTCAGGACAAAAGAAATAGGTGGCAATGGCACCCCACAGGCTTCTGAGGTTGTGAACCGAAACCGATTTTTTGCCCGCCAAGACCGGGACAATGCCAGGCTGGCGCAGCAGCTTCTCACATTCTCGATTCACCTGCACATCAAATTTATTGATCCCGCGTCTGAGGGCTTCCCCTTGCTGCGATGGTCCCAGACCGCCCTTCGAGCCTCGCAGCGCCTTTACCTCTGACATGCGACGAAACCGATTCAGCGCCGTTAACACCTCCTGGGCGGGCAACAACGTCACAATATCGTAGCTGTCACGCTCGTGCTTTTGCTGCCCCGAGAAGTGCAACATATAGGGATGCTCGGTGAGCCGAAAGGATCCTCTCGCCACCACCTCCCCAATCCGACGACCCGTAACCCCAGCGATGGCAATCGCTAAATGACGCGCCGCAAACTTGCCCCTGGCCTTCAGTAAAGACTGCAAAACCTCCAGATATTGATCGACGGGAACCGTCTTCAGATTGAGCTGCCGGGTGCGATTGACCTGGGCTTGGCGCGTATCTAGCGCTTCATATTCCTCGGCAGAGTATTTAAGGTAGGTCAGGGCCAAGTGTTCAAACCGCTCCTCAGATTTGCCCGTCACGCGCTGATGGTGAACATAGCGATGGCTGGTTTGAGGCGTCAGGGGTAAGGTTCCCGCCTCAATTGCCGCTTCCAGGGCTTGCCGATAGCGGGGAATATAATCTGAAGCCAGGGTCAGCCGTGGGTAGCCCTCTTCCAGTAGATCAATTTCAGCCGCACAAAGAGCCTGAATGGCAGCCTCAGAGTCTGCCTGTTGCAGTTGGGTAATAAAACCTGCCACCAAAACTTCAAACTCTGCCTTATAGAGCTTGATGCGCTTGTCTTGGGCGATGCGATCGCGGTAGCTCTCTAACACCCCATCACGGGTCAAATGAGTCGAAGTAACCACAGCACATTACTCAACATACAGGTATTCCATCAATCCTATGCCCCTCAATTAAGATTCCATGTTTTAACACAGACCATAGACTGATGCAACAAGCTTGATCCCGACTTAAAGTATTACAACATACCGTTAAGCCCTGCCTGGTGGGTTTAGAACTCTAAATAATGGAGAAATTAAACCCATAGGCTGTCCTTGCCACTGGCACCCCCGTGCGGAGGGTCAACAGGAAGCCTCGAACGGTTCCTCTAGCGATCCCCAACCGTGATCCCAAAAACATCGTCAGTTTCCATCCCCATCACCGACTGACTCTCCTACAATTCAAACCTGTGGCTATTGCAGTACGCTGCCCAAAGAGGACTTTTGAACCATGTCAAATCAATACGCCTTTGCCGTCGCTTTTGATGCGCCCCCCGAATCGCCAAGCCTGCCATGGCCAGAACTCAAGGCTGCGATCACTGCCGCTGCGCTTCCCGCCCTTGACTCTGATCGTTGGGACGAATTTGGAGAGGGTCGCATCTTTTGGGGCACCCTCACCGAATGTGAAGCGGTCAAGCAGGTGTTGCAAGCTTTTTCCTTGGACATTCAAGAAGAGCGTAACCTCGACCCAGGCTACTACGCCACCCCTGATGCCACCTACTACGTTGACGAAACAGGCAACATTTTTACTGGGGTGCCTGCAAATGGATCCGGCAACCCTGGCTCGGTGATTTCGGTCACGGCAATTCCCCTCGATGCCTTTAAAACTGAGCTTGTGCCCCCTGAAATCGCAGCCAAACTGCAAATTGCAGCTCAAGGACTTGACCCTGAGCAAATCACAGCGCTGAATGCCCAAATTAGCAGCCTAGAGCAGCAGGTGCAAGCTGCTGAAGCTCTAGCAGCCAGCCGGATTGATCCCGAGGGGTATCAGCAGCTTCAGCAAGAGGCTATCGGTCAAGCTGCACATATTGGCGACCTGACGGCACAGATTCAGAGCTTGAGCGCT
The DNA here is from genome assembly GCF_009939295.1 of Petrachloros mirabilis ULC683. GTDB lineage: Bacteria > Cyanobacteriota > Cyanobacteriia > Thermosynechococcales > Thermosynechococcaceae > Petrachloros > Petrachloros mirabilis. The sequence continues at coordinate 41,202 of NZ_WVIC01000027.1, forward strand.
CAAGTCCAAGACTGGCAAGCCCAGGCTCAAGGCAAGGTGGACGCAGACACCCACGCTACCCTTCAGCATCAGTTTGTCGAGCAGGAGCAACGCATTCAGGAGCTAGAGGCTCAGATTGCTGACTTAGAAGCACAACTGCAAAAATGGCAAGCTATTGCCACGGGCAAGGTGGAGCCTGAGGAGTATGCCACCGCCCAAAACCAATTGGCTGACCAAGGGCAACAGATCGTCCGGTTAGAGCAAGAAGTTGCCGCGCTGACCCAGGAAGTTGCCGCGCTGACCCAGCAATTGCAAGAAGCCCAAACCCTGACTCTGAATAAAGTGGATGCTGACTCCTATACCAGTGTGGAGCAAGATCAGAGTGTGCAGGCTGCTCACATTGCCGAGTTAGAGCAGGCTTTTAGGGAGCAAGCCCTCCAGATCACAGCACTAGAGCAGGAGCTAAGCCTGGCTAAGGCTGAGGCTGAAACCCTGGTAAGCCGAGAACGCTATGAAGCTCTAGAACAGGACTTAGAAATCCAAAAGGCAATTGTCGCCACTTTAGAGCAGCGCAACCGGCAAGCACCTGCTGCCCCAGAAGCTTTTCCCCGATTGTATGAGGCGGAAACAACGCCGAAGAAAGGCTTTTTCTCATTTCTGTCGCGGTTTTGGTCTTCGTGATCTGTTGATCTCGCCCGAAATGAGCTTAGGCGCTGGCTTCATGGCACTTAGACGCCAGAGATTGGGAAAAAGCCTGATACTCTGGTGACGCCAAGCCCAGCCGTAAGCCAGCCATCACTGGCGCTAAATTCCCTAACAGCAACTCATTGACAGCCAGCCATAGCCCTGGAAATACCTGACTGCGCAGGATGCCATCGGCATCAATGGGCAGCTCAATGTAAGCCCCTTCCTGTAATACAAACCAATCAAAGGCAGTATCCAACACTCGCCATACTAGGTATTCCCGCACGCCATGGCGACGATAGATCTGCTTCTTATCGTGAAGATCGTAGGACGCACTGCTAGCCGCTACTTCGACAATCAGTTCGGGGGCACCCTGGATATAATCGTCTTCAGTGATCTGGGACTGTCCCCCTACGGCTGCTTCAATCCGCAAACAGGCATCCGGCTGTGGTTCATTATTCTCATCTAACCGCACCGTTGGGTTATCCATCAGTTCGATGCCAGGGGTGACTTCGCAGTAGTTAAATAACCAGCCAATCATGATCCCATGGGGTTTGCTATGTTTCCTGGCGCGAACGGGAGATGGCATATAGACTCTTCCTTCGATTAATTCCGCCTTTTTAAGGTAGGGCATGGCCTGATAACGGCGCTCGAACTCAATTTGGGTGAGGCGATCGCCATTTTCTAAGTGCAGAATTGATGCTGAATTGCTCGATCGAGCTAGGGTCATAGCCAAGGACAGAATGGAAGGATCTGGCTTCGATTATAGGCAATTACGCTCTGATTCTGGGTCAGCCTCTAACTATAGCTACAATAATCGCTGGAGTCTCAATGTGTAGCCATTGGCCAATGGCGGAGTGGATCACCATGGCGTCTTTGTTGGGTGGGCGGCGTCCGACTCTGGGGTTGTTTTTTTAGGATGAAACTCAAGGGCTATGACGCTCTCAGCAGTGGTGCGAACTTTGCAGCGATCGCGGCTCACCGCAGAGCTGCTGACGCAGCTAAACACCAATCGTCAACTTTCTCTGTGTGGTTTGCCGCGCCTGCCCCGGGGGCTGGTGGCGTCGGCTCTGGCTCAGCCACAATCGCTGTTGGTGGTAACCTCCACCCTCGAAGAAGCAGGACGCTGGAGTGCCCAACTGGAGGCCATGGGCTGGCCAACGGTCTACTTTTACCCTACGTCTGAGTCGTCCCCCTACGAACCCTTTGACTCAGAAGCTGAAATGACCTGGGGACAGCTTCAGGTCTTGGCCGATTTGTTGACGAACCCAGCGCCGCTGGCCGTGGTGGCGACTGAGCGGGCGTTGCAGCCCCATTTGCCACCGCCAGATGCGTTTCGACCCTATTGTCTGCGGCTGCAACCTGGGGCGGAGATGCCCCTTGGGGAGTTGAGCCAGCAGTTGGCTCGGTTGGGGTATGAGCGGGTCTCCCTGGTGGAAACGGAAGGTCAATGGAGTCGCCGGGGAGACATTGTTGATATTTTTGCGGTGGCGGCGGAGTTACCGGTGCGCCTGGAATGGTTTGGGGATAGCCTGGAGCAGATCCGTGAGTTTGACCCCGGCACTCAGCGCTCTCTAGATGCGATCGCAGATCTGCTGCTCACCCCCACTTGCTTTAGTCCGATTACTTGGGCTGCACTCCAGGCTCAGCCTCAGCTCAACCTCTCCCCCTATCTCAGCCCAGAAGAGCAAGGGCAGTTCAGCCAAGGTCCCATTGAAGGTATGCGGCGATTTTTGGGGCTGGCTTTTGAGTCCCCCGCCTCCCTCGTGGATTATCTGAGCGAAACCACCCTGGTGGCCATTGACGAACCAGATTTATGTCGCTCCCATAGTGACCGATGGGCTGAACATGCTGAAGACCATTGGCACAGTCTACAAGTGCCTGCGCCCCCTTTACCTAAACTCCATTTGGACTTTGCGGCGGCGACCTTACCCCTTGAAACCTTTCCCCAGCTACGCCTAACGGAGCTGGCTGAAGAACGCTATGGCCTCAACCTGGCCAGCCGTCCCGTTCCTGCTGTGCCCCACCAGTTTGGCAAACTCGCTGAAACCTTGCGAGAGCTGCGATCGCAGCACTATTCCACCTGGCTGATTTCAGCTCAACCCTCCCGCTCTGTCTCCCTTCTCCAAGAGCATGACTGTCCCGCCCAATTTGTCCCCAATCCTCGGGACTATCCAGCCATTGATAAACTCCAGGAGCAGCGCACCCCGACTGCCCTCAAATACTCAGGGCTAGCTGAACTGGAAGGGTTTATTCTGCCCACCTTTCGCCTGGTGCTGGTCACTGACCGAGAATTTTTTGGTCAGCATAGCCTCACCAGCCCGTCCTATATTCGCAAGCGGCGGCGAGCCGCCTCCAAGCAGGTTGATCCCAACAAACTGCAACCCGGCGATTATGTCGTGCATCGCAATCACGGCGTCGGTAAGTTCTTGAGACTAGAGAGCCTCACCCTTAACCGGGAAACCCGAGAGTACTTGGTGGTGCAATATGCTGACGGCCTGCTGCGAGTCGCCGCCGATCAATTGGGATCACTCTCTCGATTTCGGGCCACTAGCGATCGCGCCCCTGAACTCAACAAAATGTCCGGCAAAGCCTGGGAGCGCACCAAAGGCAAAGTCCGCAAGGCGATCAAAAAGCTGGCCGTCGATTTGCTCAAGCTCTATGCCCAGCGATCGCAGCAGCAGGGCTATGCCTTCCCACTCGATCAGCCTTGGCAGGTGGAAATGGAAGACTCATTCCCCTACCAACCCACCCCCGATCAGCTCAAAGCTGCTCAGGATGTCAAACGCGATATGGAAAGCGACCGCCCCATGGATCGGCTGGTGTGCGGAGACGTGGGCTTTGGCAAAACCGAAGTGGCCATCCGCGCCATTTTCAAAGCCGTGACCACCGGCAAACAAGTGGCGTTCCTCGCCCCGACAACCATTCTCACCCAGCAGCACTACCACACCCTCAAGGAGCGCTTTGCCCCCTACCCCATCCAAATTGGCCTGTTAAATCGCTTTCGCTCCGCCGAGGAACGCCGAGACATCCAAGCACGGTTGACCACAGGCGAGTTAGATATTGTAGTGGGCACCCATCAGCTCTTAGGCAAATCCGTAGCCTTTCGAGACTTGGGGCTGCTGGTGATCGACGAAGAGCAGCGCTTTGGCGTCAACCAAAAAGAAAAAATCAAAAGCCTAAAAACCCAAGTAGACGTGCTCACCCTCAGTGCCACCCCTATTCCCCGCACCCTGTATATGGCGCTGTCTGGAGTTCGAGAAATGAGTTTAATTACTACCCCACCCCCCTCACGCCGCCCCATTCAAACTCACTTAGCCCCCTATAACTCTGAAATGGTCAGCAGTGCCATTCGCCAGGAACTAGATCGAGGGGGGCAAATCTTCTATGTTGTGCCTCGCGTAGAAGGCATTGAAGACATCTCGGCCAAGCTCCGCGAAATGGTGCCCTCAGCCCGCATTGCCATCGCCCATGGCCAAATGGTGGAAGGAGAACTAGAAGCCACCATGCTGACCTTTAGCAATGGTGATGCCGAGATTTTAGTCTGTACCACCATCATTGAGTCAGGGCTAGATATTCCCCGGGTCAACACCATTTTGATCGAAGATGCCCAGCGCTTTGGTCTGTCGCAGCTCTATCAGCTCCGAGGTCGGGTGGGCCGTGCGGGTATTCAGGCCCATGCCTGGTTGTTTTACCCGCAGCAGCACACCCTCAGTGATGCCGCTCGCCAGCGCCTGCGCGCCCTGCAAGAATTTACCCAGTTGGGGTCGGGGTACCAATTGGCCATGCGGGATATGGAAATTCGGGGGGTGGGCAATCTCTTGGGCGCTGAGCAGTCTGGGCAAATGGATGCCATTGGCTTTGATCTGTATATGGAAATGCTAGAAGAGGCTATCCAAGACATTCGGGGGCAGGCGATTCCCCAGGTGGAGGATACCCAAATTGATCTCAATCTCACGGCCTTTATTCCGGCTGACTACATTCAAGACCCCGATCAAAAGATGAGTGCCTACCGAGCCATCGCCACTGCCCACTCCAAGGCTGAGCTGACTCAAATCGCCGTGGACTGGAACGATCGCTATGGTTCCCCTCCCCCTGCTGCCCATCAATTGCTGCGCATTATGGAGCTCAAACAGTTGGCGAAGTCCTTAGGCTTTACCCGCATTAAACCCGAAGGCAAGCAGCATATTCTCATTGAAACCCCCATGGAAGAACCCGCTTGGCGACTGTTGCTAGAGAACTTGCCAGAACACCTGCGATCGCGCTTTGTCTACAGCCCCGGTAAAATCACTGTTCGCGGCCTAGGCGTCTTGAGTGCTGACCAACAGCTCCAGCATCTCATTGGTTGGTTTACCCAGATGCAGGGGGCACTGCCAGAAATCCCCTCAGCTCAACCCAGTTCATCTTAGTGAAATGAAAGTAGCTGCCCCCCCCTCTTCTTAGCATTCTTTAGAGGGTATTGCCGTATTCTTCGAGAAAAGCCAAGACGGCGCTTAGTTGTTCTCGGTGGGCGGGGTTGGGGTCGAGCTGGAACCGAATTTGGGCAGCACTGCATCGAGCTTGGATTCTAGCTCGGCGAGCCGCGCGTTCTGCTTCTGCAACTCTAAAAGCTTCATCTTGGATTCGGCGTTGTGCTTCCTCAGCTCGGCGTTGTGCTTCCTCAGCTCGGCGTTGTGCTTCCTCATCTCGGCGTTGTGCTTCCTCAGCTCGGCATTGTATTGCCTCAAGTCGAACAAGCCCCCGTAAGACTTGATCCACTGCCACCAAGAAAAAGGTGACGGCTGCGAGGCTGAGGCCGACCCACTGGGGGATGTAGAGGGTGTATTGTCGCAGTTGGATGTGGTCATAGCGCAAGAGAATGCCGGTGGCAAAGACCAGCAGGGCTGTGAGGATGGTAACGAGAGTTTGGAGGTCGAGAGCCATGGATGGCTACTATTGTATCGTAGCTCTAAGGGCTGCTTGGGCAGAGTGACTATTGACACTGTTTACTTACAACTGTTTACTCCACAGTCACAGACTTGGCCAGATTGCGGGGCTGATCTACATCTAGCCCACGATGGGCGGCAATGTGATAGGCGAGCAGTTGCAGGGGAACCACAGTTAACAAAGGGGATAGTAATTCATCGACATGGGGTACAGGCAGAAGGGCATCAAAGGTTTCAGCAGCTTCCTGCTCATCCATGGGCGTGACGCCAATTAATAGGGCATCGCGGGCTTTAGCTTCTTGGGCATTCGATAAGACTTTCTCAAAGACGGTGCCAGGCATGGCAATGGCGACCACGGGAACTTTGGCATCTAACAGGGCGATGGGGCCATGTTTCATTTCTCCGGCAGGGTAGCCTTCGGCATGGATGTAGCTGATTTCTTTCAGCTTTAAGGCTCCTTCTAGGGCGATGGGAAAATTGATGCCCCGCCCTAAGAAAATGAAGTCCTGGGTGTCTACAAAGTCGTGGGCGAGGGTTTCGACATACCGTTCCTGGCTTTCAAGAATCAGCTCCAGCTCGGCGGGGAGTTGGCGCAGCCCTTCTATCAAGGTGTGCAGTTGCTCTGGGGTCAGGGTTTGCCGAGTATAGGCCAGGTCTAGAGCCAACAGATAAAAGGCCACCAACTGAGCCACGAAGGTTTTGGTGGCGGCCACACCAATCTCAATGCCTGCATGGGTGTCAATAATTTGGGGAACCAGGCGTGATAGAGAACTTTCAGGGCGGTTGGTAATTCCTAATAGTCGGGGTGGGGGAGCGCCTTCAGAATGACGGGTACCCTCCATCTCTAGGGCAGCAAGTGTGTCGGCAGTTTCGCCAGACTGGGTGACCCCAATGGTGAGGGTATTCGGGCGTAAGGGGGTGGGGGCGTAGCGAAACTCTGAGGCATAGTTGACGGTGGTGGGCAGACCCGCCACTTGCTCTAGGAGGTATTTGCCCACCAGTCCGGCATGCCAACTGGTGCCACAGGCCACAATTTGCACTTGCTCAAGATTGTTGTAAAAATCTGTGGGTAAACCCAGATGGATCGGAGAATCGGCCATTCCTGGCTGCCAGTCCCCATTCAGGTACTGCTCTAGACAGGTGCGTACCACCCCAGGCTGCTCGTAAATTTCTTTGAGCATGAAGTGTTTGAAACCCTGTTTTTCCACCATGACGGGGTTCCAGTTGAGGGTGCGAGGGGTTTTTCGTACCCGATTGCCTTCAAAACTAAAGACCTCGACCCCTGTGGGGGTGAGTCGGGCAATTTCACCATTGTCTAGGGGCAAGATGGCGCGGGTGTAAGGAATCAAGGCAGGTGTGTCGGAGGCGCAAAAAAATTCGCCCTGGCCAAATCCAAGCACGAGAGGGGCTTGCTGGCGCGCGACGATCAGTTCGTCGGGAAAGTCGGCAGAAATGACTGCGATCGCAAATGCCCCTTGCAGTTGACAGACCGCTTGCCGCACAGCCTCCAGAAGCGGGGAGGGATGATGAGCCTGAAGCCCTTCAGCCTGAATGCGAGGCAGACCATCCGCAATTAAATGGGGAATCACTTCCGTGTCGGTGTCGGAGCGAAAGGTATGGCCATGATGGCGTAACTGTTCGCGCAATTCACGATAGTTTTCAATAATGCCGTTTTGAACCACGGCCAACCGTTCTGAGGTGTCTCGGTGGGGGTGGGCGTTATATTCTTCGGGTTTGCCGTGGGTAGCCCAGCGCGTATGACCAATGCCCAGACTGGCAGGGCGATTCCAGCTAGCGACCTTTTCTTGGAGATTGTGAAGCTTGCCCTTAGCGCGAATGCAGTGCAACTCACCTTCACTGATGGTGGCGATTCCGGCAGAATCATACCCCCGGTATTCCAGCTTTTGGAGCCCAGCCAAAAGAATTTCACTCGCCGCTGGCTGGGTGCCAATGTAACCCACAATTCCACACATGGCTGCAATGCCTCCTCAGGTGACCCAGGTTAAGGGTTGATCAACCCCTGTCTGCATAGAGACAGGAGGATAGGTCGTAACCATTCAGGTAGTTTGACATCCTTTCTGCTAAATCGCCAACTGAACCCATGGACAAATGCTCAGCCAAAACCGAATGACGCTGGGAATTGACATACTCATCCACCCTGCATTAGCCCCCCCGACCCCCCAATTCTGGGGGGAGATCAACAAAGCCTGGAACTATTTCCCCCCAGAATTGGGGGGCTAGGGGGGCGAGCGCAAAGATTTTGAATCTTTTCAAGACTTGTATGTACACGGTAGCCCTAAAGCGGAGTCTCCAAAATCGGGCAAATCACCCCCTCCTGTGGATGAGGTAAAGGTTCAGAGTCAAAAATCAACCCCTGGAGCTGCTGCTGTAGCACTCGCAATTCCGCAATCCGGTTTTCAATCTCCATGACTTTGACCTGAAGCTTTTGGCGAACCTCGGCACAGGGCAATTCCCCTTGATCATGAATCGTTAGGATATGGCCAATTTCTTGGAGACTAAATCCCAAATATTGTGCCCGCTTAATAAAGGCCAACCGAGACACGACTTCCGGAGCAAATAGACGAAAGCCTCCCGTCGTTCGCCGCCTAGACTGAATCAAGTTAAGTTCTTCGTAGTAGCGCAGTGTTCGGATTGGCACCCCGCTCTGAGCTTCAAGTTCACCAATTTTGAGTAATGATGGCATGGTAAGCGGCATAGGTCTGCATGAATGAAACTGGCCGGAACCCAACTGGAATTACCAAAAGAATGGGTAAAGCTGCGCTAGGAGTGACAACCTAGAAGTCTTGTCCTACAACAACTCTAGCTTAGATAAGCTCCAATAAGACCGACAACAATAGCTGTCATAATGAGTCACATTCCAGGCTGTAAGCGTTTGCCCTTGGTTGACTGACAAAACTCGAACCGCCCTCACCCCAACCCCTCTCCTGCTCTGGGCTACGGTGTACACACAAGTTTTGAAGAGATTCAAAATCTTTGCGCTCGCCCCCCTAGCCCCCCAAACTTGGGGGGAATATAGTCCCAGTTTTTGTTGATCTCCCCCAGAATTACGCCCTGTGGGCACGCTGGGCGAAGGGGGTTCAGGGGGGCTAATGCAGGGGTCATAGACTTTTGTCAGTTAATCAGAAATTGCTCTGTTGGGTTGTTTACATTGGTACGACTGAAACGTTACTTTGAAGAGATTTTAGGGTCATGTCTTCTACTCGCCTCTTTCCTCAAGTTCAGCTCGGCCTTTCAAGATCTGATCGCATCGAGACTGGCAAAGCCTTACGCAAGCAGGTTCCCCGATCTTCCCACCGAGACTGGCAACCCGCTCCCCATCGTCCTGACCCGGTTGATTTAATTGAGCTATCGAACCAGGGGCGAGCCCCCGAACTCATTCCGCTGCGGCACGCCCGGATGATGGTCTCTCCCTTTACGTTTTTTCGGGGCACGGCCTTGATCATGGCAACTGATATGGCCTCTTTGCCAACGACGGGTCTGCGTGTAGAGTCTTGTGGCGACTGCCATTTGATGAACTTTGGAGGGTTTGCCACGCCAGAGCGCAATTTAATTTTTGATTTAAATGACTTTGATGAAACCCTCCCAGCTCCATGGGAGTGGGATATTAAGCGCCTGAGCGCCAGTTTGGTGATTGCTGGACAAGATCTAGAATTATCTGACAAGCATTGTCATAGGGCAGCTCGGAACGCTGCACAAGCTTACCGACAGTCGATGCGTGACTATAGTCAGCAACGGGCTCTTGAAGTTTGGTACGCCCGGCTCAATGCAGAAACGCTGCTGGAGCATGCCCCCAGCGATGAAATTCACCATCATTGGCAACGGATGCTCAGCCGTGCTGACAACCGCACCCTTGAGCAAGCGTTTGATTCTCTCACTGAGGTGGTGAACGGTCAGCGACGGTTTCGAGAGGAACCGCCTTTGTTTTATCATCCCCCTGATTTTGAAACCTATTTTGCATCCCTGTCGGAGCTTTTTGAGCAGTACCGCGATACGCTCCTGGATAATCACCAGTTTCTATTGGATCGCTATCAGTTGGTGGATGTGGCGATTCGAGTGGTTGGGGTAGGCAGTGTGGGCACGCATTGTGGGGTGGCATTGCTGATGGCAGATGATCATGATCCGCTTTTGTTGCAGTATAAAGAGGCGCGGCCTTCGGTTCTAGAACCCTATGTGGGCAAAAGTCCCTATGACCATGAAGGCCAGCGGATTGTCAGTGGCCAGCGCTTAGTGCAGGCGGCTAGTGATATGCTTCTGGGCTGGACGAGCGATCGCACCGGTCGTGATTTTTACTTCCGGCAACTGCGGGATATGAAAACCTCGATTCGGCTCAAGGGCATGTCTGCTCGGGGGCTGGCTGACTATGGTGAAATTTGTGGCTCTACGTTGGCCTTGGCCCATGCTCGTTCGGGGGATCCTGCCATGATGGCGGGCTACCTGGGCAAAGGAGACATCTTTGATCGAGCCATTGCTGACTTTGCCCTCACCTATGCCTCCCAAAACCAGCAAGATTATCAGGCCATGCAACAAGCTGTGAAATCGGGCCGATTAGAGGCAAGGCCAGAAGATGGGTGATAGATCCTCATTGCCCCTATTGGAGGGCCTACGGTGTACACACATCTCTGGATAAACCCATTTCGCTCTGTATTAGCCCCCCCGACCCCCCAAGTTTGGGGGGAGATCAACAAAAACTGGAACTATTTCCCCCCAGAATTGGGGGGCTAGGGGGGCGAGTGCAAGGATTTTGAATCTTGGCAAGACTTGTATGTACACGGTAGCCAAGTTTGGGGGGTTAGGGGGGCGAGTGCAAAGATTTTGAGTCTTTTCAAGACTTGTGTGTACACGGTAGTATCGGGTGGCGCGGGGATGGCCACTCAGCACGCAATCAGGCGGAGCGTTGATTGGGCTGTGAATCCAGAGTCAGAAAGGAATGCTCTGGATTGCTCAGCAGTGTGGTCATCTGAGCTACTGTTAGGGGTTGAGCAAACAAGTAGCCCTGAGCATGTTCACAACCCAGAGATCGGAGATAGTGAAACTGATGCACAGTTTCGACACCTTCAACCACGACTCCCATGCGTAAGCTGTGGGCTAGTTTTGCGATCGCAGTTACAATTTCCCGATTTTCAACCTCTTCATCCATAGCCTGCACAAAAGACTGATCAATTTTGAGGGTATCAATGGGAAATTGATTGAGATATCCCAATGAGGAATAGCCTGTCCCAAAATCATCAATATGGAGCTTTACCCCAAGGTGCTTCAGCCGGAACAACATATCAGAGGTAACTTCATTTTTTTCCATTAACACGGATTCTGTAATTTCTAAATTCAGGTGTGCCGGGGGCAAGCCCACCTCAGGGAGTAAGTCACCGGTGTAAGTCACAAAATCAGGGTGTAAAAACTGTTGACTCGATAGATTCACACTCATCGTCAGAGGAGCGGCCCAAGGAAATTGTTGCCGCCAAGTTTGGAGTTGTTCGCAAGCCTGGCGCATCACCCATCGATCTAAGCTGACAATGAGCCCCACCTCTTCAGCAACGGGCAAAAAATCAAGGGGTGGAACCAACCCCCGCAGGGGAGAGTGCCACCGCAGCAGGGCTTCCATGCCCGCTAGCTGACCCGTCTGCAAACAAATTAGGGGTTGATAATAGACCTGAAACTCCTGTCGTTCGAGGGCGTGACGCAGATCGGTTTCAATACTCAGACGCTCAACCGCTTGATGATGCATGGTTGGATCAAACACCGCATGACAAGATCGGCCTTGATTCTTGGCGCGATACATGGCAATGTCTGCCGCTCGGAGCAGGTCCTCAGCATTGCCATAAAAGGTGTCACTGCGCACAATGCCGATACTGGCGGAGATAAACAACTCCTGCCAGCCCACTTGAAAAGGATGAGAAAAGGTTTCTTTGATCCGCTCAACCATTTCATCGAGATCAAAGCCCAGATATAAATCATCCAGCAGAATCGCAAATTCATCGCCACCCCAACGGCTGACCGTATCGCTCCCGCGCACACAGTCCTGAAGCCTGGTGCTGACGCCCTTGAGCAGATCGTCGCCCGCAGAGTGCCCCAGGCTATCGTTTACGACCTTGAAGCGATCTAAATCTAAGAACAGCACTGCGAAGGCCAAGTGCGGTGAGCGTCGCACCCGATTCAGGGTTTTCTGGAGCTGCTCTAAGAACAAGGCGCGATTGGCCAGCCCGGTCAGGGCATCATGGCAGGCACTATACATGAGCTGAGCTTCAGACTGTTTCCGCCGGGTGATATTAGAGAGCGACCCAGCCATGCGCTGCGGATGCCCCTGATCGTCATAGGTGGCAACACCGCGACTGAGTACCCAAAGATAATGACCGGCTCGATGGCGGAGTCGATGCTCATTTTCAAAATGGGGGGTTTCACCAGCCAAGTGAGCGGACAAACTGACCTGAAACGGTCTTTGGTCATCGGGGTGAATGCGATCGAGCCAACTACTCAGAACATCGGGAAGTATGTCATCTTCAAAGCCGAGCAGAGCTTTCCACCGAGGAGAGTAGTAGATGTCTTGGCTAATCAGGTTCCAGTCCCAGATGCCATCGTTGGCTCCTTGGGTGGCGAGGGCGTAGCGCTCTTCGCTGAGCCGCAGGGCTTCTTCGGCTTGCTTGCGCTCGGTAATGTCTTCGACAAAGCCTTCAAAATATAGGATTTTTCCCTGGTCATCCCGCACTGTTCGGGTCTTTTCTGAAATCCAGATGATTCTTCTATCTTTGCGCCACACCTGAGACTCAAAGTTGTTGAGGGTATCTGTGGATGCAATTTGTTGCAGAAACTCCTGACGCCGAGCGGGGTTGACGTAGAGTTGGGTCTCAATGCAGGTCAAAGAGCTGATCAAGTCTTCAGGCGAGTCATACCCATAAATTCGCGCTAGGGCAGGGTTCACTTTGAGATATTGCCCGCTATAGGAACTTTGAAAAATGCCTTCAACGGCATTCTCAAAAATGTTGTAATATTTGCGCTCAACCTCTTGCAGTGCCGATTGCATGGCAGCTCGCTTCAGGGCTTCACTAATGCTGGCTGCCATGGCTACTAAAATAGACTCTTCTTCAGGAGTCCACTGGCGCTCGCGGTGACAGTCATCAAAGCCGATATACCCCCAAAGCGCGGCATCAATTAAAATGGGCACCAACAAAAGAGAACGGATGCGATCGCGCACCAATAATTCTTGATCTTCTGGGGGCAGCTCACGAGTAATCACCGTAAAAGACTGTCCCGTCGAAAGCCGCTCGTACCAGCGCATCATGCCAAAGGCTGCGTAGGGCTGATTTTGCCAGTGAGCCTGGGTGATAGACGCAGGAATATCGGCTCGGGTCCACTCATAGCGCATACTCATCGACACGTCCTGGGTGACGGGGTGCGGATGATTTTCGTAGATATAAATCCGATCCACTTCTGCCGCTGCCCCCAGCATTGCCAGGGCTTGATTGACAGACGCCTCAAGGTCATTGCCTCGCAAAAAAAGTTGCGTGCCTGCCGTAACAGCTCTGAGGAGGTTGCGTTGACGGTGCAACTCTAATTCAGCAGTTTTGAAGGCAGTGATATCTGTGATGAAGCCCTCAACGCGCAAAATGTTTCCCTGAGGACTAAAAATACCTTGACCTTTTTCCCATAACCACTTCTCTTGACCAGATTTTGTCAAAATTCGATAGGGAATCGCATAGGATTTTTGATTCTGAACAGCAATATTGATTTGTTCGATGACTCCTGCCAAATCATCGGGATGCGTAATTGAATTAAAGTGAATTTCACTGTCCAATAACTCTTCAGCATCATATCCAGTCAATTGCTGACAGCCTTCGCTGATATATTTCATCGACCAGTCATGACTAGGCTCACAAGAAAAAACAATGCCTGGCAGCATATTTACCAGGCGATCGAGCGGATCACAGGTTGAAGGATCTAGTTGCAACAGATTCTCGGTAGATTCACTGATCACTATTGAAAGCCAAAGAAGATAAGTTGATCTCAGAAATATGTAGCAGTTGATACGGATTGGCCGGGATGGTCTCTGCCCAAAAATGCAGACCATTATGCTCTGAGTTGCTGCTCCTTAGTGTGCCATTTTTGAATAGAAAGTGATCAAATTTTGGTTCAGAGTGTGGATCATCTTGAGCCAGCCTGTCCCCTGATCCTAGGCAAATATCCGGAAGATGCCCCACAATCTTGACTCTGACAACATAAGTTCAACAGCTCTCGCCTGCCCAGGCAGTTTACGGTCAACGCTGGACGTTATTGAGTCCCCAGTATTGCTGTCTTTCTTCTAGCCAGCCTTCTTGCTGGAGCGATTGGAGGCGCTGATCAACCCACTGGCGCACAGAGGCGAACTGGGTGCCTTTGGGCAGTGCGATCGCCAGTCGATGGGTCGCCAATCCTTGCGGCAAATAGCGATACTGGCTGCCGGGCTGCGCCCAGCCTTGGAGTACGACTGCATCTCCCACAAAGGCATCCACCTCCTGGCGATCAAGAGCCTGTTGCGCCCCTTGATAAGAGTTCACCCCCACTAAATGCACGCCTGGGAGTGCCGATTGCACAATGGCAATGGCGCGGGAGCCCTGTAGCACCGCAACCGAGCGATGAGTCAAATCCCTGGGGCGACGAATGCCGGGATGAGTGGTGAGAATGCCGGTGCCGCTGACATAGTAGGGCTGGCTAAATTGCACCACCCGGCGACGGTTATCGGAGTCAGAAAGGTTAGCAATCGCCAGATCAACGGTGCCTGAGACCACAGCAGGCAAGCGCTCCGCATTAGAGACTGGCACCAACAAGGCGGCCTCGGCCTCTCCCCAGAGGTCTTGAGCCAATCGCTGGGCTAGATCGATTTCAAATCCCTGGAGTTGACCTGTCTCTGTGCGAAAGCCCAAAGGCTTCAGGTTATCCTTGACGGCGACACGCAGGTGGCCTCGACGCTGAATCCGCGCCAATTCAGCCGCCGTGACTGGAGCAGGATTCTTCAGCCAGCCGATCATGCACCCACCGACCCCCAAGCCCAAGAGCAGCCAACGCCAGATGTAACGGTGCCCCATGGACTTAAACCCCCACCGCTTGCAAGAGAGGCTCAAACTCTGTCCAGGATAGGCCCCGTTGTCGATAGCGGGGCATCGAAGGGTCATAGGGGCCTTCGAGTCGATCAATGCCGATAATGCTGGCATTTGCGGGCAGAACCGGAATATCTAGATCAAAGGCAGTGGGTCGCATTAGAGAGCTGGACATACCCCGAAAAATGGCAATTTCGTCGGCTTCTCCATTGACTTCAATCTGAACCAGTAGCACTTCCTGGGGTTGCTTTAGGGTGTATTGCTCTAAACGAAAGCCTGGGTTTATAGTCATACTTCGTTAAAAACCAGTCGCCGAACGTCCCTGCTTGCTCAATCGAAAGATCAAGAAGTACAGCAAATATAGCCCGTAGATGACCAGGGCGAGTAGAGCCAGAAAACTCATGCGCCCCACCCGGGCTCCGGAATGAAAGGTTTCCCAAAACAGGTAGGTAGGCTCTAGCCAAGCTTGGCAGGTGGGTGTTGCCATCTCAGCGGTGGAGAGCGCACATCGGAGATAGGGCACTTGCAGGGCGGCAGCCAGCAGACAAAACAGCGTGGTGGCCCAGCGCCAAGCGGTGAGGGCAAGTTTTAAATACCCCCGGCGATCGTCGATTTCTTCGTTGAGGTCAACCCAAAACCACAGGCTGATCGGAATCAGTAACAGAGCCAAAAACCCCACACCAAAGCTTAAGGGAATTTGAGCCACCATCAAGTAAACGGTAATGGCTAGCAAGCTGGCTACCCGCCAATAGATTGTCAGTAGATGGGTGATCGCATGTGCTTTCTGCAAGACTGCCCAAGCCAATAGTCCTAAAGGGATGATCACGGTAAAGAGAATTGCCAGTCGATATTCAGTCCACACCAGGGACTGCAAAAGTTCAAGAGCCATAGGGTAGCGTCGGAAGTGCAACAGCAGTCTTATCTTCTTTATTCAGAATACGCGAAGGCTAGCCCAATCATTTTGAGCGGGGTTGATCGTTCTGGAGACAATTTAGGGTTTACTAACACAAAAGGCTTTGTAGATGGCAGTTGCGAGGATTGGGGCGGTTTAATGTGAATGCGAGGAAACAGCTAAGGTGAGTCACCTCTCCCATCTTGCCGTTGCCCCGGCGCAAATTCAGGGTGAACAGGTGATGTTAAAGCCCGAGCAGCAGCATTACTTACACCATGTGTTGCGCCTTCAAAGCGGTGATCAGTTTCGGGTATTCGATGGCCAGGGTCGAGGGTGGCTCGCTGAGTTGCACGGGTCAGACGCTACAGCTCAACTCCTCCTGTCGCTGACGCTGCCTACGGAGTTGTCTGCCCAGGTGACTTTGGTGGCGGCAGTTCCCAAGGGAAACGGGTTTGATGAGGTGGTGCGCTGTAGTACTGAGTTGGGGGTGGCTGGCATTGTGCCGCTGCTGAGCGATCGCACCTTGGTGCAGCCCAGTGCCCATAAGTTAAAACGCTGGCAGCGGATTGCTACGGAGGCCACTGAGCAATCCCATCGACAGCGAGTGCCGGAGGTGCTGCCCCCCCAATCTCTGCCGGAAGCCTTGGCCTCTCGCCCTCCAGAAAGCCAATCTTATTTCTGCGTGGTGGGGGAAGCGCCTTCGCTGCTGGATTGTTTGCTGGAGCATCGGAACATGGCTGCAATTACTGTGTTTACAGGGCCAGAAGGGGGGTGGACTGAGGCTGAGCAAGCCGGTGCGATCGCAGCCCAGTGTCAGCCCGTCTCCTTGGGCAAGCGAGTGCTGCGAGCGGTCACCGCCCCGCTCAGCGCCCTGGCCGTGATCAGCCTATATCAAGATTCTTTATTCCGAATTAATCAGAGCACCCTATGAACCAGGACATTGCTGAGGCCCTTGCCCGTCAAGATTGGGTCGAAGCCGCCCAGCACATTCAAGCCTTACCCGCTGAAGACCCCTGGCGTCTGCTGTACCAGGGCCAACTCTATGAAGGACAACAGGAGTGGTCCCTGGCGGAGTCAACCTATCGTCAGCTTTTACAAAGCGATGTGGTGCCAAAATTAATGCGAGAGGCTCGGCAAGGCATCCAGCGCATCCAGGATAGTCAGACCGCTCAGCAAGAGCAGCAACAAGAGCGAATCCAGCAGCAAATTGCCCAAACTGTTGCGGCTGGGAGTACCGAGCCAGGGGTTTTAATCCTAGACGCCATTGCCCCCGAGCAGAAAACCGAAGCCGCTCGCCACTTTGCCACCATCATGCAAACTGACCCCTACACAGCCCGCCTCCAGTTGCCCTCTCGCGGCAGTCGGCTGTATCGATCTGGGGCAATTGGGGAACTGCAAGGCTATGGGCAAGCCCTTATAGATGCTGGGATTCCGGCATTTTGGGCAACCCTCAAGCAAATTGAACCCATCAAAGTCTATGCGGTTCGGTACTTTGTCAGCATTGAGGATCCCGTAGAGGTTAAAGTCGTGAAACCCGATGCTGGGGGAGCTTCCAAGTCTCTGACCTTTTCTTGGTCTGAGGTCAGTCAATGGGTAGAAGGACAACTGCCCATCCTCGAAGAAGTAGTAGATCTCACCCCCCGAGGCAAACTCCAGCGTAAAATCCAAACCCAGGACCATGCCCAAGTCTGGGATTTACATCTGCCCCAGCGCCAGTGTATTCTTCGCTTTTACGACGCCATCTATCACTTTCATGAGGGCGTGCAGTTGGCAGAGTTGGCCTCCCAAACCACGGGCGGACAACGATCTTCCTGGGCGCACTGGCAAGGCTTTGCCGCCCTCTTAGCCCAAAAACTAGGCGATCGACCCGCCTGGAAAGACTTTACCCCCTTTGCCGAAACGGCGGTGGATCATCCCGATACCCTCAATCGCCTGTCCTCCCATATTCACCTGCTGCGTCGCATTGACAGTGATTGGGATCCAGCTTTCCATCTTTACAGCAGTTTGGCTTTTTTGCGCCAGCCGACCATGGAGCCTCTGAACACTTGGACAGAGGCGACAGTCCCTCAGCGTTAGCTGGGTGTCCTGCATCTGAGCCAAAATCAGTGATATAACTCAAATGAAGCCGTTCCCTGGACACTTCCTGGGGAACCCTCCACCGGAGTCATTCCCATGAGTATGTCAGTCTCTCGCTGCCCGGTGCCTCTAGACCAGCAGCCTGTTAATGAATACCAAAGCCTGAGAGAGTCTTGGTTTTTCCGATGGTCAACCCAAGCCCCGCCCCAGTACCTCCGGTGCTTGAGCACAATCTGGATCAGTGCAGCGTTGCTGATGACTCCACTGGCTGCCGATAGCTTTGCCCCAGAAGAAGCATGGGCAAAATTCCTATTGGCCTCGGCAGGGGGGGCAACCCTGGTGGTCAGCTTGATTTTGCTTCGCCTTTATCTTGGCTGGGCCTATGTCTGCGATCGCCTGCTTCGAGAGCAAATTCCTTACGAAGAGACAGGCTGGTACGATGGCCAGTCCTGGACTAAACCCCCCGAAGAAATTACCAAAGATCGGTTGATTGGTATTTATGAAGTTCGCCCCTTGCTGCAAAGACTGCGCTTGAGCTTTGGGGGTTTGGGGTTGGGGTGCGTCGCTGGATGGCTTGTGTGGCATTGGCTATGAGGTCAGAGCCGGTTAAAAGACTGCGGTATAATAGCTCTGCCCATCTATGCACCCGCTTTCGATTCGCGCTTTATACTCAGCTATTCAGGACAAGAACTTTATCCCATGACCATGGGCAAACGAAATCATACCGCCGCACTGGAAGTTCATCTGTTGCGGGAGGGCATCATTGAGTCTCAACATCATGCCCAGGCAGTGGTCTGCGATGATCGAGGCCGAGCCCTGTCCGTGGCTGGGAATGCTGAATCCTCTACGTTTCCTCGCTCTGCCCTCAAGCCCCTTCAAGCTTTGGCGGTCACTGCTACCGGTGCCCTTGAGCATTTTGAACTGTGCGATCGCGACCTTGCCATTATGTGTGGTTCCCACCAAGGCACCATGGAGCAAGTTCGCCAAGTCTTTAACATTCTCTGGCGGTGTGATGTGGAACCCAGTGCACTCCAATGTCCAATTCCGCCCCAGAGCAAAAGTCCGCTCGCCTATAACTGCTCAGGGAAACACGCCGGAATGCTGGCCATCTGCCAACAGCAACATTGGCCTCTGCAAACCTATATGGAACGCCGCCACCCCGTCCAGCAGCTCGTGCTGGCCAAGTTGGCTGAAGTGCTGAAAATGCCTGCCGCCGAATTTATCTATGCCCATGACGACTGCGGCGTCCCCACCTTTGTCCTGCAACTGCGCCAGATGGCCTGGATCTATGCCCAACTCTCGGCAGGGGAAAACCTGTCTATGGAGCGGGTCGTGCGAGCCATGATTCACCATCCCACCCTAATTGCAGGCGTTGGTGAATTTGATACCGACTTAATGGAAATCAGCGCCGGGGAACTCGTGAGCAAAACTGGTGCAGAAGGGGTTCAATGTGTAGGCCGCATCGGCGAAGGGATGGGTCTAGCCATTAAGGTCACCGATGGAGCCAAACGAGCCAAGTATGCTGTCGCCATTCATTTGCTCAAAGAGCTAGGCTGGATCACCCCCAGTGTGGCTGAGAGCCTGGGCGAGCGCTATCTTGACCTCAGTGACTATAAGCGTCTAGAAGTCGTGGGCGAGTTGTCTCTAGTGTGAAAATGATCCAATCCAGCTCAGCCCTAGAATGGCTAGAGCGTTCCTTGGCTCAAACATTCCGTCAGGTAGTCAGCCATCACCTCTACCATGGCAATAATTTCTTCATAGGCCATGCGGGTCGGGCCCAAAATTCCCACACTGCCTACGGGGATTTTCCCCTTTTGATACGTCGAAGAGATCAAAGCACAGGTCTGAATCGGCTCTAAGGGGTTTTCAGCTCCGATGCGAATACTAACCCGTTGCCTCGATTGCTGCGGCACTCCCCCAAAGGAAGCGACATCGGTCCACTCCCAAATCAACGGCAACAGTTGATCTTGATTTTCTTCTAGCAGATGGATGATCGTTTGCGCCTGATGCAATTCAGCAAATTCGGGTTGGCGTAGAACCTCTGCTAGCCCCCCAATGAGAATTTGGTTAGACTGCAACGCAGCGTTGCGCTGAGTTAAGTCCCGCAGGAGTGCCTGCAAAAAATCTGTATAGTGCCGAAATTGCTGCTCAATCGTCTGCCAGTCTAGGGTGGCCAAATCTCCGAGGGTGCATCCTGTAAACTGATGGTTCAAGAAGTTGGATAGAATTTGCAGCTCCCGATCCAAATTTTCACCAGCCTCTGGCTCTGACTCACTGAATTCAGGCAAATCTACGAGCACCGACTGAATTTCGTAGGTGTCTGTCACTACAATTAGCATCACTCGTTGAGCTTCGATCTGCACTAACTGTAGGTGACGAATCGTTGTGGCTGGGGCTCTGGGCATGGTAATCAGTGCCACACAGCCACTCAGGGTGGCCAACACTTGAGCAGCGTGCCGCAGCATAGCTTCAAAGCCCCACTGCATCGGTCGTAGACGCTCTGTGAGTACCTGCTCAACCCGTTGCACCATTTGACTGGCCGGACGCATGAGTTCATCTACGTAAATGCGATAACCAGAATCAGAAGGCACCCGACCAGCGGAAATATGGGGCTGATACAACAGCCCTGATTTTTCCAGCACGCCCATGACATTGCGAATCGTGGCCGGACTAATGGGCAATTGATATTCTTGAGCCAGGGCTTTAGAGCCGACTGGTTCAGCGGTGGCAATGTAGTACTGAATTGTGGCTCGTAAAACCTGCTGCTGGCGTTTTGTCAGTTGAACTTTCATGGCGTCCCTTTTGCTGAACACAATCAACCCTAATACCGGGGTAGGGACGCATCGACCCGGAGGGCGTAGGCATCAATTCCACCGATGACATTTTCGACCTGGGTAAATCCTTGTTGGATCAGCCAAGCACACATCTGCGCCGAACGCATACCGTGATGGCAGATCACGATAGTACGAGTCTGGGCATCTAGTTGGGCGTGAATCGTCTCAGACCAAACGGGAAACTGACTCAATGGTAGGTGCATAAAGCCAGGTAGTTGTACCAGATCTAATTCTGATGCTTCACGCACATCCACCAACTGGGTGGGGTGATCAAGGGAGGCCAGGATATGAGCTAGGCTTTCAACGCTAAGCTCAGGAATGGAGTCGGAACGCAGAGTTGTCATCGGGGCATCTATAAAAAAGGAATGAATCTAAAATTGTGAAAACGGGAAAGCAATGCCGATGGCTTGATCAGGCTAAGATCAAAGTCCTTCATCCGCCACTTTAACCTGTATGTTAACGGAGTATATTCGCGCTGTGATGCGTCAGGCTCAATATCGCCTCAATCCTGTGGACGACTGTGTGTATGGTGAGGTGCCTGGGTTTGTGGGGGTAAGTGCCTGTGCCCTGACGTTGGAGCAGTGCCAACAGATATTAGTGGAAGCCCTGGAGGAGTGGATCTTTTTTCGAGTTTCTCGCAACTTGCCTGTGCCTGATGTGGATGGCATTCATCTTTCTGGGTCAGATTCGTTTTAACCCACCCGAGACTGGGGCAGAGGAACACTGGCTTGACAGACTTGATTGCGTCCATTGTCCTTGGCTTCATAGAGCGATCGATCGGCTTCAGCGGTGAGTCGATCGGCTGATTGGGCATCTAGGGGGAAGGTCGCGCAGCCCAAACTGGCGGTTACTTTGAGCACTAGCCCCTGGTGGATCTGCACATCATGGGCAGCAATGTGCTGCCGCAGGCGCTCAGCCACGACATAAACTTCGTCGCGGCTGGCATAGGGTAAAATCACGGCAAATTCTTCGCCACCGTAGCGGGCTGGTTGATCGCTAGGGCGAACTTCTGTTTTGATGATGTGAGAAACCTGGCGCAGGGCTTCGTCTCCGGCTTGGTGCCCATAGGTATCATTGAGTTTCTTGAAGTGATCAATGTCAATCATCATCAATGAGACTGAGTGCCCTTCTCGCTGCGATCGCGCCAGCTCTAACGCCAGTCTCCGGTTAAATTCCCGGCGATTATATACCTTAGTCAACTCATCCATCGTGGCCAATTCTGTGAGCATCTGTTGATTTTGCTCTAGATTTTCGGCCATCCAGTTGACAGTTTGAGCCAAAAGATCTAACTCATCGTGGGTATTCAGATAAATGCGATGGGACAGCTCCCCATCCCCAAACTTAGCCACACCATACTGTAACTGCTTCAGAGGCTTCAAAATAGACCGCGCTAGAATCAGCCCCGAAATCACAGCCATGAATAACGCCAAGGTGAGGATGCCAGCCACCAGTAGCCGCACGCGATATTTCATGAGCCGGGCTTGGGTCAAATTATCATCGTTGCGAAATGAGGTCAGCAACCGATCGAGACGACGACTGGCTCGAATCGCTTGCTCAACTTGTTGCTTAACCATAACCTGGTCAGCCAAGGAAGGGTCAGGAACATCTGCATGGACAGATTGCTTCACAATCCAGCTACTATTAGCCTGAGCCTGCTGCCAAGACTGCTGAATCTCAAGAACAAACCGGTGCTTTTCATGCAACTGTGAAGGTGCATTGAGCAAGTTCTCAAAAGTTTGTTCAATTTCTTGATGGAGTTGAATCCATCGAGCCTGCTGCTGAGGCAAAACCCCAAACTTTTGGAACCCTTCAAGTAAGTCGAGGGCCTCCAGCAGCAATTGCTCTAGCTGAACTAGCGGAAATTGCTCTTCTAGCATCCTGTCCTGATTGCCTTCTAGGGTTGCGATGGCTGATTCAAATGAAACAAAGGAAACGACCGCCAAACCTAGGACTGGGAGTAACATAAAGCTGACTCCCAGCCCTAGGCGTTGCACAATAGAGAGGCGACGGTTGCCGATTTTTTGCATTCAGATCAAGGCATGGATACAAGATACTCCTAGGATTCCCGCCTGAGAGTGAGGATTGTTAGCACGGGTGCATCCCAGTTGTGTAACCCTCACCCTAAATCCCCTCCCTCAGGGCTACGGTGTACACACAAATCTAAGAAGATGATTTAAAAGCCTCTAACATCCTTACACTCGCCCCCCTGCCCCCCTCGCGAAGCGTGCCCGAAGGGCGTAATTTGGGGGGTTCTGAATATCTCACAGTCCCCCAGAATGGGGGATGTAGAGGGCGAATGCAGGGTGATTTTTTTCTCAGACTTGTGTTTACACTCCTTACACTCGCCCCCCTGCCCCCCAATTTGGGGGGTTCTGAATATCTCACAGT